>DATJLN010000069.1:0-160479 GCA_035509535.1 Xanthobacteraceae bacterium | reverse complement strand
TGCGAGTGCAAGACGCGCTTTTGAGCCTACCGGATATCGCGCCTCGAATCGTCGAACTTCATCTTCCGTCCAAGTGTGATAGCCAGTTGGGTTGTTGCTTTTGAGATATGAGACTTCCCGTGCCGGATTGTGCGGCGCGAGAGACTTACCGTCAGCGTCCTTTCGCCTCGCTGCCCACTTGAACACGCCTCGAATTGCTTTGACTCGACTATTGGCCGCTTCCGGAAAATCGAGTTTCCGATCCCGTAAAACCTCGATGGCATCGGGTCCCATTTTGAAGATCGGGAAATCGCGAAAGAGCTTAGCTGAGCCGGGCGCGATGGGTTCTTCGAACGTGTTCTCAAGTATCAGGCGACGAACGTGCTTTGTTCGTGGATCAAGCTGTTTGTATTCTGCACACTCCGAAAAATATTTGACGCATAAATGCCCTCGTTTTTGGGTAGAGTCCGTTCCCTCAGGGAGACGGACATGCGTAAGAGCAGATTTACGGAAGAACAGATCATCAAGGTGCTGAAGGAGCACGCCGCCGGATTGTCGGCCGGCGAGCTGTGCCGCAAGTATGGCATTAGCGATGCGACCTTCTACAAGTGGCGATCAATGGATCGGAACAGACCAGCCGCGGCGTGATTAGCAATAAGTCGGTGATGCGTTAGTCGCGTCGGTCTATCGGGGGCACTCGAATAAGCTGGTCGCGGCAAGCGATTTATGCCGCGTCTGACGCGCTTTCGGGAGTTAGCGTTTATCTGTTCGTCCCTGTGGTTAGTTTCATTTTTCAATGCCAGGTGTTGTTGGTTTCGAATAAGAAGCCGTTCACGCAACGGTCTTGTAGAGCTCTAAGTAATAGGGCCGCAAGGAGCGGAACTGCTGCAGTTTCAACCGCGCCGCTTTGAAACGCGCCAAAATTCCTATAGCGCTGCCAAAATGCGTCGGCGATTTGCTCAAGCGTCGACCGACGAAGGAAAACCGGCCGAAGGTCAATCAGCCATTCGCCCATCGGGGAGAAAATGGTTTCTCCTATTCACCGCGCGATGCAATCCGAGCGAACAAATCGCCGGCTATGCCTCGTCAAGCGAATCCACATCTAAATGCCTATCGATGGGGACCGACTGGGCGCTCATGTTTGGTGTCTCAATCCAGTTATCCAGAAAAGTGCAGTAATTCGTTTCAAAAGAAACCAGTTTTGCGCGTCAAGTAATCACGTCTTGTTCTGCGCCATGATGATCAACGTGCCGTTGACGAGCGATAGCGGAATGAACGATCCACGCAAAATCGAGGACGGTTCGCTCAACTCGTTTGCGACGAGTGCGTGACGGTCTTGGTATAAGCACGCTCATGAATCGCATGCCAGCCGGAAACCGTTGCGGAAAACTTTACCGGTGGCGTATTCCCGCTTGATCGAAGATGGAAGTGATGCGAGATTGATTGCGGGGCGTCATCTGTACAACTGTTATGTGCCGAAGGCCGTCCGCTTGGCGTGTACGATGACACGCTGGTTGCTGAAAGCGATGTCGGCACGAGGCGCGATCCCGTGGGGCAGGTTGTTGCTCATCGGCTGCGCCAAGGAGACGGTGTACAATGGTTCTGATTGCGCGACGATGTCGCGAAGCTGTTCGATATAGCGTTGTTCTAAATGTGTCCCGTCCAGTGGCGCAATATGCTAGCGTCGAAAGAAGCAATGCAAGCTGACTCGAACCCAGCGGGAAAGAATAAACTCGGCCTGCTGACATTGGCGCACGCGCTGCTGTATTTGCTAGTCCGAAATCAGTTCGCTGAATTGAAGTTGCCGGTAAGATGCCGATGCCTGAAGTAAGCAATCGCAACCCATCGCGAATCAAATTGCCCTGCACGCCCGGCGCATCCAGGCTCACCGTGCTTCTTACCAGGGACCTGCAAAGGATCACCTATCGATATCTTTTCATCGGCGCATTTTTCGCACTTGTATTGATGGCTATTCTTAATAGTCAAGTTGATGAGGCTCTGAAGGCGATAGGGTATGGAGACGATTTCGTTTCATCCTTCCCATTCATCAGGAGCCTTTATTCTCATTTTCTGTCGGCCGGTTTGATTGAGCGTGAAGCTATTGGTTACTTTCACATGTTGGACGCGGTAGTGTGGATATCTATTGGCGTTTGGGGGACGTGGTTGTTCCTGGGAGTTCTATTTTTGCGCCAATATGACGACAGTTTTCGATTTGCGCGTGACCAACAGGTTGTGATTCTTCTTGGTTGCGCTCTGCTTTCATTGTCTGCGGCCTTTATCACGTACGTCAGTACGCAAGATAAAATTCTGAATGATCCAGAATTTGAGTTTTTTCTCGCGCATCTACCAACCGTTTATTTTTACGTTCTTGCGTTGATCTATTACTACACCGGGCTCTTCGTTGCGCTTGGATTGCATTTCTTGATTTGGAAGCTCTGTCGGCAAGGGGCGCTGAGAAGGTCTTCTCTAGGATAAAGAATCTCGGGGGGTACGTCCGATGGTGGATAGGATCCTGTTACCCACGATAGTGGTCACTAATAAAGAGCCTACCGAAATTACGTCCGAGGACTGGGGCGTACAGGTTGCTGCGACCACTGCAGATGTTTATTTCGGATATTAATTAGCATTTCCAACCGCGGCTGAATATTTAGCGCAGGCGGCCGCGCTGGGTATGGGGGTTGCTATTGTTGGAAGCACCGTTGTCGAGGGATATGAAGGCTATCAAGTCAACGGTTTGCCGGGAGCCGTCGTTGGGGGAGCTAACGGCCTTGCAAATGGTACATTAGCGGCTGGCGGCGGTTATGTCGGAGCAAAGATTGGCGAGGCTGTCGGCGATCGTCTTGCAAGTATAGGAGGAGCAGAAGCGGCTGAAGCTGCCGCCGAGGCTGTTGGAGCCGGCGTGACGGCCACCGAAGTGATGGAAGGTGTGGGGGCCGGAGGTGAATTAGGAGCTGAAATTGGCACTGTCATTATGCCCGGGGCGGTGCCGTAGCTCTCTACGCCGCGATCCTCCATGATGGCGACAGTGACGAGAAGTTCGCCTGCTTCAACAGAGTCAAGGCCGCGTACGACGTGCGCTCCCGCGCCGTTCACGGGGCTGGAAGCAAGCCCGCAATGCTTGAGGAGGGATACAACTCAGCCCGCCATATCCTGATTCGTTTGCTGACGAAATGCATTGACCTGGGACGTGTACCGACTGTCAAAGAACTCGACATGATTGCCGTTTCAGCGCACGTAAGTACATAACGTGGCGCTCAAATATCTTCATCCATCGACGTCCGAAACTTAGGCAGGACGAGTAGGAGATGTGCGGCCAAGATGCGGTGGGACAATCTCAAAAATACGCATCGGAATACAATGGGAGTGCCACGCAGAGCGGGACGTGCTAAGTGCATGAAAGTGCTAGATTGCACTGGCCCCTCCACGGGCACCAGCCTTCGCTCGCGAAGGCAGGCAATGGACACGAGCTACAGCTCGGCAAGGCGAGGGCGGCCTTCGCCGCTGGGGCTGACAGGCCGGCTCCGGAGACAACGGCCGAGCAGCAAGCGCTGCCCATCGTGGCCTGGCGAACGGGCCGGCGTACGAAGTGAGGGGAAGATGAGCGACGCCGTTGCAGCACCGACCACTGGACAAATTTACAAAGTCGCGCTCGCCAGCATCATCGGCTCGGTGATCGAGCAATACGATTTCCTCGTCACCGGCGTGATCGCGGCGACGGTCTGGGGCGGCGTTTTCTTTAAGGAAAAAGGCCTCGCGGCGGTGGCGGCGGCCATCACGGTCTACGGTCTCGGCATCATCATCAGACCGGTCGGCGCTTTCATCTTCGGTCACATCGCCGACCGGCAGGGCCGGCGCGACGCGATGGTCTATGCGCTGGTGCTGATGGGCCTTGCCACGCTGGCGATCGGATTGACCCCGACCTACGACAGGATCGGCGCCGTTGCGCCGGTGCTGCTGATCATTTTCCGCCTGCTGCAAGGCATCAGCTTCGGCGCCGAATTCGGCACCGCCTCCACCTGGGTCGTCGAACAAGCGGCGCGCTCGAAATTCCGCGCCTTCTGGGGCGCCTGGGTGGGCTTCGCTATACCCATCGGGCTTCTGCTCGGCTTCGGCTCCGTCATCCTGGTGAAGTCGCTGATGAGCGCGGACGACTTCAACACCTGGGGATGGCGCATCTTCTTCATCATCGGCTTCTTGGTGGCGATCGTCGGGCTCGTCATCCGCATGCGCACCATGGACAGCTTCGTGTTCGAGCAGCACAAGCAGCAGATCGCCATTCTGAAATATCCGTCCAGCCAGGTCTGGCGCGAAATGCCGCTGACCATTCTGCGGACGTCGCTGGTCAACGCCATGTTCGGCGGCGCGTTCTTCCTCTACTTCGTCTTCGGCACGAGCTACATGAAGGCGGCCGGCTTCACCGGGAACACGCCGGAGGTGATCGGGCTCATCGCCGCGGGCTTCATGCTGGTATTCATGCTGATCGGCTCGCTGCTGGCCGATTACATCAGCCGCCGCGCGATCCTGCTGATTGCGGCGATCGTCTTTCTGATATTTGCCATCCCGTATTTCTATCTGGTTAATACCGGCGACGTGGTGCTGGCGGCGGTCGCGGATATCATCGGTTTCGGTTTCGTCTTCGGCTTCGGTTATGGGGCCATTCCGACTTTCTATACCGAGAATTTTCCGACGCGATATCGCGCCTCGGGCGCAAGCGCCGGTTATCAGATCGCACAGGTTTACGGCGGTGGCCTGATTCCCATCGTCGCCGGACAGATCCTCAGCGCCTACGGCGTCAAAGGCGCCTATCCGTATATCGGCGGCTTTGTGATGCTCTACGCGGTGGGCGCGATCATCGCCATTCTGTGCACGCCGGAGACCAAGGGCAAAAATCTCGAAGACTGAGCGGCGGTTCACGGCCAAGCGCGCTGCGCGCTTATCGCCGTTTCAACGCCATGTGTTGTCCGATCAGCACGGTCGCGACCACCGCCGCGGCATAGGCCAGGGTGGAGACGCGAAGCGGCTCGCCACGGCCGCGGCGCATTCGCTCATCGCGGCCCTCCTTCGGCGCAGGAGAGTTGTCTACTTTGTGATATGCCGGTGCTGATTGACTTGGGATCAATATGCCGGGGGAACCCATGATTTGCGCAACGCGGCCGGGGCGTCCATGAAATTCGCCCATTTTTCCCACATCTGGGCCAAGCCCGGAATGACGCCGCATCAGCGCTACGAGCAGCTCTGGCGTGAACTGCAATTGTGCGATGAACTCGGCTTCGACCATTCCTTCTGCGTCGAGCATCATTTCCGTCCCGACGAGAGCTGGATGTCGTCGCCGAGCCTCTATGCGGTGGGGGCCGGAGCGCGCACCAAGAATCTGCGCATCGGGCCCATGGGCTATATCGTGCCGCTCTATCATCCGCTGCGGCTTGCCGAAGAGATCGCGATCGTCGACCAGATGCTGGGCGGAAGGATGGAGCTGGGCCTCGTGCCCGGCATCAATCCGGATTACTTCCGACCGTTCGGCCTGGACTATGGACAGCGCAAATCGCCGACGCTGGAATTCGTCGACTATCTGCGCGCGGCCTTCGGCGAGACGCAGCCGTTCTCGTTTCACGGCCATGACTTTCATACCGACAATGCGCTGATTGCGGTGCCGCCGGTGCAGCGCCCGCATCCGCCCTTGTGGATGATGAGCCGCGATCCGCAGACGCTCGAATTCTGCGCGGCGCACCGCATCAATCCGGGATATTTCCTGGTCTATCCGCGCGCCGATGCGGCGCCGCGCTACCGCAAATTCCTCGCCGACTGGAAAGCCGCCGGGCACGCGAAGAAGCCTGACATCGCCTATTGCACGGTCGTCTATGTCGACGAGACCGACGACAAGGCGGTCGAGACGGCGCTGTTTCGCGCGAGCCGCGCCTATGAGGGGTTTCTGGCGCCGCCTAAGCTCGGCGAGACCTTCGAACAGCGGGCGCGCGAACACGCCAAAATGTTCGTCGGCCGCGGCGAGCCCGGCGCCTCGGAAATCATGCAGCACCTGTTCGATGCCGATTATCTGCTCGAGAACGATCTGGTCTTCATCGGCTCGCCACAGACAGTCGCCGCGAAGCTCCGCGCCGCGGCGGAAGCCGGACTGTTCAATGTCTTTCTCGGCGAATTCAATTTCGCCGACCTGCCCGAGGATGCGCTGCTGCGTTCGATCCGCCTGTTCGGCGAGAAGGTGATCCCGGCGCTGCGCGGTTACGAGCCGTTTTGAATCATGACGCGCGTTATTGCGCCTTCACCAATTCCGGCCGGGCGCGCAGGCGTGCGGCATTGAGCAGATAGATAATGAACGTCACCACCGCGCCGACGGCGAAGGGAAGGGCCGACCAGGTGTAGAGCTGATCGACCGGGAGCGTTGCGAATTGCGCGCCGACAAACGGGCCGATAATGGCGCCGATGCGGCCGATGCCGAGCTGCCAGCCCGAACCGTTGGCGCGCAGCGAGGTCGGATAGATCAGGGCGCCGACGACATTGATACCGGACTGGATGCCGAGCACGATCGCGCCGGCAAAGAAGGTCGCCGTCAACAGCGCCGTCGTCGAGGTGAGCCCGGCATAGCCGATCGAGGCGACGATCGGCACCGCGATCAGGAACAGGATGGCGATGGCGAGGAAACGGTGCCGTTGCAGCCACCAGCACAGAACCAGCGCGCCGACGGTGCCGCCGACCTGGAGCGCGGCGCCCGATAAAGCCGCGACCTGCGGCGTCGCATGGGCTGCCGTCATCAAGGTCGGCGTCCAGCTGATCAGGAAGAAATAGCCCATCAGGTTCAGTGCGAACATCAGCCAGGTCAGCGGCGTGATCAAAGCGAGCCCGTTGCCGAACAGATGGATAGGGTTGGTGCTCGGCGATTGCTGTTCATCCTCGACGACGAAGCGCGCATTCGGCGGCACCGTGTAGCCGGGCCGGATCTGGGCGAGCAGCGCTTCCATCTTGCCGCGCTGCTTCTCATTGAGCGCCATGTATTTGATCGATTCCGGCAGGCCCATGATCGCGGCGAGCGCAATGATCACCGGCACGATGCCGCCGATATAGAACAGGATCTGCCAGCCGTGGCTCGGCACCAGGGCGGCGCTGACAAAGCCCGCGACCGCGCCGCCGATCGGCACCGTGCCGGCGGCAATGATGGCGAGCGTCGCACGCAAATTCCGCGGCGCGGATTCGGCATTGATTGCAACCACATTGGGAATGACGCCGCCGATGCCGAGCCCCGCGATCAGGCGCAGCCAGGTCATCTCGGTGAGATTGGTCGAATAGGCGGCGATGAAGGTGAAAATCCCGAACAACAGATTGCACAGGATCAGCGCAGTCTTGCGGCCGTAGCGATCGCCGACCCAGCCGAAAATCTGCGAGCCGAACAGCACGCCGATATTGCTGGCGCTGAGCACCAGCCCAAGCTCCTTGGGCGCCACGTGCCAATCGGCGATCAGACGCGGCGCGGCAAAGGCGATGGCGCCGATGTCGTAGCCGTCGATCATCGCGATCAGGATCGACCAAACGATCAGCTTGATCTGAAACGAGCCGACGCCGTGCTCGTTGAGAAATTGCGAAACCTGAACTTCGGCCGCGGCCGCCATAGTTCCCTCCCGGGCATTTTCGTTTTGCGCAGGTCCTTCGCGGAGAATCGGCTCCGGACATGCGTTCGCGGCGCGCTTGCGGCGCCCTCGTTGCGGAAGAGGGTAAGTCAGGGCCCGCACGAAGGAAAGTGGCATGGCGGCGCAGGGGAGCCGGCGAGATGGGGCATCCGCCCACCGCGGCGCTGCGGTCCCGCCGATTCTCAGGTACGGGACGGGGCCGTTCGGCCTTTCATATTGGCATAGATCCGGCGCAGACAGCTTTTGAGCACATCAAGCTCTTCGCGCGACAGGCCGGCAATGGCGATGGTTTCGTAGTCGCGCGCGATCGGGATCAGTTCGGCGACCAGCGTCTTGCCCTTCGGCGACAATTCGACGGCAACCTCGCGGTTGTTCTTGGTCGAGCGGGCGCGCGTGACCAGCCGCATGCGCACCAGCCGCGTCACCATCCGCGAGAGAGTGGAAGAATCGATGCTGGTCAGTTCGGCGAGATCGGTCTGGCGCTGGCTGCCATTGGCGGCGAGAACCGCCATCACCCGCCACATCGCGATGGAAAGACCGTGCTCTGCCAGCGCTTGGGCGCCGAACTGCTCGGCGATGATGCTGCCGACGCGGTTGGCGAGATAAGGCAGATAATCGCCGAGATCGAGCTTGGTGGCGCGCGTCACTGTCAGTCCCGCATTGGCATGCGGCCCATCTAACGGAATCGCCCCCCGCGGTCAAAGGCTTGGGGGTGGTTCCAGATCAGGCAGCCTTGCTGACCTAATTATTGCATTTACAACTGTTGCATATTCAATCATTATGCATGGCGGGCGTGACGACGTAAGATCGCGCCGAGCCAAAACAGACGAAAATCGGCAATCGACGCGGGAGGAGATCACATGGACTTCGGCTACTTCACGCTGAGCGACAATCACTACGAAAACAACACCCGAACTTCCAACCGGTTCGTCGCCGACATCACCGCCGAGGCGCTGCTCGCCGAAAAGCTCGGCATGCATTCGGCCTGGATCGGCGAGCATCATTTCAATTCGCTTGGCGTCCTGTCCTGCCCGGACATGGTGCTGACCTATGTGGCCGCGCAGACCAAGCGCATCCGGCTGGCGCCCGCCGTCACTGTGCTGCCGCTGCATCATCCGATCCGCGTCGCCGAGCAATGGGCGACGCTCGATCTGCTGTCGAACGGCCGTGTCGATTTCGCCTGCGGCCGCGGCTATGACAGGCGCGAATATGAGCCGTTCCGCGTCTCGTTCGATGACAATCAGGGCCTCTTCGAGGAGGGTCTGGAACTGGTTCGGCGGCTCTGGGCGGCGGACGATCGCATCTCGCATCACGGCAAGTACTATTCGTTCGATGACGTGCGCATCACGCCGAAGCCCGTGCAGCGCCCGCTGCCGACCTATGTCGGCTCGTTCTCCAAGCCCTCGATCGAGCTTGCGGCGCGGCTCAACTGCGGCCTGATCGTGGCGCCGTTCGCCGCCGCCATGAGCTATGGCGGGCTCAAACAGGTCGCCGACCTCTATAGGGAGACCTGCGCCAAACACGGCATCAAGCCCGGCCGGATGATGTGCAGCTATTTCATCCATTTCGCGGACGATAAGGCGCAGGAGGACGCGCAGCGCGCCCGGCAGATCCGCTACTACAGGGAATGCGTGATCCCGGCGCTGCCCGGTGATCCGAAGACCGCGCCGCCGAGCTACCGCTATTTCATCGACATGGTGGCGCGGTTACAGAAAGTGCAACCCCAAGACCTGACTGAGAACTCGGTCCTACTTGGCTCATCCGCGCAAATCACCGACGTCCTGAAAAAAGTCGAAGCGGCCGGCTACGACGAGGTGATTCTCTATTTCAATGTCGGCATGAAGCCGCACGAGCAGGTCAAAGACGAGATGTCGCGCTTCATGACCGAGGTGGCGCCGAATTTCTCGGGCGTGCACAAGGTGGCGGCGGCGTAGAGCGGGGTGGTTTTCGCCAAAGCGCGAATCCTACTCTACGCTTTGTTTGACAATGCACTTTCGTGAAATTTTCGGACAATTGGTTTCCACTTCGGATCAAACTACCCGGAGGTGGGCTTCATCAAATTAATGCTCGCAAAGAGTGCCGCGACAAGGCGTGCATAACGCCAATGTTCGTCATTGCAGTGTCACCGCGATAAAAGTACGGTGATACTGACTGGGTTGACGGGGCATCCCAGCCCATCGCAGTGATTGCGGCAATGCTAGCAGCACAGAAGGCCGAGGATGGTCCGCTGCTGATCAGCAGTCCGTCCGATATCCACGGTTCGATCGTCAATGACACGATCGTGCAACGGAATTGCACGCTCCATGTGCGCGGCAATCTCCTCGGCAGCCTTACCATCGAGCACGGGGCCAACGTCGTCGTCGAAGGCTCGGTCGACGGCAAGATCGTCAACAAAGGCGGTCGGCTGGTCGTCAATAACAAGGGCTTGGCCGCTTATGTCAGCCGCGAAGGCCCTGATGAAGCCGAAGCCTGCGGCATCCTGAAAATCAATCTGACCGCGCTCGTCGCCAATTGGGAAAGCTTAAGCAAGCGCGCCGATGCCGAATGTGCCGCCGTAGTGAAGGGCGATGCCTATGGTTGCGGCCTGGAGCCCGTCGCCGGTACGCTCGCCAAATCCGGCTGCAGGACTTTTTTCGTATCCAATCTTCCCGAAGCGCGGCGCGTGCGCGGGGTTGCGCCGAATGCCACCATCTACGTCCTCAACGGCTTCTATTCCGGTTTGGGCCCGGCCTTTGCCGAGATCAATGCGTGCCCCGTCATCAACAGTTCCATAGAGATGGCGGAGTGGGATGTTTTCGTCGCTGCGCAGCCATGGGGCGGCGGCTGCGCGCTCAACGTCGATACCGGCGAGACCAAGCTCGGCCTGTCAATGGAAGAGGCGGCGGCTTTCGCTCAGCGGGTGCAGAGGCTCGACCACGGCATCAGCCTCGTCATCAGCCGGCTCGACCATCCGGAAAAGCCCGACCGCGCGCTGACGGATCGCCAGATCGGCAGGTTTCGCGATCTGCGCCGCCTTTACGACGGCGTGCCCGCGTCGCTCGCCGGTTCATCCGGCATCTTCTTCGGTTCCAAAATTCATTTTGACGTGGTGCGCGCGGGATCCGCACTTTACGGCGTCAACCCGACGCCCGGTCAGCCCAATCCGATGTTGCCGGTGCTCGAGCTGAGCGCACGCATCGTTCAGGTACGCCATGTGAATCAGGGCGAGAGCATTGCCGATTGCTTCGGCTGGACCGCGAAGCGGCGCACGCGTCTGGCTTTGGTCTCGGCCGGCTATGCCGACGGCTATCCGCGGCCGGTGAATCCTGTCGACAGCAAGCTCGCCGCCATTGTCGGCGGCCGCCGCTGTCCGGTCATCGGGCGTCCGTCGATGGACCTGGTACCGGTCGATGTCACCGATCTGCCGGATCCGGCCGCCGCGCGCTACGGCGAATTGGTGACGCTGCTCGGCGCGCAAGTCGGCGTCGACGAACTCGCCGCCGCGGCCAAATTGTCGGGGCGCGAGGTCTTGAGCGGTCTCCGCCATCGCTTTCACCGCGTCTATTACGCGACCTGACGACCCCGCTTGCCAACAACAGAGGACAAAGGAGTAGGACATATGTTCGGCAAAACCAAAGACGGCTTACCTGAAGGCGATCGTGTCGTGACACCGATCCCGCAACCGCAGCGTCCGGCCGTGATGCCGCCGTCGGCGCCGTTGTCGGTGCACAGTGCGGCGGCGGCGTCTGACGAGATCTCCTCCATCGCCGCCGGCATGACCATCGTGGGCAAGGTTTCCGGCGAAGGAACCGTCGAGATATTCGGCCGCATCGAGGGCGAGCTGCGGGCTTCGACGGTGCTGGTCGCCGAGGGCGCCGACGTCGAGGGCGACATTGTCGCCGACGATTTGAGCGTCGGCGGCCGCGTCAAGGGCACCATCCATGCCAACCGCGTGAAGCTCAACAGCAGCGCCTCCGTCGAGGGCGACATTTTTCATCGCTCGCTGTCGATCGAGGAGAATGCCCGCTTCGAAGGCTCGTCGCGGCGCGAGGATGCTGTGCTCGACGCGCCGCGCATTCCGCTCGGCCGCACGCCGCCGCAGTTTCAACTTCAAAGCCACGCGGCGGACAGCAGCGCCAAGGCGAATGGCGCGCCCGACAGCGCGGCGCACACGGCGGCGTAAGAATCCCCGCGATTTACGGCAGCTTGGGTTGATAGCTCAGCGCGTCCGTCGTCTCGCTCTTGCCATCGTTGTCATAGGCGCGCTGGAATGCTGACAGTTCGCCGGCGGCTTCCAGCACCGGATAGGCGACGGAGCAAATGTGCGAGTGGATGCGCTTGAGGTCGCTCAGCACGTCCAGATGCAGCGACGTCGTCTCGACGGTTTCCGGGCGGCCTTCGCGCAGCCGCTCGAGATGCCGCTCGGCTGCTTCGAGTTCGGCGCGGCGCATGTCGGACTTTTCGCGCAGCATTTTGCGCGCCGCCTCGACGTCGCCGGTCATGAAGATACCGAACGCGGCCTGCAGGCATTCGATGATCCGCTTGTGGAATGCCGCCAGTTCGGCTGCGCCTTCCGGCGAGAACTGCAGGCGCCGTTTGATCTTCTTGGCCGCGATCTCGCACAGATTCTTGTCGATGATGTCGCCGATATGCTCGAGATTGATCGTGAACGACACGATCTCCATGGCGCGCCGGCCTTCGCGTTCGTCCAGGCTGTCGCGCGTCAGCTTGGTGACGTGAAGCTTGATGGCGTCGTCAAGGCGATCGACGATGTTGTCCATCCGCGACACGTCGCCGATGAGCTTGCGGTCGTTGTTGATCAGCGCGGACATGACCTCGCGCAGCATGGCTTCGACAGTGTCCCCCATGCGCAGCGTCTCGCGCGCGGCATTGGCCAGCGCCAGAGGCGGATTGTCGAGCACCGCTTCGTCGAGATAGCGCGGTGCCGACGCATCGTCCGGCCGTTTCTTCTCGGGCAGGAGATGGCTCAAGAGCGCGGCCACCGCGTCGAGCGGGCCGATGAAGATCACGGCCAGCGTTATATTGAACAGCATGTGAAATTCGGCGGTCATCTTGGCGGCGTCGGGCTGCCAGGCGGAAAGCTCGCGCGCGATCGGATGCAGGAACGGCAATGCGACCAGCACGCCGACCAGCCGGTTGAGCATATTGCCGACGGGAAGCCGGCGGCTCGCCGGGTCGCCGCGTGTGCCGCTTTCGATCAGCGGATTGACGGCGCTGCCCAGATTGGCGCCGAGCACCAGTGCAAGGGCGGCGTCGGCGGTCACGAAATGCGACAGCGCCAGCGACATGATCAGGAGCACGACGGCGACGCTCGAATGCGCCGCCCAGGTCAGCGCCGCGGCGATCAGCACGCACAGCACCGGATCATTGGTGATCGAGGCGAGGAGCGCATGCACGGCCGGCGCCTCTTCCGCCGGCGCCAGGGTGTCGAGCAGGATGTGGAGGGCCAGCAGCGTCAGGCCGAGCCCGATGGCAATGCGGCCGAGCGCCTTGGTCAGCGACGAGCCGCCGACGCGAAAGGTGACGAGACCGATCACGAACAGGACCGGCGCGACCGACGAGATGTTGAACGACAGCAGTTGCACGATCAGCGTCGTGCCGACATTGGCGCCGAGCATGATGGCGAGCGCCGGCACGAGACGCACCACGCCCTCGGCGCAAAGCGAGGCGGTCATCAGTCCGGTCGCGGTGCTCGACTGCAGCAGCGCGGTCAGGCCGAGACCGGCGGCAAAGGCGCTGAAGCGATTATGCAGCGCCTTGCTCAGATAGCGGCGCAGGTCGGGACCGAAGGCGCGCAGCACGCCGCTGAGCACCATATGCAGGCCCCAGAGCAAGAGCGCGACGCCGCCCATCAGATCGAGAAGAACCATCGAACCCATCGTACCATCTCCGCCTTGCGCATGTAGGCCGATGCGCCGGCGGAGACAACCCTGAATCGCGTTTGTTGCTTTTGGGTTTCGCTTCGGGTCTCGCGTCTGGACCGAAATACCATCGCACCTCGTTGTCGGCGACGATGATCGTGAGCGAGGAGAACAGCAAGGTTACCCTCGCAGGCGGCTTTTTCATGCGCGCCGTGGCGTGGGTGTCAGGATCCGAAGCGCATTTGCGATTCGCTTTCTCCGATCGCGCGCTGAATTTCTGCGGCGAGCGTGCGAAGCGGCTGCTCCAGGCTGTGCACAACCGATGCCAATGAGGCTTTTGTCGTCACGCTTACATTCACGACATGAACCGGCCGGGGCGCCATGACCAGCGGCGCAGCCAGAGCGATCACCTGCGGTTGCCATGACGCCATGCAATAGCCGTCGCGTTTGACACGCTCAATCGCGGCGGTGATCTCGCGCCGCAACAGGCGCCAGTGCTTGCGCCGCCTGACCCGCCACCGTGCCATCAGCGCTTTGCGCTCGGGCTCCGGCGCTGCCGCGAGCCACGCGCGGCCGAGTGCGGTCAATTCGATCGGGACGCGCTGGCCATAGACCACCGAGCGCTGCGCGCCCCTCGCGTCGCAGCGCACTGATTCCAGATAGACCATGTCGTCGCCATCCCTGACCGCGAGTCCGACATTGATGTGCAGGCGGCGCGCGAGCGCGGTCATCATCGGCGCCGCTATCCGCAATATCGAGGAGCCCGACCGCATCGCATGGCCGAGCGTCAGCACTGGAGCGCCAAGCCGGTAGGCGCGCTCGCGGGCGTCATATTCGAGGTAGCCCGCGCCGGTCAGCGTCTGGGTGAGCCGGCTGATGCTGGCACGGGGCAGGCCGGTGCGCTCGGCGAGTTCGCCATTGCCGAGCAATTCGGTGCCAGGCCGGAAGGCGCGCAAGATGGCGATGCCGCGTGTCAGCGAGCGGTTCAGCGGAGCGCGGCCGGGGCTTGTCATGGCCGCAGAATAACGGCGGCGAACCAATTCCACCAGGTGGAATTGAGGCGCCGGCACGAAGCTCAGCACCATCGCGGCCGTGCTAAGGGGCAGGGCGCGCCAATTCATGGCGCAAGACCTCTCAACAACGACCAAAAAGGGTGGAAACTGGAGGCTCGCATGTTCATTGCCGTCGTCCGTTCACGCGTCGCCTATGTGCTTTTGGCGGCTTTCAGCTGCATCGTACTGCCCAGCCTGACAGTGGCTGCCGACTTTGCCGCGCAAGTGACGAGGATTATCGTGCCTTTCGAGCCGGGCGGCGGCACCGATGTCATTTCGCGCACGCTGGCGCAGGAGATGGCGAAAGAGCTCGGCGGCAGTGTCATCGTTGAGAACAAGCCCGGTGCCGGAACCATTGTCGGCACGGAATACGCGGCCAAAGCCGATCCGGACGGACACACGCTGCTGATGGCCACTTTCGCCAACGCGGTGAATCCGAGCCTGCGCGCCACGCTGCCTTACGATCCCGACAAGGATTTCGCGCCGGTAGCGCTGGTCGCGCGCTCGTTCAACGTCGTTGTCGTCAATCCGAGCTCAGGCATCGGCTCGATCGCCGATTTGATCGCCGCCGCCAAGGCCAAGCCGGGCGGTCTCAACTATGGCACGTTCGGCCCAGGCACATCCGCGCATCTCGCCGGCGCGCTGTTTACCAGCCTCGCGCATGTGCCGCTTACGCCGGTCCACTATAAAGGCGCGGCGCCGGCGATCACCGATCTGCTCGGCGGCAATATCCAGGTGATGTTCACGACCGTCGCCAGCGCCACGCCGCTGATCGTGGCGGGCAAGCTGAAGGCGCTCGCCGTGACCTCGGCGGCGCGGACCCCGGCTTTCCCCGACCTGCCGACCGTTGCGGAGGCCGGCGTGCCGGGCTACGCCGCCGAGAGCTGGTATGGCGTGTTCGCGCCGGCGAAGACCGACCCCGCCGTAATCGCCTTGCTCAATGCGGCGATCGACAAGTCGCTGCATTCGCCGGCCTTCGACAAGCTGAAAACCAGCGAGGGCCTGATCATGGTCGGCGGCGCGCCGGATCAGCTCGAGCGCTACTTCCGGGACGAAGAGACGCGCTGGCGCAAAGTGATCAAGGACGCCGACATCAAGATCGAATGAACACAGAGGATATCTCGCCATGACTACGCTCGTCGAACTGGCGATCGAGGACGGGATCGCAATCGTCACCCTCAACCGCCCGGAGGTGCGCAACGCCGTCAACGACGCGCTGCGCAATGAACTGGTCGCGGTGCTTGAGCGCATTGCCGGCGATGAAGCCGTGCGCGCGATGGTCCTGACCGGCAAAGGCAAGTCGTTCTGCTCCGGAGGAGATATTTCCGGCATGAAGGAGCGGCTGAAGGCGCCTGCAGGGCGCGTGGCCTTCAACGGCTGGCGGCGGCAGGGGCAAACCCACAAATCCGTCGCCTTGCTGCACGGCATAGCCAAGCCGGTCATCGCCGCCGTCAATGGCGCTGCGGCCGGCCTCGGCTGCGACATGGCGCTCGCCTGCGACTTCATCATGGTTTCGGAGCACGCGGCCTTCACCATGAGCTTCGTCAAGCGCGGATTGGTCTCCGACGGCGGCGGCATGTATTTCCTGCCGCGCCGCATCGGCCTGCCGCGTGCCAAGGAACTGATCTTCACCGGCCGCACTGTCGACGCCAAGGAGGCGCTCGCCATCGGGCTCGCCGATCGTTCCGCCGCAGCCGCAGCGCTGGTCAGCGAGGCCGCCGCCTGGGCGCGCGAGCTCAGCCAAGGCTCCAGCGCGTCGATCGCGCTGTCGAAGGCGATCCTCGATCGCACGTTCGAAACACCGGAAGAGCAGGTCTTCGCGTTGGGACGGCAAGCCCAGGCGGTCTGCTACACGACGGCAGAACATCAGGACGCGGTCACCGCTTTCCTCGACAAGACCGCGCGCTGATGGAGGCTCTCGCCAAGCTGCTCAGGCCGCGCAGCGTCGCCATTATCGGCGCTTCGTCCGATACCGCCAAGCTGACCGGACGGCCGCTCGCTTATCTGACAAAGTACGGTTTTGACGGTGCCGTTTATCCGGTCAATCCGCGCGTGGAAACGATCGGCGCCCATCGCTGCTATCCCGACATCGGCGCGTTGCCGCAGGCGCCGGATGTCGCCATCGTGCTGCTCGGCGCGACGAAAGTGACCGATGCGGTGCGGCAGCTCGCGGCCGCCGGGACCGGTGCCGCCATTATTCTTGCGAGCGGTTTCGGCGAAACTGGTCCGGAAGGCCAGCGTCGCCAGGAGGAGCTCAAACAAGCAGCCGGCACGATGCGGCTGCTCGGGCCGAACACGATCGGCCTTGTCAATGTCAGCGATCGGATCGTGCTGTCGGCCAGCAACGCGCTGGTGACGGACGATATCGTGCCGGGCACGGTCGCGCTGATCTCGCAGAGCGGCGGCATTCTCGGCTCGCTGTTGTCGCGGGCGCAGGCGCTCGGCGTCGGTTTCTCCAAGCTGATCGCGACCGGGAACGAATGCGATCTTGAAGTTGCCGACTTCATCGATCATCTCGCCGCCGATACGGCGACCAAAGTGATTGCGCTTTATCTCGAAGGCCTGCGCAAGCCGAAAGAATTCCAGGCCGCCGTCACGCGGGCGCGCGCCGCGGGAAAACCGGTGGTCGCGTTCAAGGTCGGGCGTTCGGAGGAGGGCGCGCGCTCGGCCGCCGCGCATACCGGCGCGCTTGCCGGATCCGATGCCGCCTATGACGCGATGTTCCGGCAGTTCGGCGTCATCCGCGCCGAACGCTATTCCGATTTGCTCGATGTGCCGCTGGCCCTGAATTCCGGCCGCGTGTTGAAAGGCAAGCGCGTTGCCATCATCACCTCGACCGGCGGTTCAGGGAGCCTATTGGCGGATGCCGCGGGCATGGCCGGTTTTGCAACGCCGCCGCCGGATGGCGCGACGGCAGCGAAGCTCACCGCGCTCGCGATCGAAGGCGCAACGCTTGACCGTAATCCGATCGACGTCACGCTCGCCGGCGTGAGATCGGAAACTTTCCGGACTGTTCTAGACGCGGTCGGCGGCAGTGCGGCCTATGACGCGGTCGTGGTGGTGCTCGGCTCGTCGGCATTGCGCGAACCGGACACGGCCGGAGTGCCGCTGCGCGAATACAGCGCCGCAAGCGACAAGCCCATCGTCGGCTTCGTCAGCCCGTATGCGCCGGATTTGATCCGCCAGCTCAACCTTTCCGGAGTGCCGACGTTTGCCGCACCGGAAAGCTGCGCAGCGGCGCTCGCCGCGATGCGCGCAATGCACCTGATGTCCGGCGAGACGGCGCCGGCCGCCGCATTGGCGAGGCAATCCGCGGCCGCAGCGATCAAACAAAACATGTCCGCGCCGCTGAGACCCGGTCCGCTCAATGAGGCCGAGAGCAAGCAATTGTTCGCGCGCTTCGGCATTCCCGTGGTGCGGGAAGCGGCGGCGGCAACAGCCGACGCGGCGGAGAAAGCCGCGAAGGAGTTCTCCGGCAACGTGGTCGTCAAGATTCTGTCGCGGCAGGTGCTGCACAAATCCGAGATCGGCGGTGTCGCCGTCGGTGTTGCGCCCGCGGACGTGGCGGTCACCTGCGCGAAGATGGCTGATCGTCTTCTTGCAGCGACGCTGCACCGGCCCGAAGGCTTCCTGGTGCAGGAGCAGATTTCAGACGGGATCGAAATGATCCTCGGCTTCCACCGCGATCCGCAGCTCGGCGACATGGTGCTGCTCGGAGCCGGCGGCGTCATGGCGGAGCTCTACCGCGATACGGCGCTGCGGCTTGCGCCGGTATCGCGCCGTGATGCGCAGGAGATGATCGAAGAGCTGAAATCCAAGCCGCTGTTGTACGGCTTCCGCGGCCGCGCGCCGGCGGACATCGACGCGTTGATTGACGCGATCAGCGCTTTCTCGGCCATGATCTGCGCGGCCGGCGAGGAGTTCGCGGAGGCCGAGATCAATCCGCTGTTCGTCCTGCCGCGCGGCCGGGGCGTCGTTGCGGCCGACGGCCTCGTTGTCGTCAGGGAGACGGCACGCTTGCCGTAGCGTGTGATGACACGCTCACGCGAAGCGCCGCGGGCATGGCGACGACACCGGCGGTCCGCTCACGGATCGAGTTCGGTGTCCCAATACAGATAGTCGAGCCAGCTGTCGTGCAGGTAGTTCGGCGGGAACAGCCGGCCGTTGCGGTGCAGATGCTGCACCGACGGCTGGAACGGCCGCTGCGACGGCCACATCTTGCACTCTTCGGGCGTCAGATTGCCCTTGCGCAAATTGCATGGCGAGCAGGCGGCGACGACATTGTCCCACGTGGTGTGGCCGCCGCGCGAGCGCGGCAACAGATGATCGAAAGTGAGGTCGTCGCGGGCGCCGCAATATTGGCAGACGAAACGGTCGCGCAGGAAGACGTTGAATCGGGTGAAGGCCGGATGGGTCGAGGGCTTCACATAGGTCTTCAGCGACACTACGCTCGGCAGCTTCATCTCGAAACTCGGCGAGTGCACGGCGCGATCGTAATTGGCGACGATGTTTACCCGTTCCAGAAAGACGGCCTTGATGGCGTCCTGCCAGGACCACAGCGACAGTGGGTAATAACTCAGCGGCCGAAAGTCCGCGTTCAGAACCAGCGCGGGCCAGCCAGAGGGCGATACATGAGCGTTCAAGCTGACGCTCCCACCTCGATCCAATGCCGCAGTGCGGCGATGGCCACTAGTTTATAGGGGGGCGTGACAGGATTGTGAAGCCTGTTCCAGGGGTTATGGGACAGCCCGGATTATCGGGCTTTTGTTGGTGCACTTTGCGGCTCCAATGCGCCGCGTCGCGGGCGTCAGCCGGTCACTGCCGCGACAATTCCGCGGCTCCCGTGATTCGGACGGGTTCGAGCGGCGGCCGGTCGCGGATCAGATCGGCGGCCTTTTCCGCGATCATGATGATCGGGGCATTGATATTGGCGCCGACCAGATCCGGCATCACCGAACCGTCGACCACCCGCAGCCCATCGACGCCGAGCACTTTCAGCTCGGGATCGACCACGGCAAGCGGATCGGAGGCGAGTCCCATTTTGCAGGTGCCGAGCGGATGGTGAACAGTGATGGAGTTGGCTCGGATATGGGCGTCAAGGCCGGCATCATCCGTGGCGGCCTCGCCCGGGGCGATCTCGCGATCCATGAACGGCTGCATCGGCGCCTGCCGGCAGACCTCGCGGGCGATGCGCAAGCCCGCGCGCAGCGTCGTCCAGTCGTTGTCGATGGCGAGAAAATTCTGCCGGATGCGCACCGGCTTGCGCGGATCGGCCGAGACGAGTTCGACGCGGCCGCGGCTTTCCGGACGCAGCACCACGGCGCGGCAGGCATAACCGTCGGCATAAGGCCGCCGGAACGGCCACAGATAAGGATGCGCGGTCATCGGCGCGGCATTGAAGATCAGCTGCACGTCGGGCAGCAGTGCCTCCGGCCGGCTCTTGAGAAAGGCCATGATGCCGCCGGGCAGGTCGGCCGCGATGCCCTCGCCATGGTAATAAGCGCGCGCCAGCGCCGGCACGATGCGATCGATACGCATGGCGCGATGGAATGGTCCTGGCGTTTTGCGCTTGTAGGCGATGGCCGCCGAAATGTGGTCTTGCAGATTTTTGCCGACGCCGGGCAAAGCCACTTTCACCGCGATATCATGTTGCGCGAGCTCGGCGGGGTCGCCGATGCCCGACAGCATCAAAAGCTGCGGCGAGTTGATGACGCCGCCGCACAAGATGACTTCGCGCGCGGCATGCGGTCTGACGGTCGTGCCGTTCTTGATGTATTCGATGCCGACGGCGCGGCGGCCGTCGAACACGATTTTGGTAGTCAGCGCGTGAGTCTCGACGGTGAGATTCTGGCGCGAAAGCGCCGGGCGCAAATAGGCGTCGGCGGCGCTGCAACGGCGGCCGTCCTTCGACGTCATCTGCCAGACGCCAAAACCTTCCTGCTGCGCGCCGTTGTAGTCGGGCGTCGCCTTGTAGCCGGCCGCCTGGCCGGACGCGGCATAGGCCTCGACTAGCGGATCGGAATAAGCCGACATCCGCGTCGCCAGCGGTCCGTCGCCGCCGCGATAGAAGCTCGGCCCGCCCTTCCAGGATTCCTGACGGCGGAAATAGGGAAGGACATGAGCACAGGACCAGGTCTTCAGCCCCGATGCCGCCCAGCGCTGATAGTCGCCCTGATGGCCGCGCACATAGGCCATGGCATTGATCGATGACGAGCCGCCGATGACGCGGCCGCGCGCGCATTCAAGCCCGCGCCCGCCGGTCGTCGCCTCGGGTTCGGCGAAATACATCCAGTCGTGCTTGCGGTTGAGCAGGATATGCGGCCAACCGAGAGGTATCTTGATCCAGGGATCGGTATCCCAGCCGCCGGCTTCGACGAGCAGCACGCGGCGGCTTTTGTCCTCGGACAGGCGGCCGGCCAAAGTGCAGCCGGCGGAACCCGCCCCGACAATAATAAAATCGTAATTCTGGGTTTTCGGTTGGCTGTCCGGCATCGTCTGCTATCCGCAGCCCAAACCTTAGCGAGTGCGACGCGGCGCTGTCTATCGTGAAAAAGCGACGAGGTCGGGTGTGATGTCTTTTAGCGTTGCTGTGCCGCAAAGTTGCATGGCGCGCACGAGTTCCACATGCAGATGCTCGAGCACTTGGGCGACGCCGTCGGCGCCGCGCAAAGTGAGAGCCCAGATCACCGGCCGGCCGATCATGACGGCGCGGGCGCCGAGCGCCAGCGCCTTGAAAATATCGGTGCCGCGCCGGATGCCGCCGTCGACATAGACTTCGGCCTTTCCGGCGAGCGCCGCCGCGATCTCGCCGAGCGCGGCGGCGGTTGTCACAGTGGTGTCGAGATGCCTACCGCCATGATTGGACACCATGATCGCGCGGGCGCCGCAATCGACGCAGCGCGCGGCATCGTCGGCGCGCAGCACGCCCTTGACGATAACGGGCATGGGCGAGCGCTTCACCAGCCATTCCAGCTCGCGCCAGGTCGCCGGATAGACGACTTTGCCGGCGAAATCGGGATGATAGGCGGTGCGCGCCATCGGCGCGCCGGGCATGTTGATGTTGAGAACGTCCGGCGAGGGCTGGTGCTGATCGCGCGCGGCGCGCGGGCTCCAGCCGCCGACCGGTGCATCGACTGTCAGCACCAGCGCGGTGAAACCCGCTGCCGCGATACGGTCGATCAAGGCTTCGACCTCGGCGCGGTTCGGCCAGTAGTAGAGCTGAAACCATTGCGGGGCGGCGCGCCGCTCCGCGGCGGCGTCCTCGAGCATGACGTTGGAAAAACACGCCATGACATAGGCTGCATTGGCGGCGGCGGCGCCGCGCGCCGTGGCGCGCTCGCCTTCGGCGTGGAACAGCTTGTGCCGCCCGGTTGGCGCCACCAGGATCGGTGAGGGCACGGTGTGGCCCAACAGTGCAACCCGCGTATCCATGGTTTCGACGTCGTTGAGCACGCGCGGCCGCAGGCGGATATTGCGCCACGCCGTTATGTTTTCGACGGCGCTGATCTCGTCGTCGGCGCCGGCGGCGCAGAACGCAAACGAGGCCGACGGCATTTTCGCCCGCGCCTGTTCTTCCATGACATCGAAATCGACGCTGTCCACTTTACGACCCCTTCTATTCTTCCATCTCAAAGTCGGTGAATGAAATGAGTGTTTCGCCGCCCGCGACCGGCACGATGTAGGCGAATCGCATCGACGAATTCTCACGCGAATGCGGATGATCCATCCTTTGGAAGAAACCGAAAGCGTCCGGGTCGCTTCGCAACGCGTCAAGATTGTCGAATAGCCGGACGGTATCGATCACATTCTGAGTGTGGTCCGTCGCGAACAACAGAATGCCGACCGAGTGAAAGACAAGCGTAAAGAATGCCGTTTCATGCGGATCGAAGATTTTGAGATAGGCGGATCCGTTCAGGAATGTAATTGCCTGAATCTCGCAGTCGCCGAAATTCCGGTCGGCCATTCGCGCATTCATTTATATATTCCCCTAAAAGCGGCGACGGTCATGCTGGACCCTCCATCGCGCGCCTATTACGGTGCGGTGCTCAATCCTGCCGGAGAAGCTTCTTGCACACCAACGTCAATCTCACCACCGAACGCAAAACCTTCGTCACCCATCTCGAATGCTCGGCGACCGGCGAACATTATCCCGCTGACCAGATTCACAATCTGTCCCGGGCCGGCAAGCCGCTTCTGGTCCGCTACGATCTCGACGGCGTGAAAAAGGCGCTGAGCAAGGATGATCTGGCTAAGCGGCCGCCGGACCTGTGGCGCTATCGCGAACTGCTGCCGGTGCGGCGCAAGGAAGATATTGTTAGCCTCGGTGAAGCAATGACGCCGCTCGTGCCGCTGCCGAAACTTGCCGCCAAGCTCGGCGGGGGCGAGCTTCTGGTCAAGGACGAGGGCCGGCTGCCTACCGGCTCGTTCAAGGCGCGCGGTCTGGTCATGGCGGTGTCCATGGCAAAGGCGCTCGGCATCACGCACATGGCGATGCCGACCAACGGCAATGCCGGTGCGGCGCTGGCGGCCTATGCCAGCCATGCCGGCATCATGACCACGATTTTCTGCCCCGAAGATACGCCGGAGGTGAATGTCAGCGAGATCGGGCTGCAAGGCGCGACGGTCTATCGCGTCAACGGCCTGATCGACGATTGCGGCAAGATCGTCGGCGAAGGCAAAGCCAAGGTCGGCTGGTTCGACGTCTCGACGCTGAAAGAGCCGTATCGCATCGAGGGCAAGAAGACGATGGGGCTCGAACTTGCCGAACAGCTCGGCTGGCAGGTGCCCGACGTGATCTTCTATCCGACCGGCGGCGGCACCGGCCTGATCGGCATGTGGAAGGCCTTCGCCGAGCTCGAAGCGATCGGCTTCATCGGCAAGAAGCGCCCGCGCATGGTGGCGGTGCAGGCCTCCGGCTGCGCGCCGATGGTGCGCGCCTATGACGAGGGTGTCGAGCACGCGCCGCGCTGGGAGAATGCGCATACCATCGCGTCTGGGATCCGCGTGCCGCAAGCGGTCGGTGATTTTCTGATTCTGCGCGCGGTGCGCGAGAGCAAAGGCTTTGCCATCGCCGTGCCGGACGACGCCATATCGGCGGCGCTCGAGGAAGCCGCCCGCGAGGAAGGCTTCCTGATGTGCCCGGAGGGTGCAGCGACCTATGCGGCCTATAAGCAAAGCCTTGCCGACGGGCGGGTCAGCAAGGCCGAACAGGCGGTGTTGTTTAACTGCGCAATCGGCCTGAAATATCCGCTGCCGCCGATTCATCGCGCGCTTGATCGTCACAAGCCGATCGATTTTGCCGCCCTGTGACCACCGAACTTGATTTCATTCGGTTGAATTTAATCAGGTCCGGTGCCGGCGCGGTAACGTTAAGGAAGTCTTGCGTCTTTCCGCAGGGCTCGATTTATTCTTTCGATGCAACGAATAATCAAGGCGTCCCCGATAATTGTGGAGGCCACAGATATGCAGTGGCGGCCGAGATCTGTGGCCAAAATTTTGATTGGGCGCGCGAGGCATGTTGCGAAATCTGGCGAGGCTTTTCCGACGTAACGCGTCGGCGTTCAAAGGCGCTCAGCAAGGCGCGACCGCGGTCGAATTCGCGTTGATTGCACCCGCCTTCATCGCGCTGCTCATCGCCATTTTTGAAACGACGCAGTTCCTGTACGTGCAGGCGAATCTGCAAGTGGCCGCGACGCAGGCGGCGCGCCTGTTCATGACCGGACAGGCTCAGTCCAGCGGCATGAGCCAGGCTCAGATCGAGGCCACGATCTGCCCCACGGTGAAAGCCCTGGTCAATTGCGCCAATCTGGTCATCAACGTGCAAAGCTCGTCGTCGGCCACCGGCCTCAGCACGTCGACCCCGCAGATGTATAACGCCCAGGGCCAGCTCAACTCCGGCAATTATAGTTTAGGGACGCCCGGCGATCTCATGGTCGTACAAATCGGCTATCCATTGCCGGTCGTGGCGGGTCCGCTCGGCTTTTTGCTCTCCGGCAACGGCAACGGAACAGCGTCGGTGTGGGGCGTCGCCGCCTTCCGCGTGGAGCCCTACGCCTCATGATGCGCTTGCGACGACAGATCTGGCGGCGTTTTGCAAAATCGACCCGCGGCATTGCGGCCGTCGAATTCGCCATGGTTTTGCCGGTCCTCACCGTGCTGTTTCTCGCCTCATTCGACGGCGGTCGCGCGATCGCGGTCTATATGAAGGTCCGCACGGCAAGCTACACGTTGGCCGCCATCGCCAATCAATATGCGAGCATCAATGATGCGGCCATGAGCGGAATTTTCACCGCGACCAGCGACGTGCTGGCGCCATATTCGACCGTGCCGCTCGCGCTGACGGTCTCGCAGATCGCGATCGACGCCAACGGCAATGCCACGGTGAACTGGAGCAGCACGCAGGGCGGCACCGCGCGCACCGTCGGCTCCAGCATCACGGTGCCGGTCAATCTTGCCACTCCAAACAGCTATTTGATCTTGAGCGAAGTGAAATACAGCTACGTGCCGATGTTCGGATATTTTAACAAAGGCGCGGCAATCGGCCTCTCCGACAGCCTCTATGTTACGCCGCGAAGCACCACGTTGGTCGCGCGGACGTCGCCGTAAACTCCCCGTGTGGTGTGACGCGTGGTGGCGCAATGTCGCGCGCCGCTGACAGGGTTCCGCATCCGGTACCGCAAGATCACGCCGTGTGACGGTCATCCCTCCCGTCGTGGACACCGAATAAACGACCAATTGCGTGCCTCGCACAGCGCCGTCCCTTGCGAAGACGGAGCGGCAGAGGCTTGTCGCCGAGGCAAAGTCCGACTCATCCCAGCTTCGTCGGCGAGAAAGGACTTGATCAGATCGTGTTGCCCGCGCTCGTCGTGTGAATCTGCCTCTTGAGGCTTGCAAGCACGATCTTTTCTGAAAGCCGGTTTGCCATCCTCGGCGCGGGCCCGAGGACGAGGCCTTTCGCGATCATGCGCTTATCCGCGCGGGCCTCTCGGGTTTTGCATCGGCTGCTGCCGGCGATGCGAGGGGTCGCCCCGCTTCATATCGCCTTATATGGCGGGCGAGTTCCGTCATAAGGCTGATTTACAGAAAGCCGCCGGCCTTTAGTTTGTAATGTGAGCCGTGTTGACGGCCTGCTCGAACATCGTCACCAGGGCATTGGTGATGTCGGCTGGCGAGTTCGCCGTATAGAAGAAGTTCGGCGAGGCACAGGACTTCAGCGCTCCGGGAATATTCGGAATGTTGTTGTTGGCGTAGCCGTCTTCGTTGTTGGCGAAGCTGGCATTGGCGTTCTGAATGGTTTGATAGGGAATATAGAGCACGGCGATAGTGATGCCGCGGTTCTTCAGCGTCGTGCAAAGCGTCGTATCAATGGTCGTTGCAGAATTCTGATACGGGCTGCATCCCCCACCGCCGTTGCCCCAGTTGCCATTCCAGTAGGTCTGGCAATCCTCCGAGCCGTCGGTGACGAGAAACACGTAGGGGAGGGTGTTGCTCGAGCTGGTTCCGGTACCGACCGAGGTGATCAGATTGTTCACGCTCGGCAGCGCATTCTCGAAATGCGTGCCGCCCGAGCCCAAGTTGGAATTGGTGCCGGTGTCCAACAGGCTCGCCAGATTTGCCGCCGAGGTGTTGATCGAGCCGCTCAAATTGCTGGTCAGTGCCACGTAGGAGTAGAGATTCTGGATGAACGGATAGAGACCGACCCGGAACTGGTTCGAGATGCCCGTCGTCTGTTCCGTACTCTGGGCCTGCTGCAGTAGCGCGTTCACGGCATAACCGACCGCATCGGCGCGCAGCTGAATGCACGACGTTGTCCCGGGTGACGAGCAGGAGGTGACCTGCGTATTTTTCCAATTTACGTCCATGCCATTTTGCGAATTATTGCCGGACGTGAAAGAGGTCGGCGTCGTACCCAAGCGTGAAATTATGAATCCCTGGCAGTAGCCGCCCGGATACGGATTTGTCGGCGACGATGACGGCTTGTTTTTCGTGCCGGCGGGGGGATAGGGCCCCTGCCCCGATTGCGAGCAGGCGCCTTGAGACGTGAAGTGGCACGCGAAGGTGCAGCCACTCGGATAATTCGAAAGGTTGTCCGGGTTGACCGCCTGCAGCCGCGCTTGCTCTGCGGCCGTTGACGGGAAGCTCATGGATCCCGACACATCCAGCAGCAGATAGAAGTCGATATAGCTCGGCAGGTCGTAATTCGCCGTCGACGAGCCGGAGACCGCGATGGTCTTGAAGCCGGCGATACCCATGAAGGTCGTCGGCACCGTGGCGGTAAAGTTTACGGTCGAGGTCAGCTTGTTGCCGCTCTTCGTGACGTTTCCTGCCGCCGAGAGGCTGGTATAGCCGACATCCTGAGGCGCGCTGGCCAGGTTGGCGTTGAAAAAGTTTTGCACGAAGGTCGAAGCGCCGGAAACGGCGCCGGCCCCGGTCATGTTTTTCGCCGTCGCGATGAGCGGGGAATTGTTGGAAATCGACGCAAGGGCGGCCGCGTCGGCGGCCGCCTGCAGCTTGGTCTTGATCATGGACGCATCGGTGTAGTCGATGACGCAGCCGACCGCAGCGATCATGGGCAAAGTGGCAAGCGCGGTCATGATCGCGACATTGCCGCGCGTATTGCCGCGCAGGTCGGCGGCATGCCGAATCAATTTGGTGAAGATTTTATTGAAATAAGGTGCAAACATCGCGCGCCGCTCCAGCCTCAGCGCGCTTCTAGGCTCTATTTGCTAGGAAAGCGTTACATGAAACAAGGGGTTACGGTTAATTCACCTAACCTTATTGGCGCATGATCTGATCCGAGGACCGTGGCACCCCCGGACCAAAATTTGCGGGCAGGCTTTTCGGGATCATGCTCTATTTGAGCTTAAAGCGCCGTGCCAGGAACTCACCGCCATGGCGCAGGCCCTCGGCGTCGATGCCGTGGCCGACCCCGGGCGACAGGTGCCATTCCACCGGCACTTCGAGCGCGGCCAGCACCTGGGTGGCCTGGAACAAAGCCTGCGGCGGGATCAGGTCATCGCGGTCGCCGTGGATCAACAGGACCGGCGGCCGCGCTTTGATCTCGGCGGCGAAGGCTTCGAGATTGCCGTCGGGCGGTTCCACCAGCAGACCGGAATAGCCGACAATGGCTGCGGGCGGCGTCGCGCGGCGCAAGCCCACATGCAATGACATCATGGTGCCTTGGCTGAAGCCGACCAATGCCAGTGCGGACGCCGGCAGCTTGTGGCGCGCGAGCTCGGCATCGAGAAACTGATTGAGCAGCGGTGCGGCTTTGTGAACGCCGGTCCAGCGCTCGTTCGGATCGCGGAAGGTCAGCGCAAACCATTGCCGGCCGACCGGCGCTTGTCCGCACGGTTCCGGCGCGTGCGGCGAAACGAACGCGGCGTTCGGTAGATATTGCTGCCAAGTGCGGCCGATATCGATCAGGTCGTTGCCGTCGGCACCGTAGCCGTGCAGGAACACGACGAGTTGTTGGGCGGGGCCGGAGCGCGGCATCAGCCGTGGGCCGTCGAGTTCAACGGGCATGTTTGGTCTCGCGTCGTTGTAGTGAAATTTTTGCTTTGGCGATCTTCTTGATTGCCGTCTTGGCAGATCGTGCGGCTGTCTTACCAGCAAGCCTCTTTGCCGTGAGAGACGTTTTCGTTGCGGGTCTTTTCGTTACGGGGCTGGCCTGTGATGTGGTCGGCGCGGCAGGTGCTCCTTCGCGGCCTTTGACCGCGCGATAATAAGTCCACAACACGCGCGCGGCCACGGCGCGGTGCGGCCGCCAGATCTCGGCCAGCGGCCCCATCTCTTTGGTGCTTGGCCGCTCGGCGAGCCCGAATGCGAGCCGTGCCGCCTCTTGCAAAGCGAGGTCACCGGCCGGCCAGGCATCGGCATGGCCGAGACAGGACAATAAATAAATATCCGCCGTCCATGGGCCGATGCCATGCACCGCGGTCAGCGCGGCATGCGCCTCGTCAGCGGCGAGATCGGCCAAAGTGGTCAGATCGGGCGTGCCACGCGTCACGGCGCGTGCGATTTCCTTGAGCGCTTTGATCTTCGGCTTCGACAGGCCGAGCCGCGCCAGCTTTTGCGGCCGCGCCTTGATGATCGCTTGCGGCTCGAACGGCTCGAAAGCGGCGGTGAGCCGCGCCCAGATCGCGCCGGCGCTTGCAGTCGAGAGTTGCTGCGACACCACGGTTGCAGCGAGTCCGGCATAGCCGTCGGCGCGGCGCCGCAGCGGCGGACGGCCGCCCTTGGCAATCACCGCATCAAAGCGCGGATCGGCGGTCACAAGCGCCGCGAGCGCCGCATCGAGATCGGATTCGGTGCGGATATGGGTGATCCTCGTCATATTTGTGCGCAAGTCATGCGATGAATTTCATACGTTCGCATTGCCTAGCGTAGCGTGCCGCTGTCGGGAAGTTCGAGTCGATGTTCAGCCGTATTTTGCGTTTTGCGCCAAGCCCGAACGGCTACCTTCATCTGGGCCATGCCTATTCCGCATTGCTGAACCACGATATGGCGCGCGAACTTGGCGGGCGGCTCTTGTTGCGCATCGAGGACATCGATTCGGCGCGCTGCCGCCCTGACTACGAGGACGCCGTCTACGAGGATCTGCGCTGGCTCGGGATTTCCTGGCAGGAACCGGTGCGGCGGCAGAGCGAGTATTTTGCCGATTACGAGGCCGCGCTGGCAAAGCTCGAGGCGCAGGGCCTCATCTATCCGAGCTTCGAAAGCCGCGCCGAAATTGCGGCCATGGTCGAGGATCTGGACCGGCACGGCGGCTGGCCGCGCGATCCCGACGGCGCGCCGATCTATCCGGGGCGCGCGCGCAAGTTTTCCGCCGTCGAGCGCAAGCGCCGGCGCGAGGCGGGCGAGCCGTTCGCTCTGCGGCTTGCCATGGATGCGGCGGTGGCGCGGGCCGGCGTCTTGACCTGGACCGAGACCGGCGCCGGGCCGCACGGCCAGACCGGGACGCTCACAGCCGCGCCGCAGCGCTGGGGTGACGTCATTCTGGCGCGCAAGGACGTGCCGACCAGCTACCATATTGCGGCTGTCGTCGATGATGCCCTGCAGGCCGTGACCGACGTTGTGCGCGGGCAGGACCTGTTCTGGTCGACCAGCATTCATCGCCTGCTCCAGGTGCTGCTCGGCCTGCCCGAGCCGACCTATCACCATCACAAGCTCATCGTCGACGAGGAGGGGCAAAAGCTCGCGAAATCAACCCAGTCCACGGGTTTGCGCGAATTGCGCGCCGCCGGCGCCACGGCGCGCGATATCCGGCGCATGGTCGGGCTCGGCCGATAGGAAGTTCGGCCGAATTCGGGCCGCAACGACATTTTTTCGATCTTGTTTTGTTCGGCTGAATGGCGTGCCATGGTGGGGAGGCCGGGGGCAGCCGCGGCGCTGTCAAAAGTAGCACCAGCAAGTGGCGCGAGCGAAGACCAAACAAGGAACTGCCGCGAGAGCCGCGGGACGGAAAGCGCGGCTCAAAACGCGGCCGCGCAAGCGGCCGGCCGGGCGTGAGCCGAAGAATCGCGCGCGCCCCAATGACGCAGCGCTCGCGGTGTTCGCCCACGATATCCGCACGACGCTGACCGGCATCCTGGCGCTCGGCGAATTGCTGTCGAGCTCCAATCTCGATGAGCGCGAGCGGCGGTGGGCCACCGGCATCAAGGTCGGCGCCGAGCATCTCGCGGCGCTGACGACATTGGTCATCGATGCCGCCAGGGCAGGTTCCGGTTCGCTGACCTTGCAGCGGCAGGTTTTTGGTCCGCGCCGCCTCGCCGAGGCGCTCGCGGAATCGCTCATGGCGCGCGCGCAGTCCAAGGGACTGCAGGTGGAGACGGCGATCGCCGACGACTTGCCGGCCGCGGTCGTCGGCGATCCGGTGCGGCTGCGCGCGGCGCTGGAAAACCTCATCGACAATGCGGTGAAGTTCACCGACAAAGGCGCGGTGCGGCTCGATATTGCGGCGAAGCGCGCGCCGCGCGGGCATGCGGAAATCGTCGTTCGCGTCACTGACAGCGGCATCGGGCTCAAGCCGGACGAGATCCGCCGGCTGTTCCGCCCGTTTGCGCAGGCGAGCGCGGAGATCGCGCGCCGCTACGGCGGCGCCGGGCTCGGCCTCGCCATCGTCAAGGTGCTGGCCAGGCTGATGGGCGGCGATCTCACCGTGACCAGCGCGCCCGGCCAGGGCTCGCGTTTTATCTTCTCGGCGCTATTGCCGATCGCGCCGACGGATACCGCCGAGGCCGCGCCGGCGAGTACCGCGCCGTCGCCGGCGCGCCGCCTGAAAATTCTCTGCGCCGAAGACAATCCTTATGGCCGCGTCATTCTCAACACCATCCTCACCGAGCTTGGCCATCGCGCCGATTTTGCCGGCTCCGGTGAAGAGGCGATTGCCGGGGTGGCGCGCGGCTATGATGCCGTGCTGATGGACGTCACGCTGCCGGGCATCGACGGGCTCGAAACCACCCGCCGCATCCGCGCACTGTCGGGCAAAATCGGCGCGACGCCGATCATCGGCGTCTCCGGCCGCACCGAAGCCGGCGACGAAGAGGCGGCGGGCAAGGCCGGCATGAATTTTTATCTTCGCAAGCCGCTGAGCCCGAGCGCGCTGAGCAAGGCGCTGGCGGCCGTGCTGGCGAAATGAAGGCTTGAGGAAAAGCTATTCCGCCGCATCGGCCGGCTCTTTGGCCTCGGCCGAATGTTCGACGATCCGCACCAGATCGCTCATGATGCGGTTCAGTTCAAAGTCCTTCGGCGTGTAGACCTCGGCGACACCGGCGTCTTTGAGAGCACTGGCGTCCTGCGGCGGGATGATGCCGCCGACGACGACCGGCACGTCGTCGAGGCCGGCTTCCTTCATCCGCGTCAGCACATCGTGCACCAGCGGCATGTGCGAGCCCGACAGAATCGACAGACCCACGACATGCACGTCGCCTTTGCTCGCGGCGTCGACGATGGCTTCAGGCGTCAGCCGGATGCCTTCGTAGACGACGTCCATGCCGGCATCGCGGGCGCGCACCGCGATCTGCTCGGCGCCGTTGGAATGGCCGTCGAGGCCCGGTTTGCCGACCAGAAATTTCATGCGGCGGCCGAGCTTCTTGGAGATGCGGTCGACTTCCGCCCGGACGCCGTCGAGCCCGGTCGTATCATTGCGCGCGGCCCGGCCGACGCCGGTCGGCGCGCGGTATTCGCCGAACGCCGAACGCAGCGCAAAGCCCCATTCGCCGGTGGTGACGCCGGCTTTGGCGCAGGCGATCGAGGGCGGCATGATGTTGCGGCCGCCGCGCGCGGCAGCCCGCAGATCTTCGAGCGCGGCAGCGACCGCGCCGGCATCACGTGCGGCGCGCCACGCGTTCAGCCGCGCGATCTGTTCGGCCTCGACCTCGTGCGGCACGGTCATGATCGTATCTTCGCCGGTGGTCAGCGGCGACGGCTCGGTCTCGATATAGCGGTTGACGCCGACGGCGACCTGGTCGTTGCGCTCGATGGCTTCGAGCCGCGCCGTGTTGCTGGCGACGAGCTGGCCCTTCATATAGCCCATCTCGACGGCCGGGATGGCGCCGCCGAGCTTTTCGATATGGTCGAGCTCTTCGAGCACTGCATGCTTGATCTCCTCGACCTTGCTTTCGATCTCGGCCGAGCCGTCGAAGATGTCGCCGTAGTCGAGCAGGTCGGATTCGTAGGCGAGAATCTGCTGCATGCGCAGCGACCATTGCTGGTCCCATGGCCGCGGCAGGCCGAGCGCCTCGTTCCAGGCCGGCAGCTGCACGGCCCGGGCGCGCGCCTTCTTCGACAGCGTGACGGCGAGCATCGACAGCAGGATGCGATAGACATTGTTCTCGGGCTGCTGCTCGGTCAGCCCAAGCGAATTGACCTGCACGCCGTAGCGGAACAGCCGCTGCTTGGGATCGGTCACGCTGTAGCGTTCGCGCGTGATCTTGTCCCACAATTCGGCAAAGGCGCGCATCTTGCACAGTTCGGTGACAAAACGCGTCGAGGCATTGACGAAGAACGAAATGCGTCCGACCACTTCGCCGAAATTGTCCACTGCCCCCGCGGCCTTGACCGTATCGAGCACCGCGATCGCGGTGGCCAGCGCAAAAGCCAGCTCCTGCTGCGGCGTCGCGCCTGCTTCCTGCAGATGATAGGAGCAGACATTCATCGGATTCCATTTCGGCATTTCGCGCGTGGTGAACAGGATCGTGTCCTTGATCAGCCGCATCGATGGCGCCGGGGGGAACACATAGGTGCCGCGCGACAGGTATTCTTTGATGATGTCGTTTTGCGTCGTGCCCTGGAGCTTGCCCCGCGGCACGTTCCGCTCGTCGGCCACTGCGACGTAGAGCGCCAGCAGCCAAGCCGCCGTCGCATTGATCGTCATCGAGGTGTTCATCTCGTCGAGCGGGATCGCCTCGAACAGGGCGCGCATGTCGCCGAGATGGCAGATCGGCACGCCGACTTTGCCGACCTCGCCCTTCGCCTGCGGATGGTCGCTGTCGTAGCCGGTCTGGGTCGGCAGATCGAAGGCGACCGAGAGACCGGTCTGGCCCTTGCTCAAATTCTTACGATAGAGCGCGTTGGACGCGGTGGCGGTCGAATGCCCCGCATAGGTTCTGAAAATCCACGGTTTATCGCGGCGCGGCTGGTCGCCCATCTGAGCTCTCCGGAGTTTCCCGCATTCCGGCCTGGCCAATGTGACGCGGATTTTGTTGCGACGCAACATCAACTTCATCGAGTTTTAAGGCTGCGGTCCTAATTTGCCACTGACCCGAGCGCGAGCCTGCTCCCTGATGTCCATGCCGGCGATTAATTCTGCAGCCTCCCGAGATCAACAGCGCGACACCCGCAATTTCCTGCTGATGATGTGGGCGGTCGCGGCGTTCTCGCTGTGTGTGGCATCGGGCATCAACAGCCTGTCTCCTGACGACGCCATGCGATTGGTCGAGGTTCGCGATCTGCTCGCGGGCCAAAGCTGGTTCGATATGACGCAATATCGTCTGGATCCGCCGGGCGGCGTCGTGAGCCATTGGTCGCGCCTGGTCGATCTCCCGCTGGCAATGATGATCAAACTGGTCTCGACATTCGCGTCGGCGGCCTTTGCCGAAAAACTCGCGCTCATCGTCTGGCCGACGGCGCTGCTGCTCGCCTTTCTCGCCGGCGTAGCGCGGCTTGCCTCCGAACTTTCCGGCCACGTTGCTGCACGTCTGGCGCTGGTGCTCGCCGTTCTCATGGCTCCGGTGCTGCAGAATTTCCGCACCGGCTCCATTCATCATCACAATCTGCAACTCGTCCTCTTGATATGGGCGTTGGCCTTTTTCGCGCGCATGCCGTCGCGGTTGCGCGACGCTGCGGCTGCCGGCGTCCTCGGTGGATTGTCGGTCGCAGTCGGACAGGAAATGGTGCCCGCAGTCGCCGTGCTTGCCAGCGTCGTCGGATTGCGCTGGGTCGTCGAGGGCGACAGCTGTAAACGCACAACCGCGGCCTATGCTGTTGCGCTGGCAGCGGGAGTAATCGTTCTCGGGGTCTTAACCGTCGCACCGAGGGACTATCTTACCGTCCATTGCGATGCGATCTCGATCGGCCAAGTCGGGGCGCTGGCCGTCGGCGGCTTTGGTCTCGCTGGGCTCGTTATGCTGCGGCAGCTCACTTCGATGGTCAGCCGGGCCATTGCGGCGGTCGGCGTGGCCTTGTTGCTTGCCGCTTTCGTCCGAATGGCTGCGCCGCAGTGCCTTGCCGGCCCCTACGCTCAACTCGATCCCAGGCTTGCCGCGTTGTGGCTCGCCTCGGTCAACGAGGCCCGTAGTCTGTTTTCAATGATGCGCGACCTCCCGCAGGAGGTGCCCGCCTATTTCGGCTTGCCGCTTGCCGCACTGCTGCTCGGGACGATCCAATGCGTGCGCGAACGCGGCGAACGGCGGTGGAACTGGATCGCCTGCGTTGCCTCGCTCGCGGCACTGGTCCTCGTCTCGCTCTGGGAATTGCGTGGCGCCAGTGGCGCCAATGCGCTGGCCGCCGTGCTCGTCCCCGCCGCGCTGTTGCGAATGCTTCCGGCCCCGGATGACCGCTCATCCTATTTCGGCGTTTCACGCGTCGCGTTGCTCGCTATTCTGTTTCTCAATCCCGTGACCCTGCTGCTGCTCGGCAACGGCGCGGCCTATGCCGTCATGGCGACGGGCGTTGCCGCGCGGCAGGTCATCAAAAGTGGCGATGCTGGCACCTGTCAGCGCGCGGCCGATTACGCCGCGCTCGCGACGCTGCCGCGCGGGCGGGTGCTCGGCTTTATCGATGCCGGTCCGTTCATTCTCCTGGAATCGCCGCATGCCGTGCTGGCCGCGCCTTATCACCGCAATCAGGCCGGCAACAACGCTATGCTGGATATGTTTCTGGCTGTACCGGATGATGCCAAGGCTCTTATGGCGGCGCGCGGTATCGATTATGTAGCGTTCTGCCCGGGCGCCCCGGAGCGCTACAATTACGTTGCCACGGCGCCAACGAGCCTTGTGGCGGCACTGAGCCGCAACGAAGTCCCCCGCTTTCTCGAGCGGATTCCGTTCGACGATACGGATCTGGCCGTCTTTCGTGTGCGGCGCTAGCGTCTTAGCGTTTGATCAGCCGCAATATGATCAGCAAAATGACGGCGCCGATAAAGGCGTTGATGACCGCACCGATAACTCCGCCGCCGATGATGATGCCGATTTGCGGCAACAGCCAGCCGGCGATCAGGGCGCCGATGATGCCGACAATGATGTCGCCGATCAGGCCGAAGCCGCCGCCTTTGACGACCATGCCGGCGAGCCAGCCGGCGATAGCGCCGACGATGAGCCAAATGATGATGCCTTGACCGTCCATGATATCCCCCCGTTGGTTGCATCCCGGCAGGGGCAGAGTCGCTCGCCTCACAGTAGCCGCACCTGCAAGGCGGTGAAGACCGCCAGGCACAAAGCCGCCCAAAGCCCCTGAGCGCATTTTTCGCCGCGCTGTTTCGAAGCTTAGGCTTTCGCCTGCGGCCTGTCAGCTAAACCGGGCAAGCTCATCAAATGCATCCACTGTTTCGTGACGGCAGCTGCTGCGCACTGCCTTTCACGCTATTTTCTTTCAACTATTTATTGCGCTGCAACATCAGCTGCGGCAGACTGCATCAAGCGAGGTCAGGGTATCCCGGAACCTCGCGTCGCAAATGCCGGTGCAGTCTCAAGTCTCCATCTGGAGTCTGTTATGGCCGTCGCGCAGATCAAACCATCCGCAGTACCGCTCAAAGCTCTCTATGAGATGGGCGAAATCCCGCCGCTCGGTCATGTTCCCGAGAAAATGTACGCCTGGGCGATCCGCAAGGAACGCCACGGCCCGCCGGAACAGGCGATGCTGTGCGAAGTGGTTCCGACTTGGCCGATCGCCGAGGATGAAGTGCTGGTCTACGTCATGGCCGGCGGCGTCAATTACAATGGCGTCTGGGCCGGCCTGGGCGTTCCGGTCTCTCCGCTCGACGGCCACAAGCATCCGTTTCATGTCGCGGGTTCCGACGCTTCGGGCGTCGTCTGGGCGGTCGGCTCGAAAGTGCGGCGCTGGAAAGTCGGCGACGAAGTCATCGTCCATTGCAATCAGGACGATGGCGACGACGAAGAATGCAATGGCGGCGATCCGCTGTTGTCGCCGTCGCAGCGCATCTGGGGCTACGAGACGCCGGATGGCTCCTTCGCCCAGTTCTGCCGCGTGCAGTCGCGCCAGCTGATGACCAAGCCGGCGCATCTCACCTGGGAAGAAGCCGCCTGCTACACGCTCACGCTCGCGACCGCCTATCGCATGCTGTTCGGCCATCCACCGCATACGCTCAAGCCCGGCGATAACGTGCTGGTTTGGGGCGCGTCGGGTGGGCTTGGCGTGTTCGGCGTGCAACTCGTGGCGGCGTCGGGCGCCAATGCCATCGGCGTCGTGTCGGATCCGTCCAAGGTTCAATATGTGATGGATCTCGGCGCCAAGGGCGTGATCAACCGCAACGACTTCAAATGCTGGGGCCAGATGCCCAAGGTCGGCACGTCCGAATATGACGCCTGGGTCAAGGAAGCGCGCCGTTTCGGCAAGGCGATCTGGGACATTACCGGCAAGCGCGACGTCGACATCGTGTTCGAGCATCCGGGCGAGGCGACGTTCCCGGTGTCCTGCCTCGTCGTCAAGCGCGGCGGCATGGTCGTTTTCTGCGCCGGCACCACCGGCTACAATATCACTTTTGACGCCCGCTATGTCTGGATGCGGCAGAAGCGCGTGCAGGGTTCGCATTTCGCCCATCTGAAACAAGCCAGCGCCGCCAATCAGTTCGTCGCCGACCGCCGCGTCGATCCGTGCATGAGCGACGTGTTTGCCTGGGATAAGATTCCCTACGCGCATGAACTGATGCGCACCAACCGGCACAAGCCCGGCAATATGGCGGTGCTGGTCAATGCGCCGAAGCCGGGTTTGCGGAACTTCGAGGACGTGCTGGAAGCGGTAGGATCCTGACGCGCGGCGCCTGTCGCAGCGCAGCATGAACAAAGTTCCGGGGTCCCGGCCGGTCCGAATTTGATGCCCAAGGCGCCGCGGCGGGCTCAAGGTGCGACTATTTTCCCGTTATTTGCATTTGGCGCCTCCTTATCGCTGTAAGGAGGTGACTTCTGTTTCTAATCAGATACTGTTCTTCGGTCGGGTGCGGGGTGGGGCATGCCGCCGATCCAGGCAGACCGGAGTGCAGGGGCAGGAAGCGTCGCGCGGAAATTCCGCGTCGTGCTGGTGAAGCCGTCGCATTACGACGACGACGGCTATGTCATCCGCTGGTACCGCTCGCCGATGCCGGCAAATTCGCTGGCCAGCGTCTACGGGCTGATTGACGATTGCGCCCAGCGCAAGATCCTCGGCCCCGATATCGATATCGACATCATCGCCATCGACGAGACCAATACGCGCGTGCGTATCGACCGCATCATCGCGGACATGCGTGCCAACGACAATTTCGGCTTCGTCGGCCTGGTCGGCGTTCAATCCAACCAATATCCGCGCGCGCTGCATATCGCCAAGCCGCTGCGCGCTGCAGGCATTCCGGTCATCATCGGCGGCTTTCACGTCTCCGGCATGCTGGCGATGTTCGATTCCGTCGGGCCGGACCTGCAGGACGCCCTCGACATCGGCATCACGCTGTTCGCCGGCGAAGCCGAAGGCCACATGGACGAGGTCATGCGCGACGCCGCGGCCGGCGCGCTCAAGCCGGTCTACAATTACATCAACGATCTGCCGGCGCTCGAAGACGCGGTGACGCCGTTCCTGCCCGGAAATTCGGTGCGCAAGACCATCGGCAATGTCACGACCTTCGATGCTGGACGCGGCTGTCCGTTCCAGTGCTCGTTCTGCACCATCATCAATGTGCAAGGGAGGAAGTCGCGCCGCCGCAGCGCCGACGATGTCGAGCGCATCCTGTGCAAGAATTACGAGCACGGCATCGACCGTTTCTTCATTACCGACGACAATTTCGCCCGCAACAAGGATTGGGAACTGATCTTCGACCGCATCATCAAGCTGCGCGAGGAAGACGGCATGGACGTGCGCTTCCTCATCCAGGTCGACACGCTGTGCCACAAGATCCCGAATTTCGTCGCCAAGGCGAAACGCGCCGGCGTCACCCGCATCTTCATCGGGCTCGAGAACATCAATCCGGACAATCTTCTGGCCGCCAAGAAGCGGCAAAACAAGATCACCGAATACCGCGACATGCTGCTCGCCTGGAAGGCGGTCGGCATCTGGACCTATGCCGGCTATATCCTCGGCTTCCCCAACGACACGCCGGAATCGGCGCGGCGCGACATCGAGATCATCAAGAAGGAAATGCCGCTCGACGTACTGGAGTTTTTCTTCCTCACGCCGCTGCCGGGCTCGGAGGATCACAAAGCGCTGCGGACGAAGGGCGTCCCGCTCGATCCCGATCTCAACAAATACGATCTCGAACATGCGCTCACGCCGCATGCCCATATGAGCAGGGCGGAGTGGGAGAAGCTCTATCGCGACGCCTGGTCGATCTATTACACGCCCGAGCACATCGAGACGATCCTGCGCCGGGCACAGGCCTATGGCATCAATATTCTCCGGCTGGCGCAGATCATTCTCTGGTTCGCGCAATCGCTGAGCATCGAACGCGTGCATCCGCTGCAAGGCGGCTTCGTCCGGCTCAAGGCGCGCGACGAGCGCCGTCCGGAATTGCCGCGCGAGCCGGTTTGGCAATTCTATCCGGCCTATGCGGCCGGGTTCCTGATCAAGCACGCGCGCGTCGCGGCGGCGGCCTGGGGCATTTATCGCATCTATCGGCGCGTCGCAAAGGACGCCAAGGTTCCTTACGTGGATCAGGCGATGACGCCGGTGTCGGAAGACGACACGCAGAAGCTGGAATTGTTCACCCACAATCAGTCGGCGCGCGAGGCGGTCGATCACGCCAGGAAGGTCAAGACGCTGACGACGACAAGCCCGGCGCCGGCGGAAACCGCGGCGTAGCGCGCTTGCACTGACGTTCCTTTATCAGGAGCTAAGCGGACATCGCGGCGATGGACTGCGCAGCGATGGACTGCGACGTCGCCGCCTGGACCCAAAGCGGACCTCGATGAGCGGATGTCTCTGACATCCGCTCGAGATTCTGGCCCGGACTATCGTGTACTGGCTTCACGCCGGCCGCGCGGCACGCAATCTTTCGGCACACCAGAGGACTACTAGCAGGTGACGCCGTACGCACAGCGCCGGACTGCCCGCCGCGTCGTACGCCGATGGACTCCGGCCACGCTCCCCGGAGTAGCCGGATGGCCGAGGCGTGCTTGTGCTTGGTCAACAGACAGCTCGATGCCTGATATTGCCGACCGTTCAACGGATATGGGCATTGCGCAAAGCACTGCACCCACCGCGGTCGGTCGGTAATTTCGATCCGGAATGGGCCCATCTGGCTGTCATGTCGAGACGCGGTCGCAGCCTTCTCATCGCGTCGGTCGCGCTTGCCGTGGGTGCTACTACCAGTGCAACGGTAATTTTATCCGTCGCTGACAATCCGACGGCGGCGCCCCGCATCGCATTGATGTCGGCGCACAGGCGAGTAAGCACGGCGGATTCTTCCGAGGTAGCTCCGGCCACCCAAGATTTGCCGGAGGAAGCGGAGAAAAGTCCGCCGCCGGCTTTTACCGGAACGATAGGTAATGATGTTGTCACGGCGGCACCTGCGGTAGTCCCCGCAGGACTGAATACCGGAAGGCGCGAGGGCACAGACGAGTTGCGCTCCATCGACATTGGGGGCGCTTCGCGGACGGTCTTACGTCATTTCCGCGCGATCATTGGTAAAATGCGGCGGCCATTTTGATTCTTAGTGGTTTGGATTCGGCGCGCCCGCGCAACATCGTTAAATAACGATCCACTGTGGCGCGGCAGCTACAGCCTGTGAACGGAACGTGAGCTAGAGATGCGCTGTTCGACGCAGGTGTCGCCTCATGAAATACCCGCTGATTGCCGTCGTCACCATTTTGAGCACCGTTCCGGCATTTGCTGCCGACATGGCAATGAAGGCGCCTCCCGCTCCAGCGCCCGCCGTGCAGATGTGGGAAGGATTCTACATCGGCGGTTATGCCGGCGGCCTTTGGGATTACGTGCACGCGGGTCGCCCCGACACGCCGCAGGTCATTACAAACAATGGGTCTGGCGCAACTCTAGGCGGCGTGATCGGCGTCAACCATCAATGGAATGGTCTTGTTCTTGGCCTGGAGGGCGATGGCGGCTGGGCCGACGTGTCGCACACCGCGACTTATATTTCGGCGACAAGTGGGGCTCCGGAGACGGAGCAGGACAAGTCCTCCTATACGGCGCATATCCGTGGCCGCGTCGGATTGCCCTTCGGGCAACTGCTTCCATTCGTCGCGGGCGGCGTCTCGTTCACGGACGACAAAGTCACACTGACCCACACGCGAAGCGCGCTGCCTCCGGACAGCCTGAGCAATGGCTGGGTCGGCTGGAATGGCGGCGGCGGGGTTGATTACGCCTTCACTCCAAAGTGGATCGGACGCGTCGAATACATCTACGATAATTACGGCGCGCAAACCTATGGCTTCAATGCGGCCACGGCAGGTAGATTTAGCGACCGCAATCTCAAGCTCACCGAGAGCACGGTGCGCGCCGTTCTGAGCTACAAATTCTGGTAGCTCGCGGGTTGTCGGCGCCAACCAAATTCCAATAGCTGCGCGATTTCCGAGTCTGGCGCATAGCGGGCGTTTCCCGAGACCGCCTGCGATGACCCAAGTCGGACATACGCACGCTTTGGCGATTTGCTGGGCAAGCGGTAGTAATATGAGATGAACGACTTTACGGAAGCGCTTTACACGGCGGGCAGCCCTGTCGGATCGCGGCACCTGGCTTGCGTTTCAGAACCGGCGCGATCTCGCCATCCTGGTCGAAGGCGACAAGCGCCTTTTCAATCGGTATGGCGTGATGCTGGTGAACCCGGCGAAACATCCGAATGTGAAGAAGGACCTTGGTCAGCAATTCATTGATTGGCTGATTTCACCCGAAGGACAGAAGGTCGTCGCCGGGTACAAGGTCAACGGACAGCAGCTTTTCTATCCGGATGCGAACGATCCGAACGCTTGATGAGAGCCGTCGGAGGTCGTGCCCCGAACGTCGCATTTGGGTTTGATCATCGGTGGCTTGCGTCGAGTGCGGCATAAACGGTGCCCAGCACGATGCTGTAGGTTTGCAACATCACGAGCGATAACAACGCTGGACGGAGGCCGGAACCGACGCGAATGGCAAATGGGCCAAGACCAATCGCGGGAAAGAAAATCAATCCCATCAACACCCACCCGATAAGACCAAAGGTCATCCCCTTTGCGGCGCCGGTGCTGCCGGGCAGCAGCCGATTAGCCCGAGCAAACAAGAAACCCAAAATCGTCATGCCGTTAAGGAACGAAAGCGCCCATGGAACGATGGCGGGAACATTGGTGCCGACCCAGTAACTCAGTGCGGCCTGAAAGCTCTGGTACGGCTGAAATGCAGGCAATAAGCCGAAGTGCGATTTGAAATACATGAACAAGAAATGCACGGCTGAGCCAGACAAGCCCGCGGCCATCGACCTCCAAATCCACGATCTGATCGTCATTTTTCTTGAGTCGTCTGCCGTCATTGAAAGCAGGAACGACGGTGACTTCGCTTTGAGCTAAATCAAGGCGCGAAGTCGAGCGTTCTTCAATATCCTAGCCGGACCGGACGAAAGGCAATCCTTAAATGTGGAGCCAGATCGTTGAGGGAATTTCTCCCCACGTTGTCGCTGGTTCGATCATGGTAGCGGTGATGGGCGTGATGTTTATCGTCCATCGCATGTATGGAAGCAAGCACAAGTCTCATGATGCTCTTGAAGAGCTAAGACTGCGGTTCGCTCGCGGTGAGATCAGCCGCGAAGAATATGAAGAACGACGCAAGGTGCTGAGCACCTAAACAGGTCGCGCCAGCGCACGTCTCTTGTTGAGCGGACGATGGAGTTTCAGTCATGAAAATTAGTGCCAGCTTGCTTGCAAGCGCGGGTTTCCTCGCCATCAGTTGCGTGTTGGCGGCGGCGCAGCAGACCACGGGGGTCCCAGGTTCGCCCGGTGCGACCATGACGATCAATGGCAAACAGCTCCCAGCACCTGCACCAGAATTCGGTGGGGTAATCAAGGATAAGGCCACTGAGTCAACCCCGTGGTGGCCGCCGCGCGTCGTGCCGCCGAAGGGCGCGCCCAACGTGCTGCTCATTATGACTGACGACCAGGGTTTCGGCGCACCAAGCACGTTCGGCGGCGTCATACCCACGCCGACCATGGATCGCCTCGCACAGCAGGGGCTGCGCTATACGAATTTCCACTCCACTTCGCTCTGCTCACCGTCGCGTGCGGCGATTATCACCGGACGCAATCATCATTCGGTGGGTTACGGGGTGGTGAACGAAATAGGGACAGGGTATCCGGGTTACGACTCGATCATCCCAATCGACAAGGGCACCGTCGGTACGATCCTGAAAGAGAACGGCTACGCGACCGCCTGGTTTGGCAAGGATCACAACACGCCGTCTTACCAGTCGAGCCAAGCCGGACCTTTCAATCAATGGCCAAACGGTATGGGCTTCGAGTATTTCTATGGTTTTGTCGGTGGCGATGCGAGCCAGTGGGAACCAAACCTGTTTCGCAATACCACGGCGATTTATCCCTTCCAAGGCAATCCGGGCTGGAACCTCGAGACCGCGATGGCCGACGACGCCATCCAGCACATCAAGGAACTCGAAGAGATTGCGCCCGGCAAGCCCTGGTTCGTCTATTACGTGCCCGGCGCTACGCACGCGCCCCATCATCCGACGCCGGAGTGGATCGAAAAGATCAGCGCCATGCATCTTTTCGATGAAGGCTGGAACAAAGTGCGCGAGACGATCTTCGCCAATCAAAAGCGCTTGGGCATCATGCCCGAAAACGCCAAGTTGACGCCTTGGCCGAAGGAATTACCGAAGTGGGACTCGCTAAGTTTCGAGGAGAAGAAGCTCTTTGTTAAGCAAGCGGATGTCTACGGTGCCTATCTTGCCTACGCCGACCATGAGATCGGCCGCGTCATCCAGGAGGTCGAAGACCTTGGCGAGTTGGATAACACCCTGATTATTTATATCGGCGGCGACAATGGTGCCAGCGCCGAGGGTATGCTCAACGGCACACCGAACGAGTTCACCACCTTCAATGGCATTGCCGTGCCGGTGAAGGACCAGTTTCTTTGGTATCCGTTCTGGGGTTCGGAACGAACCTTTCCACACTATGCAGCGGAATGGGCGTGGGCGATGGACACCCCGTTCAAGTGGGTCAAGCAAGTTGCATCGCACTTCGGCGGAACAGCCCAGGGCATGGTGATGTCCTGGCACGGTCACATCAACGACGCAGGCGGCATCCGCCGCCAGTTCTCTCACCTCATCGACATCGTACCGACCATTCTCGAAGCGACCGGCATACCGGCGCCCGATATGATCGACGGCATCAAGCAGAAGCCCATCGAAGGCGTGAGCATGGCGTATACCTGGGACAAGGCAAACGCCGACGCCCCCAGCCGACACACGACGCAATACTTCGAGATGCTCGGCAATCGCGCGATCTATAGCAACGGATGGTTGGCCGCTACGACGCCGGTGACGCTGCCGTGGGAACTGAGCACCGCTCCGCCGCCGGATGTGATCACCGGCTATAAGTGGGAGCTCTATAACGTCCAAGAAGACCCGACAGAATACAACGATGTCGCCAGCACCATGCCGGACAAGCTCAAGCAGATGCAGGACGTCTTCTATTCGGAGGCGAAGAAGTACGACGTGCTGCCTCTCGACAACTCGACGCTCGCGCGCTGGAATACGCCGCGCCCAAGCCTCACAGCGGGGCAAACGGTCTTCACATATTCGGGCGAACTGACCGGCGTGCCGGCCAGTGCGGCGCCGAGCATCCTGGACAAGTCCTATATCATCACCGCCGAGGTCGAGATTCCGGAAGGCGGCGCCGAAGGCATGATTGTCACCCAAGGCGGGCGCTTCGGCGGCTACGGCCTCTTCTTGAGCAAAGGCGAGTTCGGCGTTGATCGTGGCAAGGTCGTGTTCCTCTATAACCTGCTCGATCTCAAGCGTACGATGTGGGAAGGCCCGGTGTTGAAGGCCGGCAAACACACCGTCGTCTTCGACTTCAAGTCTGACGGTCCAGGTTTGGGCAAGGGCGGGACTGGCGTGCTGTCCGTAGACGGCAAGGCAGTGGCCACGAATTCTATGGAGCACACCACCCCGATCACGTTCCCTGAGGACGAAACTTTCGACATCGGCCAGGACACCCGCACCGGCGTTGCGCTCGTTGAATATCGCTACGACGTTCCGTTCAAGTTCACCGGCAAGATCAACAAGCTCACCTTCAATCTGGGACCGGAGAAGCAGGACGCGGACGCAAAGCACTAGCGTTCAGCCTTCTCCGGCGGGAACAATCGGGTGAAATCGCAGTGAAGAAAATGGCGTTGAGTTTCGCCGCAGCCGGCGAGGCCGCGACTGGCTTGGCACTGCTGATAGTTCCTTCGCTGGTCGGGCAGTTGTTGTTGGGCGAGGAACTTAGCGGCGTCGCCATACCGGTTGCGCGGGTCGCAGGCGTTGCTCTGGTTGCCTTAGCTGTCTCGTGCTGGCCGGGGCCACCGATGCTCGGCATGTTGACCTACATTGTGGCCCTCACCCTCTATCTTGCGTATCTCGGTTTGGCGGGCGGCTTGTCCGGCGTCTTGCTGTGGCCCGCGGTTGGGCTTCATGCAGTCCTGTCAATCCTTCTCGGCCGCGCTTGGTTCGCCACTGGGGCGAGGTAAAGTAAGAGCCAATCTTTCCGGTCAGGACGAGCATCGGGTCGCTGGAAGTCTGCTCATGGCACTTTGGCGACCTCGGCCGCGTTCCGGAGCAGGTCCGCTATGAGGGCGGAAACCGACGAGGTCGGAGCGGACTGCGAATACCCTGGACTTTCTATCTGCTCCGAGGGGAGCCGCCGGGCTGCGGCTCATAGGCGGCCGGCGATTGTCTCGCGAGACTCAAGTGCTCTCCGTTGCAAGTTCGCGGGGCGCCCGCTCTGCGACGTTCAGTTTGCGACCAGCGCGTAACGCCACATCGGAACATTCATCAAAATAGCCTCCCGCAATCGCCACAGGCTGAGATGCGCGTATCCAGCTGCGTCGAGTCGGGACAGAACCAGAAATCATCGGGGTGAAGGCCGGCGTCGGGCGCGATCTTCACCGCGATGGCGGCGTCGCGCTCCCTGATCGCATAGGCCAGATCGCGCCGGCAGCGCACCACATGGGGCGTCGCGGCGCACAGCCAAAAGAGATCGATCCTGCGCTCTAACGCCCACGCTACCGCGCCGCGCGCTTCGCGCAGCGTCGGCACCCGCTCGGGATAGTTCTCCGCCGTCAAATGGACCTCGACGCCTTGCCGCAGGAGACAAACGTCGAGCACGGCATAGACCGGTAGGCCGAGAGCGGCGGCCATCGCGGAAGCCATTTCGGCAATGGCGCGGTTGGAGCGCAGCGTGTTCGGACTGCCAAACGCGAACGCGACGACCGCGGCGGGCATGTGCTTTAAGTCCCGGCACCCGGCCGCGGCGCGATGTCATCCACGCCGCTTCTCGGCCGGCGCCGCGGAAAGTGGCGAGCGATTGCGGCATTGAGTTCGCCGCCATAGATGAAAATCCAGGCGGTGAAATAAAGAAACACCAACGCGATCATCGCCGAGGCGAGGCCGGCGTAATAGTGCACATAGGCGTAGGAGAAGTCGGACAAATAGCGGCCGAAGGCGAAGCCGCAGGCAAGCCACAGCACGAGCGTCGCCAGGATCCCGGGCCAGACGTCCTCGATCTGCCGCCGTCCCGCCGGCAGCCACATATGCAGGATCATCAGCGCGACGGCGAGAATGAAGGCCGCCACGCTGAAGCGGCCGACGTCATAGTGCCGTTCGAGCGGTTCGAGCCAGGGCACGTAGGCGAGCGCGGCGCGGAACACCAGGGGACCGAGAACGACCAGGAAGGCAAGGGCCAGAAATCCAAGCGCGCTGACGAGCACATAGCCGATCGATTCCAGGCGCAATAGCCACCACGGCCGTTTCTCGATCAGCCCATAAGCGCGGTTGAGGCCGATGCGCAGGCTCTCGACGCCGCTCGAGGAAAAATAGATCGCAAACAAAGCGCCGACGGTGAGGATGTCGCCGCGGGCGGTGGTGAGCACACTGTGGATTTCGCCGGTGATCCCGCCCGAGACTTCATGCGGCCAGGCGGCGATGATGAGTTGCGCCACCTCATCGGCAAGATTCTTCGAGCCGATGAAACCCGCGATGGCCGTCACCAGGATCAGGAACGGAAACATCGACATCAGCACCGAGAGCGCAATGTGGCTCGCAATCGCCCAACCGTCGTCGGCATTGAAGCGATAGAAGGCGTCGACAGCGATGCGGAAGGAGGTGCGGATGGTCTTCAATGGCGGCAAGTCTCCGGAGCAAGGTCTCTCCGCGGGCGAGCGCGGTCCCTTCATAACATAGTACCGGCGATTCCGGGGTGATCCGGATCGGCCGCTCGTCAGTGCTCAAGAGAGATAGATAATGTGTTCAGTGCGAGGCCGGTACCTTGCCGCCGGCAAGTTTGGCCAGTTCCGCCTGGTGCGCCGCTTCTTTGGTCATATAGGCAAGATAGGCCTCAGGACTGTTCGGCGCGGGGGGTATGGTCATGCCGAGCGGTTCGAGCCGTTCTTTTACCGCGGGCGTCGCAAGCGCCTCATTGAGCGCCTTGTTCAACACCGTCACGGCCGAAGCGGGGGTGCCCTTCGGCACCGAGAGGCCGATAAAGGCGTAGTGCGTAAACCCCGCATAGCCGAGCTGCTGCATGGTCGGCACGTCCGGCAGCAGCGCCAAGCGGTTCGGGCTTGCCAGCGCCAGCACGCGCAATTGTCCGGCGTCGATCATGCCCTTGGCTGACGGATAGAACACGAACGCGCCCTGGACGTCGCCACTCACGACCGCCTGCGTGGCCGGTCCGGTGCCGGTGTAGGGCACGCCCGCGATCGCGGTGCCGGCAAGCGCATTCAACTGCGCGAGCGCCAGCGCAGGCGTGGTTCCCGCGCCCGACGTCGAGAAATTCATTCGCGACGGATTGGCCTTGGCATAGGCAACCAGGTCGGCGACAGATTTGAACGGCGAGCCGGCGCTGACAATCAGGACGATGGGCGGGCCGTCGGCGATCTGGCCGACCGGGGCGAGGTCGGTGAGCGCATTGTAAGGCACGGACATGTAGTAGAAATTTTGCACTTCCGAGAGCGCACTGACGAGGAGCGTATAGCCGTCGGGATTCGAGCGCACGACATAGGAGCCGCCGGTGATGCCGGATGCGCCAGCGCGATTTTCCACGATCACGGATTGGCCAAGGGCTTTTTGCATCGCCGGCGCGATCACGCGCGCCGGAATGTCGGTCAGTCCGCCGGGCGCAAAAGAAACGATCAGAGTAATCGGCCGCGACGGAAAATCCTCCGCTCGCGCCGTGCCGGTGAGCGCCCACGAGGCGAGAAGAACGGACAACCAAAGGCCTGCATACCAAGGACTTGCGCGCATGGTTTCTTCCAGATTTTGCCGCGGCATCGCGGCCGATGTTCCCGGCAGGGTCGACCGATGTTTCTTAGATCATGTGCGCTCCGCCGGCGGCGATCGGGTGCTCGCACAGATTCAGCGCGGTCTCGAAATAAATGCGCGACGCCAGCACCACGTCGTCGAGCAGCACATGATCGCCGACCGCATGCATCGAGCCCTTGGCGTCCGGATGCAAGCGGCCGCCGGGCCCGAATTGCACGCACGGCACGTCGTAGCGGCTTAGATGCACGGCGTCGGAGCCGGGGCGGCGCAGGAACGTCGCGGTCTTTTGTCCCATGACGGCTTGTTGCGCTTCGCCAAGCGCGGTGACCACCGGCAGGTTCTCGTTGATCACCAGCGCCGGATCGGTGACGATAAAATGCAGCGCCGGCTTCGAGATCTTGTGGCGTGCAGCGAATTTTGTCAGGAGCGCGCGCAATTCGCGCTTGACCTGATCGGCGGTCTGGCCGGGCACGGTGCGGATATCCAAATAGACGCTGCATTCATAAGGATTGCGCGACAGCCGCCACGGCGCGCCGCCGCGAATGCAGGCGAGCGTCACATTGGCGTGTTCGTCGAGATAGACGTTGGCGTCCTGGAAGCTCGCGGCCCAGGCATCGATGTCGTCGCAGAGCAGCCGCGCCATATTGATGGCATTGACGGTGCCGGTTTTGTTGGTCAGCGCCGAATGCGCGACAGTGCCTTCAAGCGTGATCCGCGCCCATAGGCAACCCATATTGGCGGTGCAGATGCGCATGCCGGTCGGCTCGGCCAGTAGCGCGTAGTCGGCGGTGACGCCGTGTGAGACGAGGTGCTTGGTGCCGACGCCGTATCCGGAATAATCGCGGCCTTGAAATTCCTCGGCCGGCGCTTTCTCGATCTCGCCGACGACAGCGCCCAAAGTAATGTCGCCATGAAGCGCGATTCCGGATTTGGCGATCGCCTCGACGGCGACGAGCAAGCCGGCAAGCCCGCTCTTCATGTTGTTGGCGCCCAGGCCCCAGACCCAGCCGTCACGAAACACGCCCTTGGGGCGAAAACCTTCGCCGCTCAGATGCGGCTCGTCGCCGCTGTAAGACGTGTCCATGTGGCCGGTAAAGAGCAGGTTCAATCCGTCGCCGCGTCCGGGCAGATGCGCGACCGCGTTGGGGCGATCGTGCTCGACGAGTTGGCGCTGCGTATCCAGTCCGGCGCGGCGCAGGCGGTCGATAATGTAATCGGCCATCGCGGCTTCGTGGCCGGTCGGGCTACGGATATCGACCATGTCCAGAAGCGTTTGGCGCACGAGCTCCGGCGTGATGTAGGCCGCCACTTTTTGCCGATCCGCAGAACCCATTTGCTGCACTTGTCCGCCCGCGCCGATCTTTTTTGACCATAGTCCGGCGTGCTCATTAGGCAAGCCGCAGAACCCAGAGCTATGCACTGCCGGCATTAGAGTTGCGGGAGGTATCTGCCTTGGCACAGGAATCGGGTCGGCTTCGGCAGCGAGCTCGGATCATATCGGCCGGCTTGTCCAGGAGGTTCGATATGGCCAGCGCTTATTACAGCACGGTGTTCGTCCAGTCGGCCGATGACGTGTGGAGCGTCATCCGCGACTTCAATAATTATCAGGTCTGGGTCGATGGCGCCGGCGCAAGCGAGATCGAGGACGGCCGATCCGGTGACGCTGTCGGCGCCGTTCGCAACGTTCTCTATCAAGGCCGGCGCATTCGCCAGAAATTGCTGGCGCTGTCCGATGTCGAGCGAGCGCAGACCTATGCGTTTGACGGCGAAGCGCCGATGCCGGTGCACGATTATCGCGCTACTTTGCGGGTGGTTCCGGTGATTGACGGCGGCCGCGCTTTCGTCGAATGGTCGGCGACATTCGATTGTCCGCCAGAACGGCTGGGCGAGTGGGCTGGGTTCTTCTGCGGTGCATTCGGCGGATGGCTGGAATCGCTGCGGCGCCACCTCGACGCGCGGAGCAAATAAAGCACGCCGGATTTGATTTGTTTGTTGCCGATCAGATTTTTGCGGTCTTGCAGCGGCCGCCGACGTTTAGCCACGCACTATTATGACCCTATCACGGCCCTGTAATGCCTTGCTGGCGAAAAGGAAAAATCAGATCGCCCGGACAGATTGATCAAGTGTTACGTAAGTTCGCACAACCGCCTTCACGAAATGGAGGAAATCGTCAACGGCCGGTGGGCTTTATTGCGTGCAAATTAACGGCTGCTTCCGGAGCCGCGGCCATGCCGCTCGCAAATACCAAAAGCCCAAAAGCGACGAACTCGTGATCGTCGAACGCGGGCGACAGAGCCGTATTATCGTGCGCATTCGGGGGATCTACATGCTCGCCGATCACCGCAATGTGCACGGCGAGCGCCGGATCTATCCTTGTCATGCCGTCAATGTTTCGCCGGAAGCGCTCGCACTCGCGGCCCCGGTCAACGGCTACCTCGGCGAACGCGCCTTCGCCACGATCGACCATTTCGGCAAGTTCAAGGGTTCGATTGTCCGGCTGCTTGACGGCGGCTTTGTCATGAGCATCGTCGCCACCGGCGAGGAGCGCGACAAGCTCGCCGCCAAGATCGGCTGGTTCGAACAATTCAAGAATTTCGACGTCGTCGACCAGCGCGCCGATGCGCGTTTTGTTCCGGAGAATCCGCGCTCGCGCATCATCCTTGCCGATGCGCATTTGGAAGAGTGCTTCATCCTCGATCTGTCGGCGTCCGGTGCGGCGATATCGGCGCACACGATACCCGACGTCGGCAGCGTGCTTGCGCTCGCCACCGTCGTCGCGCGCGTGGTGCGTCATTTCGACGGCGGCTTTGCCGTGCGCTTCGTGGAGAAGCAGGACGTCCAGCGCCTTGAGGTGCGCGTCAATCTCGATGCCACCGGCTACGTCACGGACTAGCGCGCGCGGCTGCTACGCCGCCTGGACGTCGTCGAGGAAGCGGCGCACTTCGCCTTGCAGGCTTTCCGCTTCGGTGGCCAGCACCGCCGCCAGCGCCTTGACGTCGGCGGCCGTCGTGCGGGCGCCGCTGGACGCACCGGCGACCCGGCTCATGGCGTCCGAGCCTTTATGCGCCTCGCCCGAGGCGCGGTTGACGCCTTCGGCGATCGAGGCGACCGCATTGTTCTGCTCCTCGACGGTCGACGCCACCACCGCGGCGATCTCCGCCATGTCGCGAATGATCGAGGAAATCTGCTCGATCGCCTGCGCCGCGTCGGCAGTGGCCGATTGGATGGCGCCGATCTGCGCGGCGACGTCCTCGGTGGCACGCGCGGTCTGCGCGGCGAGCGACTTTACTTCCGACGCCACGACCGCAAAGCCGCGGCCGGCTTCGCCGGCGCGCGCGGCCTCGATCGTGGCATTCAGTGCCAGGAGATTGGTCTGGCCGGCAATGGCTTGAATGAGGCCGATCACCTCGCCGATGCGGTTTGCCGCGTTGCCGAGCTCCGACATCGTCGTGCCGGTGCGTTTGGATTCGGCGACCGCGCGCCGCGCCACGTCGGTCGATTTGGTCGCATGCGCGGCGATCTCGCTGATCGAGACCGCGAGTTCCTCGATCGAGCTGGCAACTGTCGTGACATTGGCGGAGGCGGCGCCGACGGAATTTTCCGCAACCTTGGCCTCCGACGAGACGGCGTCGGCGGCGGTATTGAGGTTACTCGACGTGCTTTCCAGCCGTCCGGAGGCGTCACGCAGGCGGTACAGCGCCTGTTCGATCGAAGCGCGGAACCGGCTGATCGACGCCGCGATGGCCTCGCCGCGCCGCTCGCGCGCCGCATTGCTTTCCTGTTGGATGGACGCCAGGCGCTCGCGCTCGATCATATTATCGCGGAAGACCACGACCGTGCGCGCCATGGCGCCGATCTCGTCGTGGGAATCCGTAGCCGGCAGCCGGACCGACGTATCTCCGTCCGCCAGCCGCTTCATGGCGCCGGCAAGTTCCTCCAGTGGGTTGGTGATGGAGCGCCCGATGCGCCAGCAGCAGCCGAGCACGATGAGGATGACGGCGATGTCGACCCCAATAATGAATTGCCGCGTGCGGGTGCGGGAGGCGGCAAGCCCCGCCGCTGCGGCATTTGCATTCTCACGCGCGGCGGAGATGATCCTGTTGGCCTCCGGCAGCACATTTTCGGTGTCGCGGCTGATCAGCCCGACGAGCGGAGCGATATGGTCGGTGCTTGCGACCCATTGCGCGAACACATGGTTGTAATGCTGAACTTCCTGATTGAGCTTTTCTTTCATCGGCGGCGCGCCGTCGACCGAATCGAAAATGTCGTTGAAATGCTTGGCCTCGTCGACGAAATGGCGCTCGGCGGCGTGGTCGCGCGTCAGCCGGTATTCGATCTCATAGCGCCGCATGGTCAGGAGCGAGGTCAGGAGCTTGCCACGGTCGACTTCCGCGACCCAGGTCAGGTCGTCCTGAATGATCATCTCGATCGCGGCGCTCGCGGCAATCAGATCGGCGGTAATGCCCTGCTTGTCGGTGAAGCCCAGCGAGCGTTGTTCCTGCACCAAGTTGGTGAAGCTGCTCTTGAGGTCGCGCACCGTGGCTTGCAACGGCATGATCGTGCTTTGCTGCGCCACCGGCAGCATGGATTGGATACGCCCGATCCGGTCCAGCGCCATAGCCTGACCGTCCTCGAAGTCGCGGACCTCGGTGTCGGAGGGATGTCCGACGAATTCGACGGTCGCGGCCCGCATCATCAGGAGCCCGGTCTTGAGGTCGCGGCTGGCGTCGGACACGGCTGTATTGCGATGCACGCTGTCGAAGGCCTGACCGACCTGGGCGTCGCCGCTCAGGAAAGCGATGCCGTTGGCCAGGAAGCCGATAACCGGAATGACGCCCAGCACGATAATGCGGGCGCGAACCGACAGCTTCGAGAAAATCCGCGCGAAGTGCATCGGGGCCCCGGCTCGACGAAAAGCGCGATGTCTATTGCCGCGGCGCGCCGCCGCGCTGATCCGCGCCAGGACACCGCAAAATGGTTAAGATTTGGCAAGAAGGTGCGGCGTCCGGCCACTTCTAGTTGTTACCGGTGCTCAGCCGGGCCGGTCCCGGCGGCCTACGGATCGAGCTTCAGGAGCGCCCGGGGCCTCTGTGTGTCCAGCGGTAATCGTCGGCACGGCGGCGATTGCTTTTGTGCACCGCACGCGTAAGGTTTGCCGGTCAGGCCGGGCCGTCTCTTGTTGTCGTTTTAGCCGCTCACCGGAGCCAGTCATGCCGCTTGCCGCCTCCCAGCTCTCCGCAAGCCCCGATGTCATCCCGATGCTGGATGAGGCGGTTGCGGCCGTCGCATCGCTCCTGGCCGATGCGCGCCGCGCCGTCGGCGAACGCGTGAACATCGAAGGCCGCACCGTCTCGCGCGTCTTTGATCGCGAACAGCGTGCCACGCACGGCCTCGCCTGGCTGGCGACCTATGTCGAGGCGCTCCGCCAGCTCGCCGCTTATGCGCAACGCATGACCGAGATGGGAGCCTTCGGCGAAACCGAGGAATTGCTGGTGCGCATCGGCGCCGGCGAATATCTCGCCCAGATCGTGGGCGGCATTCCGATGAGCCAGAACGAGATCGTGCGGCCGTCCGATCTCGGCCTCGGCATGGGCGCGGTCGCGGCCCGCATCACCCCCGCGGTCGAGCACCTGATCGCGACGGGCAATACCGCGCCGCGCCGCGCGCGCCTGGTCGAACTGATGCGCCAGGACCGCGATGCGACGGTCGGCGCTTGCGGCCTCGAGGACACGCTCGATTCCATCCGCGAGGAAATGCGCAAATTCGCTGAAGATCGCGTGGTGCCCTTTGCCCAAGGCTGGCACCTCAAGAACGCCTATATCCCGCTCGACGTCATCGCGCAGATGTCCGAACTCGGCGTCTTCAATCTCACGATCCCCGAGGATTACGGCGGCATGGGGCTCGGCAAGGAATCGATGTGCGTCGTCTCGGAGGAATTGTCGCGCGGCTATATCGGCGTCGGCTCGCTCGGCACCCGCTCTGAGATCGCCGCCGAATTGATCTTGAACGGCGGCACCGAGGATCAGAAACGCAAATGGCTGCCCAAGATCGGCTCGGGCGAAGTGCTGCCGACGGCGGTGTTCACCGAGCCCAATACCGGCTCGGATCTGGCGTCGCTGAAGACGCGCGCGGTGCGCGAGGGCGACGTCTATAAGGTCTACGGCAACAAGACCTGGATCACCCATCCGGTGCGCGCCGATCTGATGACGCTGCTGGTGCGCACCAATCCGGCCGAGACCGGCTATCGCGGCCTCTCCATGCTGCTCGCCGAAAAGCCGCGCGGCGATGACGGCAATCCGTTTCCCGTCCCTGGCATGTCCGGCACCGAGATCGAGGTGTTGGGCTATCGCGGCATGAAGGAATACGAGATCGCCTTCGACGGCTTTGTCGTCAAAGCGGAAAACCTGCTCGGCGGCGTCGAAGGCCTGGGCTTCAAGCAATTGATGGCGACCTTCGAGGCGGCGCGAGTGCAGACCGCCGCGCGCGCCATTGGCGTTGCGCAAGCCGCCATGGAACAGGCGCTGACCTATGCGACGCAGCGCGTCCAGTTCGGTGAGCTGATCGCCAATTTTCCGCGCGTCGCCGACAAGATGGCGATGATGGCCGTCGAGATCATGATTGCGCGGCAACTCACCTACTATGCGGCGCGGCAGAAGGATTCCGGCCGCCGCTGCGACCTTGAAGCCGGCATGGCGAAGCTCCTCGCGGCGCGCGTTGCCTGGGCGGCCGCGGACAATGCCGTGCAGGTGCATGGCGGCAACGGCTTTGCGCTCGAATTTCCGGTGTCGCGCATTCTCTGTGACGCACGCATTCTCAACATTTTCGAGGGCGCCGCCGAAATCCAGGCGCAAGTCATTGCGCGGCGCCTGCTCGACGGGTCGAACTAGACCACATAGACCGTCCAGGCCCGGAAACTATGGGTTTCGCCGCCGCCTCAGGCGGGTTACATATAGTCTCATGTCCAATTTCATGTCTCATGTTGCCGTCCCGATCGCCATTATCGCGGTCGCCATCGTTTTGTTGTTGGGCCTGATCAATCTGATGATAGGCGGGTCTGGCAATACCTCGCAAAAGCTGATGCGGCTGCGCGTATTGTTGCAGGCCATTGCTATCGGCGTGATCATGCTCACGCTCTGGATCATGGGCAAATAAGGCTGGGGTAAATAACGCTGGGCAAATAGCGCGTCATCGAAAAGCGTGGCCGGACCATGGTCGTCCTCAACAAGATCTACACCCGCACCGGCGACGACGGCACGACCGCGCTCGGCACCGGCGAGCGGCGCAAGAAGTACGATCTGCGCATCGCGGCCTATGGCACGATCGACGAGACCAATGCCGCGATCGGCGTCGCGCGCCTCCACACCGGCGCCGATGCGTCGTTGGATGCCGTGCTGTCGCGCATCCAGAACGATCTGTTCGATGTCGGCGCCGACCTCTGCACCCCGGCCAAGGACGACGATGGCGGCAAAGGGCATGAAAGCGAAGATCGTGGCCGCGCGCGGCTCACGGTCACCGACAATCAAGTGAACTGGCTCGAAGCCGAGATCGACAGGCTCAATGCCGGGCTCAACCCGCTGCGTTCCTTCGTCCTGCCAGGGGGCAGCGCGGCGGCGGCGCATCTGCATCTCGCCCGCACCATCTGCCGGCGTGCCGAGCGGCTCATCGCCGAGTTGGCCGATACGTCCGGCGAGCCGGTCGGCGCGGCGGTCCTCAAATACGTCAACCGGCTGTCCGATTTCCTTTTTGTCGCAAGCCGTTATGCGAACGGAAACGGCTTGGCCGACGTGCTGTGGAAGCCGGGCGAGAACCGCTGAAATCCTGAATTGAAGCATGGCCTTAGCAAAGGCCCGCCGGCCATTTTTGCGGATCAGGCGCGTTGACCGCGGCGGCCTTGGCCGGTAGGGTTTCCCGCACCGCAGCATCGCCGAATTCTCAACATCGCAAGTTTCCCAACAATGGCCGGGCGCGGTAAGAAACCTATTCCGATCGAGTAGCCAGTCAGACCCATCATGAAGATTCTCGTGCCCGTGAAGCGGGCGATCGACAAGGATGTGAAAATCCGAGTCAAAGCGGACGGCTCCGGCGTTGAGCTTGGCAACGTCAAAATGTCGATGAACCCGTTCGACGAAATCGCCGTTGAGGAAGCCATCAGGCTCAAGGAAGCAGGCAAGGCGGCCGAAATCATCGCCGCCTCGATCGGGCCGCAGCAGGCCGCCGAGACGATCCGCACCGCGCTTGCCATGGGCGCCGACCGCGGCATCCTGGTGAAGACCGATGGCGCGGCGGTCGAGCCGCTCGCCGTGGCCAAGATTCTCAAGGCCATCGCCGCGGCCGAGCAGCCGGGGCTGATCATCCTCGGCAAACAGGCGATCGACGACGATTGCAATCAGACCGGCCAGATGCTGGCCGCGCTGCTCGGCTGGCCGCAGGGCACTTTTGCCTCGAAGATCGTACTCGACGGCGATGGCGTGCTGGTGACGCGCGAAGTCGACGGCGGCTTGCAGACCGTGAAACTGAAAATGCCGGCGATCGTCACCACGGATTTGCGCCTCAACGAGCCGCGCTATGCCTCGCTGCCCAACATCATGAAGGCGAAGAAAAAGCCGATCGATGAAAAGACCGCGGCCGATTACGGCGTTGACATCGCGCCGCGGCTCGAAGTCGTCAAGACCGTGGAGCCGCCGGTGCGCAAGGCCGGCGTGAAAGTGAAATCGGTGGCCGAGCTGGTCGACAAATTGAAGAACGAAGCGGGGGCGATCTGATGCCGACACTTCTCCTCGCCGAGCACGACAATGCGGCGCTCAAGGACGCGACCAACAAGGCGCTGACTGCCGCCAAGGCGCTCGGCGCCGAGGTGCATATTCTGGTTGCCGGGCATAATTGCAAAACTGTCGCCGAGGCCGCGGCGAAGCTCGATGGCGTGGCCAAGGTGCTGTTCGCCGATGCCGAGCCCTACGCGCACATGCTGGCGGAGCCGACCGCGGCGCTGATCGTCGCACTGGCTCCGCCCTACGAGACCATCATGGCGGCAGCGACCACGGCGGGAAAAAATATCATGCCGCGGGTCGCGGCGCTGCTCGACGTGATGCAGATTTCCGAGATCAGCAAGATCGTAGCCCCCGACACGTTCGAGCGGCCGATCTATGCCGGCAATGCGATCCAGACCGTGCGCTCCAAGGACAGTAAGCGCGTCGTCACCGTGCGTACCGCGGCGTTTCAGGCGACCGGCGCCGGCGGCGCCACCGCGCCGGTCGAATCGGTCACTGTGGTTGCCGATCCGGGCGTGTCGGGCTTTGTCGGCGAAGAACTGTCGAAGTCGGAGCGGCCGGAATTGACCTCGGCCAAGATCATCATTTCCGGCGGCCGGGCGATGCAGAACCGCGAGAACTTCACTAAATATATCGAGCCGGTCGCCGACAAGCTCGGCGCCGCGATCGGTGCGTCCCGTGCGGCGGTCGATGCCGGCTACGCGCCGAACGATTGGCAAGTCGGCCAGACCGGCAAGGTCGTCGCGCCCGACGTCTATATCGCCGTCGGCATTTCCGGCGCCATCCAGCATCTCGCCGGCATGAAGGATTCCAAGGTCATCGTCGCCATCAACAAGGACGAAGAGGCTCCCATCTTTCAGGTCGCCGATTACGGGCTGGTGGCGGATCTCTATCAGGCCTTGCCGGAGCTCGCCGCCGAACTCGACAAAGTCAAGCATTGACCGGAACTGGCGCATAAGCCCGGATCGTCGTAGAAGGGTGAGTGAGATGGTCGAGGTTAAGGAACGGTCCAAAACAGAATCTCGCAGCCATCAGGCAGGCAGCATGGCGAATACAATCAGCAAGGTCGGAATCATCGGCGCCGGCCAGATGGGCAACGGCATCGCTCATGTCTGCGCGCTGTCCGGCTACAACGTGTTGCTCAACGACATCGCGCCCGACCGCATCACGGCTGGGCTCGCCACCATCAACGGCAATCTGGCGCGTCAGGTCAGCCGCCAGCGCATCAGCGACGAGGAGCGCCAGGCGGCGATCAAGCGCATCGCGCCGGCCAACACGCTCGAAGACCTCGGCGACTGCGACCTCGTCATCGAAGCCGCCACCGAGCACGAGGAGACCAAGCGCAAGATCTTCTCCGCGCTGTGTCCCACCCTCAGGCCCGGGACCATCCTCGGCACCAATACGTCGTCGATCTCGATCACGCGGCTCGCGGCGTCGACCGACCGGCCGGAGCGCTTCATCGGCATTCATTTCATGAATCCGGTGCCGCTGATGGAATTGGTCGAGGTGATCCGCGGCATCGCCACCGACGACGCGACTTTCGAGGCGACCAAGGCCTTCGTGCTCAAGCTCGGCAAGCAGATCGCGGTGGCGGAGGATTTCCCCGCCTTCATCGTCAACCGCATCCTGCTGCCGATGATCAACGAGGCGATTTACACGCTGTATGAAGGCGTCGGCAATGTCGAAGCGATCGACGCGGCGATGCGGCTTGGCGCGCATCATCCGATGGGTCCGCTCGAACTCGCCGACTTCATCGGCCTCGATACGTGCCTGTCGGTGATGCAGGTGCTGCACGAAGGCTTGGCCGATTCGAAATACCGGCCGTGCCCGCTCTTGGTCAAATATGTCGAGGCCGGCTGGCTCGGCCGCAAGACCAAGCGCGGCTTCTACGACTATCGCGGCGAGAAGCCGGTGCCGACGCGCTGATGCGATATCGGACCGAAAACGAAATGGCCGGGACAGGCCCGGCCATGACGCGCGCGTGAAGCTTGAGGCAGGCGGTATTACAGCCCCCAGCCGCCGCCCCAATTGCCGAGCTTGACGTTGATGCCGGCCCTCACCGTGTGAGCGGTTGTCTTTTCGGTGAGCGAGAACGGCACGCCCGCGGCGACGCCGCTCGAAAGCGTGGCGCTGCCGAGATCGACAAACAGATATTCGGTCTTGAACGACATCCACGGCGTGAGCGCGTATTCGAGACCGGCGCCGGCAGTCCAGCCGTTCATGTCCTTGCCGACGGAGGCGCCGGCCGCAAGGCCAGTGACAGCGGCACTCGCACTGCTGGTCGTATGGCCATAAGCCCAACCGCCGGTGCCATAGAACAAGGTGTTGGGCGTAACCAAATAGCCGATGCGGCCGCGTACGGTGCCGAACCAATCGAGCCTGGTGCCGATGCTGCTAGAAGCCCCGGGCAGCGTTGTCGACGCCATGCCTTGGATGTCGGCAGCGTCAATATCGCCTTCGACGCCCGCGACCCAAGCCGGCGCGAACTGCCAATTGTAACCGATTTGGCCGCCGCCGAAGAAGCCGCTCGAGTTGAGGCTTGATGTCCCCGAAACACCGCCGACCGTAAACGGATATTGATTGCGGTCGCCGCCGAAGCCGCCGTTGATGCCGAGATAGAAACCGGTCCAGGACGGAGCCGGCGGCGGAGGCGGCGGCATATACGCCTTCGCGGCAAGATCGGCTGCGTGCACGGCTGTGCTGGTGAGCGCGATGACAGCGGTCGTCGCCAGCAGACAAAGAATGCGTTTCATGACAGGCCCCCAGTTCGAGTTTTTTGCCCGCCCGACCAACGCATGGCAGCCGGTAAAGACGGGTTAAAACGGGAGCCTGACGGCCGAGCCGCAAGCAAGTTGTTGTAACGTGTTGCGGCGAAGCCACAGATCAGACGTGTGACCGACGGCGAAAACACCAGGCATTAATGATGTCGCCGGCGGTCAGCGCTGGCTTTGCCGTGTTTCAGCAACGCGGCACGCATACTGCCGCGGAATGAAAACTGTAACCGTCATGGCCGGAACAAGTTCGGCCATGACGGCAATGTTTTTCAGTTAGGCCGCTGCCGGCATTTGCGGCGCGGTCTCGCTCCAGCACGGCAGCGACGAAACCCGCTCGAACCAGGCCCGGATATTGGCATAGGGCGCGACCGGCATGCCGGCGCCTTGCGCGTGGAACAGCGGCGCCGCCACGGTGAAGTCGGCGAGCGTGAGCGTGTCGTTAACGAGGTATTTGTGCCGGCCCAGATGCGCCTCGATCACTTTGGCTTCTTTGTTGAAGGCTTCGGTCGCCTTGGCGATCGCGGCCTGGTCCGGCGGACCGAAATTGGCGACGAACTTCTTCACTAGATTCTCGAACGTCAGCGGTCCGCAGGCCTGGGCGCCCCAATGCGCCAGCTCCCAGCATTGCCAGCGCGTGATATCGGCGCGCGATTTCGCATCGTTCGGCCACAGCGGCGTCGTCACCTGCGAGGCAATGTACTGCATGATGGCGCAAGACTCCCACAGCGTGAACGCGCCATCGACCAGGGTCGGCGTGCGGCCGGTGGGATTGAGCGCCAGATAGTCGGGTGCATATTGCGCGCCCTTGGTGAGGTCGATGAATTCATAGTCCAGCGGCAATTTCAGATAGGCGGCAAGTGCCCGCACCTTCCAGGTGTTCGGGGACGCGGTAAAGCCATAGAGCTTCATAGTCTCCTCCTCTGTTTTGCTGCGATGAAATCGAGTTCCGCACTCTTGCTATTCACAGCATGAGGCGGATTTCAGTTGCCGATATGACGCTTTTGTATCGATTGCGGCGCCATCGTAGCGGTCGTGATGTCGCACTGGAAAAGGCCGGCCCGTTCTCGTCGCGGCCCTTCGGTGCGAGATCAAGGAAATTATAGGTGCCGACCGGGATATCGAGCCCGCGTCCGTATCTGGAATAGATGTGGAATATCTCTCCGCTGTTGTTTCTGAAGAACACGCTGATGCCGGGCCGTTCGGCGCTTCTTTGATTGCCGGATTGCGCTTTGCTCCATCGGGCCGCGATCAATTCGCCGGCGTGATCCAGCCAATGCCGGCGCCGCCGGGTTCCATCAGGATCACGATCCGGCCGACGCCCGGGATGTCGAAGGCGGGCTTCATGATCCGTGCGCCGGCTGCGACCGCCTTCTTCGCCCGCGCGTCGACGTCATCGACGGCGAGATAAGGCATCCAGCCGTCCGGCACGCCCTGATAATCGGGGCCGGAAATGTCGAAAATGCCGGCGACCGGCTGGTCGCCCATTTTGGCGACCCAATAGGTCTGTCCGTCGGGCGTCGGCATGCCGTCATAGGTCCAGCCGATCGTGTCGGCATAGAATTTCTTGGCCGCGGCGACGTCGCGCGCCAAGAGTTCGTTCCAGTGAAAGGTTCCGTGCAAATTGTTCATGTTGCGCTACTCCGAGAGGATGATTGTGAAAACGATCGTTGCAAGCGCGATCCCTGCGACGACGACCCTTGCGACGTCGATATTGTTCCGGGCCTTTGTGTCGGTCACGCGAACATCTTTTCCATTTTGTCGAGTGCGCCGTTCCAGCCGTATTGATGCCGATCGCGGGCCTCTTCGTCGAAGAATTGCTCGTGGGTGAGCGTCAACAGCGAGCCGTCGCCATCCGCCTTGATCAGCACCGTGACCAGGGATTGACGCTCCGGCGTCGACTTCCAGGCCCAAGTGAAAACAAGTTTCTCGTTCGGGATGATCTCGCGCAACTCGCCGCTGACGTCATGAATTTCGCCGGACGGCGACTGCATCACCCAGCGATAACGTCCGCCGACGCGCGCGTCGCATTCGGCGGAGATCGCCTTGCCTTCGCCGGGGCCCATCCAGCGCTTCACCTTGTCCGGGTCGATCCAGGCCGCAAAGACTTTTTCAGGCGACGCTTTGAGCCGGCGTTTGAGCGTGAGGCTCGGCTGGGTCGCGGTTCCGGTGTTTGGCTTGGTGGCTCCTTGGGCGGACATGACTCTTCCTCTTCTAAAAAGGCGGCAAGGCTATTGAGCCGCTCGGACCAGAACTGTTCGTAACGATTGAGCCACTCGAAGGCTTCGCGCATCGGCTCGGCGTCTAGCCGGCAGGCGACAGTGCGTCCGGTCTTGCTGCGTGCGATCAGGCCGGCATCCGACAGGACATCGAGATGTTTCATGATCGCCGGCAGTGAAATGTCGAACGGCGACGCAAGCTCGCTCACCGAAAGGCCCGGCTCCTGCGCCAGCCGCATCACCAGCGCGCGCCGCGTCGGATCGGACAGCGCGGAAAAGGTGCGGTCGAGAGGCTCGGTATTAAGCTTAACCATGTGGTTAAGTATAGAAGCGCGCGCGACCGAGTCAATAGGCATCCTATGGGCATCAGGCGCGGGAACCGGGCCGATTGCCGCTGAGCCGCGGCTATCGATCATTCACATCTTCTTAAATTGGTAACGATATGGTTCCAGCAACAGGTGTTTGATCATGAGCATTGCAGGTCTAGCCGCCGCGATCATGAGCAGCCAGGGCGGGCTGAAACAGATCCAGCTCGGGCAAAGCTTCGAGCGCATGAATGCCGACCATGGCGCCGCAATCGCCAATCTGGTCGACAGCGCTCAGCAGAACATCAAATCGCTGGCCAACGTCTCGCCCGGGACGGGCAGCCGTCTCAACGCCCACGCATAACGCCCACGCGCCCGTCTCACCGCGGCTGCAGAATTCCGGTACGCTTTTGATTGGCGAGCAGTATGCCGAGGCCCAAAACGGCCGTTGCCGCCATCATCGCATAGACGGGCAGGCTCGCAGACGCGTGCAGGAAGCCGACGCCAGTAGAGGCAAGCGCGCCGATTCCCATCTGGATGAATCCCAACAGCGCCGCCGCGCTGCCGACATTCTTGCTGAACGGCGCCAGCGCAAGCGCCGCGGCATTCGGAAACGATGGGCCGCAGAACATCAGGTACAGCAGCAACAGGACGATATTGGCCGCAAGCCCGTACCAGTTCAGTGCGGTGCCGACGAAGGTGACGGCCATGACCAGCGTTTGGCCGATCACCGCGACCCGGAAGATCGCGTCGCCCGAATAGTGGCGCGTGAGCCAGATGTTCAATTGCGTGGCGCCGATGCAGCCCGCGGCGAGGCCGGCGAAGATCAGCCCGTAAGTACGCGGGTCGACATGAAACCCGTCGATAAAAATGATCGGGGAGCCGGTGATGTAGACGAACAGCCCGGCGAACGAGAAAGCGCCGGCGAAGGCGTAGGTGTAGAACCGCGGCTCGCCGATCACGTCGGCAAAGCCGCGGAGCATCGCGCCGGGTCTGAGCGATATCGTCGGGTCGGACTTGTGGCCGGGAGGCAGGAATGCGGTCAGCGCCATAACGACAAGAGCAAAGGCCGCGAGGATGGCGAATATCCACGGCCAGCCGACGCTGGTCGTGACGAAGCCGCCGACCGTGGGCGCAAACAGCGGCGAGACGCTCAGCACCAAAATCAGAAGCGAGATGATCTTGGCGCTCTCCTCGACCGGAAAGTAGTCGCGCACCATGGCGGTCGAGCCGACTTGCGCGGCGCAGCCCCCAAGCGCCTGTAGAAGCCGCGCGGCAATGAACATTTGCGGCGAGCGCGCGGCGAGGCAGGCGAGAGAGGCAAGAATGAAGAGCGCCAGCCCGGCATAGATCGGCGGCTTGCGGCCGAAGCGGTCGAGAAGCGGGCCGTAGAACAACTGCCCCGCGGCGAGCCCGACGAAATAGCCGGACACCGAGAGTGAAATTTCCGCGGGCGTGGTGCCGAGATCGTGGGCGATCTGCGGGAACGCCGGCAAGTACATGTCGATGGAAAACGGGCTCACCGTCGAGAGCGCGCCGAGGATGAGAATGATGCGAAGATTGCGGGTGCGGGTCATGGATGAATAGTCATGGACGAATCGTGGAACAACGTGTGCAAAATGCGCGGCGCATCCGCGCAGCGCAATGCGCCGATGAGACGATTGGCGTGAACGGCAGATTACGACCCGGAAACCGCCGCGCTGACGAGCTTGAGGCCGTCAGCGCTCGCCCATTCCGCGGGGCCTGCCATATTGCCGACCTCGCAACCGGAGCGGTCGACGATCAGCGTGGTCGGCATGCCGAAAGCTTTGCCGGCGGCCTTGAGATCCTCGAACACATGCGCGCTATCGTCGGAATAAAAGGCGAGGTGGCTGATGTTTTCGTCTTTCATGAACTTGAGCGGCTTCTCCGCGTCGCGGGTGTCGATATTGACGGCGACGACCTCGAAATCACCATTGCCGAGCTTGGCCTGCAGCGCATCAAGTGCCGGCATTTCGCGGCGGCAAGGCACGCACCAAGTCGCCCAAAGGTTAAGAAGCACGGTGCGGCCGCGCCAGTCGGCTAGCGTCTTGTCGCGGCCCTGCGCGTCCTTGAATGCCACATTCGGCACGCGGAACGGCGTCTTGGCCACGGCAAAGGCCGCGACTTCGCCCCGCGCCAGCGGCGCGATGCGGCTGGCGATATTCACCGCCGGGGTGCAGGCCGCATCGGCCGGATTGCGTCGCAGACGGCCAATCCCGTATATCCCCGCCAGCACGGCCAGGGTGCCGCAGAGCGCGAGCAGGGCGCCAACGGTCCTTTGGCGGCGGCGGAGCTTGAAATCGGGCTCGGTCGAAGACTCTGTCATGAACGCAACCTTGAATTCGCTAACCTTGGTGGACTCTCTATGAGCAACAAAATGTGGGGCGGACGTTTTGGCTCCGGACCCGATCCGATCATGGAGGACATCAATGTCTCGATCGATTTCGACCGGCACCTTTACCGGCAGGACATTGCCGCCAGCAAGGCCCATGCGGCAATGCTGGCCAAACAAGGCATCATCACGGCGCAGGATGCGAAGCGGATCGCTCACGGTCTAGACACGATCCTGTCAGAGATCGAGAACGGCAAATTCGCCTTCAAGCGGGCGCTGGAGGACATTCACATGAATGTCGAAAGCCGCCTTGCCGAACTGGTCGGAGAGCCTGCCGGCCGCCTGCACACCGCGCGTTCGCGCAACGACCAGGTGGCGACCGATTTCCGGCTCTGGGTACGCGACGCGATCGACGAGATCGATGCCGGACTTGCCGCCTATCAGCGGGCGCTGGCCGAGAAGGCGCTGGAACACGCCGCCACGGTGATGCCGGGCTTCACCCATCTGCAGCCGGCGCAGCCGGTGACCTTTGGCCACCATTTGCTGGCTTATGTCGAAATGGCCGCGCGCGACCGCGGCCGCTTTGCCGATGCGCGCGAACGCCTCAATGAGAGCCCGCTCGGCTCCGGTGCGCTGGCCGGTACCTCGTTTCCGATCGACCGCGCCATGACGGCGAAGGCGCTCGGCTTCAAGCGGCCGATGGCGAATTCACTCGACGGCGTCGCCGACCGCGATTTCGTGCTGGAGACGCTGTCGGCCTGCGCGATTACGGCGGTGCATCTGTCGCGGTTTGCCGAGGAGATCGTGATCTGGTCGTCGCCGCTCACCGGGCTGATCAAGCTGTCGGATAAATTCACCACCGGCTCGTCGATGATGCCGCAGAAGCGCAATCCCGACGCTGCCGAGCTCATTCGCGCCAAGAGCGGGCGCATCCTCGGCGCGCTGACCGGACTGATGACGGTGATCAAAGGCCTGCCGCTCGCCTACCAGAAGGATCTGCAGGAGGACAAAGAGGGCGCGCTCGACGCGGTCGGCGCGCTCACCATGTCACTGAGGGCCATGACCGGCATGGTGCGCGACATGGCGCCTGATGTCGCGCGCATGAAGGAGGCCGCCGGCGAGGGATATTCGACGGCGACCGATCTTGCAGATTGGCTGGTTCGCGCGTTGAAGCTGCCGTTCCGCGAGGCACACCACGTCACCGGTCGGATCGTAGCCAAGGCGGCGGAAGCCGGTATGCCGCTCGACAAGCTGCCCCTGCCGCTGATGCAGGAGATCGAGCCCAAGATCACCAAAGCGGTGTTCAGCGTCCTGTCGGTCGGTAATTCGGTGAAAAGCCGCTCCGCCGTCGGCGGCACCGCGCCGAATAATGTGCGCCGCGAGGCCAATCGCTGGCTTAAACGACTGAAAAAGAAGCCCTAAAGGCCTTGGAAACGCGGCCCGGACACAATGTCGCCGCGGCGCTGCGATGTGCTAAGGTTGCCTGGCAGGGGTTCGGGGGAGTTCGCTTTGGTCCGTCTTCGTTCGTGTCTTTTGGCCGCTGTCGCCGGCATCGCCGTTCTGGCGCTGGCCGGCTGCGGGCGTAATGGGCCGCTCGAACTGCCGCCGGGCCCGGCCACGCCGGCGCCACAGGCGAGCACGCAACTGACCCAGCCAGACGGCACGCCGATCCCCGGCTCGCCGCAAGATACCGCGATGAAGACCGGCTTCGACCAGTACGGCCGTCCGGTGGCGGCGCCCGGCGAGCGAAAATCCTTTATTCTCGACCCGCTGCTGCAGTAGCGCGGCGTCATCGCGAGCGCAGCGAAGCATTCAGCTCGGAGCCGGACGTCGGATTGCCGCGTTGTATCGCTCCCCGCAATGACGGGGGTGATTTCCACTTTTTCAAATCTTGCTCTAAACACCTGCCATGCATCATTTCGATTATCGCGCGGGCGTGCTGCACGCCGAGGCGGTCGACCTCATGGCGTTGGCGGACGCCGTCGGCACGCCGTTTTACTGCTATTCGAGCGCGACCATCGAGCGGCACTACAAGGTGTTCGCCGGTGCCTTCGCCGATGTCGACGCGTTGGTCTGCTACGCCATGAAGGCGAATTCCAACCAGGCCGTGATCGCCACTTTGGCGAAGCTCGGCGCCGGCGCCGATGTCGTTTCCGGTGGCGAATTGCTGCGCGCGCGCTCGGCCGGCGTGCCGCCGGACAAGATCATGTTCTCCGGCGTCGGTAAGACCGCCGACGAATTGGCGCTTGCCGTCGATCAGAACATTCTTTGCGTCAATGTCGAATCCGAGCCCGAGCTCGAACTGTTGTCGCGCATCGCCTCGGCCAAGGGCCGCACCGCCGACATTTCCATCCGCGTCAATCCCGACGTCGATCCGAAGACCCACGCCAAGATCGCGACCGGCAAGTCGGAAAACAAATTCGGCATTCCGATCAGCCGCGCGCGCGAGGTTTACGCGCAAGCCGCCAAGCTCAAGGGCGTGCGCGTCATCGGCGTCGACATGCACATCGGCAGCCAGATCATCGAGCTCGATCCCTTCGGCGACGCGTTCGCGCTGCTGGCCGATTTCGTGAGCGAATTGCGCGCCGACGGCCACACGATTTCGCATGTCGATCTCGGCGGCGGCTTGGGCATTCCCTATCGCGAGGACAATGAGCCGCCGCCCGACCCGGATGCCTATGCGGCGATCGTGAAGAACGCGACCAAGGGGCTCGACTGCAAGCTCATTTTCGAGCCGGGCCGGCTTATCGTCGGCAATGCCGGGATCCTGGTGACGCGCGTGCTCTATGTGAAGCACGGCGAGGGCAAGACGTTCATCATCGTCGATGCCGGCATGAACGACCTGGTCCGCCCGACGCTCTATGAGGCCTATCACGCGATTCGCCCGGTGCTGCAGGTGCCGCCCGGCGCGCCGCGAATCACTGCCGACGTGGTGGGGCCGGTCTGCGAGTCGGGCGACTTTCTCGCGCTCGACCGGTCCATGGTCGCCCCGCAGTCCGGCGACCTGCTCGCAGTAATGACCGCCGGCGCCTATGGCGCGACCCAATCCGGCACCTATAATAGCCGCCCGCTGATCCCCGAAGTCCTTGTTCGCAAAGACGAATGGGCGCTGATCCGGCCCCGCGTGACGGCCGAGCAGCTGATCGCGTTCGACCGCCTGCCGAAGTGGTTATAGGGCGCCCGCGGGCCGACGCGGAACTGGCGGCAATCTTGCATCAACTTGTTTTGCACGGGCTTTGGACCCGGAAACTGTGCCTTGAAGCGGCCCCCGTGTTACCTTCTTTAGATGCGCCAATTCGCCTCACGGAAACAGGACTGACGGAACTCTCGTGACGGAACTGGATCACGCCGGCAGCGCCGACCGGCCCATCGAGGCCGCAGCCAAATCGCAGGCGACGTCGCTTCTGGCGGCCGCAGTGCGGCGGGCGCGGCTCGCGATCTTCTGGGAACGGCTGTGGCCGGCGCTGGCGCTGTTCGTGACCGCCATCGGGCTGTTTCTGGCCGTCTCCTGGCTCGGGCTCTGGCTGTGGCTGCCGCCGCTCGGGCGCGCGGTGGCGCTGATCGGGTTTGCCGCGCTCACGCTCGCGGCGCTGGTGCCGCTTGGCTATCTGCGCGTGCCTGCCGCGACCGACGGCCTGCGCCGCCTCGATCGCGGCAGCGGGCTCACGCATCGCCCGGCGACCGCGATCGCCGACCAGCTCGCAGTGAGCAGCAAGGATCCCTATTCGCTCGCGCTGTGGAACGCCCATGTCGAGCGCTCGCTCAAGACGGCGCGCGCGTTCAGGTCCGGCCTGCCGGCGCCGCTCCTGGCGCACCGCGACCCTTATGCGCTGCGCGCGCTGGTGCTGATCGCTTGCGTCGCGACCTTCATCGCCGCAGGCGGCGAGCGCTGGAAACGGGTCGCCGCGGCCTTCGATTGGCAGGGCGTGACCTTGCCGGCGGATTTCCGCGTCGATGCCTGGGTGACGCCGCCGGCTTATACCGGTCGGCCGCCGGTCGTGCTGCCGGGCATTCATCCCGGCGAGACGGCGATGCAAGCCGAAGGGCCGCTGTCGGTGCCGGTCGGCTCGACGCTGATCGTGCGCTCGACCGGCAAGGTCAGTCTCGACATCACCGCAAGCGGCGGCGTCGTGCCTGATCCCGGCAACGTGCCTGCGCCGGCCGGCACGGAAGAGCATCGCTTCAAGATCACCGGCACCGGCAAGGCGACTTTGCGCGGCGCCGGCGAAGATCTGGTCTGGCCGTTCAACGCGATTCCCGACAAGCCGCCGTCGATCTCGCTCACCAAGGATCCCGAGGAGCAGAGCCGCGGCGCACTGCTTCTGTCCTATAAGCTCGAAGACGATTACGGCGTCACGCAAGCGGAGGCGACCTTCACGCAGAAGGCGCAAAGCGACCCCGCGAATGGCGAAGCCGCGGCAAACGGCGGCGCATCGGCGGCCGGCGCAACGAAAGCCGACGCCGCCAAAGATGGCGCGCCTGCCGCGGGCAGGGCGCCGCGCCCATTGTTCGGGCCGCCCGATTTCCCGTTGGCCCTGCCGCAGGTGCGCACCAAGAACGCGGTCGGCCAGACCATCAAGGATCTCACCGATCATCCCTGGGCTGGCGCCGAAGTGACGATGACGCTCGTGGCGCACGACGAAGGCGGCAATGTCGGCAAGAGCGAGCCCACCACGTTCCGTCTGCCCGAGCGCGTCTTTACCAAGCCCTTGGCACGCGCCCTGATCGAGCAGCGGCGCAATCTCGCGCTCGACGCCAATGCGCGGCCGCTGGTCATCACCGCGCTGGATGCGCTGTCGCTGGCGCCGGAAAAATTCACCACGGACGCGGGCGTCTATCTCGGCCTGCGTTCGATCTTCTGGGAGCTGGTGCGGGCGAAGAGCGACGACGATCTGCGCGACGTCGTGGCGCGCCTGTGGCAGATGGCGGTCGGGCTCGAGGACGGCGACATGTCCAACGCCCAGGACGCGCTCCGCAATGCCGAGAAGGCGCTGCAGGACGCGCTCGACCGCGGCGCCAGCGACCAAGAGATCAAGCAATTGATGGATAAATTGCGCGCCGCCATGGATCGCTTCGTGCAGGCGATGGCCGAGCAGATGCGCAAGGGGGCCCCGCAGCAGCTGTCGCGTCCGCTCGATCCCAATGCCAAGGTCTTGAGCCAGCGCGATCTGCAGAACATGCTCAACAAGCTCGAAGAGCTGTCGCGCAGCGGCGCCAAGGAGGCGGCGCAGGCGCTGCTGCAGCAGCTTGAGCAGATGATGGAAAATCTGCAGATGGCCTCGCCGGACCTGAACGGCGACGAGAGCGACGCGATGTCGGCGCTCGACGAACTCGGCGACATGATCCGCCAGCAGCAGGATCTGCGCGACCGCACCTTCAAGCAGGGGCAGGACCAGCGCAATCCGCAAGGCGGCATGCGTGGCCAGCAGGGCAAGCCGCAGCAGCCCGGCAATTCGCTCGGCGAATTGCGCCAGAGCCAGCAGGCGCTGCATGACCGCCTCAACAAATTGCTTGATCAGCTCAAAGACCTCGGCCTCGGCCAGAACAAGGAGGGCCAGCAAGGCCAGGGTCAGCAGGGCCAAGATCAGCAGGGTCAGGGTCAAGGCGGCCAGACGCCGGGACAGGATCAGCTCGATCAGCTCGGCCGCGCCGGCCAGGCCATGGACGATGCGCAAGGCGAACTCGGCCAGGGCAATTCCGATAGCGCGGTCGATTCGCAGGGCCGCGCGCTCGATGCGCTGCGCAAGGGCGCGCAAGGGCTGGCGCAGTCGATGCAGCAGCAGATGGGGCAGGGGCCCGGCCAGGGCCGCCCCGGCCGGTTCGGTCCCGCGCGCGCCAATCAGGAAACCGATCCGCTCGGCCGGCCGATGCGCGGCCCCGATCTTGACGGCTCGGTGAAAGTGCCGGGCGAGATCGACGTGCAGCGCGCCCGCCGCATCATCGAGGAATTGCGCAAGCGCTACGGCGATCTCGGCCGGCCGCAGGAAGAGCTCGACTATATCGAGCGGCTGCTGAAGGATTATTGAGCACGCATTCTCCCATTTTCATGGGGAGGATGCCGCCCCCACCGCGTTGACACCGTGCCCAGGCAGCATAGATTACGGGTGTTCCGAGGGGTGCCCGGGAACCGGGCTGAGAAAAACCCTTTGAACCTGATCCGGGTCATGCCGGCGAAGGGACAGGGACTTGCCCACACAGACGCATGCCCCCGCCAATAGCCGCCGTCCTGGATCAAGACCGGGAGTGCGATATGCAGACGTCGATCTTTCTGGCGCGACTGCTCGGCCCGCTGTTGCTGCTGCCGGGCTTGGGCCTGTTCGCCAATCGGCGCACCTTCCGCACCATGGCAACCGAAGTGATCGGCAGCGTCACGCTGGTCTATCTGTTCGGCCTGATGGATTTCGCCGCCGGCCTTGCCATTGTACTGGTCCACAATGTGTGGGTGGCGGATTGGCGCGTGCTGATCACGCTGCTCGGCTGGCTGCTGCTAATTCGCGGCCTGGTGCGCGTGCTGCTCACCGAGACGGTGATGGGTTACGCCAAGAACGTCATGCGTGGTCAGAACGTTTACCTCATCTCCGGCACTGTGCTGAGCCTGCTCGGCCTTGTGCTTTGTTATTTCGGCTACATCAAATGACGTGGTCGGACCTCGAACAAGAAACTCACTAGGAGTGCATCATGAACAAGCCGCTCGCCGAATCCGATTTCGAAACGCCGAAGGTCACGACCGGGCCGATCGCCGGCTCGCGCAAGATCTATGTGGCGCCGGAGGCCGCGCCCGACCTGCGCGTGCCGCTGCGCGAAATTCCGCTGTCGGAAGGTTCGGGCGAGGAGCCGGTGCGGGTCTATGATCCCTCCGGGATCTACACCGACAACGATGCCGTGATCGACGTCGAGAAGGGATTGAAGCGCACGCGCCTCGATTGGGTGAAGGAGCGCGGCGGCGTCGAGGACTACCAGGGCCGCGAGATCAAGGCGGTCGACAACGGCAATGCCAGCGGCAAGCATCTGGCGCGGAGCTTCCCGAACACGCCGCGCCCGCTGCGCGGGCTCGACGGCAAGCCGATTACCCAGCTCGAATGGGCGCGCAAAGGCATCATCACCAAAGAGATGATCTATGTCGCCGAGCGCGAAAATCTCGGCCGCAAGAAAATGCTCGACGTCGCGCAAGCCGCCCATGACGACGGCGAAAGCTTCGGCGCGTCGGTGCCGCTCTTCGTCACGCCGGAATTCGTGCGCGATGAAGTGGCGCGCGGCCGCGCCATCATCCCGGCCAACATCAATCACTCAGAACTCGAACCGATGGCGATCGGGCGGAATTTCCTCACCAAGATCAATGCCAATATCGGCAACTCGGCGGTGACGTCCTCGGTCGAGGAGGAAGTCGAGAAGATGGTGTGGGCGATCCGCTGGGGCGCCGACACGGTGATGGATCTCTCCACCGGCCGCAACATCCACAACACCCGCGAATGGATCATCCGCAATGCGCCGGTTCCGATCGGCACCGTGCCGATCTACCAGGCGCTGGAAAAGGTCAACGGCGATCCGGTCAAGCTCGACTGGGAATGCTACAAGGACACCTTGCTCGAGCAATGCGAGCAGGGCGTCGACTATTTCACCATCCATGCCGGCGTGCGGCTCGGCTATATCCACCTCACCGCCAACCGCGTCACCGGCATCGTCTCGCGCGGCGGCTCGATTATGGCCAAGTGGTGCCTGGCGCATCACAAGGAGAGCTTCCTCTACGAGCGCTTCGACGAGATTTGCGACATCATGCGCAAATACGACGTCTCGTTCTCGCTCGGCGACGGCTTGCGCCCCGGCTCGATCCGCGACGCCAATGACCGCGCGCAATTCGCCGAGTTGGAAACCTTGGGCGAACTCACCAAGGTCGCCTGGGTCAAAGGCTGCCAGGTGATGATCGAAGGCCCCGGCCACGTGCCGCTGCACAAGATCAAGATCAATGTCGACAAGCAGCTGAAAGAATGCGGCGAGGCGCCGTTCTATACGCTTGGGCCCCTCGTCACCGACATCGCGCCGGGCTACGACCACATCACCTCGGCCATCGGCGCCGCGATGATCGGCTGGTTCGGCACCGCCATGCTCTGCTACGTCACGCCGAAGGAGCATCTCGGGCTCCCCGACCGCAACGACGTCAAGGACGGCGTCATCGCTTACAAGATCGCCGCCCACGCCGCCGACCTGGCGAAAGGCCATCCGGCGGCGCAACTGCGCGACGATGCGCTCTCTCGCGCACGCTTCGAATTCCGCTGGGTCGATCAGTTCAACCTCTCGCTCGATCCCGACACGGCGCTCAAATATCACGACGAGACGCTGCCCAAGGAGGCGCACAAAGTGGCGCATTTCTGCTCCATGTGCGGACCGAAATTCTGCTCGATGAAGATCACGGCCGACGTGCGCGAATACGCCTCTGGCCTCACCGACAACGAAAAGGCCGCGCTTTATCCCGATGCGGCCAAGCAGGGCATGGCGCAGATGTCGCAGAAATTCCTGGACCTCGGCGCCGAGGTCTATGTCGAGAAGGACAAGGCGGCGAAGGAAGCGAACAAGGTGCTGTGAGCGTAGACACGTAGGGTGGGCAAAGGCGCAAAGCGCCGTGCCTACCGAAGCGCTTAGGCAGATCGTAAGATGTCCCGTTATCGCCGCGCCAAGATCGGTTGCGAGCTTTGCCGCAACTAAAAAAGTGGATTGATGACATCAGTTTCTGAAAGTCCGAAAAATTCTTGACCGCAACTCCCACGAGTGCTGCACGGCTCGCGTGGGGGAATCATGGCCTCTCGCAGCAAGTCTACTGTGCTGGCGCGGCTCAAGAAGCTTGCAATCCCGCATATCCGCGCTGGTGCCGGCTACGCGGCAGTTCTCTGCTCCAGCCACGGCAACAGCACCGCCCGAAACGTATCCATGCTGCGATAGCGCGAAAAATCGTCCGGCATGGTGCGCACGGCGAGCGCCAAGGCTTGCGCGGCTTTGGCGTCGCGGATCGCGTCGGCGAGATGCGTGACATGCGTCCTGATGGTGAAGAGGACGGCGCCGCTTTGCGGCAGGCGGCGGAGCGCCTGCCGCTCGACGCGCAGCCAGAGTTTTTCGCCGGCATTTTCGGAGGTGATCGCGGCGGCTGTCGCCGCATCGAGCTTGTGGCCTGACTGAAACAATTCGGGCGTGGCGTGGATCAGCCAATTGGCGCGCCACATGATGGTGCCGGCTGTGAGATTCTTGAAAAACCGGTCAACCGCGCCGCCAAGCTTTTCGGCATAACCCGGCACCGGGCCGTGCACATCGGCGAGCGCGCAGCCGATCTTGTCGGCGAGCCGCCAGTTCGAGGGAAAGCAGACTGCGCCCGCGGTGAGGCGATAAGTGCCGCCATTAGTCTCGTCGTCCGCTTGCAGGATGCAGAAATCTTCCTGGACGAGGCCGGTGGCATGTTCGAGCGGGTGCAGCGACAACTGCGAGAAGTCCCATTTTCCGCCGATCCCGAGACCGCGTAGCGTGCGGAATGCGAATTGGCCGGGATAATACCGGCGCAGGTGAGCGAGCAGAAACTTCAGCGCTTCTTCCGACGCATGCTGCGCCTGGGGCAGCGCCTGCACCACATCGTCATGCCGCGTGGCAAGGAGCTTGCGCTTTTCCGCAAGCTGCCCGGAAAAATCTTCGCCGACATCGATCCATTGCTCGACCGGTAATGGCTGCAGGTTCATCCGCAAGGCAAATGGCTTGCCGTCGGCGAAAGGAAGGTATGGGGCGGCCGTCGTCATTGCCACCGGGATCGTACATTTCCGTGCGCGAGGCAAGGCGGCAAGCGTGGCCGACTCTCGATTGTCATTGCCGGGCATGGCTGTTCGAAGAACAGCGTCGCTTCGCCCGCCGGTGACCCGGTCATCCATGCTGAACAGACGCTTTAAGCAGCCGTGCCGCAGTTCAAAACGGGTCGTGGCCGCATGGATTGCCAGGTCAAGCCCGGCAATGACGAGGAGGGGATGTGCTGGTCTGGCGCCGCCGTCTTCATGCTACACTGGCCGGGCAATAGAGGAGCCGGTTTATGAGCGAGCGTGCGCTTGGTTTCGTCGAAGAGTGGATTTCCGAAAATGTCACTGCCGCGGACGCGGCGGGCGACGGTGCGGCGCGAGCCAAGGCGCTGGCCGGCCGCTGCCTGGCCGATGCCAATGCGCAAGGCATTCCGGCCTCGGAGATCAGCGACGCGATCGACGATCTCCCCGCCTTCATCGCCGGCGCCATCGAAGAGGCGAGCGAGCGCAAGGAGCACGGTTCGGAATTCGAAACCGACCAGGAAATTGAGGTGCTGGTCAACCCGGACGGTTTCGAGAACGCCGCCGAAGACGCCGCCGAGGATGACGACGAGAAGCAGTAGCCACGGTATCGCTTTCGGCGATCGCGGCTACTCCACCGTGATGACGAGATCGATGCCCAACGTCTTGGCCCGCTGACGCGCGGCTTCGAGGGCGGCGCGCTGTTGCGGCGTGGCGCTGCTTTTGGGCACGACGATGTTGAGCATGCGGCGGCCGGTGACTTGTGGCGTGCCGCTCGGCGATGTCTTGTAAATGCAGTCCACGACCGGAAAGCGCGCGAAGACCTGAGGCGGATTATCGCCCCCGACGCAATTGCCCCAGATGAATCTGAAGACGAGGTCGCGGCGCCGCGCGCGCCAATAGCCGAGCGTTTCCGCCGCGTCGGCGACCGGGTTGCCGAATCGGTCGTAGAACTCGCCCTCGTCGCCCTGAACCTTGGCTTCGAGCGCTCGCGCGATGCGCCACATCTTGCGGCGGATTTGCCGATCCGGATTCTTGACGACGATGTTTCCGCCGCTGAACGCAAACCACGCGATGCCGCCGGCCGCTTCGCCGGCTTGTCCGTGCTGCGACCATCTCGTCCACACGGCGATGCCCGGGGCTGTGTGACGCAAGACGCCGCCGTCTGCGGTTTGCACCTCGCAAAATCCGTCGAGGCGCAATTCGCGGTCCGCCTCTACGACGGCCAGCCATTCTTTGAGTGCGATCTCCGGTCCGTGCTCGTCGTCGAAACCGTCCCAATTCTTTTTCCGCGTAATATGCAGGTCGTACCCCATTCCACACGCTCCGTCCGTCCATTGCCGCAAGCTGCAGCAGGCAAATTGCCTTGACGGAACAAAACAAGAACATACAATATAATCAACTGCAAGTAGAGATGCCATCACGCAGTTGGAGAGGTGAGCGGAGGTGCTTGTCGACGGGCTTCGCACAACGAAGCAAGGTCTAAAACCGTGCCGCGTCTAAAACCGGGTCAAAAGCCGTGTCGTGCCTGAGGCCTTTCCAGCGCCGCGGGCCGCGACGGCCGGGTGCCACCCTCTTGCTGGAAAAAGACGCAGCGAGAACGAAGAGATCGCCGGGGTTCTCGGTCACTGCCCGACATCGGCCGGCGGGCGCGGGGCCTGATCGGCGGGCAGCGGTTTATCGTCGCGTAATTTTTCCGGCAGACGCTTAAAGATGGAGAAAAGCCCGCCGTCAGTCGGCTGAGCTTGCGCGTCGGTTTGCGGCTCAGACGACTCCGCCGCATCGACGCCCGCGACCGGCACCGATTTGATTTCAACCGTTGTTGTCGGCGGCGCGATCTGCATCGGCGCTTGCGGGCCCGGCTGGGTGACGGACTGCGGTGCGGGTTGGGGCAACGGCGCAAACTGGGGCTGCGCCGGCGGCGTGATTTCGGCCGCGCGCGGCGTTTCGGGCCGCGGCGCATCGCCCCGCGGGATATTGGCGATCGCGCCGGTCGGCGTTTCCGCGGGGCGCGGCTTTGCATCGGGGGCGGGCGTGCGCGTCGCAACTTCAGCCGGACGATCCACGCGGCGCGGCGTCGCCTCAGGCCTGGTGTCGGCCTTGGCGTCGATCTTGGCGTCACCCTTGGTCGGATGCGCGGCGTCAGCTTTGGCCGGATGCGCGGCGTCCACCTTGGCGAGCGCGGCGCGCACTTCGGCGGCAATCGCGTCGGCGCTGCGCGGCTGACCGTCGGCGGCTTTGGCAGTATCCGCTGGCTTCTCGGTGGGTAGCGATTTGCGCAGCGGCGCGGACTTCGCATCCTGCTGCTGCGGCGGCGTCGTGGCGATCACACGCGCCGGCGCTGCGGGGGCAGGCGCCGCCGGCGCGGAGGCGACCGGCGCCGGTGTGGTTGCCGGTGCGGCGACCGGCGCTGCCGGAACCGTGACCGGCGCCGCGGCGGGCACCCGGCTTGTCGCCGGAATCTGCAGCGCCGCCGGGCTCTGCAGCGCGACCGGCTGCGGCGCGTTCATATAGCCGGTGAGATGCGCGAGCACGTAGCCGCTCACGGCGGTGGCGACGCCGGCAGCCGAAATCTCGATGAATTTCACGAAGAAACGCGAGAGGTAAGTTTCCTCGGCCGCCACGAAAATGCTCCCCGCAAACTGGTCCGCCAATCACCCGCAACCGCTGCGCACCAAACGGCCGTTATGGGGCGAAATTGAGATCAACGGGGTAGAGATTTATCGTCAACAATTGTTGAATTACGAAGGACATGGCGGGTCCTGGCGCTTGAGGCTGGATCCAATCCGCACGGATGCCAGGGAACGCCAGGGAACGCATGCCAGGGAATGCATGCCAGCGAACGCGGCGGCGATCGTCGGACTGTTCATACCCGGCATAACAAGCCGGGGGAAATAAATCAGGAACTTGCGGGGGAGGTCGGATATGCCGGGACTTTTGCAGAACCACGTCGCTGTCGTCACCGGCGCGGGCTCCGGCATCGGCCGTGCCATCGCGCTGGGCTTTGGCCGCGAGGGCGCCGCCGTCGCGGTGCTCGACATCAACGGCGCGGCGGCGGCCAGGACGGCAGCCGAGATCGATGGTGCCGGCGGCAAAGCCAAGGCCTTTACGCTGGACGTGACCGACCGCGCGGCCTGCCGCGACATCGCGGCGAAAGTGGCGAGCGAGGTCGGCGCCGTCTCGATCCTGGTCAACAATGCCGGCATTAACCGCCGCAACGCCTTTGCCGGCGATCCCGACGCGGTGATCAAGGACTGGGAGGATATCATGGCGGTGAACCTCAACGGCATGTTCAACGTCACGCATGCTTTTCTCGGCGCCCTGCGCGCCAACAGGGGGCGCATCGTCAACATTGCCTCCATTCAGTCCTTCGTGCATGTGCGCACGCCGAACTCGCCGGCCTACACGACGTCCAAGCACGGGGTGCTCGGCTTCACCCGGGCGCTTGCCGCCGAACTCGGTAAGGACGGCGTGCGCGTCAACGCCATCGGCCCTGGCCTGATCGAGACGCCACTGAATGCGCAGGTGCGCGCCAACAATCCGGACCTGGTGAAAATCTTCCTCGACCACACCCCGCTCGGCCGCGCCGGCAAGCCGGACGACATCGTCGGCCCGGCGCTGTTTCTGGCGTCGGACATGTCGTCCTACGTCACCGGCACGATCGTGATGGCCGACGGCGGCTATCGGGCGATTTGATTTCGTTGTGCAATGAATTCGGCGTGCCGACGCCAGCCGGCCTCTCATGTCTTCACTATTGGACAAGCCGCGGTCCAGTTATACCACAGCGCGCACGCATCATCGCCGCAACCGCTTGCGCTTTATCGAAATCGAATTTGCCGATTGCGAAACGACCACGCCGGCCTATGGGCTGAAGAACCTTAGGTCTTGCAACGCACTCGCTCTCTACCCTGATTTCCAGAAAGTCACCGACGATTTTCTGCGTCAGCTTGTAGAGCCGCATGGCAAAGTCGGCGCGCAAACAGACATCGATATGAGAGTTCGGAGATTCGAACAACATGCCTTTCACCGGATACGTGAAGCCCTCTCGAGCTTCGATCCAACGAATTGCGCGAGCTGGAACATCAAGGCGCGCCGAGGGATGAACGAACGACAATGCGATTTTCTCAGGTCGCACGCCAACTGCGATCGACCCCTCGAGCACGCATAAACTTGGGCGTTGACTGCCCATTACGCCACTCATCGTGGCCACTCCGCGAATGCGATCTACTTCGTCTTCAGCTGACTGGCCGACTTCAAGATGATCTCGGGCTTGCCTTGATACATTTTTACCGTGCCGGTGATGGTCACGGTCTTGCCTTCAAGCGAGCTCGCATTGGGAAATTTCGCCACGTCGTCGGCGAAGATCACGGCGACGAATTCGTTGTCGGGAAATTCACCGCCCATGTCGATGAACGTCGCGCCGGAAGCAGCAATGTGCACGTCACTGATGGCCGCTTGCACCGTTACCGGCTTGCCGACATAGGACTTGGTCTCCGAAGGTCCGATCGTCTGCGCCCGCGCCGGCAGCGCCGCGACGCCGGCAAAAACGACACCAAACCCAACACCCAAAAAACGTGTCCACATCGTGATTTCTCCTCATGCCACAGGGCCATTGACCATGAGAACATAACATGAACATTGGCGAAGGGCAATAGTGAAGTTGCGAAAGTGGTTTTGACAACTCCTGGCGCGACCGTTCCAACTGCTGGATACCCTGAGTCTCGAGGCGAAAAGTGGCCAAACAAAATGGCACGGCAAGCTGATCGCGGCGGCGGCGAAAGATGCGCTATTGCCGCTCGGATTTCGAGACGTAGGTCAGTCACGGTGTCGGTATTCGGATGAAGGCTTTTGGTACATTTTCATCGAGTGTCAGCCAAGCGCTTGGTCGAAGGGGACGTATGCGAACGTCAACCCGACTTGGCTTTTTCTTCGACACGGGGGCGATGTGTTGGGCATCGCGTTGGTGATTACATCAGGTTCGAGAGTGTCGAGCGGTTTTCTCCTTTGATCGAGCAGATGGCCAAACTTGCGGCTGCGGAAGCCGTGGCATTGCGCGTCAGGTTCAAGACACCAAGGATGTCCATCAGCATTTTGTGAACCGAACCACGGACAATGCGCACCGAATCTATCGCACTGCGCTCACTGCTGGATTAGTCGGAGACTTCAGTTTGGCGCGGCAGTTATTTGCTCGAATGGCCGCTATGGACCCATGCGGGGGCCATGGATCGAATATATGCAAAAGGAATGCGCTGAACTGTCTGCACTTCTTGACGATCCAGTCCGATGTAGGTCGAAGATTCTCAAGACCATTTCGATGCAGAGACAAAAGCGGGGTCTGCCTTCGGACCCGAACTGCCTTGATTCTCTGCATCGACCTTCGACTTGATCTGGAATCTCAAAGCGCGTTCCGAAATGCGAATTTTGCCGCGGTTGGTGACGGCGTCCAGCGCGGCGAATCTTCAGAATGCAGGGAGCGCGGCACAAAGCTTAGCCGCGCCGGCCTTGCTTGGCTTGGTCGTCGAGCCAATCGGCGAGATTACCGGACGATGGGCTGCTGCCGGATCTGCCTTTCTTGGCGGCTGGCGCTTTGCGCTTTTTCGCCGATGCCGGCGGATTGGCGGCATCGCGCGCGAGCCGCTGCGCGCGCAGCCGTTCGGTCTTGGCGCGGATCGCGGCGGCGGCGGCTTCGTATTCGGCGACGGCCTGTTTGGCGTCGTCCAGGCGTTGCGTTTTGGCAAATTGCGCATTCGCCTCGTTCTTTTCCGACGTGTCGTCCATCTTCCAATCCCGTACAGTGAATAGTCGCGGCCAGAACATGCCCCTAGAAGCCCGCGCTCGGACTTGATCCGAGGGCGGAGGCCGGGGGATGTAGCGGCATATCGCGCACAGGACAAGCCGGATATGCTGTAACGAAGGGCCGAGGCGTTCGTTTTCTGATCAGCGTCGCGCCGCGGCCACGTTCAGCCGGACACGCTATTTGCCGGCCGCCTTGCGCAGCGCGGCGTTGATGCGCTCCTGCCAGCCGGGGCCGTCTTCCTGGAAGAAATCGAGCACATCGCGATCGATGCGCAACGTGACTTGCTCCTTGACGCCGGGGATCGCCGGCGCCGCCTTGGGCGGACCTTCGATGGGCTTCGTGGTCGCCGCCTTGAACGCCTGTTCGGCGGCGGTGCGGGGATCGGAGGGGCGTCGTGACATGGCGGACTTATAGCAGAGGCCGCGCGGTTCTTGCCAGACCATGGCGCATCCCCGCCGACACGGTTCGCGCGCGCTTTCGATTCCAGAAATCGGGTGGGCGCGATCGCTCCCCTCGCGCATATCGGACACGACACGGCATCGACACGAGGACACCAGCATGCATTTTCGCATTCAAGGCCTGCCGGCCGAACACTTTGCGCCGTTGTTTGCGCTGTCCGACGAGGACCTCGCGCAGCGCGGCGCGGTGCGGCGGATCGCCGATGGGCCGCGGCCCTGCCGCATCAGCCTCACCGACGCCAAGCCCGGCGACGAACTGATCCTGGTCAATTACGAGCATCATGCCGTCGCGTCACCCTACCGGATGCGCTTTGCCATCTATGTGCGGCGGAACGAAAAGACCTTTGACGCCGTCGATACCGTGCCGGAGCAATTACGTACGCGGACGCTCGCGGTTCGGGGCTTCGACGCGAATGCGATGATGACCGGCTGGGAATTGACCGAGGGCGGGCAGCTCGAAAGCGTGATCGAAAAACTCTTCGCCGATCCGCGCACGGCCTATCTGCATGCGCATTTCGCCGCCCCCGGCTGTTACGCCGCGCGCATCGAGCGGGCTTGAACGCTCAAAAATCGCTCAAGCAATACCTTCGAAGAGCGCGGTCGAGAGATAGCGCTCGGCGAAATCCGGCACGATCACAACGATATTTTTGCCGGCATAATCCGGCCGGGCTCCGACCGTCAAAGCCGCGGCTACGGCGGCACCCGAGGAAATGCCACCTGGAATGCCTTCAAGGCGGGCGAGGGCGCGCGACGTGTCGATTGCGGCTTGGTTGCTCACTTTGAGCACCTCGTCGATAACCGAGCGGTCGAGAATTTCCGGCACGAAGCCCGCGCCGATGCCCTGGATCTTGTGCGGGCCGGGCTTGCCGCCGGAGAGAACCGGACTGTCCTCCGGTTCCACGGCGAAAATCCGCAGCGACGACCTGCGCGGCTTGAGTACCTGACCGACGCCGGTAATGGTGCCGCCGGTGCCGACGCCGGCAACGAAAGCGTCAATCGCGCCATCCGTGTCAGCCCAGATTTCCTCGGCCGTGGTGCGGCGATGAATTTCAGGATTGGCGGGATTGCGGAACTGTTGCGGAATGACGGCGTTCGGCGTTGCGCTGGCGATTTCCTCCGCGCGCTTGATGGCGCCGGTCATGCCTTGGGCTGCCGGCGTCAGTTCGAGCTCGGCGCCGAGGAAGGCCAACATCTTGCGGCGCTCGATCGACATCGAATCCGGCATGACCAGGATCAGACGATAGCCGCGCGCGGCGGCGACGAAAGCGAGCGCGATGCCGGTATTGCCCGAGGTCGGCTCGATCAGAACCGCGCCGGGCTTGATTTTGCCTTGCGTTTCGAGCGCGTCGATCATCGACACGCCGATGCGGTCTTTGACGCTCGCGATCGGATTGAAGAATTCGAGCTTGGCGAGGATATTCGCGTTGACGCCCCGCTCCTTCGGCAGGCGTTTGAGGCGCACGATCGGTGTGGCGCCGATCGTGTCGGTGATCGAGTCGAAAATGCGGCCGTTGACGCGCGGCGCGATGCCGGTCGCGGCACGACCCTGTGGTTGGGCTTTCAGCACAGCATCGGACATGAGCGGGCCTCCCGGCTGCCTGTGGCTTTTCACGATGGGCAATTACCCGAATTTTTTCGATGAAATGCAAGGCCCCACAAGAAGCGCTGCAAGCGAGACGGCAAAGCACTGTGCGCGCTTGATCGGTTCAGCCTGCCGCGTCGTTGATGGCACGCAACAACGTCAGCATGGCGCCATTGATCGGGGTTGCGATGCCGCGACGCTGTCCGGCGGCGACAATCGAGCCCGTCAGCGCTTCGATTTCCATTTGCCGTCCCGCGAGGCGGTCAAAATACATCGAGGTGCCAAATTCTCCGGAAAACGTCATCAAGGCGGCCATGGTGCGCGCAGGCTCGTCAGCGGCGAGCCGCGCGCCCTCTGCACGCGCGACCGCCACCGCCTCGCCGAGCAACGCCAGGCAGAGCTCGTAGATGTCCGGACGCCGCAGCACCGCCTGCCGCTGCAGCGTCAGTGCGGTGATCGGGTTGGCCACCGCGTTGATCAGGAGCTTGCGCCACAGCAGCGTGCCGAAATCGTCGCTCAACAGGATCTTTATTCCGGTGCCGTCGAACAGTTCGGCGAAGGCGCGGCCGGTCGCGTCGTCCGCTGCAACGACATCATTGGTGCTGGCGCGGCGCATGCGCACGTGATCCGGTGCAACCCGCTCGCCGTTGTAATAGACGATGACGGGCAGGACGGTCGCGCCGTTGGCGAGCGGCGCGACGCGGGCGACGTGATCGATGCCGTTCTGGAGGACCGCGACGCGGGTCTGCGGCGTGCACAAGCGGGCGAGCCACGCCGCCGCCGCCGGGGTCTGATGCGCCTTGGTGCAGAGCAGAACCCAGTCTGCGGTTTTGGCTTGCGCCGGATCGGTGAGGTTCCGCAGCGGCACCTCTGCGGTGCCTTCGGGCCGGTCGAGGGTCAGATGATCAAGCGGCCGCCGCGAACAGGCGACCACATCGTGGCGGCCCGCCGCGGCGAGGCAAGCTGCGGCGACGCCGCCGATACTGCCAAGCCCGATCACGGCGACGCTCAAACGATGCTGCCCGGAAGCGAAGGCGGACATCGGGGCAGATGCAGAGGCTGACATGCGGACCGACCTGTAAACGGATCTGCAGATGCTTATGAAGCAATGACAAGCTGGCAGATGCGAACTTGTTTACTCTCGGCCGATTAGTTGACAAAGTCAAATATCTTGCGCCTGCCCGTCACCGCGTGGTGGCCGGGAGCAGCCGATTTGGCCGCACTGCCAACAGGCGTATTCCATCGGTCCATTATGTCATTATGATTTTACCTCTTCCCAATGCTTTGCTATAATTTGGAAGTCTGCTGCTGATGGTCAAATGAACGCGGGGGCACGGCCCCGTTTTCTTGGAAAATCATGGTCATGCCGGCAATCGCCGGACGCTTGCCGGGTTGAGAAACTGCCGAAATGACACAGGACATGGCCGGATCGGCCAATGCCGGGCCGAATGGAAATCCGTCGCAACCCGAAACGCGACAGCAATCGAGCCGGGCGCGGTTTGCAATCACGTTGCTCAATTTGTCGATCGTTGCAGCGCTGACTGCCGTGCTCATGCTGCTCGCGGGCACGATGCCGACGAGCGCGGTGCTCGTGCTCTATTTCATCCCGGTTCTGCTGGCGGTGCTGCTGTGGAATTTCGAACAAGGCATGATCGCGGCCTTGATCGGCGCCTTGGCCGCGGAGCTTTTCCATTTTGTGCCGCGTTTGAGCCTCGCGCAGGGCGGACGCGGCGATGTCACGGCGGTCCTGATCTTTCTCGCTGCGGCGCTGCTGTGCGGATATCTCCTGGACGAAATCCGCCGCTCGCGTCGCCTGGTGTCAGGCGAGCCGCCGGCGCACCGCGCGGCATCCGATCATGAGGTGCTGCGTTTCGGCGGCGCGACGCGAACCGTGCCGGAGCGGGTCGCTGAATTTCTGGTCGGCCGCGCATGCGCAATGTATTGCGACCAGTGCATTCAGGATCAGCTGGGATTGAAGTGGCGCCAGCAGGTGCAGCTCGTCACCGCGACGCTCGCGGTGACGAAACTGTTCCGGCGCGATTCCGGCCAATGCCAGACCTGCAATCAGTTCAAGCAGGTCATCCGGCACGTCAAGCTGCGCTGAGCTTGCGGTGCGTAATCAGCGGACCGCCCTGATCGTCGAACTCGGGCTTGGCTGGCGGACGCTCGCGGGGGCGTCATAATAATCGCCATACCCGTACCAGACGACGCCTGGCGCATAAACACCAGCGCCGACGTAACCCGGTGCATAATCATAAACATATGGTGTGCCGTAATAGGGGGTGCCGTAAGAGATATAACCCTGCGCCAGCGCCGCCGGGGTTCCGGCCATCATCAGTGCGGCCGCGACGAGAAGAGTCTTCATGGTCGGTTCTCCGTATTGCGGTTCATCATTGCGGTTCATCCGGAATCAACCTTCGGCGTTGTAATCGGTTCACTCGCAATGTCGGCGGATCCTGGCCTTCACAAGAAATTGCTTCGGGAACCCGATGAACACATTCGACGCCATCGTCATCGCCGTCACGCTGATGGGTGTCGTGACAGGATTCGTGTCGGGCCTGTTGCGGAGCCTTACCGCGATCCTTGCTTATCTGATCGCGGCGCCGATCGCGGTCTCATTGACCCCGCGCCTGACGGCCGTGATCTTTGGACAGAGCGGCATCTCCACCGACCAAATTTGGATCGCGCTCTTCATCGTCTTTATCGGGCTTGGCCTTCTTATCAGCGCCTTGTTGCGCGGGCTGGTCGACGAACTGGCCGGCGCTGAGATCGGCATGTTTGACAGGCTTGCCGGCGGCGTGCTTGGCGCCGTGCGTATTCTTCTTGTCGCGGTGCTGATCGTGATCGTGTTCGACCGTCTTATTCCGGCTGATCGCGAGCCGGGCTTTCTGGTCGGCTCGAAGCTGCGCCCTTATTTGTCGGATGCCGGGCGAAAAGGTCTGCAAACGCTGCCGCCCGACATCGCCGACTATATCGACCGCATCAAGCGCGACCGGAATTTGTGAGCGCTAGGTCCATGAATGTCGCACCATCAATAGACGCGACGGCAGACATAGCGGCCGATGACGAATTCGCGGTAGCACTTCACCAGGCCGTGACGCGTGTGGCGCTCGTAGAACCGCACATGCTCGATGGGCGACGCAACAGATGCCGTCTCTCCAATGGCACCGGCATTCGCCGGAAGCGCCGCTGCGTTTTGGCAAAGCATAAGGCCGATGCCGGCCGCAAGACCGAGAGCAGATAATATCGTTCGCATTACGTCCTCCACATTGACGCAAATGCAACGATTATGAAGGCGCGCGGTTCCCGCGTTCGGATACGGCGCATTGGCCCTTAGGCTTTCTTGAACGCGTCGAGGCGGAGCGGCAGCACCGCGCCGAACCAGGCGGCATGCGCAGTATGATCGGTCAGATCGTCGCCGGTCTCGGGATGAAGCAGCACAGTGAGGCCGTCGCGGTTGAGCATCAGCCAGGGCATGAAGGCCGCCAGCATGCCGGTTGGAAATGCAATCTGGTACATGGATTGCGGATGCGGGCCGACCAATTCGTCGTGCCAGCGCCCGAGCCTGGCCGAAGGAAATAATTCGGCAACGCGCTGGCGCAGCCGTTCGGCGCGATCGCGGGTCGTCGCCGGATCATAATATATGTGAGCGTGGTAATCTTTGATATCGGCGGTGTCCGGCATCTCGGCCCATCTCAATCCGCTGGAATCCTGTTTTGGCATCGTTGCCGATCGTCCGCTAAGCTCCGTGCCGCGGCCCGGCCGCGCAAAAAGTCCCGAACAAAGGCATATGCCCCATGCTGACGCTGTATTCCTATCCCGAACTGTTCGGCGTTGCCGATAATAACGGCTACGGACTGAAAGTGTTCGCATTCTTGCGCCTGTGCGGCGTGCCGTTCAAGCATGAACATATCGTCGATACGTCGGCGGCGCCGCGCGGACAATTGCCTTACATCACCGACGACGGCGAAACTGTCGGCGACAGCGATACGATCATTGCTTTTCTGATCCGCAAATATCGCCTCACCATCGACGCGGGGCTGACCGCGGCGCAGCGCGATACCGATCATCTCGTCACCCGCATGCTCGACGATCTTTACTGGGTCATGTCCTATTCGCGCTGGAAGGACGACCGCTACTGGCCGGCGTTTCGCGACGCACTGTTGCAGCAGCATCCAGGCCTGACCGAAGCGGTGTTGCAAAAGGCGCGCGAGTTCAATGCGCAACGTTATCATTTTCAGGGCATCGGCCGCTACGCGCCGGATGCTGCCTTCGCGCGCGGGCTCGCCGATCTGCAGGTGCTGGCCGATCTCATTCCGGCATCCGGCTATCTGCATGGAGGGCAGCCGACCAGCATCGATGCCGGCATCTACGGCTTCATCGCCAATATCTATTTCTATCCGATCGACACGCCGCTGAAGCAGTCCGTCGTGGCGCACGACAATATCGTGCGCCACTGCCAGGCCATTCATGCCGCGGTGATGGCGCCGGGGAAAGCTTAAGGTTGCGGCGCGCTGTCGCGCACTGTGCCGAAACGGCTCGCCAGCGGCAGCGCCATGGCGAGCGCGCCGATTGCAAACGCGATGCAAAGGCCGAACGGCGGCGGTAGCGGCGGAAACAGATAGACGACAAGGCCGCCGCCGATCACGAAGTTGAGCCAACCCCACACGACATTGACGGCCGCGGAAGATTCTCCTCTGCCGGGCGGCGCCGCGAACGGCGATTGAAACTTGTTGCCGGAAATGCCCTGCACGAAGTGCGGGATGCCGTTGGCCAGAAAGACGCCGGCAAAGAAATAGGCGAGATAGACGTACCACGGCATGAGCGGAGGTGTCCTCGGTTTGTTATTCGAATTGCGGTTGCTTCGGATGGGGAAACAGGCAGGCGATCAACACGGCGAGAATGCCGGTGAGGAAAATGCCGTCAAAGGTGCCGGCGCCGCCGATCGATGCAACCGGCGCGCCGAGGCCGCGCACTTTCTCGAGATTCGAGAGGTCGGCGCCGATCAGGGTGCCGAGACTGCCGGCAATATAAGCGAGCGGCGCGGCGTCGCGGCGCGACAGCAGCAGCGCCACCGCTGCTGTCACCACCACCGGCACGAAGACCGGTACGGCAATGCCCAGTCCCGGCACCGGGTCGGCAAGCATGTGCAGCACCGCGGCCACGATTGCGGTCGCGATCAGGCCTTTGGCCCATAGCTCCCGCTTGGCAAGAAGATAAATCGACATCAGCGTCGGGATCACCGCGCCGCCGACATTGACCGCAATGACCGTGCCGGCGAGATGATTGACCACCGGCACCTCATATCGCATGCCGAAAAAATCGATAATCTGGTCGGACATCACCCGCTCCGGCGGCAATTCGGCAATCGGGATGTTGAAAATGCTGCCGAGCAGCGAGGCGAAAAGGAGCCACATGGCCGCGCCCGAACTGACGCCCAGGCTTTCATAGGCGAAGCGCACCGAGCGCAGCACCAGCACGATCAGGAAAAGGCCGACCAGGATGGCGAAGAAACCCGGCGCCAGCGGCAGGTAATGATATTGGCCCATTTGCATTGCGGTACGGTCTCCGAATGTCGCTCTGGTCAACGCAATCGCTTCAGTCCAGCTCCCGCCATCTTAACCAAATGATTGGTGACATCATCATAGCCGCCTTGTAACGCCAAAGCGCAGGCCTATAATCCAGCGCTTCCTTCGCGCAGAGGTTTTTTCGTGGCGCCGCCGGAAGCGAAATCAGTCGCTATTATCATGGGTAGCCAGTCCGACTGGGCGACCATGAAGCTTGCCGCCGAGACGCTCGACGCGCTTGGCGTGGCTTATGACGCGCGCATCGTATCGGCCCACCGGACGCCGGAGCGGCTTTATGCCTTTGCCAAAGGCGCCAAGGCCACGGGTTTCAAGGTCATCATCGCCGGAGCCGGGGGCGCGGCGCATCTGCCGGGAATGACGGCGTCGCTGACCAGCCTTCCGGTGTTCGGCGTGCCCATCGAATCGAAGGCGCTATCGGGACAGGATTCGCTTTATTCCATCGTGCAGATGCCGCCGGGCATTCCGGTCGGCACGCTGGCCATCGGCCAGGCCGGCGCGGTCAATGCTGCGCTGCTCGCCGCAAGCGTCTTGGCGCTGAGCGATCCGGCGCTGGCGAGCCGGCTCGAAGCGTGGCGGGTGCGGCAGACAGCGTCGATTGCCGAAAAGCCAAAGGACCAAGCGTGAGTTCGGGGTCGTCCGCACTTGCCACCGAGGCCACGATCGGCATCCTCGGCGGGGGTCAACTCGGCCGCATGCTGGCGCTCGCTGCCGCCCGGCTCGGCTTTAAATGTCACGTCTTTTCGCCAAGTCCGGATTCGCCGGCTTTCGATGTCGTGCATCGGGTGACCTGCGCCGATTATACGGACACGCAAGCGCTCGACCGTTTCGCTACCGATGTGGACGTCGTCACTTACGAATTCGAGAATGTGCCGGCGGAGACCGCGACATTTCTCGCCGCTCGCGTCCCGGTGCTGCCTGATCCGAAGATTCTCGCGATCACGCAGGACCGGCTTGCGGAGAAGCAATTCGTCGCGAGCCTCGGCATCGGCACTGCGCCCTTCGCCGATGTCGGCGGGGCGGCGGCGCTGCCGCCCGCGCTCGAGCGGATCGGCCGTCCGGCGGTGCTGAAGACTCGGCGCTTCGGCTATGACGGCAAGGGCCAGATGACGATCAAGAACGGCACCGATCCGCAGGCCGCATGGCGCGAGGTCGGCGGCCAGCCCTGCATCCTCGAAGCCTTCGTGCCGTTCGAGCGCGAGGTCTCGGTGGTGGCGGCGCGAGGCCATGACGGCGCGGTCGAATGTTACGACGTGACCGAGAACGAGCACCGCGATCACATACTAAAGGTATCGTGGGCCCCGGCGGCGGTCTCCGAGGCCGGCGCGCGAGAAGCGCGCCGCATCGCCGAGACCATCGCCCAGAAATTCAGCTATGTCGGCGTGCTGGCCGTCGAAATGTTCATGCTCCGCGACGGCGGTATCCTGGTCAATGAAATTGCGCCACGGGTGCACAATTCCGGCCATTGGACCCTTGATGGCGCATCTATCTCGCAATTCGAGCAGCATATCCGTGCGGTCGCCGGTTGGGCGCTGGGCCGGCCGGTCCGGCACGGTCGGGTGGAAATGATCAATCTCATCGGCGCCGAGGTCGAGGACTATAAGAAATGGCTCGCCGTGCCCGGCGCCGCGGTGCACCTTTACGGCAAGGCCGCGGTCCGGCCCGGACGTAAAATGGGCCATGTCACCAGGGTCTTCACCGGGGTCGATTGAAGGGTCTCTCGACCCCGAAAATCAGCCCGGTGCGTGCCCTTGTGGACTTTCTGCGCGTCTTCTGCTACACGCCGCGCCAAGGCGGTTCGGGCGCAGCGCCCAACCCCGGCTCAGCAATCTCAACGAACCGACTGCAAAGGAGCACGCGTGCAGGTTCTCGTCCGTGACAACAATGTCGATCAAGCCCTCAAGGCGCTGAAGAAAAAGATGCAGCGTGAGGGCATTTTCCGCGAGATGAAGCTCCGCGGCCATTACGAAAAACCGTCTGAAAAGAAAGCGCGCGAGAAGGCGGAAGCGATCCGCCGGGCGCGCAAGCTTGCCCGCAAGCGGCTGCAACGCGAAGGCCTGTTGCCGATGAAGCCGAAGCCCACGCCGGGTGGTCCGGGTGCCGGCGGCCGTTCCGCTGGTCCGGCGCGCACGCCCCGTTTCGGCTGATTGCGGCAAGACAAAGTTTCAGGCCTGCCGTCAGAGCCTTATCGGTTCTCCTCACAGGGAACCGATAAGGCTCTGGCTTTTTGTACGTTGTTCAAGGTCCAATTCCAGGCCGGTGACCGGCATGATTGGAGACTATGCAGGGTCTCCCGCGCAGTGCCGTTTTTTTGGCGCTCTGGTCTATTAGGACTGCCGTTCATCGCACATGGCGGCAAACATTGGGGTGTTGGAGCACTAGGGACGTGGGCGTGATGCCATGGGGCATCAGATGACGCGAACAACCCGCGCAGGGATCATGAGTATATTGAACGGTGGCGCGTCGCGATTGCCGAGAACGGCGGCTCTAGCCGCGGCGGCTTTCGCCGGAGCGGTGACGCTTGCCGGCTGCGCGTCGCTTGGCGGTCCCTCAGGCGTTGACAATGACACCACGCTTTACGCGACGTCGCAAACGAACCTGGAATCGCTCAGCGAGGTCATCCAGAAGCATCCGGCCGATCCGCAGGCCTATAACATGCGCGGCACGGTCTACGGCGAGGCCGGCCGCAACGATCTGGCGCTCGCCGATTTCACCAAGGCGGTCAGCCTTGATCCCAATTACGCGCAGGCTTACGCCAATCGCGCCCTGATTTACCGCAAGACCAACCAGCTCGACCTTGCGCTCGCCGACGACAACAAGGCGCTCGCGCTCGATACCGCTTATTCGCCGGCCTATCTCGGCCGCGGCATCGTTTATCGCGAAGAAGGCAAATCGAGTCTCGCGCTCGGCGACTTCAACAAGGCGATCGCGCTCAAGCCCGACAATGCCGAGGCCTACTACAATCGCGGCCTGCTTTATCAAAGCCAGAACCAGCATTCCTTCGCGATCGATGATTTTTCGACCGCGATCGCGCTCAGCGGCCAGAAGGCGGATCCTTTCATCGCGCGCGGCTTGAGCTATCTCGCCATCGGCGACAACAAGTCGGCCGCCGACGATCTCGATCAGGCCGTGCAGCTCAACCCGACCGAACTGCGGGCCTGGACCAGCCGCGGCCTCGCCTATGAGCGGCTTGGCGCCAAGGACAAAGCGGCGGGCTCCTATGCCAAGGCGCTCAACATCAACAGCAAATATGAACCGGCGCAGTCCGGGTTCGCCCGCGTCGGCGGCAAGGTCGGGCAGACCTATCCGACGTTCTAATCCAAATCGCCGGCGAGGAAACGCGCCACCGCGTTGAGCGCGCCATGGGCGTCGAGATCCTGGTGCCCGCCGTCAAGGAAGCGCACGATGTGCTTGGGCTTGTTGGCCAGTTCGAACATCTGCTCGCCCATTGCATAAGGTATCGTGCGATCAAGCATGCCGTGCAAGATCAACAGCGGCGCCTTCACTTTGCCGATGCGTTCGTCGGAGCGAAATTGGTCCTTCATCAAGAAGCGCACCGGCAGATACCAATAACGCCGCGCGCCGACGGCTTCGGCCGAGGTGAAGGGCGCCTCGAGGATCAGACGGCCCACCGGCTTCTCCGCGGCCAGCGCCACCGCCACGCCGCTGCCGAGCGAGCCGCCCCAGACGACGATTTGCTGCACCGGATAATGCGCCGTGGCGAAAGCGTACCCCGCCTCGGCATCCTCGATCAGACCTGCTTCACTTGGTGAGCCGCCCGAGCCGCCATAGCCGCGATATTCGACGCCGACAAGGCCGATACCGTCGCCGATCAGCCGACGAAAGCGGTCGACGTCATTTGCGAGCGATCCGCCATTGCCGTGGAAATAGAGAATGACCGGCTTGTTGTCACGCGGCGGCACATGCCAGACGTGGATGTGCGTCCCGTCGGCTGTCGTGATCGGCACCTCTTTGGCCTCAGGCAATCCCGCTGCGGCCGGCGTCACATGCGCGGTGTCGGGAAAATACATCAGCGAACGTTGTGCAAGATACACGGCTGCCGTGACGGCGGCGTAGAGGACCAGCACAATCGCGACGAGCCAGCCGAGCATGTTCATGCCTTCGCGCGTGCGCATACGGGGCGTAAGGATCCGCGCGGTCACGGTGCGCAGCACGGCGTGCGCATGATCGGCAAGGCGCTGCATCGTTCCGGTGCCGCCGGGTACCGCAGGTCGTGGAGTTTCCGCTGTCATCGCGAGATGGATAAGCTGAATTTGCGGGTGCGGGTAGCACTATCGCCAAGGTCATCAAGCATTCGTCACCAGGCATCGGTGCGGTCGCAAAAAGCAAACCGGCCGGCTGTTGCGGCAGCCGGCCGGTTGAATTCAGGTCGTCACAGCAGCCGTATGAACGGCTGATCTGTCACGGACGGACTTGTTCCGGGCAAATCTGTTACCGACAGACTTGCACAGTGCGCCAGCGATAGCCGACGCCTTCGACCCATACTTTGCGCTGACCCCAGTAGCAGCCAGGCGCGAGTTGAGCGTAGCCCGGAGGCGGCGGGCCATAAGCGCCGGGAGGCGGTCCGTAGGCGGCCGGCGGCGGCCCGTAATAGGGCGGCGGGGGCGGCGGGGGCGGGCTGTTGGCAATGGCACTGCCGATGATGGCGCCAGCGGCGAGACCGCCGACGACTCCGGCGCCCACGGCGCAACCGTAGCAGCCGGCATTCGCGGGGCTCGGACCGGCGAGAGTCGCAAGGCCGATCGCACTCGCCGCAGCAAGTCCTAAGAGCGACTTATGCATGAGTTTCCTCTTGTGACCGGCCGGGTGCCGATCCGGAACGTGGATAAGCGGGAAGTCCCCGTAAACCCCCGATTTGGTGGTATCACACCCAACGCTATTGAACTGCGACTATTTGGCGGAAGTTTGGTGCCCACAGGCGCATTCCGCTCGCCACGGTAACGACTTACGGCGTCTCAGAGCGAGGGACGCCGCAAGTTCTGGAGCAAGTTCAAACGCTATTCAAGCGCCGTAACTTCACACGCAGGCGCGAACCCAGGCGTAGCCGTTCCAGACGCTGCGCCACACGCAGTGTGGGCCGTAATAGGGATACGGCGCATATCCGTAATAGCCGTACGGATACCCGTAGCCGCCGTAATAATAGGGGGCGGCTAATGCGCTGCCGACCAGGGCGCCGGCGGCAAAGCCGAGTGCCGGACCGCCCCAACCCCAGCCACCATGCCAGCCACCCCAGCCGCCGCGCCACGCCAGTGCCGGGCCCGACGTTGCCACGCTGGTGACGGCGAGACTTCCGGCCACCGCAAGAGCAGTCAGAATCTTTCTCATGACATCACCTCGACAATGGGCTTCTAAACCCAATCGCCCCTCTGACCTTAAAGTTCCCGTTCCTTGGTGAATACAGACTGAACAAAGTCGCCAGAATCCGGCCATCTTTGCGAAGCGCTTGGTGAACTGCGAGGCCAGTCAGCCGTATCGCGGATCTTTCAATTTCGCGTCATCCGCCGTGGACGCTGAACCGGACCCGGCAGGCGGCTATGCTCGCTTGGCGATTCGCGCGGATGGGGAACGGCTTCCATGAAGAGCAGCAAAACGGCAAAGCCTGGCCGGAAGCCTGTTGGCGCCGGCCGGCAGCGGCCAAAATTGCGCAGCGCACAATCGCGCCAGCCCGCCGGCCTCCGCGAAATCGAGCGGCATGAGCCGAGGCGGCGCGGGGCGATGGCGAAGCGCGCGCAAACGCCATCGCGCGCCATTGTCGCGCGGCTCGCCGCCGAGGTCGACGCGCTCGCGGCCGAGCTCGAAGCGTCGCGTGCACGCATTGTCGAGCTCGAGACCCGGATCGACATCGATCCCCTGACCGAGATCCGCAACCGCCGCGGTTTCGCACGCGAACTCGCGCGTTCGCTGGCCTACATCAAACGCTATGGCACGAGCGCGGTTCTGATCTATATCGATCTCGACGATTTCAAGCCGGTGAACGACCGGCACGGCCACGCCGCAGGCGACGCCGTCCTCAAAGCGGTCGCCGCATCGCTGGTCCGCCATGTCAGGACGTCTGATGTCGTCGCGCGCATGGGGGGCGACGAATTTGCCGTGCTGCTGTGGAATGTCCGAGGCTCGGCGGCATCAGCAAAGGCCACGGCGCTCGAAGCCGCGGTCTATGCAACGCCGGTGCGTTGGAATGATTCAACGCTTGTCGTCAGCGCTTCCGCCGGAACGACTCTGCTGGGGGCGCTCGACACGCCGGCCGAGGTTCTGGCGCGCGCGGACGCCGCCATGTATGCGCGCAAGGCGGAACGGAAAGGCGGCGCCACTGCGCCCGCCTAGCTTGTTCTTTCGGGCTGGATCTTTCCACAAGCCGGTTTCCGCTTTTCGGGATCACGCTCTAGGCGATGATATCCGGCGTGAGCTGGTCTTCGATGTGGGTAATGCGGTCGCGCAACTGCAGCTTTTGTTTCTTCAAGCGCTGCAACTGGAGGACATCAGAGCCCGGCGCATCCTGCAACGCAGCAATCGCGGCGTCGAGGTCGCGATGTGCCTGGATCAGGCGCCCAAGCTGAGCCCGCAGCTCGTTTTCTTCCTCTCGGGTCATCGCCGCGTTCGTCGGCCCTTTGGCACTTTGCCGCAATCCTCGCGCGATCGGAACCCGCCGGCTTCCGGCCGGTTATTAAGCCGGTAAGTTCCTCTCGATTATCGCTTTTTCGTTGGTCACCACAAGCCCAACGGTTGGGCGGCTTGGCGCACGGCCGTGTAGAGTGGGGATTTCCGTAAGGCTAAAAGCGTACTAAGCTTGTGTTTCAGAGTCTGTGGTAGGATGATTTGAAACTGGAGATTATTGACGCAAGGAGGCAGGAGACATGGCGATTGAATCGCATCTTGCGGAACTTGAGAAACGTCACGAAGCGCTCGAACAACAACTGACCGAAGCGCTCAGCCACCCCTCCACCGACGACCTTCAGCTTCTAGAATTGAAACGCAAAAAATTGCACGTGAAGGACGAGATCGCTCGCCTACGATGCGAAGCACTCGTTCATTGATCCAATACCCTCAGTAGAACGGCGAGTTTAATTCATCCGCCCCCACGACATGCGTTTTGGCATGTGGCGAGGAGTTTTGTCTGTTTTCGTTCTTCCATCATGCCCGCGCTTGGCGCGGGCATTCGCATTTTTGGCGGAGCGGCTCTTGATCAAAAGCGATAGAACGCAGCCGCCTCAGACGCCCTTCGCCATCTCGCGCAGCTTGAACTTTTGAATCTTGCCGGTCGAAGTCTTCGGGATGTCGGCGAACACGACGTGGCGCGGGCATTTGTAGGCGGCGAGATGGTTGCGGCACCAGGCGATCAGCTCTTCGGCGCTCGCCGCCGCGCCGGGCTTGAGCTCGACAAACACGCAGGGTGTCTCGCCCCATTTTTCGTCGGGCTTCGCCACCACCGCGACGATCTCGATCGCGGGATGCTTGTACAGAGCGTCCTCGACCTCGATCGAGGAAATGTTTTCGCCACCGGAAATGATGATGTCCTTGGACCGGTCCTTGAGCTGGATGTAGCCGTCCGGATGGATGACGCCGAGATCGCCGGAATGAAACCAGCCGCCTTCGAACGCCTTTGCAGTCGAGGCCGGGTTTTTCAAGTAGCCCTTCATCACCACATTGCCGCGGAACATCACCTCGCCGAGCGTTTCGCCGTCGCGCGCCACCGGCTGCATGGTTTCGGGATCGAGCACGTCGAGCGCTTCCAGCACGGGATAGCGCACGCCCTGGCGTGCTTTTTTCGCCGCCTGTTCGGTCGCATCAAGCATATTCCACTGGTGGTGCCAGTCGTTGACGCTCGCCGGCCCGTAGGTTTCGGTCAGGCCATAGACATGGGTTACGTTGAAGCCCGCACTCTTCATCTCGGCGAGCACGGCTTCCGGCGGCGGCGCAGCCGCGGTGACGAACTCGACTTGATGCGGCAGTGGCTTGCGCTCCTGCGCCGAGGCATGAAGCAGCGTCGACATCACGATCGGCGCGCCGCACAGATGCGTGACCTTGTGCCTGGCGATCGAGTCGAAGATCGGCGCGGCGCGCACGGCGCGGAGACATACATGCGTGCCCGCGGCGACCGACAGCGTCCAGGGAAAGCACCAGCCGTTGCAGTGGAACATCGGCAAGGTCCACAGATAGACCGGATGCTTGGCCATGCCGCAGGTGATGACATTTGCCATGGCCAGCAGATAGGCGCCGCGGTGGTGATAGACGACGCCTTTCGGGTCGCCGGTGGTGCCTGATGTATAATTGAGCGCGATGGCGTCCCATTCGTCGCGCGGCATCAGCCAGGCGAAATCGGCATCGCCTCCGGCGATGAACTCTTCGTAGTCGAGGCTGCCAAGCCGCTCGCCTGCGCCCGTGAATTCCGGGTCGTCATAATCGATGACCAGCGGCTTGACCCTGCACAGCGCGAGCGCCGCCCCCACCACCTTGGAATATTCACGGTCGGTGATCAGAACCTTGGCTTCGCCGTGATCGAGCTGAAAGGCGATGATCGCGGCGTCGAGCCGTGTATTGATGGAATTGAGCACGGCGCCGGCCATCGGCACGCCGTAATGCGCTTCAAGCATCGCCGGCACATTGGGCAGCACGACCGACACCGTATCGCCGCGGGTGATGCCGCGCTTGGCGAGCGCGGAAGCAAGTTTTTTGGCGCGGCTGAAAAATTCGTCATAGGTCCAGGAGCGGGCGCCGTGGATGATGGCGGTCTGGTCCGGATAGACTTCGGCCGCGCGCGCCAGAAACGACAACGGCGTCAGCGGCTGGAAATTCGCCGCATTGCGATCGAGCCCGATGTCGTAGGGCGTCGTCATGATGTGTCCTCCCTACATTTGCATCGAGCTTAGCAAATCCGGCGGAAGGCGAATAGCGAACGACCCGTTCGCGCTTAGTCCAGAGTTCGCCAGCCCTGCCACAGCAAGGCGAGAGAAATAAGCGCCATCAGCAGATAGGAAATCTGATAGAACCGCTCCTGCGGCGTCTTGCGCACCAGCCAGATTCCCAGAAAGTTGGTGGCGATGGCGAGCGGCAACAGAGCGAGCGACGTCGCGAAGTTGCGCGGTGAGAACTGTCCAAGAATGAAATAGGGCAGCACCTTCATCCAGTTGACGAAGGCGAAAAAGATCACGCCGGTGCCGACCAGCGTCAACTTGTCGAGGCGCTGTGGCAGAATGTGGATTTGGAACGGCGGCGCGCCGACCTGGATCAGAAGCGACATGAAGGCCGACAGCGCGCCCCACAGCATGCCGAGCGCAACGGGTGGGCGGCGCGGCTTGTCGGCCGTCCGGTTCAGCTTGGCCAGGAGCCGCGGCGTGAGCCAGGTGTGCGCGACAAAGACAAGTCCGATCAGGCCGATCGTGATTTCGATCGCGGCATTGGAAACGGCGCTGGCGAACAGCGTCGCGGCGGCGATGCCGAACAGCGAGCCGCCCATCAGGACCTTCAGATTCCAGGTACTCCAGCGATGGCGATAGGTCCAGATCGAAATCAGGTCCTGGCACATCAGGATCGGCAGCAGGATCGCGGCGCCCTGCAGCGGCGGCACCGCGAGCGCGAGCAGCGGGGTCGCGATCATGCCGAGGCCGACAAAGCCGCCTTTGCCGAGGCCCAGCAGCGTCACGGCCGGAATGGCCAGGAGATAGAAGAACGGATCGGTGATCACAGGTCGAATTGAACGAAAGGCGGGTGACGACACCTGACATAGATCAAAGCGCGGCGGTTCGGCCAGCGGTGAGGTGCATGGCTTCCCCGCAATGCGACGTGCTCGCGGCGGCTTGCAAACGGCGTGGGCAGGCCGAAAATACGCGGAAAAGCCGGGAGGCAGCGGAGGCAGTCACCATGGACGCCCGAACCAGCCATTACCAGGAAGTCTATGCCCGATGGCAGCGCGATCCGTTGGCATTCTGGGGCGAAGCCGCTGCCGACATCGACTGGTATGAAAAGCCGAAAACGGTGTTCGATCCGAAGGCCGGCATCTATGGCCGCTGGTTTCCGGATGGTGTCTGCAACACTTGCTTCAACGCGGTGGATCGGCATGTCGATGCCGGGCGTGGCGAGCAGGCGGCCATCGTCTACGACTCGCCGCTCACCGGCGTCAAACGGACCATCACCTATCACCGGCTTCTGACCGAGACCCAGGTGCTGGGCGGCATGCTGCGCGATCTCGGCGTCGAGAAAGGCGACCGCGTCATTCTCTATATGCCCATGGTGCCGGAAGCGGTGATCGCGATGCTCGCTTGCGCACGCATCGGCGCCGTTCATTCGGTGGTGTTCGGCGGCTTCGCGCCGCGCGAGCTTGCCACCCGCATCGACGACGCCACGCCGAAAGTGATCTTGTCGGCAAGCTGCGGCCTCGAGCCGGGCCGTATCGTGCACTACAAGCCGCTGCTCGACGAAGCGATCGCGCTGGCCAAGCACAAGCCGCAGAGCTGCCTGATCCTGCAGCGGCCGCAGTCGGAGGCGACGCTGATCGAAGGCCGCGACCGCGACTGGGCGGCGATGCGCGATCACGCGCTCATTCACGCCCGCTCGGCCTGGGACTGCGTGCCGGTGCAGGCCACCGATCCGCTCTACATTCTCTATACGTCGGGCACGACCGGGCGGCCGAAGGGCGTGATGCGCGACAATGGCGGGCACATGGTGGCGCTGAAATGGTCGATGAAAAATCTCTATGGCGTCGCGCCCGGTGAGGTGTGGTGGACCGCCTCCGATATCGGCTGGGTGGTTGGGCATTCTTACATCGTCTATGCGCCGCTGCTGCACGGCGCGACCTCGATCCTCTACGAAGGCAAACCGGTCGGCACACCGGATGCCGGCGCGTTCTGGCGCGTCATTGCCGAGCACGGCGCCGTGGCTCTCTTCACCGCGCCGACCGCCTTCCGCGCCATCAAGAAAGAGGACCCGCAGGGCAAATTGCTGAAGCAGCATGATCTGCAGAAATTCCGCACGCTGTTTCTTGCCGGCGAGCGCGCCGATCCGCCGACGCTGGATTGGGCGGAACAGCTTCTGCAAGTGCCGGTGATCGATCACTGGTGGCAGACCGAAACCGGCTGGTGCATCGCCGGCAATCCGGTGGGCCTGGGCCAATTGCCGGTCAAGCATGGCTCGCCGACGGTGGCGATGCCGGGCTACGACATCCGCATCGTCGACGAAGGCAACCGCGAGCAGCCAGCCGACAAGATGGGCTCGATCGTGGTGAAACTGCCGCTGCCGCCCGGCTGCCTGCCGACGCTCTGGCAGGCCGACGCGCGCATGCGCGAAAGCTATCTCGAGGAATTTCCCGGCTTCTACAAAACCGCCGACGCCGGCTTTAAGGACGGGGACGGCTACGTTTTTGTGATGGGCCGCACCGACGACATCATCAACGTCGCTGGCCACAGGCTTTCGACCGGCGGCATGGAAGAGGTGCTGGCTTCGCATCCGGACGTCGCCGAATGCGCCGTGCTCGGCATCAAGGATGAGCTCAAGGGCGAAGTGCCGTGCGGCTTCATCGTGCTCAAATCCGGCGTTTCCCGATCGCCGATCGAGATCGAAAAGGAATGCGTCGCGCTGATCCGCGACAAGATCGGCCCTGTCGCAGCGTTCAAGCTCGCGATTACGGTCGGGCGGTTGCCGAAGACGCGCTCCGGAAAAATCCTGCGCGGCACGATCAAGAAGATCGCCGACGGTGAAAGCTGGCAGATGCCGGCCACCATCGACGATCCGGCGGCGCTGGATGAGATCGGCACGGCGCTGAAAGGGAAGGGGGTCGGCGCGTAAATCGATTTTAGCCTTGTTTGACTGAAGCCGCATCCAGGGCGGCTTGCCGCGGGTCACAACAGGCACAAATTTCTATCTGAGGCGTTAGCGGGCATGACGCGTATTGCCGCACCATCGCTCCTATGTGCTGCGATGTTGTTGATCGCACCTGTTCATGCACAGGTCCCGGCAAACACGCCGGCGGCGCCGTCCGCGAGTCCGCCTTCAAGTTCGTCGCCAGCCGAAAGTGCTGCTTCGCCGGCAACGGAAAGCCAGCCGCCGACCGGCGACAAGCCGGAGGCTCGCAATCCCTCGCCGCCAACTGCGGGCAAGCCCGATCAAAACAAATCCGAGCCGTCGGCGGTGCCAACCAATCAGCCTGCCGTGCTGGCGCCGGCGCAGCCGTCGACGCCGCACAATCCGCCGACGGCGGACGACATCTGCCGCGCCCTGGAACAGGACGCGGCGGAGAACGGCTTGCCGGTCGAGTTCTTTGCCCGCGTGATCTGGCAGGAGAGCCGCTTCAATGCGATGGCGGTGAGTTCCAAAGGCGCGCAAGGCATTGCGCAATTCATGCCGGCGACCGCCGACTATCGCGGGCTGATCGATCCGTTCGATCCGATCGAAGCCTTGAAGAATTCGGCGAATTATCTGCACGACCTGAAAACGCAATTCGGCAATCTGGGCCTGGCCGCTGCCGGCTACAATGCCGGACCGGGACGCGTCGCCGCCTGGCTTGCCGGCCGCCGCGCGTTGCCCACTGAGACCCGCAATTACGTCGCCATCATCACCGGCTGGACCGCCGACGAATGGGCCTCGCCGAAACCGCCGGAGACGCCGGAGACCACGATCCCGCAGGGCGTGCCGTGCACGCGGCTGGCCAATCTCATCCTGGCGCCCAAAGCGGAAGCACAGCGCATTGCCGCCTATGTGCCGCGCTGGGGCATGCAGCTCGCGGCCAGTTGGTCGGAAAGCACAGCTTGGAGGATCTATCGCACGATCCAGAAACGATATCCGTCATTGATCGGCGATCGCGAGCCGATCATCATCAGGAGCCGCGGCATCGGGCTCGGCACCGCGGTCCGCTACAATATCCGCATCGGCGACGACGATCGCGGTTACCTTGATCGCTTCTGCAACAAGCTGACGGCCGCCGGCGGCGCCTGCGTCGTGCTAAGGAATGATCGGGGATAGATGAACCGTCACCCTGACGTACGAGCGTAGCGCGCCTCGAAGGGGAACGGCGCCGGTCGTACCGGCCTCCCCCGAGGGCCGCTTCGCGGCCGCCTCAGGATGACGGAAAAGAACGTTAGAAAAAAATCACTCGTTCTTGCCGCCGAGCTGTTTGAGCTTGGCGAACACCGCCTCGACATTGAGATCGTCGCCCTGCTTCGGCTTTTCGGGCTCGGGCTCCGGCTCTGCCTTCGGCGCGGTGGTGACGGAGGCGGGCAGCAGTGTCGCGCCCTGCGCCTCGATCGGGACCGGCTTCTCCTTCGCCGCCTTCTGAACTTCGAGATCGAGATCGATCTGCGAGCACAGGCCGAGCGTCACCGGATCGAGCGGCGTCAGATTGGCGGAATTCCAATGCGTGCGCTCGCGGATCGACTGGATGGTCGATTTGGTGGTGCCGACGAGCCGCATGATCTGGCTGTCGCGCAGTTCGGGGTGATTGCGCACCAGCCAAAGGATGGCGTTCGGCCGGTCCTGGCGGCGCGACACCGGCGTATAGCGCGGGCCTTTCTTCGGCTTCGCCTCGGGCAGGCGCACTTTCGGATCGGCGATATGCAGCTTGTAATCCGGATCGGCCTCGGCAGCAGCGATCTCCTCGCGGGTCAATTGTCCGGTCAGGATCGGATCGAGGCCCTTGATGCCCTGCGCGGCGTCGCCATCGGCGATCGCCTTCACTTCCAGCGGATGCAGATTGCACAGCTGGGCGATCTGGTCGAACGACAAAGACGTATTGTCGACCAGCCACACGGCCGTGGCTTTCGGCATCAAGGGGGCGGTTACCATGGATGAATCTCCTCTGTGCTCCGCCCGCCCGGCGGGGCGAAGCCACTGACGTCATCGGGGATGACAGGGAAGTAACGGCAATATAGGCGCAGGGGTCTGTCCGTGCAACCAAAAGAACGGGCGCCCGGCCTTCGCGGTAGACGTCAAAAAAGCCGAAAAATCTAGTTTTTACAGGAGCTTGGTGTGTACCAGACAGAAACCGATCTGCGCGAAATCGGCGCCATTCGCGCGCTGCTGAGTTCCAAGCCACGGCCGGTTGGCTGGGGTGAACGGCGGGCCCGTATCGAAGAGGTCGGCGCCGTCTGGCCGGTCGCCGGCGATGTCACACTCACGCCGGTCGACGCCGGCGGCGTGCCGGCGGAATGGTCGATCGTGCCAGGCAGCGATCCCTCGCGCGTGCTGATGTTTTTCCATGGCGGCGGCTATTGCTCGGGCTCGCTGGTCAGCCATCGCCGCATGGTGACGGAAGCCGGACGCGCGGCGAAAATCCGCACGCTTGCCGTCGACTACCGCTTGGCGCCGGAATGTCCGTTTCCCGCGGCTTTCGATGATGCGTTTTCGGCCTGGAATTTTCTGCGCGCGCAGGGAATCGCCGCGCGGCACATTGCCGTCGGCGGTGACAGCGCCGGCGGCGGGCTGACGATTGCGCTGATCAACCGGCTGCGCGACCTGCACGAACAGATTCCAGGTTGTGCTTGGTTGTGCTCGCCGTGGACGGACCTGACAATGTCCGCTTCAACACTGATGTCAAAAGACACAGTCGATCCGCTGATTCACAAAGCTTATTTGGAAGAACTTGCCGGCGCCTATGTGCCCACCGGCATGGATCGCAAAGATCCGCGCATCTCGCCGTTGTTCGCCGACCTCAAAGGAATTCCGCCAGTGCTCATTCAAGTGGGCTCGGCGGAGACGCTGCTGGCCGACGCAACGCGCTTCGCTGCGGCCGCCGGCGCCGCCGATGTCGCTGTTACGCTTGAGATTTGGCCGCATATGACGCATGCGTGGCATATGTGGAACGCACATCTCGATGCTGGCCGCCGCGCGCTTGCCGACGCCGGGACCTTCATCAACCATCACTTATATCAGCAATAAATCCGATTCTCCGCTGGCGCACCGCAGGCCGATTCAGTTTTAGATGAAATAAAAGCACGTTTGATTTTCGTTAGCTTGCGAAGTTTTTTCAGAATCCGGTTTCCGCCTTTCGATCCTTTGTTCTAAAAGCCGTCGCGGGCGGAAAGGTCGAGGGACTGTCACAATGGTTGCTGTGCTTGACGGAAAAGTCGCCATTGTCACGGGGGCCGGCCGCGGTCTCGGCCGCGTCATGACGCTCGGTTTGCTTGCGGCCGGAGCCTGCGTTGCCGGCGTCGAACTCGACGAGCCTGTCCTGGAAGAGATGCAAGGCCTCGCCGAAGATGCCGGTGCAGGCGAGCGCTTCCTCGGCATCGTCGCCGACGTCTCGTGGGATGAGAGCGGACCGAAGATTGTGCGCGCCTGCGCCGAGCGTTTCAGCCGGGTCGATATTCTGATCAACAATGCCGGCGTCAGTACCGGAATCCTGCGCGGCGAAGGCCGCGCGGTCGGCAAATTGTGGGAAACCACGCCGGAAGAGTTCCGCCGCGTCATCGACGTCAATGTGGTCGCGCCGTTTCTGATGGCGCGCGCGATGCTGCCGACACTGATCGCGCAGCACTGGGGCCGCATCATCAATGTAACGACGAGCCTCGATACGATGTGGCGCAGCATGATGCAGCCCTATGGCGGCTCCAAAGCCGCCAATGAGGCGCATTTGCTTGCCATGGCGCAGGAGCTCGACGGCACCGGCGTTACCGCCAATGTGCTGGTGCCGGGTGGCGCCGCCGATACGCGGCTGGTGTCGCGCGCCATGGCGCCGGATCGCTCCAAGCTGATTGCGCCGGAGGTGATGGTGACGCCTTTGCTCTGGCTGTGCTCCAACGCCTCCGACGGCGTCACCGGCCAGCGCTTCATCGGCGCTCATTGGGACAAAGCGTTATCGCCGGACGCTGCTGCGCAAAAGGCCGGCGCGCCGATGTGCTGGCAGCAGCTCGGCCGCCAGGCGGCGCTTCCCGACGCGATGCGGTGACGCTCTGTCGCATGCCGCATGCGCGGCATCTTTCAGGACCGCCTTCGCCGGCAACCCGAAGTGGCTTTCCCTGAGGCGTGCGAGGGGCTAGGTGTTTGCCCCAAGCGGGACGGGTGACTGCCGCGGCGAAGAAGGGGGCATTGCGCCATGACGTCCGGGGAAACCGCCAACGCCAAAGAAACCGCCGAGAAGGTCTTTGACGTCGGCATCGACGAGCGGCTGTCTTACGATCAGCTTTTCATTCTGGGGCTGCAGAACATCTTCGGCATGACCGGGATGTTCGTTTTCCCCGGCATTCTCGGCCGCGCCTTCAATCTGGCGCCGGAGCAGATCGCCTATCTCTACGGCGTGACCTTCCTGGTCTGCGGCTTCGTTACCATCTTGCAGTCGACCTTGCTGCTGCGGTTGCCGATCATCCAGGGCCCCTATGCGGGCAGCTTCGCGAGCTTGCTCGCAGTCGGCCATATCCCCGGCGCCGGGCTGGGCGCGGCCTATGGCTCGTTCTTTGTCGCGGCGCTGATCTGGTGCCTGCTCAGCGTGCCGGTCGCGGGCATCAGCGTCATCGGCCTGTTCGCCCGCTTTCTGCGCGCACCGCTCATCGCCGGCATGATCGTCATCTTCATCATGATCCAGGTTTCCAATGTGGCGCTGCCCGGCTGGATCGGGCTGGCGCAGAGCCCGGGCTTCCCGGCGGTGAATTTCCTCACCGGCGCGCTCGCGGTCGCGGTGATCGTCGCGGTCAGCCTGTGGGGCGGCAAATTCCGCCGCGCCGCGATCCTGATCGGGCTGGCCGCCGGCACGATCGCCTATGCTGTCTTCCGCCCGGTTTCGCTGGCGGCGGTGATGAATGCGCCGCTTCTTGTCGCGCCGAAAATCTTTCCGTTCGGTTTCGCGGTGCAGACCGATCTCGTGATCGTGTTCCTGCTGGTGCTGCTGCCGGCGAGCATCGGCTCGATGGCGCTCTACCAGATGGTCGGCACCTGGGGCGGCCAGGACGTCTCTTCGGCGCGCATGTCGCAGGGTGTGTTCGCCATCGGTCTCGGCGGCGTGCTCGCCGGCCTGATCGGCGGCTTCAGCACGATCGTCTATCCCGATAATATCGGCATGTTACGCACGACGCGCGTCGCCTCGCGCTACGCGACGCTCGCCGCCGGCGTTCTGCTGATCGTGCTCGGCGCGTCGATCAAGTTCGACCTGCTGCTCGTGGTGGTGCCGCTGCCGATCCTCGCCGCCGCGGCGACGCTGTTGTTCGGCATCGTGCTGATGCACGGCGTCCACATTCTGGCCAAGGTCGACTGGGACGACCGCACCTATATCGTCGCCGGCCTTGCCATGCTGGTGGCGCTTGGCGGCATGTTCATCGCACCCGACGTGCAGGCGCGGATGCCGCTTCTGGTCCGGCTGATCGCCACGCAGCCGGTGATTTCCGGCGGCCTGACGCTGGTGGTGCTGCATGCGATCCTTTGCGGGACGCCGCCGAAGCAGGGGTAGCGGCGACAGCTGCATCAATGCGGTGCTGCCGGTGGTGAGGCCGACGCATTCACGCGCGCGGAAAATGCCGGCATGAAAAGCACTGGCGATTGCAAATCCGCTCCGCCCAATCGCGATACTAGCAGTGCAGGCACGGAAATATGCGACGCCGATGCCAACCGGCATCGGAAGGCGGACATCTCTACTCCGCCGCCATCTTTGCCTTGCTGGCATTGATCGCCGCCCAGACGCGGCCGGGCGTTGCCGGCATGTCGATCTGCTCGATGCCAAGCGGCTTCAATGCATCGAGAATGGCGCTGATCACCGCCGGCGGCGCCCCGGTTGCGCCGGCTTCGCCTGCGCCTTTGACGCCCAGCGGATTGGTCTTCGCCGGCACTTCGGCGATCTCCGAGAGGAGATCGGGAAAATCCTCGGCGCGCGGCATAGCGTAGTCCTGGAAGCTGCCGGTGACGAGCTGACCCTCGGCATCGAAGACGATCGCTTCCATCAGCGCCTGGCCGACGCCTTGGGCGACACCGCCGTGAACCTGGCCCTCGCACAGCAGGCGATTCATGACGCGGCCGACATCGTCGACCGCGGCATAGCGCGCAAGCGTCACCAGACCCGTCTCCGGATCGACCTCGACTTCGCAAAGATGACAGCCGTTCGGATAATTCGGCGGTTCGGCGGCGAAGGTGCCGGACGCCTCAAGCCCGACATCGAATTGCGGCGGCAGCATTGCCGGACGATAAAAGGCGCGCGCGACCGCAGTGAGCGGCAGCGCACGGTCGGTGCCGACGATGCGGAATGCACCGTCCCTGAACTCGATGTCGCCCGCGGCGGCTTCCAGCATCATCGCCGCCATGGGCTTGGCCTTTTCGATGATGCCGTCGGCTGCGCGCTTGAGCGCATTGCCGCCGACCTGCATGCTGCGCGAGCCATACGTGCCGCGGCCGAACGGCACCGCGTCGGTGTCGCCCTGGACGAAGCGGATATTTTCGAACGGCACGCCGAGCCATTCCGACACCATCTGCGCATAGACGGTCTCGTGGCCTTGGCCGTGCGAATGCGTGCCGGCGAGAACGGTGAGCATGCCGCTCGGGTCGAAGCGGATGACCATGCGGTCGTTGAACACCGCGGCCTCTTCGAGGAAATAGCCGATGCCGCGGCCGCGCAGCTTGCCGCTTTTCTTGGATTCGGCCGCGCGCTTGCCGAAGCCGTTCCAGTCGGCAAGCTTGAGGCACTCGTCCATGACATGAGCGAAGTCGCCGCTGTCATAGGTGATGCCGGTCTGGATCTTGTGCGGCATGGCCGACGGCGGAATGAAATTGCGCCGCCTGATCTCGATGACGTCGACGCCGATCACCTTGGCGGCGCGGTCGAGCAATTGCTCGATGAGAAAGGCCGCTTCTGGCCGGCCGGCGCCGCGATAGGGCGCGAGCGGAATCGTATTGGTCAGCACTGCATGCGCAACCGCGTGCACCGCCGGGATCTGATAGACGCCGGGCGCCAGCCGTACCGCAAACAGCGGTACCACCATCGAGGCGCCGAAGACATGCGAGCCCATCGCATGCAGCGCCTTGACACGAAGCCCGAGAATCTTGCCGTGCTCGTCGAGCGCCAATTCGCCGGTGACCACTTGGTCGCGGCCGTGCGAGTCGCCAAGGAGCGCTTCCGACCGTGTCGACACCCATTTGACCGGCCGGCCGCCGACGTGGCGCGACGCCCATGCCACCAGCGCGTCTTCCGGATAGCCGCCATGTTTCATGCCGAAGCCGCCGCCGACATCCGGCGAGAGCACGCGCAATTTGGTCTCGGCGACTTTCAGCACCTGCCCGGCGACGGTCGAACGGGTGCCGTGCGGGTTCTGTGTCGTCGAATAAAGCGTGTAGCTGTCGCTGTCGGGATGATATTGGCCGATCGCGGCGCGCGGCTCGATCGAATTGGCGCTGATGCGTGCATTGGTGAGCTTGAGCGTGACGACATGTTTGGCCTTGGCGAAGGCGGCGTCGGTCGCCTCCTTGTTGCCCATCATCAGCGTGAACGACACGTTGTTCGGCGCTTCATCCCATAGGGCCGGTGCGCCGGGTTTCATCGCATCCTCGACGCCGATCACCGCCGGCAGCGGCTCATAATCGATCTGGATCAGCTCGGCGGCGCTGCGCGCCTGGTCGATCGTCTCGGCGACGACGAAAGCGACGCGTTCGCCCACGGCGCGGACCTTGCCGCCTTCGAGAATCGGGCGCGGCGTGCGGAAGCCTTTTGGCCCGCCCATGTCCTCCGGCATCGGCGGCATCAGCGGTCCAAGTCCATCGGCCGCGACATCGGCGCCGGTCAGCACGGCCAGCACCCCGTCGGCGGCTTTGGCCTTTGCGGTATCGATGCGTTTGATCCGTGCATGCGCGTGCGGCGACATGACGAGGACGCCGTAGCACTGATGCGGGAGGTCGAGATCGTCGACATAGCGGCCGCGGCCGGTGATGAAGCGCGGATCCTCGACGCGCGGTACGGGCTGACCGATGCCGAATTTTTGCACGGGCTTTCTCCTCGCCAAGCGAATGCCTCCTTCGCTTACGGCGGAGCAGGCTCGTTCAATTTATACTGGCGATTTGAGCCGATGAAAATGCAGGGCGGCGGGATGCCGCCATGCTTTTGCAGCCCTATTGCAGCCGCTTGGCGGCCTCCTGAACGAGACTGAGGTCGGTGTGCTGGCCAAGATCGACCGAGCCGCTGAAGAAGCCGAGCTCCTTGGTCACGTCCATGTTTTTCTTCAGCGCGTCGAGATCGGGCTTGCCATCGGGATCGCGATAGTAGTCCCGTTTGGTGAACAGCCAATCGAGCCGCTCCGGCGGCACTTTGAGGAGGCGCGACGCGATCGCGACCACCTCGGCATGGTTTTTGGGATCGAGATACCAGCGTTCGATACGCAACACGTCTTCCATGAAGTCGACCATCGCGGCGCGGTTCTTGTCGATGAACGATTTGCGCGCCGTCCAGATGATCATCTGGGTGCGGCCGACGCCTTCCTTCTGCGTGAACAGCACGTTGCTGGAATCGCGCAGCGCCGGATTGAGCGAGAACGGCAGCACGCCCGGCACCATGTCGACCTTCTTTTCGGCCAGCATCGCCGACATGGCCGGAAACGGCGCCTCGATGGTCGTATAGTCGCGCTTGTCGTCGAGGCCGTGCTTGTGCAGCATCGCCTTCATGGCGACGTCGACGCCGCTGCCGGCGGCATTGGTGGCGATGACCTTGCCCTTGAGATCCTCGATCTTGTTGATGCCGCCGTCCTTGCGGACGAAGAACTCGTCGGAATAGTAGCCCGGCACGCCGTCCTGAAATTCGTCGGCGATGACTTGCAAATCATCGATGCCGGCGTTCTGGATGGCGAGCCCAAGCGTCGAATAAGCCAGATCGGCGATCTCGAGCTCGTTGGTCGCCAGCGCCGTGATCATCGGCGGCGTGCCTTGGTAGCGCACCGCCTCGAAATCGTAGGATGTGCCCCAGTGCTTGGCGAGGTCCTTCTTCTCGGCCAGAAGCGAAGCCCAGTTCGCCACCGGCACGACATAGGCGCCCCTGATCTTGATCGGGTCGGCTTGTGCGGCTTGGGCGCCGGCGAGCGCGATCGCAAGCGCGCTTAAGGCCCCCAATCCCAAAGCGCCGAATAATCTCGTCCGCATCATTATCCTCCCTAAATCTCTGTTTGGCTTATACAGCGTCAGGCGGCGTCGGCAACGGCGGCATGAATGCGCAGCAATTCCGGGATGGTCGCCGGGTCGCGCCGGCCGAAGCCGCATTCGGTCGCGATGGAGAACTGCGAGGCATGCCGTTTGGCAGTCCGCAGCCGTCGCAGCGTGCCTTCGACGCCGTCGGTGTGGTGGACGAGGCCGAGGCAGAGTTGTGTTTCCGGCCGCAGCTTGAGCCGCTTCAGCGGCTCGAAATAGGCGTCGTCGGAACGGTTGCGCGGCACCGGCATGTGAATGAGCTGCACAGCGCGCGCGATGCGTGCGCAGAGGCGGTTTGCGAAATCCACCATGTCATTCATGTCGGTCGGCTCGACGACGTGCTTGTGGCCGGAATCGCCATAGCATAGGTGGTAGAGCAGATCGATGCCGGTCGGCACGTGATTGCCGAGCTCGACCAGGATATTGCCGAACGTCTCCTGCATCTCCGCCTTGGTGCGGCCGTAGCTCGAGGCTTCGTTGCGCTCGAGGCGGGCAAAGACGGCGGAGGCGACGTCGAACTGGATCGCCAGTTCGTCGTGCGGAATGCTCGCGGCAATCTTGTCGATCTCGCGCTTGAGCGCGTCGTTGTAGACCGGATCGATGGCGGCATGAAGCGCATCGACCAGGAATAGCCAGATCACCGAATGTGCCGGCACCAGGTCGACCTGGAATTTGGTGCCGGGCGGAATCTTGCCGGCCTGTTTCAGCCGCTTGAACTCGGCGTAAGAAGTCTTGGCTATATCGGCATAGAACAGATTATCGAAGCGCACGTCTTGCGGCTTGAGGCCGGCTTTCAGCCGGTAACGCTCGCGGCCGGTGCCGGTGGCATGGATGCGGAAGAATTCGCCGGACTTCTCGAAAGCCGGGTGCTCGGAGAATGCCGGCTCGAGCCAGCTGATCCAGTCGCCGCGCTCGCCAGTCTCGCCGTCGGGCAGCCGCTTGATGCGCGGCCCGAGCGCGGCGCTCACTTTCTCGAAGACCTCCGCGGCGCTCGCCATCGGCAGGCTGCCGACCAGATAAACGTCACGCGACATTTGCACTTCTCCGATGCTTTCTTGATCGTCTCTTGCGATTGGTGCGGTACGGCTAGGTGCAGCACGCGGCATGGATCTTCAGAAGCCTGCGCACGGTTTCTTCCGAGCGGGCGCGCGCCATGCCGCATTCGGTGGCGATGCCGAAATCCGGCGCGTAGCGGCGCGCCGCGGCGATGCGGGCCTTGGTACCTTCGGCGCCGTCCTTGGCGTGCACGACGCCGAGAAACAGCGCCGTGCCTTCATTGAGCTTGAGGTCGCGAAACGGTCGATGAAATGCATCGTCGCTGCGGTCGATCGGCACCGGCATGTGAATGTAAGCGAGCCCGTGCGCGATTCCCCGCGACAGCGCATTGGCGAAATCGACCATGGCCGTGGCGTCTTTCGGCTCGACGAAATGCTTGCCGGCGAAATCGCCGTAGCACAGATGCAGGCCGAGCTCGACATCGTCGGGGATATCGGCGCAGAGCCGCTGCATGCGCGCGATGATCGTCTCGCGCGGCTCGGCGGCAAAGGGCACGGCCTCCGTTTTCTGGCCGTCCCAGACGACCATCTCGTTGCAGAGATCCCACTGGATGCAGAGATCGCGATGCGGAATGTGGCGGCACAGCGCGGCCACTTCGGCGATCATGGCTTTCTCATAGCCGGCCTCGACCGCCGCGAGCGCTTCGGGCATGACGACTGAACTGACGACGGCAAAGGGCGTCGGCAGGCAGACCTGAAAGCGGATGTTTTTCGGCAGTTCGCCGCGTTCGCGCGCTGCGACAAAATCCAGATAGGAGGCGCGCGCCTCGCGCATATAGCCGAGCTCGCCGAAATGCACGTCGGCAGGACTGACGCCTTCGGCAAGCGTGAGCAGCGCGAAGCGATTGGTCGGTCGCACCTTCCCGGATGGGTCCGGTCGCAGGAAAGTCGAGGCGCGCAATAGCGGATATTGCCAGCTGATCCAGAGCTTGCGGCCGCCGACTTCGCCGTCGGGAATGCGCTTGAGATGCGGGCCGAGTTCTTTGCCGACGATGCGAAATACGTCCTCCACGGTGTCGAGGCCGATGCTGCCGACGAGATGAACGTTCATCACGCTTTCCTCCCGCTTCGCCCGTTCGCCGGGCTTTTCACCACTTCAGTTGACAGCCCGTGAGCCATAATGTCCAATAAGAATATCCCTGTTTGACATAATCTATGATTATGACAGCAAGCGTCGATCCCAAGCGGCTGATCGAACTATTGCGCATCGCCGATCATGGCTCTTTCACGCGCGCCGCGGCGACGCTCGGCGTGTCGCAGCCGGCTTTATCCAACAGCATGGGCGTGTTGGAACGCATGCTGGGCGTGCGCGTCTTCGAGCGCACGCGCAATGGCGCTTCGCTGACCGAATTCGGCCAGTTGCTCGCGGGTCACGCCGCCGCCATCGACTCCGTGCTGTCGCGGGCGGCGGGCGAGCTTGAGGCCAAGAAGCGCGGGCTTGAAGGCTCGCTCGTTGTCGGCGCGTCCCCGGTCGCTTGCATCGATATCGTTCCGAAAGCGGTGGCGCTGCTCTTGCGCGAAACGCCGAATATCGTCGTTTCCATTGAAGAACGCGCCGACGACGAACTGATCGCCGGCCTGCGCAGCGGCGAGATCGATCTCGTGGTCAATTCGGCCGGCCTCCTCGCCGAAGGTCGCGATATCGTCAGCGAGACCCTGGCGCGCGACATCTTTGTCGTGGCGATGCGCAAAGGTCATCAACTCGCAAGCAAGAAGTCACTGTTGATCGCCGACTTGCGCGACGCGCAATGGGTGATGCCGAGCCCGCACACGACGATGTCGCGGCAAATCGAATTGCTGTTTTCGGCGGAGAACCAGCCATGGCCGTCGCAGGCCATCATCACCAATTCCATTACCGCGCTGAAATCCATCGTCATGCAATCCGAATGCGTGACGATCTCGTCGAAGAAACTCGTGGAGCTCGAAGTCAGGGCCGGGTGTCTTGCCTGCGTTCCGATGCGCAAGCGGCATTTCACCCGTGAGATCTGCCTGCGGCGTCGGCGGGCGCCGCGATCGCCGCTGGTCGAGCGGCTCATAGCGGCTGTTCGCGCCGCCACGGCAGGCACCGACGACGAATAGAGCATCTGCGGCCGTGCGAGCCGCTCTGTTTCCAGGTCCACTTTCTGCGCTATGCTTGGCGTCAGGGAGAACGCCGGGCCATGTCATCAAATTCCACGACAACAAGCGCTGCGCATTTCGATTACATCATTGTCGGCGCCGGCTCCGCCGGCTGCGTGCTGGCCAATCGGCTCACCGCCTCGGGTCGCTATCGTGTCTTGTTGCTGGAAGCAGGCGGGCGCGACAGCAATGTCTGGATTCACATTCCGCTCGGTTACGGCAAGCTGTTCGATAATCCCAGGGTCAATTGGCTCTACAAGACCGAACCCGAACCGGAGCTCGACAATCGCCGCGTGATCCAGCCGCGCGGCAAGGTCTTGGGCGGCTCGAGTTCGATCAACGGGCTCCTTTATATTCGCGGTCAGCATGAGGATTACGATCACTGGCGGCAGCTCGGCAATGCCGGCTGGGCCTTCAAGGACGTGCTGCCCTATTTCAAGCGCGCCGAGGATCAGCAGCGCGGCGCCGATGAGTTGCACGGCGTCGGCGGGCCGCTGGCGGTGTCGGATGTCAGCGAGCCGCACCCGCTGTGCGAAGCTTTCATCGAGGCCGCGGTGCAGGCCGGCTATCCGCGCAATGACGATTTCAACGGCGCAACGCAGGAAGGCGCCGGCTATTTTCAGCTCACGACCAAGAACGGGCGGCGCTGGTCGACCGCGGTCGGCTATCTGCGGCCGGCGCGCAAGCGATCGAATCTCGTAGTCGTCTCCGATGCGCTGGCGACGCGGGTCCTGTTCTCCGGCCGCCGCGCGATTGGCGTCGAATATCGTCAGGGAAATACCACTCACACGGCTTACGCCGACGGTGAAGTGATCCTCTCCGGTGGAGCGTTCAACTCGCCGCAATTGCTGCAGCTCTCCGGCGTCGGACCAGCGAACCTGCTGCGCGATCACGGCATCGCTGTGATCGCCGACATGCCGGGCGTCGGCAGCGACCTGCAGGATCATCTGCAGATCCGCATGCAGTATCATTGCACCGCGCCGATCACCATGAACGACGTGATCAACGATTGGCGCCACCGCTATACCGAGGGCTTGCGCTATCTGGTGTCGCGCAAGGGCCTCTTGACCATTGGCGCCGGCTATGCCGCGGCTTTCATCCGCACGCGGCCGGAACTGGCGACCCCGGACGTGCAGATTCATTTTCTCATCTTCAGCGCCGATAGCGCCGGCGCAACGCTGCATCCGTTTTCGGGCTTCATGGCCTCGGTGTGCCAGTTGCGCCCGGAGAGCCGCGGCTTCGTGCACATCAAGTCCGCCGACCCGATGATGCCGCCGGCGATCCAGCCGCGCTATTTCACGGCGCAAAACGATCGCGACACCATCGTTGCCGGATTGAAGGCGTTGCGCGGCATCATGAATCAGAAAGTGATGCGGCAATATATCGCCGAGGAATTGCAGCCGGGCGAATGCTGCGTCAGCGACGAGGATTTCCTCGCCTTCTCGCGCGCGACGGCGACGACGGTCTATCACCCGACCTCGACCTGCCGCATGGGCTCGGATGCCAATGCCGTGGTCGACGAACGGCTGCGCGTGCGCGGCTTCGAGCGCCTGCGCGTCGTCGATGCCTCGATCATGCCGTCGGTGGCGTCGGGCAATACCAATGCGGCCGCGGTGATGATCGGCGAAAAGGGTTCCGACATGATTTTGCAGGATGCCGCGAGCGCGCCGATGGCGATGTCGGCGTGAGAACTTCTAGGCCGATCGCAACCGTATTGTCGCAGCGGCGTCAATCTCGCCCCGCGCGTCGATCACAACGCCATAATCGTCGCGCGCTTCCTCGGCGGTAATCAGCCCGTCGAGCACGTCGTCGCGCACCGCTTGCGGATCACGCGTGCGCGGATCGCCGAAACCGCCGCCGCCCGGAAGCTGAAGCTGGATGGCGTCGCGCGGCGGCACGGTCTGCCGGCCCTTGGGCCGGATCGGGCGACCGGAGCGTAGCGACACCGTGCCCGCGGCGCCGTTGCGCCCGCCGTCGCGGCCGCGTGCCGGATTGCGCACGCGCTCGAAATTGCAAAGGAGCGCCACCGGCGTGGCGCCGGCGCCGCCGATCTCGATCACCTGGCCGAGCCCGCCGCGGCGCTTGCCGGCGCCGCCCGAGCTTTCGCGGAATTCCCGGCGGTGGAACACGACCGGCGCGATGCTCTCGGTGGCTTCCACCGGAATGGTGCGCACGCCGGAGGGAAAGGAAGTCGCGCTCAGCCCGTCCTTCTCCGGACGGGCCCCGGCGCCGCCACAATGGAAGATGACGGTCGAAAATTCCGGCAGCGTATTGGCGTCGGTGCCGGCTTCGACTTCATCGACCAGCGAGCCGCCGCCGAAAATCTGCGGATTCCATAACGACGAGGCGCCTTCGGCCGGTACGCCGCCGCTGATGACCTGATGCAAACAGCCGAACACCACATCCGGCAGCATCTGCCCGACGGTATGGCGCGCCGCGACCGGCCAGGGCCGTTTGGCATTGAGCACGCAGCCTTCCGGTGCGCTGACGGTGATCGGCTCGAGCGAGCCGGCATTATTCGGGACGTCCGGCGCCACCAGGCATTTGACGCCGAAAGCGGTGTAGGCGAGGCAATAATTGAGCACGACATTGATGCCGTAGCTCGATGCCGGCGACGTGCCGTCGAAATCGATATGAATGCCGCCGTCGGAAATCGTCAAAGCGGCATTCAAAGTGAGCGGCTTGTCATAGCCGTCCATGGTCAGGCTGTTGCGAAAAGTACCCTTCGGCAGAGCGCGGATGCGAGCGAGCGTGGCTTCGCGCGACGCTTCAAGAATAGTGTCGCCGAGGCGGTCGAGATCGGTGATCTCGAATTCGTCCATCATCTCAATGAGTCGCCGGCCGCCTTCGTCGTTGCAGGCAGCACAGGCGTAGATGTCGCCTTCGACCTGCAGCGGCTCGCGCACATTGGCGCGAACCAGCCGCAACAAGTCTTCGCTCATGCGGCCTTCGCGGGCGAGCTGCATGATCGGAATGGACAGGCCTTCCTCGAACACTTGGCGTCCGTCGGGCCCCATGCCTAGCCCGCCGATATCGACGACATGAATGGTGTTGGCAAACAGCGCGACCGCTTCGCTGCGATAAAAGCTCGGCGTCACCACGGTGATGTCGTGCAGATGGCCGGAGGTGAGCCAGGGATCGTTGGTGATGTAATGGTCGCCCGGCTTCATGCGCTCGATCGGAAACACGTCAAGAAAATATTTGACGCCGTTCGCCATGGAATTGACGTGGCCCGGCGTGCCGGTGACGGCCTGCGCCAGCATACGCCCTTGGCGATCGAACACGCCGGCGGACAGGTCGCCGGCCTCGCGCACCGAAGTGCTGAAGGCCGTACGGATCATGGTCTGCGCCTGCTCCTCCACCACCGCGATCAGGCGATTCCACATAATCTGAGTATGGATCTGCGCCAGTGCGGCATTGGGACGTGCAACCATTTTTGATCCTAAATTCGGTTTGATTCTCGATTGCCCCGGCGCGTAAGCTCAATATAGCCGAATCTGTCGATGCGCGCGTCGAATGACGGGCTCACCACGGTCGACGTATCGTCTTCGGCAATCACGGCCGGCCCGGAAATTTGCGCGCCGGGAGCGAGGTCTCCCCGCCAGTAGATCGGCACTTCGATGAATTCACCGCTTTGCGGATCGAACACCAGGCGCCGCCCGCGCGGTCCCGGCTTGGCGGATTTCAGTTCGGCAGGCTCGGCGAGCTTGCCTTCGGCCGGCGCGGCGAGCGTGACCACCCAGCTCAGAATCTCGATATCGACGCCAGGGATCGGGCGGCTATAGAGCCGCCGGTAGGCTTCTTCGAATAATTTGATGATGACCTGCCGATCCGCCGCGGTGAAACCGCGCACCGGCAGTTCGACCGCGATCTCGTGGCCCTGGCCGCGATAACGCATGAAGGCGGAACGCTGCTCATTCAGCGCGGCTTGCGGCGCGCCGCGGCGCACGATCGCCTCGGCCTCGGTGCGCATTTCGGCCAGAAGTTCATTGACCGCCGCGGCATCGAAGTTCGAAAGACGCATCAGCCGGCCGCGCACGATCTCGTAAGCAACGGGCGCCCGCAACAAGCCGACTGCCGAGCCGACGCCGGCATTGGCGGGAATGAGAACGCGGGCGATGCCGAGCTTTTCGGCGACGCGAGACGCGTGGAGCGGTGCCGCGCCGCCAAAGGCGATCAGCGTGCGCGGGCGCAGATCCTTGCCGCTTTCGATCGCATGCACGCGTGCGGCGCCGGACATGTTCTCGTCGACCATTTCGCTGATGCCGAGCGCGGCATGCTCTGTGGCAAGATCGAGTGTCGTGCCGATCCGCTTGGCGATGGCATTTTGCGCGGCGGCGCTATCGAGCGGCATCTTGCCGCCGGAAAATGTCGTAGGATCGATGCGGCCGAGGATGAGATCGGCATCGGTGACGGTCGGTTCGCTGCCGCCGCGGCCATAACAGACCGGGCCAGGCTCGGAACTCGCGCTCTCCGGCCCCACGGCAATGCGGCCGAGCGCGTCGACGCTGGCGATCGAGCCGCCGCCGGCGCCGATCTCGACCATCTCGATGACGGGGATGCGCAGCGGCAGGCCTGAGCCTTTGACGAAGCGGTAGATGCGCGCCACTTCGAACATGCGCGCGGTCTGCGCCCGGCCTTTGTCGATGAAACAAATTTTCGCGGTGGTGCCGCCCATGTCGAAGGACACCACGTCATCGAGGCCGTTCTGGCGCGCGATGCTGGCGGCGAAAATCGCGCCGCCAGCCGGGCCGGATTCGACGAGCCGAACCGGGAAGCGGCTGGCGGTGTCGGCCGTGGTGATGCCGCCGCCCGATGTCATCAGCAGCATCGGACAGCGGAATCCGGCCGTCGCCAGTTCACCCTCGAGCCGCGTGATGTAGCTCCCCATGAGCGGCTGCAGATAGGCATTGGCGGCCGCGGTCGAGAAGCGTTCGTATTCGCGCATTTCCGGCGAAACTTCAGATGACAGCGTCACCGCGACATTGGGGAAACGGCGCGCAATCGCGTCGCCGACGCGCCGCTCGTGATCCGGATTGGTGAAACTGTGCAGAAAGCCGACCGCGATGGCCTCGATATTTTGCGGCGCAAGCATGTCGAGAGCATGCGCGACGCTGTGCTCGTCAAGCGGCACCAGCACTTGGCCTTGTGCATCGACGCGCTCGCGGATCGGCAGGCGCAAGCGGCGCGGCACCAGCGGCGGCGGCAAGTCGATATTGATGTCGTATTGTTCGAAGCGGTTTTCGTGGCGGATTTCGACGACGTCGCGAAATCCTTCGGTCGTCAGCAGAGCGGTCTTTGCGCCTTTGCGCTCGATCAGCGCATTGGTCGCGAGCGTGGTGCCGTGGATGATGAGATCGACGTCTTCCGGCTTTATGCCGGCCTCGGCGATGACGGTTCCGACGATGGCCAGCACGCCTTGCTCCGGCGCGCGCGGGGTGGTCATGCCTTTTGCGGTGAGGCGACGATCGCCGATTTCCAGCGCCACATCGGTAAAAGTGCCGCCGATGTCGACGCCAAGCCTGATCGTAGAAATCGAAGAAGATGTCACGCCGGAACCAAAACTCCTGTTTCGGTTCTTTATAATGTCCCGACGCGCCGGCCGGCAAATCTAAAAGCTAGGCAATCAGGCAGCGGATGGCTGCAAATCTTGTGCAGCAAGCGTGGCGGCCGCGGCGTGAAGCGCGTGCGGCGGTTGCGCCTCGCGCTGGCCGGGCCGCCGCTTTACCGCGGAGCGCAAAATCGCCATGGGGACGAGGTCGACCCATTCGCCGCCGATAAAGGCGGCTTTGCGCAGCACGCCTTCCTTTCTGAAACCCGCGGCTTCATAGGCGCGGATCGCGCGCCGATTGTGCCTGAACACGACGAGCTGCACGCGATTGAGATTGAGATGGTTCCAGCAGAAATCAATGGCTAGCCGCAGCGATTCCTTGCCGAAGCCCTGGTCGCGATCCGACTCGGCGCCGATGCGGATGCCGAGCTCCGCCGAGCGGTGGGTCGGATTGATGCCGGTAATCTGCACGTAGCCGATGATCACCGGCGCATCGATCTTGCGCATCGCGAACACGACTTTGCTCGTGTCCTTGCCGATGTTGTCCCACCATTGCTGATGCGCCATCATGTCGACCGGCCGATAGGCGAAGTCGAGCCGTGCCGCCGCCGCATCGTTGGCCCAGCAGAACATCGGGCCGAAATCCTCCGGCACGAGCGGACCGAGCGTGATGGATCTGCCGAGCAGCATGCGATGTCGGGCGGCGAACTGGGTCTAGCCGTGGCCGAGCCATTGCAGCTTGCGCCCTTTCGGGCCCTTGGTCTGCACCACGTTGCAGCCGCTGCCGCCGCAGACGACTGAAGCCATGCGAACAAGCGCATGTGGAGCGGCGGTCACCCCTGTCAAAGGCATTGCCGCGGCGCGGGTCGCCAACGGGCCGGCCGAGAGTATGGTTGCGACGAGAGCCGAGAGAAGAAATTTGCGCATGCTTATCTCCGTGGATCTTTGGTGACGAAAGCTGGATGCGTGGCGCGAACTGCCAAGCGCCGGCGCGCGCGGGTCAGGCGCAGATGGAGCGACGGCGTTGATTGCGAATAGCGGAAGCGCACGCAAGATCTTGGCCACGATGTCTGTCAGAGCCGGCGCGGCGGTCGTATTGCCGAGCAGGCGTAGCGGCGCCCCTAACGCTTGGTAAAAGATTGTGGTGAATGAAGCGTTAATGCCGCTTCGTGCAAGGAGGCCGCGCAACAGTCAGTTCTTGCGGTCCGGCAGCGCTTGAATGGCTTTGATCTGCGCGAGCCAATAGGCCTTTTCCGCGGCGAATTTCTGCGTGGTGTCGTCATTGATCAAACCGGCCCGCCAGCGCCAATTCCTGCCGTCGCCGCTCGTGCTCAGCCCAACAATCACGGCACGCAGTCCTTCGTCGGCGCCGATCAGATAGGCATAGCCGACATGGTCGTCGTGATCCGTGATGACGATGTCGGTGCCGCCTCGCTGCACCAGCACGTTCAGCGAAGTCTGCCAACCGGCGGGCAGGTCGAATTTCTGACTCTCCGCCGGCTCGATCACGGCATTGAGCTGATAGGCCTTGCAATTCGCGCCGATATGCAAGCGGTCGCAGACGTCGCCCAAAGAGATATTCTTGAAGCCCTTCTGCACTGTCAATTGCGCGAGCCGTACCAAGCTCGGATTGTCCTCGGCAAAGCTACGCGGTCCTGAAAAGTCGGACAGCACGGCTGCAAGCACGATCGCGGTGAACAGATGGCGCCGCTTGAGTCCCGGGATAAGCCGGCATGTCATTTCAGACGTTCCAAATCAGACGTTCCAAGCTTTTTTGCTGCACAGTGACAGGCAAGCAGGTTTTCAGGCCGTTGCGCCGGGTTCGGTCAGGGTGCATGATCTTGCCGTCATAAGCCAGTGCGGCGGATTTGTATTCCTAGCCTCCGGCTGACCCGCTTGGGAATTCAAGTCCAAAAAACCGCCTTGGAGCATGATCGTCAAAAGGTCACGCTCGAAAACAGGGACTGGAACGCCAGGAGCGGCTCCCATGCATGATACGGTCATTCGCGGCGGCACCATCATCGATGGCACCGGCAAACAGGCTTTTACCGGCGACGTTGCCATTGCCAACGGCCGCATCGCCGCGGTCGGCGGCAAGCAGGGCCCCGGCCGGCGCGAAATCGACGCCACCGGCCTTTTGGTCACGCCCGGCTGGGTTGATGCGCACACCCATTATGACGGGCAGGCGATGTGGGATCCGCTGTTGGCGCCATCATGCTGGCACGGCGTCACCACGGTGCTGTTCGGCAATTGCGGCGTCGGATTCGCGCCGGTGAAGAAAGAGCATCGCGGCGCGCTGATGGATCTGATGGAGGGCGTCGAGGAAATTCCCAATCCGGTGCTCGCCGCCGGCCTCACCTGGGAATGGGAGAGCTTTCCGCAATTCATGGATGCGCTGGAGCGGCGGCCGCGCGCCATCGATATCGCGGCGCAGGCCGCGCATCTGCCGCTGCGGGTCTACGTGATGGGCGACCGCGCCATCCGGCGCGAGCCGGCGACGGCGGACGACATCGCTGAAATGCGCCGCTTGACGATTGAAGCGATGCAATCGGGCGCTTTCGGCTTCACCACCTCGCGCACCGATTCGCACAAGACGCCGGACGGCGAGGCGGTTGCCTCGCGCGACGCGGATGCCAACGAGCTGGTCGGCATCGGCACGGCGCTCGGCGCCGTCGGCCGCGGCGCTTTCGGCATGAACAGCGATTTCGACGACGAGGATTATGAACTCGCCTGGATGACCAAGCTGGCGCGGGAAACCGGGCGGCCGATCTGGTTCTTGCTCACCGACCGCTATGAGGATCCCGCGCGCTGGAGGCGGCTGTTGAAGGCCACGCACGCGGCGCGCGCCGACGGCCTGTCGTTCACCGCGCAGATCGCCGGCCGGCCGATCGGCGTGATGATGGGCGTCGGCACGGCGCTCAATCCGTTCACGGTGCGACCGAGCTACAAGGAGCTTGAAAGCCTGCCGATTGAGGAGCAGCGCAGGCGTTTGCGCGATCCGGAAGTGCGGCGGCGGATCCTCGCCGAGCAGCCGTCCGATGCCGAAGTGGCCAAGCTCGCGCAATTCCGCCAGGCAGTGACGCGCAAGTGGGAGCGTTTCTACACCATGGGCAATCCGCCGGATTACGAGCCGGGGCCGGAGAAGAGCGTCGCGGCGATCGCCGTGCGCACCGGCCGGCCGCCCGACGAGGTGGCCTACGACTACATCACCGAGGCCGACGGGCAGTATCTGTATTTCCCGGTGGTCAACTATGTCGCGGGCGATCATTCGCCGATCTACGACATGCTGAACGATCCGGCATGTTTGCTCGGATTGAGCGACGGCGGTGCGCATTGCACTTCGATCGTCGACGCCGGTGTGCCGACCTTCATGCTGATGCACTGGGGACGCGACCGCGCCCGCGGGCCGCGCCTGCCGCTCGAACATCTGGTCAAGCGACAGACCAGCGAAACCGCCGACTTCTTCGGTTTCGCCGATCGCGGGCGGCTGGCGCCGGGGCTTCGTGCGGACGTCAATCTGATCGATTTCGACGGATTGCAGGTGCACAAGCCCGAGCTCGTGCAGGACATGCCGGCCGGCGGCCGGCGCTTCGTGCAGCGCGTGACCGGCTACGAAGCAACTTTCGTCGCCGGCGAGCCGATCTTCGAGCGCGGCGAACATACCGGCGTGATGCCCGGGCGTTTGGTACGTGCGGGCCGTGACGGCGCGGCGCTGGCGGCAGCGGAGTAACGGCGTTCCGTATCAATCCGGCTTTGACACGGTCTCGATATCCGGCGTTACGAGCCGCTCTGCTTCGTCGGCGTCGTTGCGCCGGCGTAAGGCTTCGCTCATCAGATCGCTCAAGGTCGGACGCGGCAGCGCCGTGAACGGCAAGGGCCGCACCACGTCGATCGTGGCGAGACCCAAGCGCGCCGTGAGGAGCCCGTTCAGCAAACCTTCGCCGAGTCGCGCCGAAAGTCTTGCCGCGATGCCGTGGCCGAGGAGCTGTTGAATCAAGCTGTCGCTGGTCGCCAGCCCTCCGGTCAGTACCAGATGCGAGATGACCTGGCGCAACAGCCGCATCATGCCGAGCGTGCCCGGCCGCACGCCATAGAGATAGGACAGCTTGCGCAGCAGATTGAGGAAATTGACCAGCACGAACAGCATGTCGATCGACGCGCGCGAACTCACCGCGGTGACGACCGATACGCGCATGACCGAGGCCGTGATCAGGCTGGTCGCTTCCTGATCGAGCGGCGCCATCAATTCGCGCTCGGCGAGGCGAACCAGGTCGGCGCCGTCGATAATCTCGTCGAGATGGTCCTTAAGATTGGCGCGCGCGCGGGCCAGCTGCGGCATTTTGTGGGTCAGCGAGATGAGTTGTTTCACTAAAGCGCCGCCGGCGTCGCGATCGTCCGACGCGATGACGTCTTCGGCGCGCTCGTGCAGATGTTCGACATTGGCGAGCCGCATAAGCCCTGCTGCCTCGCGCAGTCCAATGACGAGCAGGGACAAAGCGGCGATCACGACCAGCGCAAGTCCGAGCCAGCCGAGTTCGACGCTGCGGGCAAAGAAGTCTTTGACGAGATCGTAGAGCCCAAGCGCCATGGCCAGCACGACCAGCGCGCCCGTGGCACCCCAGAACAGCACGCCCCAGCGAAGGCCGCGGCGTGACGGGGCTCGCGCCTCCGGGGCCGGCACCGCAAGCGCGGCCGAGTCGGGCTCGGGCACAACTTGGATTGCCGAGCGCTCAGGCTCACGCACCGGACTGACGGTGATGCGGCGGTCGTCGAGCCGGAACGCTGCGGGGCGGCGGTGCCGCCGGTCGGGGCTCATTGCAGTCGGTCTCCAATGAGGAATTGCAACGCGCGGTCGAGGCGAATATGGGGCAGCGTCGGTGTGCCGTCTTCGGTCAGTTCAAGGACCGGCGGCCGCACACGAAGGAAGCGGAAATCGGCTTCTTGCGGCGAACTCGTGGCCAGGCCGCGGAACGCCTGGCCGCCGTCGCGGAACAGGTCTTTGGGATTGGCGGGCAGGTCACCCGGAAACAGCGCCGCTTCGGTCTCTCCGTCGAAGGTCTCGCCGCCGACAATCTCGCCTGCGACCGGCGTACCGATGACGCAGGGAAGTCTTTCGCCGCTGCGCATGACGGTCGCCTCGCGCGTCGCCCGTATCGCGGCAAGCGCGACGACATCGACTTGCGCGCCGGCAAGATCAGCTTTGGTAAGGGCGGGCTCGGTCAGCATCTTCAGGATCGCTTCCAGCCGGTCATGGCTGGTGTGGTGCAAATGGTCGGCTTTGGTCGCGGCAAGGAGGATGCGGTCGATCTGCGGTCGGAACAAAGTGCCCCAGAAGGTCTTGCGCCCGACACGGAAACAGTCGAGCACCGCGGCGAGCGCGCCTTCGAGATCGCGTACCGCTTCCGGCCCGGCATTGATCGCGGCCATGGCGTCGACCAGCACGACCTGGCGGTCAAGCCGCGCAAAGTGATCGCGGAAGAACGGCCGCACCACGATATCGATATAGGCGTCATAGCGCCGTCGCATCATAGCCCACAGCGAGCCCGCGGGTGCCAGTCCGGCGCCCGGCAGATCGAGCGGCGCGAAGGTCAGCGCCGGCGAGCCGGCCAATTCGCCCGGCATCAGGAAGCGTCCGGGCGGCAACAGGCTCATGCCGTAATTTACGTTGCGGCAGGCGTGCAGATATTCGGTGAACAGGCGCGACGCAGTCAGCGCCGACTGCTCGTCGGCGTCACCCCCCGGTTTCAGCGTCGCGAGGTAAGCGTGCCACGGTGCGGCGGCGCGGTTGCGCGGGGACAGCCGCGACAGCCGCAGGCTCTCCGCAGACCATGCCTCATAGCTCTGTTCCAGAAGCGGCAGGTCGAGCAGCCACTCGCCGGGATAGTCGACGATGTCGAGCGTGAGCTTGTTCTCGTAACCGCTCAGCGATTGATAGTCGACGACGACACGCAATTCGCTGATCTGGCGTGTCGAGTCCGGCCAGTTGCGCTTCTTGATGAGCGCATTGACATGGCCCTCATAATCGAAGCGCGGCACCGCGTCGTCGGGCTGGGGCGCAAGCCGCGCCCGGGCGATGCGGCCGGTGGCCAGCGCCTCGAAAATGGGAAAACGCCCACCGCGGGTGAGCGCATGAATCAGCGCTGTGATGAACACGGTCTTGCCCGCGCGCGACAGCCCGGTCACGCCGAGCCTGACTGTTGGCTCGAACAGCGAGGTTGAGAACTCGGCGAAGGCCCGCCCGGCAAGCCGAATCTGCTCTAGGAATTCGAACACTTTATTGCGCTCCGCAAGGGATACCGCCCAACATTGCAGCTTATTTTGTTGGGCCTATATCATCGCTGAAATCGGCGAAGAAGGGGAGGAGCCATATGCAGCGCAGCACAACCAGGATTTTGACCACGCATGTCGGCAGCCTGCCGTTCCTGTCGCTCGAGGAAGGCGTCGGCGCCGGAGATGAAACGCATCTCAAGGACGACGTCGCCGCCGTGGTCGCACAGCAGCGCGCCATCGGCATCGATGTGGTCAATGAAGGCGAATATGCCAAGGGCGGCGATTGGCTGCGCTATATGCAAAATCGCTTCGGCGGCTTCACCGAGATCGAGGCGCCGGACGGCAAACCGCTGATCGAACAGGGCAAGGACCGCGAGCAATTCGCCGACTTCTATCGCTACGCTACCGAACGCGGCACCTTGTTCTTTACGCCCGGCGCGCAGATCGCCAAGAAGCGTCCGGTGCATGCTTGCACCGGGCCGGTGACTTATGTCGGCCAGGCCGAGCTGAAAAAGGAGATCGACGTCACGCTTGCGACCGCCGGCAAAGACAATGTTTTTCTCACCTCGACCGCGCCGGGAAGTCTCGAAGTCTATCGCCGCAACCGCTACTACAAGAACGACGAGGAGTATGTTTATGCGCTGGCCGAGGCGATGCGCGTCGAATACGAGGCGATCGCAGAGGCCGGCCTGATCCTGCAAGTCGACGATGCCTGGCTGCCGGCGCTGTGGGACCGTATCGGCATGGCCATGGGGCTCGACGCCTTCCGCACACGCAGCGAAATGCGAATTGCCGCGCTCAATCACGCGCTGCGGAACATTCCTGAGGACCGCATCCGCTATCACCTGTGCTGGGGCAGCTGGCACGGCCCGCATGCCTACGATCTTGAATTCGCGGCGCTGGCCGACATTGTGCTGAAAGTGAAGGCGCAAGCCCTTCTGATCGAAGGCGCCAATGCGCGGCACGAGCACGAATACGCGGTATGGGAAAAGATCAAATTGCCCGAAGGCAAGATTCTGATCCCGGGCGTCGTCACCCATTCGACCGATGTCATCGAGCATCCCGAATTGGTGTCGCAGCGCATCCAGCGCTATGCGCGGCTGGTCGGCAAAGAGAATGTCATGGCGGGGACTGATTGCGGCTTCGGCGGCCGCTCGCATCCGCAGATCGCCTGGGCGAAATTGCGGGCGATGGTCGAAGGCGCGGCTCTGGCGAGCAAGGCGTTAGGATTTAAGTGAGCGTTTGGTCCGGCGCTCGGTTGAGCCTTTGGCGCCGACGCCGCCAAGGTAAAGCCGCGCATATTCCGCGACGATCCGATCGAGCGTCGCCTTGGGCTCCTTGCCGTACCAGGCGGCGACGGCATTGATGAGCCCGAGAAGTCCGAGCGCGGCGAGCCGGCAATCGAGATCGTGGCGGAACTCACCGCCGCGCACGCCGGATGTCAGCACGTCCTCGATGAGCCGCTCATAGGCGCGCGACAGCCGGCCGATCCGCCGGCGGCTTTCAGTCGGCAGGTGCTGGCGCTCGTTGAGAAACGTCCGCACATAGGGGCGACGATCGAGCAGTGACGCCAGATGCGCCGCAATCAGACGCCGCACTTTGTCGCGCGCGGCATCCGGCGCCGAGGCAATGGAGATCGCGGTTTCCAGATGGCCCTCGGCGCCGCGCAGGCATACTTCTTCGAGCGCCACTTCCTTGGACGGGAAATAGTAATAGAGGCTCGCTTGTTTGATGCCGAGCACGTCGGCGATGTCCTGCGTCGACGCGCCGTGAAAGCCGCGGGTGGCAAAGACTTCGGCGGCCGCGTCCAGAATAGCGGCGCTGCGCCGTCTGGGGTGTTCTTTTTTGTCGCTCTTCTTGGCCATGCGTCGTTCGCCGTCGACCCATTGCCTTTGTACACGGGGCTGCGTTAGATTTCATCTATAGGTCTATAGAAATTATTCGGGAGCGAACGCATGGGCCGTCCGCCGTTTCGCGCCGATCACATCGGCAGTTTGCTGCGCCCGGCCGAGTTACGGCAGGCCTTCCGGCGCTTTCATGCCGGCGATCTCGACGGCGAAACATTCCGGCGCATTCAGGATGAGAGCATCCGCGCGGCGGTGGAGCGGCAAGCGGCAGTTGGCCTGCAAATGGTCACCGACGGCGAATTTCGCCGCGCCTCGTATTGGGGACGTTTTGTTGAACGGACTACGGGCTTTGAAATTCGCACGGCGGCCTACAAATTCCGCGACGAACAGGGCCACGAAATGGCGTTCACGACGCCTCACGCGTCGGGAAAGCTGAGCCGCGTGCGGGAGCTTGCGGTTGACGAGTTCGCGTTCCTGCGCGAAGCGACAAAGTCCGCGTCGAACATAACGCCGAAGATCACGCTTCCGGCACCGTCGACCATGCACTTCTATGCCGGCCGCCACTTCGCCGATCCGAAGATTTATGCGGATGCGACGGGCTTTTTCGCCGATCTGGCGCTGATCTATCAGCAGGAACTCGACGCCTTGATCGAGGCGGGCTGTCGTTACGTTCAATTCGACGAGGTGGCGATCGCCATGCTCTGTGACGAAAAATTGCGCGCACAGGCAAGATCGGAAGGACAGGATCCCGATGCGCTCGTCGATCTCTATATCGAGGCGATCAACGAGGCCGTCGCCCATTGCCCGCGCGATATCGCCGTCGGCGTCCATGTCTGCCGCGGCAATTTCAAGGGACACTACCTGTCCGAAGGCGGCTATGAATCGGTCGCCGAGCGATTTTTCGCTGGCGTCAAGGCCACGCATTTCCTGCTCGAATACGACACCAAGCGGGCCGGCGACTTCGCGCCGTTGCGTTTTGTGCCCGGGGACAAGAGTGTGGTGCTCGGCCTGATCAGCAGCAAGACGCCGGCTCTTGAAGCGGTAGATGACCTCAGGCGCGGTATCGATGAAGCGGCGCGCCATATCGATCTCGGGCGTCTGGCGATCGGGCCGCAATGCGGCTTTGCCAGCACGGTCGCCGGCAATCCGGTGACCGAGGCCGATCAGTGGAAGAAGCTTGCGCGCGCGGTTGAAGTCGCCGCCGCGGTCTGGGGCACCTCGTGACAAGAGAAACGATCAGGGGAACGCCGCAATGGACTCGAACATGGACAATGCGCGCGCTGACGCGACGCGGAACGCATGGCTCACGACGCTGACGAAATTCCGCTATGACCCGGACCGCGCCGCGAGGCCGGACATGTGGTCGCCGCGCCTCGACTGCGCGTCGCGCGACGAGTTTGTTGCGATCCAGAACGCGAAACTCGCCGTGGTCGTTCCGTTTCTCTACGAGAACAGCCCGTTCTATCGCCGGCGCTTCGATCGGCTCGGGCTATTGCCGAGCGACATCCGCAGTGTTGACGATCTGACGAAGTGGCCGGTGGTCGACAAGGCCGAGATGATGGCCGACGCCGTCGCGCATCCGCCCTACGGCACTTACACCACGACAACCGACGCGATCTGGGCCGAGCGCGGCTGGATGATGTTCTCGTCCTCCGGCTCGACCGGCGCGCCGCGGGTGTTCCGCTACACGCATGTGGACCGCGAGGCGTGGGCGTGGGCCAATGCGCGTGCGCTTCTGGCCATGGGCTTTCGGCCGGGCGAGGTCGTTTTCATGATGACCGGATATGGACCGCATGTCTGGGCCTGGGGCGTGCAATATGCGCTGGAAAAGATGGCGCTGCCGACCATTCCGGGCGGCGGCATGGATGCCAAGGCGCGTGCCAACGTCATTCTGCGGTTTAAGCCGACAATTCTGTTGTGCACACCGTCCTATGCGCTGCATCTCGGCCGACTGCTGCAATCGATGGGGCACGATCCCGCGGCGACAAGCGTGCACACTTTGTTTGTCGCCGGCGAGCCGGCGCTGGCGATCGAATCGACGCGGCGCCGCATCGAGACGCTATGGAACGCGCGCATCGTCGAATTCTACGGTTGCACCGAAGCCTCGCCGCATGTCGGCGGGTATTCCTGCCCGGCGCAGCAGCGCGACACGTCGCCTTCGGCGACGCATCTGATGGAAGACATCCAGATCTGGGAGCTGGTCGATCCGGAGACGCGGCAGGCACTGCCGCCGGGCCGGCGCGGGCTTACGGTCTGCACCAATTTGAATTCGGAGAGTTCACCGCAGCTGCGATTCCTGGTCGGGGACTACACGACATTCTCGACCGAACGCTGCGCCTGCGGCCGCACCCACGTGCGCGCTGTCGGCTCCTTTGCCGGCCGCGCCGACGATCTGATCAATCTGCGCGGTATCAAGATGTTTCCGGTTCAGATCGAAGAGGCGGTGCGCGCTTTGCCGGGCACCGGTGATGAATTCGAAATCGTGTTGTCGAGCGATGACGGCGGGCTCGATGTCATGACGGTGCGCTGCGAGCACGCCGATCATGCGGCAGGCGGCGCGGACCTGCGCCGGCGGCTCGAGCATGAAATCCGGGCACGCTGCGAGGTGCGTGTCACCGCCGATGTGCTGGCGCTCGGCACCTTGCCCAAGACCGAGTTCAAGGCGCAACGCGTGAAGGACTTGCGCCGCAAGATCTGAGGGCAGAATCCCACGCTGTGGTTGCCTGCGGTGGCGCCCGCCTCCTGGCGGCTGCCCTTGCGCAAATGCGGCGCGAGCCGTAAGCAGAGCTTCGGCGCCGACGGCGCATGAAAATGAGCCCGTTCGAATGCGGCCGGGACGCGGGGAGGAAAGTTTATGGCCACTGCCAAGGTGGACGTCATCGATCTGATCGACAGGCACCGGGTCACCGGCTTTCAGATCAGCGTTTTGATTCTATGCATGCTGGTGGCGGCGCTTGACGGTTTCGACACCCAGGCGATCGGCTATACCGCGCCTGCGATCGCGGCGCAGATCCATCTGCCGATGCCGCAATTCGGTCAAGTCGGCTCGGCAGGCCTTCTCGGTGCCGCCATCGGCGCGCTGTCGTTCGGGCCGCTCGCCGATCTTTTTGGCCGCAAATGGTTCATGATCCTCGCCATGTTCGTGTTTGCGGTGTTCAGCTATCTCACCGCGCAATCAGGCACGCTGCACGAGCTTCTGGCCTATCGCTTCTTTGCCGGCCTCGGTCTTGGCGGCGTGACGCCCGCATTTCTCGCCATGGGCGCCGAGCTTGCGCCCAAGCGGCTGCGCTCGGTGTTCGTTACGGTGTTGTTCGCTTCGTTTCCCGGCGGCGGGCTGATCGGCTCGCTGATTGCGTCCTGGTTCATTCCGGCTTTCGGCTGGCAATCGTTGTTCTATATCGGCGCGGTCGCGCCGATCGTGATCGCGGTTATCCTTGCAGTGTATCTGCCGGAGTCGATCCGCTTCTTGCTGGCGCGCAATATCGGTCACGACGAGGTACGCCGCACGCTCGAGCGCATTATGCCGGGCGAAGTGCCGGCCGATGCGGAACTCACCGCGCCGCCCGACCCTGCGCGCGAAGGCGTTCCGGTGACACATCTGTTCACCGAAGGCCGCGCGGCGCCGACGATCTTGTTGTGGGTGCCGTTCTTCATGGTGTTCATGGTTCTGGTCACGGTCACGTTCTGGACGCCGGCGGTGCTGCACTCGGTCGGCTTCTCGCTGTCGTCGGCGGCGCTGATCATCGGCCTGAACAATCTCGGCAGTGCTATCGCGAGCGCGCTGTCGGGCTGGCTGGTGCATCGCGGCGGCGCGTTTGTCGTGCTCATTCCGGGCTTCATCCTCGGCGGCCTGTCGCTCGGCTGGTTCGGGCAGGCGACGTCGTCGGTGCTGATGCTGGCGACGGCGTCGTTCCTCGCCGGCTTCTTTGTCGGCGGCACCGGCACCGGCCTGATCGCGGTGGCAGCCGGCATGTATCCGACCTCGATCCGCTCGACCGGCATCGGCTGGGCCATGGGCATGGGCCGGGTCGGCCAGGTCTTTGGGCCGGTCTTGGCGGGACTGTTGGTCGGGGCCGGCTACAAGGTCGGCGGCATATTCTATGGCGCCGCGGTGCCGTGCTTTATCGGGGCGCTGTTTCTGGTGTTCTTGAAGTTGGCACGGCCGGTGATGGAAGCGGATGCTCCAGGCTCTAACGGCGCTCCAGATCCGGGGCGACCGGGTCCAAAGGCCGCTTCAGTAGCTTGAAGCGGTTAGGATCGAGGGCCGCCGGTTGCGCCTGAGGCTGCAACTGCTGTGGCGTCGCTGGATGCTGCGGCTGCAATTGCGGCGCTTCGGCCGCCGCGAGCGTCGGCTGCCGCGTTTCTTCTGCCGGTCGCTCGCCGCCAAAGCGCGGTTTGGCAACCCGGCCGCGCCAGCGTTCGATGACGGCAGCGAGTGAATGATTGTCGGTCGCGGCCGTGCCGTCGTCCGCGGTCATGGTTTCGCTCTTCGGCAGCAGTTGCGCCGGCAATTGCCGGAACTTCATCCGCGTCGGCAGCGCCACGCCTTCGCCGAAGGCAAAGGCTTCGCCGGTGCCGAGCGACGGCAGGAAGGCGAGGTAGTTCGCGGCGGTGTCGGCGACCGCCGAGCGCAACAGGCCTTGATCGCGATCATTGGTCATGCGCATGGCAAACAGCGTCGAGCACTGCGACAGGATCGTCGAGTCAAGCTCCGCCGGACGTTGCGTGACCAGGCCGAGGAACACGCCGTATTTACGGCCCTCCTTGGCGATGCGCGAAATGGCGCGGCGGGTCGGCGCGAAGCCGACGCTGTGATCGGCCGCCATATAGCGGTGCGCTTCCTCGCAGACGACGAGAAGCGGGTCGGCGCCGTCGCTCCACAGCCCAAGATCGAAAGCCATACGGCAGGTGACGGAAACCACGACGTCGACGACTTCGGAAGGAAAACCCGCCAATTGCATGATCGTCATCGGCACGCCTTTCGGCGGCAGACGGAACAGCGTTGAGAGAATCTCCCCCATCGTGTCGCCGCCGACATTGGCGTTCTCGAACATGAAGGCGTAACGTGGATCGTTGCAGATCGTCTCGATGCGCGTGATCAGCTTGTGATAGACCATGCGCGAGGTACGGTTTTCCAGTTTGCCCATGCGCGAATCGAGCAGCGTGAGCAAATCGGCGATGCGATAGGGTACCGGCACGTCGAGCGTGTAGCGCGCCGCCGCGGCGTCGGTCTTCAGCGCCAGCCGTCCGGACGACGATGCCTGCGCGTAGGCCGCTTTGGCCTGCGGAATAACCTCGGAGAGAATGTCGACTTCCTCTTCAAGGCCGGGCCGGCCGCCGAAAAACACGTCGACGATCTCGTCGAAATTGCAGAGCCAGAACGGCAGCTTGACGTTGCTCGGATTGAGCACTTGCGCCCTGTTGCCGAAGCAGCGGCTATATTCATTATGCACGTCGAGAAGGAGCACGCGCAGGTCCGGCCGTGCGCCGAGGATCTGGTGCAGGAGCAGCGTGACTGCGCTCGATTTGCCGACGCCGGTGGTGCCTAGCACGGCGAAATGCTTGCTCAGCATCTCATCGACATCGAGGCGGGCGGGGATGGTGGTGTCCTGCTGCAGCTGGCCGACCTCGATCATGCGCGAGCCGAGATTCTGGAAAATCAGGCGCAGCTCGCGCGAGCCGATGATATTCGCCGCGTCGCCGATCGCGGGATAGCTCGAGACGCCGCGCTGGAAAAAAGCCGACGCCGCTTCATTGTCGCGGATTTCGCCGATCAGGTCGACCTGCGCGACCGCGACCTGTTCCTGATTCTGCAACAGCGGCTCGGCGCGCAGCGACACGTCGGCGATCAGGCCGATCAACAGCGACTTGCCGGCGCGCACGCCGAGGAACTTGCCGACCGTGGCGCGCGTCTCTTCGGGCGCATGCGCGGCCGCCGGCGGCAAGCCGACACTGGCCTGCGAACCGCGCACCGAAATGACGCGGCCAACGAGCTCTGCATTTTGCGCCGCGACGGGGCAAGCCTGGGGATCACCGATCGGCACGATCATCTCCGCTGCGCACGGCTGAATATCTGCCACGCCAACATGGACGGCTTCCGCTGGCAATTCCGTTAATCGGTCTGTGAATTGGCGCCGCCAGGGTTAATCGGAGATTAGTCGGATTGCCCCGTGGCCACCGGCTTGGCTCAACATTGAATCGAGTCGAACTGAGTCGCGACGGATTTGGCTAGCGCCGCGTTAATGCAGCGCCCCGCACCATGGAGCGCTCGCGCGGCGCAGCCACGTTGCGCGAAGCCGCTCCGCGGCGCGTCGGTGCGAGTTCTTCCATGAAGATAGGCTTCGAATAATAGAAGCCCTGCGCGTAGCGGATGCGGGTTTCGGCCTGGAGGAAAGCGGCTTCCTCCGCGGTCTCGACGCCTTCGGCAATTACAGTCATGCCGAGGCTGTCGCTCAGTGCCTCGATGGCTTTGAGGATGCTCTGGCTGCGCGAGCGCTGATGGATTGCGGTGATGAAAGAGCGGTCGATCTTCAATTCGTCGGCGGTGATGTCGGCAAGCTGCGCCAGCGACGAATAGCCGGTGCCGAAATCGTCGATGGAAACCCGAAGCCGCGCCTCGCGCAGCATCGGCAGGACGTGGCTCTGGAAGCGGCTCTTGGCGAGAAAAGCATCCTCGGTGACTTCGACGATGAATCGCTCGGCACAGGAGCTCGAAGCGACTTCCTGACAGAAGCCGCGCATGAATTCGAGGTCACCGGCTTGTTGGGCGGCGACGTTGATACTGACGGTGGCATGCGTTCCGAAGGCCTCGTCGATCAACGCCATGGATTTCAGGATTTGTCCAAGCGCCAAATAGGTCAGATCGTCGATCAGGCCGAGCTCGGCGGCGAGCCCGATGAACTCGCCGGGGGTCTGGATCAAACCGTCCTGGTCGCGCAAGCGGATCAGCGCTTCAACGCCGGCGACTTCTTCCGTGCGCATGTCGACTTTGGGCTGGAAGGCGCAGCAAAAATGTCCGTCGCGCACCGCAAGCCGCAGCCGCTGTTCCTGCGCCATGCGCACCGTCATGTCGCGGCCCATGTCCGAATTGAACAGAGCGGCGCCGCCTTTGGTGCCGCCTTTGATGCGGTACATCGCGGTGTCGGCCGCACGGCGCAGCATTTCGTAGTTCAGGCCGTGATCGGGATAGATGCTGACGCCGATCGAGGCGGACGTGAGAATCTCGTAGCCCTCAATCAGGAACGGCTCTTTAAGCTCCTGCAGGATGCGATCGACGATGAGGGCAAGGTCGCTGTCGCTGGTCACCGGTTCAAGCACCAGCAGGAATTCGTCGCCGCTGATGCGGCCAACGACGTCAGAGTTGCGGACGTGCGCCGCGATGCGCTGGGCCACTTTCACCAGGAGCGCGTCGCCGATCGCGTGGGTGTAATAGTCGTTGATGTGCTTGAAATTGTCGATGTCGATGAAGGCGAGCGCGAATCGCCGCTGTTCCTCCGGCTTGGCCAAAAGCTGCTCGACATGGTCCTGGATCAGCGTGCGGTTCGGCAATCCGGTGAGATCGTCGAAATAGGCGCGCTTCGACAGTTCGGTCTCGATTTGCTTGCGTTCGGTGAAGTCGATCGACGCGGAGATAACGAGGTCGTGGTCGAGGATTTTTGCCGGCCGGCAGGATTTCAGAAACGTGCGCTCGCCGTCCGGGCCGTTGACATAGTCTTCGGAGATCACGGCGTCCGATTTGGGCACCTTAGATTGTTCGCCGCTCGAGACCGGCGTAGCGCCGAAAAAATCCGCAGCGGTGTCGTTGGTGAACAGCGTCTTCCCGTCGTTCGATTGCACGGTCAGGCCGACCGGCAGCTTGTCAAGGATTGTGACCATGAGATTGAGCGCGCGGCGTGCATCTCGTTCGCGCGCGAGCGCCTCGTCGAGCCGGCGCTGCAGATCCGGCATTTCGGCCGGCGGCGCAGACGGCGGCGCCAGCGGCGGCGTTTGCTCGCACTCAGGCAACGCTGCCGCCGAATCCGTATCGATCACGTCACTATCCGTCATGCGCCACACTCGACCGCACTGCAAATCCGCCGTCCGATGCGTCGAGGAACGGTGCTGGGCGGAGTCTAAATGTTTTGTTTGCGCATGATCTTTTCCGATTGCGGGATCATGCTGTTGTCGTGTGCGCCAAGCTAGGCGTCTGCGAAGAAGAAAGGCTTAAGGAGGAAACCTTGGTCCTGAGAATGGGCGCGGCCTCGCTTAAAGGAGCGTTAACAGCGTCAGTGCGGCCGCTGGTGCACGCGTAAGTTCTGCTTCACCGAGACGCCGGCCGGCGTTGCGACGGCATGTCTTCAAAGGCATGTCCTCCCTGCATCGTTTCTGCGCCGTGCCGCTGGCCGGCATTGCTTTCCGGCATCCTTGCACTTTTGCCGCCGCGGGTCGATGCTCGGTGTCGAGGCGAGAGGAAGCCATGTTGCAAACACCAGGCGTGACCGAGCGGCTGGCCCACTTTGTCGTGGCCACGCAATGGGACGATCTCGACGCAAAAGTTGTGCACCAGGCCAAGCGCTCGCTGATGAATTTTTTCGCCGTGGCGCTGACCGGCTGCCGCGACGGGACCATCGCGGCCGCGCTGCAAACATTTGCCGTGTTCTCCGGCGGCCAGCAGGCGACCATTGTCGGGCGCTGCGAACGGATCGACGCGCTGAGCGCGGCCTTCCTCAATGCAGCAAGCGCCAATGTACTCGACTTCTGCGACACGCATGTGCCGACCGCGATCCACCCGACGGCGCCGGTCGTGCCGGCGCTGCTGGCGCTCGCCGAGATGACGCCGGTGAGTGGCCGCGATTTTCTACTCGCGCTGGTGCTCGGGCACGAGGTCGAATGCCGCATCGGCATGGCCATATCGCCGAGCCATTACAAACGAGGCTGGCACATCACCTCGACCTGCGGCGTGTTCGGCGCCGCGGTGGGTGCGGGCAGGCTGTTGAGGCTCAGCGCGCAGCAGATGGTCTGGGCGCTCGGTATCGCGGCGACGCAATCCGGCGGGTTGTGCGAATGCCTCGGCACGCCGGCCAAGAGCGTCAGCGTCGGTAATGCGGCCCGCAACGGCTTGCTGTCGGCGCTGTTGGCCGCAAAGAATTTCGACGGGCCGGCCGAACCGCTCACCGGCGCGCAGGGCTACTACCATGCGCTCAACGAGACGGCGGACCTAGCATCGCTTACGCGAAATCTCGGTGAAACCTGGGAAATCCTCGGCACGGCGTACAAGCCTTATCCCTGCGGCTTCGTGATCCACCCGGTGCTCGACTGCCTGCTCGGTTGGCGGCAAGCCAATCCGGCGGCGGTCGTGGAAAAGGTGACCGTCACCGGCAATCCGCTGCTCGCCGTGCGCGCCGACCGGCCGCAGATTTCGACCGGCCGCGAGGCGCAGGTCAGTACTCAACACGCGGTTGCGGCGGCTTTGATCCGAGGCAGGGCCGGCGTCGAGGAATTCACCGATGCCTGTGTCAACGATCCGAAAATCGTTGCCTTGCGCGGCAAGGTCAAAGTCCTGCGCGATGAGACCTTCGCCACCACGTCCGCAGCCGCCGAAATCGTCACCGCCGACGGCAAGACCCATAAGGTCATGCAGCACGCGGCGCGCGGCAGCGCCGAAAACCCGATGAGCGATCAGGATCTGGCCGGCAAGCTGGCGCTGGCGGCCAAGGGCGCCATTCCGGACAACGATGTCATGCCGCTGATCGAGGCCATCTGGCAATTGGATGGTGCCGAGGATATTTCAGGGCTGGCGCCGCTGACCGTACCGCGCGGCTGATCGGGTCGGCGCCGGAAAAAGGCACTCTACGGCGCATCAAGGGCGAATGGCTCCTCCGCTTCTCCAACTCAAAGACATTGCACTCACCTTCGGCGGCACGCCGTTGCTCACGGCGGCAGAACTCAGCGTTTCGCCGGGCGAGCGGGTGTCGCTGGTCGGTCGTAACGGCTCGGGCAAGTCGACCTTGCTCAAGATCGCGGCCGGACTGGTCGAGCCGGATCGCGGCACGGTGTTCGTGCAACCAGGCGCGCTCATTCGCTACCTGCCGCAGGAGCCGGATTTCAACGGCTTCGCCACGACGCTGGCTTATGCCGAGGCCGGATTGCGGCCCGGCGCCAATCCGCACGCGGCGCGCTATCTGCTCGAACAGCTCGGCCTCACCGGCCGCGAGGATCCGGCGCAACTCTCCGGCGGCGAGGCGCGACGCGCGGCGCTCGCGCGTGTGCTGGCGCCGGAACCGGACGTGCTCCTTCTCGACGAGCCGACCAATCATCTCGACCTGACCACGATCGAATGGCTCGAGCACGATCTCGACGCGCGGCGAACCGCGCTGGTGATTATCAGTCATGACCGTCGCTTTCTGTCGACGCTTTCGCGCAGCACGGTCTGGCTCGATCGCGGCGAGACACGGCGCATCGAGCGCGGCTTCGCTCACTTCGAGGAATGGCGCGATGCGGTGCTCGCCGAAGAAGAACGTGAGCAGCATAAGCTCGACCGCAAGATCGTCGCCGAAGAGCACTGGATGCGCTATGGCGTCACCGCGCGGCGCAAGCGCAATATGCGCCGCGTCGGCCAGCTGCAGGCGCTGCGCGAGCGGCGACTTAATTATCGTGCCAGCGCCGGCAACGCCAAGATCATCGCCGGCGTTGCGGCGCCGTCCGGCGCGCTGGTGATCGAGGCCAAGGGTATCGGCAAAAGCTTCGGCGGACGCCCGATCGTGCGCGATTTCTCGATCCGCGTCGAGCGCGGCGACCGCATCGGCATTGTCGGGCCGAACGGCAGCGGCAAGACCACGCTGATCAATATGCTCACCGGCACGCTGCCGCCGGACGAAGGCACGGTAAGACTCGGCGCTGCGCTGGCGGTCGCGACGCTCGAGCAGCATCGCGACAGCCTCGATCCCAATGTCACCGTGGCGCAAGCGCTCACCGGCGGTTCCGGCGATACCGTCATGATCAATGGCGTGGGCAAGCATGTCGTCAGCTATATGAAGGACTTTCTGTTCACGGCCGAGCAGGCGCGCACGCCGCTGCGTAAATTATCCGGCGGCGAGCGCGGCCGCCTGATGCTGGCGCGCGCGCTCGCCAAACCGTCCAATCTTCTGGTGCTCGACGAGCCGACCAACGATCTCGACATGGAGACGCTGGATGTGCTCGAGAACATGCTGGCGGACTATTCGGGGACCGTACTTCTCATCAGCCACGACCGCGATTTTCTCGATCGGCTGGTCAGCGGCGTTGTCGCCCCGGAAGGCAACGGCCGCTGGATCGAATATGCCGGCGGCTATAGCGACATGCTGGCACAGCGCGGCGCCGATCTGACGCGGCAGAGCGCCAAGGCAACGGCGCCGCCGCCGAAATCGGCGAAACAACCCGAGTCCGCAAGCGCCAAACCTCAGCCAAGCAAACGCCGGCTGATGTTCAAGGACAAGCACGCGTTGGAAACCCTGCCCAAGACCATCGCCGGTCTGCAAGCCGAGATGAAGGAATTGCAGGGGAAGCTCGACGATCCGGGCCTTTATGCGCGTGATCGCGCCGGCTTCGAGAAAATCACCGTCCAGCTCGGCGAATTGCAGCAGAAGATCGCCGCCGCCGAAGAGCAGTGGCTCGAGCTCGAAATCCGGCGCGAGGAAATCGCCGACGGCTAATTACGTGCCGGCCTTGCGCTTGTGAATGTCCTTCACGTCGGTGAAGGTGATGCCGCGATTGTGCTCGCCGGTATATTCGAGATCGAAGGCGTTGCGCGCCATGAAGACGAGATCGTCATCGAAATCGTCGGCGATGGCCGAGGGGCGCGCTTTCACGAAGTCATCGAATGCCTTGCGGTCTTCCGCCGAAATCCATCGCGCCAGCTGAAACTCCGACGGGCTCCAATCGACCTCAAGTCCATATTCGGCGGCAAGCCGCGCCTTCAACACATCGAGCTGCAGCGAGCCGACGACGCCGACCATGGCCGGCGAGCCGTCGTGCGGGCGGAACACCTGCGCCACGCCTTCTTCGGCGAGTTGCGCCAGCGCTTCCTTCAGCTTTTTCGCCTTCATGGCATCGGGCAGGCGAACACGCCGCAAAATCTCCGGCGCGAAGTTCGGCACTCCGATGAAGTTCAGATCCTCGCCCTCGGTCAGGCTGTCGCCGATGCGCAGCGTGCCGTGGTTGGGAATGCCCACCACATCGCCGGCATAGGCTTCTTCCGCGAGCGCGCGATTCTGAGCAAAGAAGAATTGCGGCGCGCTGAGCGTGATGCTTTTCCCCGAACGCACCTGCTTGACCTTCATGCCGCGGATGAGCTTTCCCGAGCACAGCCGCACGAAGGCGATGCGATCGCGGTGATTGGGATCCATGTTGGCCTGGATCTTGAACACGAAGGCGGACATGCCGGGCTCGGTGGCGGCGACCACGCGTTTGTCGGCGCTTTGCGCCCGCGGCGGCGGCGCCATGGCGGCGAGCGCATCAAGCAGATCGCCGACGCCGAAATTCTTCAGGGCGCTGCCGAAGAAGACCGGCGTCAGATGGCCTTCGGCGAAGGCCTTGGCATCGAACCGCTTGCAGGCGTCGCGAACCAGATCGACCTCGCCAGAGATGCTCGCAGCATCGAGATTCTTGTTGAGCGCGGCAATTTCGGCGATCGACATTTTCCGCAGCGCGCCGGGCGCGCTGTTGTCGCCCTCAAGAAGCCGCACGCCGCCGGAGACCACGTCGATCGTGCCGATGAAGTCGCGGCCGCGGCCGACCGGCCACGTCATCGGCGCGGTATCGAGCGCGAGCGTTTTCTCGATCTCGTCGAGCAATTCAAACGGATCGCGGCTCTCGCGGTCCATCTTGTTGATGAAGGTGATGATCGGAATGTCGCGCAGCCGGCAGACCTCGAACAGCTTGCGCGTGCGCGGCTCGATGCCTTTGGCGGCGTCGATCACCATCACAGCAGAATCTACGGCAGTCAGCGTGCGATAGGTGTCTTCGGAAAAGTCCTCATGGCCGGGCGTATCAAGCAGATTGAACATGCAGCCCGCATGTTCGAAGGTCATCACCGAGGTGACGACGGAAATGCCGCGGTCGCGCTCGATGGCGAGCCAGTCCGAGCGGGTCGAGCGCCGGTCGCGCTTGGCCTTGACCTGGCCGGCGAGCTGGATGGCGCCGCCGAACAGCAGCAGCTTTTCCGTCAAGGTGGTCTTGCCGGCGTCCGGATGCGAGATGATGGCAAAGGTGCGCCGCCGCTCCACCTCGGTGGCGAGGGCACTTTGGGCCGGTGAATTGGCCGGGCTCGCTGTCGGAGCGCCCTCTTGCGGGCGAATAGGCATGTTCATGGCTGGCGTGGATGTGGCAGTTCCGGGTCTCGCTCGCAAGAGCGATTTGGCGACAATTCCATGATTCGCTTAAGGAAATGGTCAAAGCCGGCATTGCCGGCCGGGATTTTCTCTGGCGTAATGAGTTTTTGTCGGGGTGCGAGCAATGAACAATCCGGTCAACAACAAGCGTGTGTTCTGCGTGGCGCCGCACCGGCCGGTCGGCTATGGCGAAATGCTCGGCAAGCGCGGCGACGTCCGGCTCGACATGCTGGCGCAGGACGTTCCGGGGACGGCGGCGCTGGACGTGCTGTCGGCGGCGCATGCCTACCAGATCAGCTCGGCGCGGGATGAACTGGCCCGGCACTATCACGTTTCCGGCGATCTCCTGAAAAAGACGCCGAATCTCCTCATCGTCTCCACCAATGGCGCGGGCTACGATACCGTGACGGTGCGGGATTGCACCGAGAACGGCGTGCTGGTGGTCAATCAAGCCGGCGGCAATGCGGAATCCGTCGCCGAACATGTGCTCGGCATGATGCTGTGCCTGGTCAAGCGCATCGGCGAATGTGATCGCGCGCTGCGCTCCGGCGCGCTCGGCGATCGCAACGCTTACACCGGCAACGAAGTGTTCGGCCGCACCATCGGCATTATCGGTCTCGGCAATGTCGGCCGCAGGGTTGCGGCTTTGTGCGGAAATCTGTTCCACATGCAGGTGCTGGCATACGATCCGTATCTCTCCGCCGACGAAATCCGCAATCGCGGCGCGACCAAGGTCGAACTCGATGACCTGCTGCGCCGGGCCGATGTCGTCTCGGTCAATTGCCCGCTGACCGACGAGACGCGCAAGATGATTTCGGCGCGCGAATATGCGCTGATGCAGCCGCATGCTTATTTCATCACCACCGCGCGCGGTTTCATCCATGACGAAGAGGCGCTGGGCCAGGCGTTGCGCGACAAGACCATCGCCGGCGCCGGTCTCGACGTCTGGGCCAAGGAGCCGCCGCCGTCCGATCATCCGCTGATGCAATATGACAACGTGATGGTCACGGCCCATACCGCGGGCGTGACGCGCGAAGCCCGCGCCAATATGGGCAAGATCGCCGCCGAGCAGATTCTCGACGCGCTGGACGGCAAGCCGTTGCCGCGCATTGTCAATCCGGAGGTCTGGCCGGATTACGCCAAGCGGTTTGAGCGCACCTTCGGCTTTGCGCCGCAGCGGTAAAGGGAACTACCCGGTATATTCCAAGATGTGCATGCCCTGGCCCCAGCGGTCGATCAGATAGAGCCGGCCTTCCTCGTCACTGCCGATATCGTTCGACTGAATGCCGGGTGAGCCTTCCGGCGTTTCCGGCACGTAGCAGCCGATCTCTGTGGGGTGCAGCGGATCGGAAACGTCGACGGCGCGCAGCCCGGCGTTGAAATAGGTGAGGAACACGACGTCTTTCCATGGGCCGTCGGCGGGGAGGTCTTCGAGAATATTATGCGCGCCGAAGCGGCCGGGCCGGTCGTAATATTTCTCGCGCTCGGGCATGAAGGTCGCGACCGGCAGCGGGTTTGTCTCGTCGCGCGCGTCGATGATCCACATGAATTGCGCATCCCAATATTTCTGCTTGGCGCGCGCCTCGTCGGTGACGACAAGATAGGGCCGGTCGCCGATCGGCCAGCAGGTATGGTTCGAGCCCGGAAACGGCGGCGACCATTTGATGTGGCCGACGAGCTTCATATCGGAGAGATTGCTGCAGTCGATGATCGAAATGCCGCCGCCCCACCAGGCGCAATACATGCGGTCGCCGCGAATCATCGGCGGACCGTGCAAAGTGGCGGCTTCTTCATGCGGGTGCGGATCGTTGCCGACTTCGTCGGAGTCGGTCTTCATCCACGGCAGGCCCCAGATGCTGACGACTTCGGGCTTGAGCGGATTCTTGATGTCGAGCGTCCAGATCACGCGCTTGTCCCAGCCCGGCGCGTCGTTGGGCATGAAGGCGAGGTTGCGCTTCAAGTCGACGCCGAAACGATGCGGGCCGGAACCCGGCATGTCGTAGAAGCCGATCGCCTTGGGCGCCGACGGTGTCGAAATATCGAAAATGAAAAAGCCGGCGCGCGCGTTCTTGCCCTTGTCGCCGGCAAGCCGCTCCGAATTCACATAGAGCAGATCGTCGCCGACGATGCGCAGCTTGTGGCAATGCACGCCGGGCGGCGCACGGAATTCGCCGACCTTCTTCGGCTTCTTCGGGTCGCGGACATCGTGGACGGTGAAGCCCTCGGGTCCGTTGAAACTCGAGCCGCCGACCGCGCCGACATAGGCGTGGCCCTTGTAAATCTGCACGAGACTCCCACCGCCCCAGGCGGCGCTCGGATCGTGGCCGAGCAGGCGGAATTTTTTGGCTTCTTCGGGGAACATAGCGGGCATGGGCACTCCTTGCAGTTCTCTCTGCTCTCCGCTTGTGGGGAGAATTTATTCGCTGCTCGCAAGCTTGAGGGCGCGGTCGTAATAGGACAAGTCGAGATAGTGCTCCGGATCGGCGGGTTTGCCGCCTTCGGTTTCGGCGCGCAGCGCAAGCACGTTCTTGAAGCCGGCCATGTCGAAGGCGGCGTCGCGGCTATAACCGAAACCAGGCTCGGCGATCAGCTTGAGGCTCGTCTCCGCCATGTCTCGCGGCAGCTTCAACTTGTCGACCAGCATCGCAACCGCTTCGGCGTGGTTCTTCGGATCGAGCGACCAGCGCAGCGATTCGATGAAGGCGGCGAGATATTGCACCAGCAGTTCCGCATGCGCGCGCGCCCAGTCGCGCCGCACGAAGGCGCCGTCGGCCTGGTAGGGGCCAAGGAGGTCGGTGGTGCGGCCGAGGCTGTGCATGCCCTTGCCGGCAGCCATCAGCGAAAACGGCAGATTGAGGATGGCACCGGCATTGTTCTTGTCGTCCGCCAGTGCCTGCAGGCGATGCGTGCCGTTGCCGACCGGATTGAGCGTGTAATCGGTGCCGGCCCTCAGTCCATGCTGCAGCAGGAGTTTTTTTGCCTGCAGCGCGTAAGCGGTATTGGTGGCATCGACGACGATGGCATGGCCTTTGATATCGGCGAAGTCCTTGATGTTGTCCTGGACGTAGAATTCGTTGGTGCCGCTGTCGCCACCGGAGACGATGACAGCATCCACTTTGGCGACATCGATGACGGCAACGGCGTTGTCGACCGCGGAATGCGCGACGTCGACCGAGCCGTCGGCGAGGCCGGAGCGCTGGCGTTCCGAGTTCTCGGTGAATTGCAGGTCGATGGCCAAGCCGCGCTTGGCGAAGAATCCGCGCTCGATCCCGGCAAAAAACGGCAGCGAGCGGGCGGAGCGGAAAATATTGACGTGCAGCAGCGCAGGTTCGGCGGCCGGCGCTGCCATCGTCAGGCCCCAGACGCATAGCACGAGCACCGCGGCGCGACAGGGAAGATTGATCTGCATGGCTCTCCGGATGGGTTCCGATCTCTGGCAGGCCAATATGGCAAGGCAGATCCGGCCCAAGATTTGACCTTGTGCCCGGTCTTGATCGCGAAGGACAATAAAGCCGTCGGTGGCCGGGACAAGCCCGGTCATGACGAATTCGGAGAAGGCCTGAGCTTGGCGGAAAGTGTGCAATCGACTCTCGTTGTCTCCGGCAGCACGGACCTGTTCGGCCATCCGCGCGGGCTCACCTTCCTGTTCTCGACCGAAATGTGGGAACGCTTCTCCTATTACGGGATGCGCTCGCTGCTCGTTCTGTACATGACGAAATATCTGCTGCTGCCGGATCATGTCGGCGACGTTGCCGGGCTCGATACGCTCAAGCATGCGCTCGAATCCGTGTTCGGCCCGCTCGACGTGCAGCCGCTTTCGTCGCAGATCTGGGGGCTCTATACCGGGCTCGTCTATTTCACGCCGGTCTTCGGCGGCCTCCTCGCCGACAAAGTGCTGGGCCAGCGCCGCACGGTCGTCATCGGCGCGGTGCTGATGGCGATCGGCCATTTCATGATGGCGGCCGAGCATCTCTTTCTCTTCGCGCTCCTGGCGCTGATCCTCGGCAGCGGCTGCTTCAAGCCGAACATCTCCACGCAGGTCGGCGGCCTCTATGCGCCCGGCGATCCGCGTCGCGACCGCGCCTATTCGATCTTCTATGTCGGCATCAATCTCGGGGCGTTCCTGGCGCCGCTGATCTGCGGCACGCTCGGGGAAAAAGCCGGCTGGCATTACGGCTTTGCCGCTGCCGGCGTCGGCATGTGCATCGGACTTTGCATCTATCTTTACGCGCTGCCGGCGCTGCCGCCCGACGAGTTGCACAAGTCCGCGCAAATCGGATCGGCCCATGACGCACGGGCGCCGCTGACGCGCGACGATTGGCGCGCCATCACCGCGCTCTTGGTGCTGTTCGTGCCGAATACTTTGTTCTGGGCAACTTACGAGCAGATGGGAAACACCACGATCCTGTGGATCGACAAGAATGTCGACCGCAGCATCGATCTGTTCGGCTTCGCGATGCGGATCCCGACCACATGGTTTCTCGCCTTCAATCCGTTCATGATCTTTGCGTTCACGCCCTTTGTCGTAATGCTGTGGGCGCGGCAGGCGAAGCGCCGCAATGAGCCGTCGACCATCACCAAAATGGCGCTCGGCTGTTTCGGCGTCACCGCGGCCGATCTCATCCGCGCCTTCGCCGCATTTCATGCCGGCGCGGGCCAGGCGAGCTGGCTCTGGGTGCTGGCCTCGATCGCGATCATTACCGTCGGTGAGCTTTATCTATCGCCGGTCGGATTGTCGCTGGTAACCAAGGTGGCGCCGGCGCGCATCCTGTCGATGATGATGGGGATTTGGCTTGCGACGAGTTTCACCGGCGGTTTCCTCGCCGGCTATATCGGCAGCTTCTGGAGCCGTATGGCGCCGCCACAATTCTTTTTGATCGTGGCCGGCATTTCCGCGCTCGCCGGCCTGATGATCTTCGTCTGCCGCCGGCTGCTGCGCGGAATGCTGCGGGAGTGACGGTTATGCTCCCGCGGTTGCGGATTGGTCTTTCGGCCGACTGCGCTTAAAGGCGGCGATCGCAGCACTGGTGCAACGCGGCGGTTCCGCGGCAGCCGCGACGGCGGCTCAGCTTACGGTCCGTTTCTGGCTCCGGCGCCGTGGCTCGCTTGCGCGCGTCCCTCTATTCCTGCTTAAGACCCGCCTGTTTGATGACGTCGCCCCACTTCGCGAGTTCAGATTTGAAGAAGTCCTCGCACGCCTGCGGTGTCGAGCCGATCGGCACGTAGGCCATGGCGGCAAGCTTCGCCTTTATGTCGGGCTCCGCCAGGCCGGCGACAATCATCTCGTGAAGCCTCCCGATGATGTCCTGGGGCGTCCCGGCGGGCGCGGCAATGGCGGTCCAGGTGGCGCCCTCAACTTCGGGGAAGCCTGCCTCGGCCATCGTCGGGATCTCCGGCAGGGTCGGCGATCGGTCCTTGCCCGTCACCGCCAGAGCTCGCAGCTGTCCGGCCTTGATCAGCGGCACCGCCGGTGCCATGGCGCCGAACGAAATCGGCGTGTGCCCGCCGACGGTCGCCTGAACGGCGGTACCCCCGCCGTCGAACGGCACGTGCACCAGATCGAGTTTCAGCGCATGCTGAAACAGCGCGCCGACGAGCTGCGGCGGCGTGCCGGTGCCAGGCGAGGCATAGCTCTCCTTACCGGGATTGGCGCGGATCCACGCCACCAGTTCCTTGACGGTGCTAGCCGGCACCGATGGATTGACCGCGAGCACCACCGGTGTTTGGGCGACGAGCGTGACTGGATCGAAATTCTTGAGGGTGTAGCCCGGCTCGGCGAACAGAAACTGATTATTGGTGAGGTTGCCGCCGGTGACCAGAAACGTGTAGCCGTCCGGCGTCGAGTTCGCCGCTCTGGCTGCGCCCACATTGCCGCCGGCACCCGGAACGTTCTCGACAAAGAAATTCTGGCCGGTCTTTTGGCTCAGCGGCTGTGCGATCAGGCGCGCGATCAGATCAGTCGGGCCGCCGGGCGCGAAGCCGACGATCAGCTTCACCGGCCGTGTCGGCCATGTTTTCGCGGTTTCGGCCTGTGCCGCGGCGCAAAATGGCCATGCCGCCGTGACGCCCGCAACTGACGCAATAAAATCTCGCCGTCTCATGCGCATCCCCCCGTTCAAATTATCGTTTTGAGGATTGTACGGCGAATATTCGGACCGCGCCACGCCCTATCCGAGGCGCGCCTCGTCGCATGGGGGTATCAATGAGGTACCGGCGGCGCGACCTGTTGCGCTTCGGAGAGGCGCGGGTGGCCGCCCTTGAGTCCGCGGTCAGCGCCGCCAACAGCGCATCCAGCAACGGACAAGGCGCATCGTTTTACGATGGGCAAAAACAGCGCGGCTGCAACCCGGCTTTGGCCGCACCGTCGCAATGGCCGGCATGCGAGGGCCCGTAGTACTCAGGCTTATTCGTACTCAGGCTTATTTCGTGACGACCTGCTTGGCGCTTGGCGGAAACGCCGGGTTGGTTTGCGAACCGCGCAACAAGGCGAGCGCCGTCTGTAACGCCTTGTCATCTTTCGGATCCGTCGGAACGAAAGTCTGCGAACCCTTTTCCTCCGGTCCAGTCGCCTTGAGATGTCCGGGCAGCGCCGCCTCGCTCATGGTCAAGTCTTGCAAATCCTTGGGGACTTGTTCGCTCACTGCGATGTCCGGCGTGATGCCCTCGGCCTGGATCGAGCGGCCTGACGGCGTGTAATACCGCGCCGTGGTCAGACGCAGCGCTCCATTGCCTTGGCCGAGCGGGGCGATCGTCTGCACCGATCCCTTGCCGAAGGATTGAGTTCCAATGATCGTGGCCCGCTTGTGGTCCTGCAAGGCGCCGGAGACGATTTCCGCTGCCGAAGCGGTCCCCCCGTTGATCAACACAATCAGCGGCTTGCCGTGGGTGAGGTCGTCGGATTGGGCGTCGTAACGCTCGTCATCCTGGGGATGGCGTCCCCGCGTCGATACGATTTCTTCCTTCTGGCCCAAGAAGACACTAGAAACCGCGACCGCTTGATCAAGCAGGCCGCCCGGATTGTTGCGCAGATCAAGGATGTAACCCTTGAGCCGGTCGGGCGGGACGCTCGAAGAAATATGCTCGACTGCCTTCTTGACCTCGTCGCCCGCCAAATTGTTGAACTCGGTGAGCTGAATATAGCCGACGTCATTGCCTTCGACCCGCTGGTGAACCGGGCGGACTTTGATGATTTCACGCGTCAGGGTCTTGTCGAGCGGCTGAGCTTGGTTCTGCCGGGTGATTTCAACCTTGACGGAGCTGCCCACCGGGCCGCGCAGCTTGGTGACGACCTCCTGCAGGCCGAGGCCGGCGACCGGCTGACCGTCAACTTTGGTGATCACATCGCCGGCGCGAATATCGGCCTTTGCAGCCGGCGTGCCGTCAAGGGGCGAGACCACCTTGACTAATCCGTCCTTCATTGTGACCTGCATCCCGAGACCGCCGAACTGACCGCTCGTCTCCGCCTGCATGTCCTGGAAGTTCTTCGCATTCATATAATTGGAATGCGGATCGAGCCCGCTCACCATGCCGTTGATGGCGGACTCGATCAGTTTTTTGTCGTCCGGCTTGTCGACATAGTCGTGCCGCACGATGTCGTAGACCTTGCCGAACAAGTCCAGCTGCCGATAGGTCGCGGCGGCGCCGGCGCTCGACGAAGCCTGCGCGCCGGAGACGAATGGCGCCAACCCGGGTGTCTCGGCCAGGAGGACAATTGCTGCGCCTGTCAGGGCGCCTATCGCGATGAGTTTGAGCTTTTGCATGGAGCACTCTATTGGTCGGCAGACCGTACCGCGTCACTTCACATTATTGCTAGCGGCTGCGGCATTATAACCCTCCGGAGCGGTCGTTTTTTTGTTGCGCTCTTTTTTGGGCCGCAAAATGCAAATGCCCGGCCCAAGGAGCCTCCTTGGCCGGGCCGTTTGCGATATCAGCTCGTAGACTGTCCTAATGCGCCGCAAGGGAGGCTGCGGCTTCCGGATTTTCCATGTGCGCGATGTTCGACTTCACCGCTTTTTGGACCTTCTCGAAAGCGCGCACTTCGATCTGGCGCACGCGCTCGCGCGAGACGCCGAATTCTTCGGCGAGCTCTTCGAGTGTGATCGGCTCGTCGGCGAGACGGCGCGCTTCGAATATGCGCCGTTCACGATCGTTGAGCACGGATAGCGCCTGACCGAGGGCCTTGTGGCGGTTCTCGGATTGCTCGGATTCCGCCAGCCGGCTCTCCTGGCTCACGCTGTCGTCAACGAGCCAATCCTGCCATTCGCCGGAATCACCATCTTCGCGGATCGGCGCATTCAGCGACGCGTCGCCGCCAAGCCGGCGGTTCATGTCGATGACGTCCTGCTCGGTGACGCCCAGCCGCTTGGCGATCAGTTGCACCTGATCGGGCCGCATGTCGCCTTCATCGAGCGCCGAGATGCGGCTCTTGGCCTTGCGCAGGTTGAAAAACAGCTTCTTCTGGTTCGCCGTGGTGCCCATTTTCACCAGCGACCACGAGCGCAGGATGTATTCCTGGATCGCCGCCTTGATCCACCACATGGCGTAAGTTGCAAGCCGGAAGCCCTTGTCGGGCTCGAACCGCTTCACCGCCTGCATCAGGCCGACATTGCCTTCGGAAATCACTTCCGAGATCGGCAAACCATAGCCGCGATAGCCCATGGCGATCTTGGCCACGAGCCGGAGATGGCTGGTGACGAGCTTATGCGCTGCGTCGCGGTCGCCGTGCTCCCGCCAACGCTTCGCCAGCATGAATTCTTCCTGCGGCTCCAACATCGGGAACCGCCTGATCTCTTCCAAATACCGGGTGAGCCCGGTTTCGCCTGAGAGAATCGGCAATGCTGCAGTCTGGGCCATGACAGCGCCCTCCATTTTCATGCCCCCGCAGAGCGGCGGGCGATCGGGGCCATCGCTACTGGAGCCGACGGCACCCAGTTCCGTTCATTTCGCACCCGCAACATACACGGCCGAATCGGTAAGCAGGAAGTGAACTCGGCGTCACATTGGCGCGACGCGGCTGTGAACCTCAACCTGATCCGTTGATAAGCCGTTGATTTAGGTAAACTTTTAGTTGCGGGTCCGCTTACTATGGCCCGGCTTGCGTTGTGGCATAGGCCTTATGTCCGGCTGGGCATCGGCCAATGCATCACGCAAACGGGTAAGGTCGGGCGGCAGTTCCGACCGGAACTCGAGAAATTCGCCGCTCGATGGATGCTTCACCGACAGTATATGGGCATGCAGAGCCTGTCTGCCAAGGGCAGACAAGGCGGCCTGGGCGGCGGGGGACAAAAGGGTAGCTTTGGTGAGAAACCCGGAGCCGTAGACATTATCCCCTAGGATCGGATGCCCGATCGAGGCCAGATGGACCCGGATCTGGTGGGTCCGGCCGGTCCCAAGTCGGCAGAGCAAGAGGCTTGCGACCGGTTCGTCCGGCGCACGCCCTTTATCGGCGCGTCCTTTATCAGCATGTCCTTTATCGGCATGACCTTTGCGGCTGGTCTTGGCGGATGGGCCGCCGCCATAGCGTTCCAATACCTGCCAATGGGTGACGGCCTCGCGGCCGCCTTCGCGGATCGCCATTCGTTCGCGCGATTTGGGATGGCGGTCGATCGGCCGGTCGATCACGCCCTGCGGGCGGTCCGGTGCGCCCCAGACCAGGGCGAGGTAGGCGCGCTCGAACGGCTCGCCGCTTTTGCCATGGTCGGCGAATTGTGCCGCGAGCTTGCGGTGGGCGCGGTCGTTTTTCGCCACCACCATCACCCCGGTCGTATCCTTGTCGAGCCGGTGCACGATCCCGGGCCGGCGCTCACCGCCGATGCCCGATAGGCTGTCGCCGCAGTGCGCAATGAGCGCGTTAACCAGCGTCCCTGTCCAGTGGCCGGCGGCCGGATGAACCACTAAATTGCGGGGTTTATCGATGACGATGATATCGTCATCCTCATAAATGACGCGCAGCGGAATAGGCTCGGGTGCAGGCTTTGCCGGCTGCGCCTCCGGCACGTCAACCACGAGCGTTGCGCCGGAATTGACGTGATGGCTCGGATCGCGGATCGTCTCCCCGTCAACCGTGACCGCGCCCGCCTCAATCAGGAGCTTGAGCCGCGAGCGGGAAAGTTCGCCGATGTGACGAGCAAGGACACGGTCGAGCCGGTTGCCCGCCTCATCTGCGGCGACCCTGACTGCAGTTCGCATTGCCGACCCTTGGGCGTCACGTGTCGGCGTGGAAGCGGGGGGCGTCATGAACAATCTATCGAGTAAAGCACGGAGCGGTCTTACGGCCAATCTAACAACCAAGAGCGAGACGACCGAATCCCAGGCGGCTGGCCTGGTCGCGCGCGCTCGCACCATGATGCTGATATCGGCTCTCACCACCGTGCTGGCAATCGCCGCTGTGGTGACCGTCATCGGCTACCGGATTTATAGCGCCGGCGCGCCGCCGATCGAGGACACCATCGCGCTGCCGAAAGGCGCGCGGATCGTGTCGATGGCCGGTTCCGGAGGGCGCGTGGCGGTGATGATCGACAATAACGGAGTCAGTGAGATGCGGGTTTTCGACCTCAAGACCATGAAGGAATCCGGTCATCTGCGCTTCACCAATGAGCCGTGATAGGGCGATATGCTTGCGCTGGCGAGCTATCGCGGCTATTTCGGAGACCGTACCGGCAAGCTCCCTTCGTCTAGCGGTCTAGGACGCGGCCCTCTCAAGGCTGAAACACGGGTTCGATTCCCGTAGGGAGCGCCATGCCAGCACCGCTTTCAGGAAGCCACGAATAAATAAAGAAGCCGTAGCCGGCGGTCTCTTTCTCCGTACGCCCTTGCTGTATTCCCCGTGCGGCCTGTTCTTAATTCAGTGCCATGATTGAGTGCCATGCCGTGGCGGAGCGGGCTTTGGCGCCAGCCGGCGCAGTCGATGTCATTGCGGTCGCGGCAGTAGAACATGAGCAATTCGGATGCCGGGCCCATTTTGGGCCGCCGGCGGACGAGCTTTATCGGCTGGCTGCAGAGAGGGCACTCGCAGGATTGATCGCCATCGATTTCGGTTTGCACTCGCGTGTGCTATGCGCGCCGACCTCAGCCGCACAATTCGGACGAACACCGATCAGGGTCAACACGTAGCGCAAATGGACCGCGCGAACACTCTATATAATGTCCGCGCAGTCCCTCGCGATAACTTGCGAATTTACTTGCCGGGCTATTTGCCGGGTTTGAGCTTGAGCAGTGCATCCGCATTGCCGTGCGCGAGCTTGGCCTTCTCAGCCGGCGGCAGTGCGACATTGTCGAGGAATTTCCGCCCTGCCGCGTCCGGCGCAAACGGATAATCGACCGAGAACAGGATGCGGTCGATGCCGAAAATCTGCAGCGCGCAGAGAAACGGCGGCTGATCGAAAATGCCAGAGGTCGTGATCCAGACCTGATCCAGGATGGTCTGCGAGACCGGCCGCTTCAGATGGCCGATGTCGTGCTGAAATACCTTGTCGAAGCGCGCCATCATCATCGGGATCATCTCGCCCATATGGCCGATGATGACTTTCAGCTTCGGATGCTTGTCGAATGTGCCGGCGATCACCATGCGCAGCACATGCACGGCGGTTTCGGAGTGCCAGCCCCAGCCGGCAGTCTCGAGCACGCGGGCCGGGCCGTCGGGCAGATCGGAGAAATAAGCGGTGCGCACCGGCTCCGGCGGAATGTGCGGATGGATATAGATCGGCACGTCGAGCTCGACGGCGGCCGCAAGCAGGCCGTCATAGCTCGGATGATCGAGGAAGCGGCCCTCGGTGGTGCCGTTGACCATGGCGCCGAGAAAGCCGAGATCCTTCACCGCGCGCTTGAGCTCGACTGGGCAGGCATCCGGGCTTTGCAGCGGCAGGCAGGCGAAGCCTTTGAAGCGGTCGGGATGGCGCGAGATTTCCTTGGCGAGGTGATCGTTGACCTCTTTCGCCGCGGCGACGCCGTCGGGGCCTGGAATGAGATCGGGGCCGGGACCGGCATTCGACAGCACCTGCACGCTAATGCCGGCGGCATCCATCGATTTGAGCCGCTTCTCGGCGAATTCCGGCAACAGCTCGATTGGATTGGGCGCGCCCGGCGTGATGTTGCGCGGCCGGAAACCGCGCTTGTGGATCACGTCCTTGGCAATGCGGCTCGCCACCGCAGGTACTGAAAAATGCTCTTCGAGCGTGACGATCCGCATGGCCGAATTCCTCCGTTTGGGCACGACAACTTGAAGCGCCGCGTTGTTGCATTGGCGCCGCCCTCGAGCAAGTGGGCAGCGGAATAGCAGGTGCAATAAGTGTGTTATGGTCAGCGATGGCTCGGATTGCTCCTTCGCGACTTCTGTTTCGCTCATGGCTTGGTCGGAAAGCCGGTCCCCGTCCCCGGATCGAGTCCCAGGGTAGGCTTTTTTCCGGGGCACGCGCCCGGCGTCGATGTCACGCGCCATGATCCGAGCCGCGATCGTCGGCCTTGGCCGTTGGGGCAAGGCGCTGGTCAATGCCGCGACCGGCCAAGCCAAAAGCGGAAGTCCAAGCGACCTGCATTTCGTCGTCGGCATGACGCGGACCCGCGCCAGCGCCGAGGCCTTTTGCCGCGAAAAAGCGATCACGCTGGTCGACAGCTACGATGAGATTCTGCGCGATCCAGACGTCGACGCGGTGGTTCTCGCCACGCCGCATAGCCAGCATCAGGCGCAGGCGCTCGCCGCCATTGCTGCAAGGAAGCACGTCTTTGTCGAAAAGCCGCTGACGCTCGATCTCAAGAGCGCCCGCGCGGTTGCCGATGCCGCAGAGCGAGCCGGTTTGATCCTTGCCGTCGGCTTCACGCGGCGTTTTCACCCGAGCATCGGCGAATTGCGCGCGCGTATGGCCGACGGCCGGCTCGGCGGCGTCATGGCGCTGGTCGCCCAGCACACGACCTCGACGGCGCAATTCATTGCGCCCGGCAATTGGCGCGCGGCGCCCGAAGAAGCGCCGGGCGGCGCCTTCACCGCAGTTGGCATGCATGCGCTCGATCACATGATCGAGTTCGCCGGCAGGGTGCGCGATGTGCGCGCCATCACCGCGCGCAATTATCCCGGCTCCTCCGACGACACCACGACGGCGCTGTTGCGCTTTGTCGGCGGCGCGACGGGATCGATTTTTTGTTCGGTCGCGACCGCAACCAATTTCTCGTTCGCGGCCTATGGCACCAATGGTATTGGCGAAATCACGCGCGCCGATCTCTCACAGTTTCGCTTCACGCCGGCTTCGACCGCAGCGCCCGCCGGACTGGTCACCGCGCCGCCCGATGAAGTTTTGGAATTTTCAGGTTTCGACATGTTGCATGCGCAGATGAACGCGTTCGCGCGCACCATCCGCGATGGAAATTCCTATCAGGTGCCGATCGCCGACGTGCTGCACGGCATGGCGGTATTCGATGCGCTCGTCGAATCGGCACGGCATGGCGGCGATGTGATTGCGGTGAATGAATAATTTATTGGCAACTGATCTTTTAATTCAGTTGCGCTTTCGAGAGCGTGTCATAAAGCTCGCATCGGCACCTTGCAGAACAATTTGCATTGCGGTTAAATACATGCATCGAGTTTTCGGCCAGAATGACTTGGCCTAGCAGCGAACTGAAACCGCGCCTGACTGACGATCTCTCACCAAAATCTCGATTGAACCGAGCCGAGCAATTTTGCGCGGCTCATATCGTTATGCCTACGAACTGACATGCCTATGAGGAGATACCCGTGAATAACGGTACCGTGAAGTGGTTCAACGCGCAGAAGGGTTATGGCTTTATCCAGCCCGAAGGCGGCGGCAAGGACGTTTTCGTCCATATCAGCGCCGTCGAACGCGCCGGCCTGCGTGAACTGAGGGAAGGCCAACGCGTGTCCTTCGAAGTCGTGACGGATCGCAAGACCGGTAAATCGGCGGCCGAAAATCTGAAAACGATGTAAGCACGGCGCGGTACCGAAGTACCGCGAAGCGATGATCGAGCGAGCGAATGACCCGGATTGCACCAGGGCAGTCCGGGCGGGCGATCCCGGCAACTCTTCGCCGAGCTTTAGAAGCTCTCTTTAATCAGCAGAATATTGAGGACCAGCACCAGGGCCGTCGCGATGACCGCGGCGGCGCGCGTCAATTTGTTGTTGGCGAATGTGCCCATGATGTCGGTTCTGTTGGTGAAGATGATCAGTGAGATCATCGGCAACGGTAACGCGATACTGAGAACCACCTGGCTCATCACCAGCGCATTGGTGGCGTCGGCCCCGAGCGCAACGACCACGAAGGCCGGCACCATGGTGACCAGCCGGCGCAGCCAGATCGGGATGCGAAAGCCGACAAACCCCTGCATGATCATCTGCCCGGCCATGGTGCCGACCGTGGAGGAGGAGACGCCCGAGGCGATCAGCGACACCAGAAAGATGCCGGCGGCCCAGACGCCGAGAAGCGGCGTCAGCGTATGATAGGCGGTTTCGATCTGCGCCACTTCAGGATGACCGGCATGGAAGGCGCTTGATGCCATCATCACCATGGCCATGTTGACCAAGCCGGCAACCGCGAGGGCGATGACGACCTCGCGATTGGAAAAGCGCAGCACCATGCGCCGGTCGCTGTCGTTGCGGACCGGAATGCGCGCCTGCGTTAGGCCGGAATGCAGATAGATCGCGTGCGGCATCACGGTCGCGCCGATAATGCCGACCGCAAGCAACAGCGCCTCGGCGTCGGCGATCTGCGGCACAACAGTGTGGTAGGCCGCGGCCGCCCAGTCGACCGGCGCAATGAACATTTCGGCGAGATAGCAAAGACAGATGATGCCGACGATGGCGCCGATGATCAGTTCGAGCGGACGAAAGCCGTATCGCTCGCAGGTTAGAAGGCCATAGGTCACGATCGCGGTCACAACCATGCCGGCGAAGAGCGGCATGTGGAACAACAACGACAGCCCGATGGCGCCGCCGAGAAATTCGGCCAGATCAGTCGCCATGGCTGCGACTTCGCTGATCGCCCACATGATCCAGACGACCGGTTGCGGAAAGTGATCGCGGCACATTTCCGCGAGGTTCTTGCCGGTGACGATACCGAGCTTGGCCGACAGGGCCTGGAACAGCATGGCGATCACATTGGCGACCAGGACGACCCAGAGGAGCCCATAGCCGTATTTCGCGCCGGCCTGGATGTTGGTGGCGAAATTGCCGGGATCCATATAGGCGATCGAGGCGATCACCGCGGGTCCGCCGAAGGCGAGCATTGTCCGCGGGCTGCCTCTTTCACCCGCCAGCGCCCGGCTGGCCGCGGCGACGGTGCGTTCGGTCAGCGAGGCCCGGCGGCCGGCTGGGGCGCGCAATACAGGATTGCTCAGATCCGGCGGTCTCATCGGATCATGACACCAAAATGTAGCATGGGCTACAGTATGGGTGCCGCGGCCCGCTGCGTCAAGTGCTGTACTATGTAGCCAAGGCTACAATTTGACACGGTACGAAAAATATGTTCTTGCCCGGCGGTGACCCAGCCGAATCCTCCTTATCAGGCCGCAATGGCCAAGCTTCCCGCTGAAGGCACCCAAGCCCGCCGTTTCGGCAAGACGCGGACGGCGCAATCGACCGCGCTGCTTGAGGATTATGTCGAGCTGATCGCCGATCTGCTCGAAAGCGAGGGCGAGGCGCGGCCGACCGATATCGCCCGCCGGCTCGGCGTGTCCCATGCCACGGCGATCAAGACCATTGCCCGCGTCAAACGCGCGGGTCTGGCCACTGCGCGGCCCTATCGCGGGGTGTTCCTCACCGAGAAGGGGCAGGCGCTCGCTCATCGCGTGCGTGCGCGCCACCGGTTGGTGGTCGATCTGCTTCGCGCGCTTGGCGTGCCGAGCGAAGCCGCGGAGGCCGACGCCGAAGGCATCGAGCATTATGTCTCGGAGACCACGCTGAAGGCCTTTGCGCAGTTTTTGAAGGGGCGGACCTAGCGCGCTTCAGTGCGGTCGTGCAGCGCTCGTCGCTCGCGTCGGCAGCGCACTGATGCCCGGATTCAAATTTTTGATGAAATCCACGAAGGCGCGCAGCGGCGCCGGCACAAGACGTCGTCCGGGATAATAAAGGAACATTCCCGGAAAGCGCAGCCACCATGGCTCAAGCACGGCTTCGAGCGCTCCGCTCTTAAAGTAGGGGCGCAGCCAGTCCTCGAAGATGTAGACGATGCCGGTACCGGCGACGGCGGCTTCGACCGCAAGGTCGCTCGCCCCGCCGATGCCGACAAGAAGCGGCCCCGTCGGGTCTACGTGCACCACTTCGCCGTCGCGCTCGAACTCCCACAGCGGCATTGTCCCGCTTGAGAAGCGGCCGCGCAGGCAGGCGTGACCGAGCAGGTCGCGCGGATGCGCGGGACGGCCGTGGCGGTCGAGATAAGCCGGCGCGGCAGCGGCCGCAAAACGCAGCACGCGTGGTCCGATCGGCACCGCGATCATGTCCTGCTCCAGCCGCTCGTCGAAACGGATGCCGGCGTCACAGCCGGCCGCCAGCACGTCGACGAAACTATCTTCGGCGATCACTTCGAGCTTGATGTCCGGATAGGCGGCGAGAAACGGCGGCACGATCGCAGGGAGGACCAGCCGCACCGCGCTGACCGGGACGTTGAGCCGCAGCGTGCCGGCCGGCCGGTCGCGAAAACTGTTCACCACATCGAGCGCCGCTTCGACCTCGCTCAAGGCCGGGCCGAGCCGGTCGAGCAGGCGCTGGCCAGCCTCGGTCGGCACGACGCTGCGCGTCGTTCGATGCAGGAGCCGCACGCCGAGCTGGGCTTCGAGCCGGCGCACCGCCTCGCTGATTCCGGACGCGCTCGTCCCACTGGCTCGCGCGCCGTCGCGAAAGCCCCCGGCGCGCGCCACGGCAACGAAAGCATTCAGATCGCTGAGCTCGACTTTCACTGTTCGCAATATCGTACAGCCCGTGCGGATTGTGCATCGTTATCGAACGATGGAGCAAGGCCTAGTTTGCTGGCTCACCGAGAGGAGATGGATTTCAAATGTCCAGCATCGACCAATCCGGCGCCTATAGGCTCGGCGACCGTACTGTGAAGCGGCTCGGCTACGGCGCCATGCAGCTGGCGGGCCCCGGCGTGTTCGGGCCGCCCAAGGATCGCGGTGCCGCGCTTGCTGTGCTGCGCGAAGCGGTGGCGAATGGCGTGAACCACATCGACACCAGCGATTTTTATGGTCCGCACATCACCAATCAGCTGATCCGCGAGGCGCTGCATCCGTACCCGGACGATCTCGTCATCGTCACCAAGATCAGCGCCCGGCGCGGCGAAGACGGATCATGGCTGCCGGCGTTCTCGCCGGCGGAGCTTACGCAGGCGGTTCATGACAATCTCCGCAATCTCGGCCTCGATGTTCTCGAAGTGGTCAACCTTCGCAGCATGTTCGCCATCCATGAGCCCGCCGAAGGGTCGATCGAGGCGCCGCTCAGCGTGCTGGCCGAATTGCAGCAAAAGGGCTTGGTGCGGCATATCGGGCTGAGCAATGTCACGCCGGCACAGATCGCGGAAGGCCGCCGCATCTGCGAGATCGCCTGTGTCCAAAACCTGCACAATCTGGCGCATCGCGCCGACGACGGCCTGATCGACGACCTTGCCCGCGACGGCATCGCCTATGTGCCGTTCTTTCCGCTCGGCGGCTTCACACCGCTGCAATCGTCGACCTTGTCCGATGTCGCCCGCCGTCTTCGCGCCACTCCGATGCAGGTTGCGCTCGCCTGGCTGTTGCGCCGCGCGCCGAACATCCTGCTCATCCCGGGCACATCGTCGGTCGCGCACTTGCGCGAAAACCTCGCCGCGGCCGAATGCGCGCTGCCGGACGATGCGATCAGGGAGCTTGACGGCATCGAGAGCGCCAACGCGGCTTAAGCGCGGAGCCTGCAACCCGGCCCGCGGCAGCGAGGCAGGAAAGGAAGATTATGCCGCGTGAGCGGCGAGCACTTCGGCGATGCCGTCGACGACTTCCTCGACCATCGCCTTGTCGTCGCCTTCGCCCATGATGCGGATCACCGGCTCGGTGCCGGACGGGCGGATAACGAGACGGCCGTGGCCGTTGAGCTTGCTTTCGCCGTCGGCAATGGCGGAGCGCACCGGAGTGAGTTCGAGTGGCTTGCCGCTGCGGTAGCGCACGTTGCGCAACACCTGCGGCAGCGGCTCGAAGCGGTGGCAGACTTCCGACACCGGTTTGTTCTTTTTCTTCACCACGGCAAGGAGTTGCAGCGCGGCGATGAAGCCGTCGCCTGTGGTGGTGTAATTCGAGAGAATAATGTGTCCGGACTGCTCGCCGCCGACGTTATAGCCGTGCTCACGCATGTGCTCGAGCACGTAGCGGTCGCCGACCGGGGTGCGCACGAGCGACAGTTTCAGCGATTGCAGATGCCGTTCGAGGCCGAGATTGCTCATCACCGTGCCGACGATGCCAGGCTTGGTCAGAAGGCGGTCCTCGGCCCAGCTCTCGGCGATTACGGCGAGCAACTGATCGCCGTCGACCAGATGGCCGTTCTCATCGGCGATGACGACGCGGTCGGCGTCTCCGTCGAGCGCGATGCCGACATCCGCGCGCATTTCGCGCACCTTGCGGCACAGCGCTTCAGGCGCAGTCGAGCCGCATTCGCGATTGATGTTGAAGCCGTCCGGTTCGACGCCGATCGTGACGACGTCGGCACCGAGCTCCCATAGCGCTTCGGGCGCGACACGATAGGCAGCGCCATTGGCGCAATCGATGACGACGCGCAGGCCGTCGAGCGACAGGTTGCGCGGCATGGTACGCTTGGCGAATTCGATATAGCGATCGTGCACGCCGTCGATGCGCTTGGCGCGGCCGAGCTCGGCGCTTTTGGCCAATTGCTTGACCTTATCGGCATCGATCAGCGTCTCGATCTTCTGCTCGACTTCGTCGGACAGCTTGTAGCCGTCCGGCCCGAACAGCTTGATGCCGTTGTCGTCGAACGGGTTGTGGGAGGCCGAAATCATCACGCCGAGATCGGCGCGCATCGAGCGCGTCAGCATGGCGACGGCTGGGGTGGGGATCGGGCCGAGGAGGAGCACGTCCATGCCCACGGAGGTGAAGCCCGCCACAAGTGCGGTCTCGATCATATAGCCGGAGAGGCGAGTGTCCTTGCCGATGACGACACGGTGGCGATGTTCGCCGCGGCGGAAAATGAGGCCGGTGGCTTGGCCCACCCGCAACGCCAGTTCTGGCGTGATCACGCCGTTGGCGAGACCACGGATGCCGTCCGTCCCGAAATATTTGCGAACCATCAGCTGGGCCCCACGCCTAACAATCCGGTCGGCGATATTAGCCCGTTATGGGTCTTCGCCGCTTCAAAAAATATTGGGTAATCTTACCTCCACGGGTAAGAATTCATTTAGCGTAAGCCCTTTGGACGTCAATGGCTTACGGCAAAGAACGTGGAATCTCGCGGGACCGGCTCAGCGCGTGGGTTTGTCGTAGATAGTCGGCGGCGGCTGAACCACGGAAATCGGGTCGGAGCCGGGAAAGGTCTCCTCAAGCCCGAGTTCCAGCGCCTCATCGAGCTCAGCCTGGATTCTGGCTTCCCTCGCCTGTCTCTCTTCTCGCTGGCGGCGCTTGGCTTCCTGTTCGGCGCGCCCGGTATCCTCGAAGCCGGCATAGGCGATGTGGCGGAAGCGAGGCTTAGTCCATGGATCCATTGTAAGCGTTTCCTGCAAGGCCGCTGTCCGATGACATTTTCGGCCGGCGATACCGCCAGCCGCAAAAGTCGACGCATGTGAATAACGCGCGGTTCTGCCAGCGGTTCCATCGTGATTTTTTGCCGCAACTTTGGCAGCGCAGCAAAATCGCAACTTGGTCGCTATGGGGCAGAACCGGCTGCGCAATATGCTAAAATTCGGATCTAAAGCTGGGATCTGCACTATGCGAACCATGACCTGCATCGAGGACCTGCGGCAGGCCGCCCACCGCAAGGTGCCGCGCGCCTTCATCGACTATGCCGAATCGGGCTCCTATGCCGAACAGACGCTCGCCGCCAACCGCGCCGATCTCGAGCGCATCAGGCTGCGGCAGCGCATCCTGTTCGACGTCTCCAATCGCTCGGCCAAGACCGCGATCCTCGGCGAGCCGGCCTCCATGCCCCTTGCGCTGGCGCCGATCGGACTGTGCGGCATGCAGCATGGCGACGGCGAGATTCTCGCCTGCCGCGCGGCGCAGGCGGCGGGCATTCCTTTCACGCTGTCGACCATGTCGATCTGTTCGATCGAGGACGTCGCCGCGGCCGTCGACAAGCCGTTCTGGTTTCAGCTCTATGTGATGAAGGACCGCGGCTTCATCCGTGCGCTGATCGAGCGCGCCGCGGCGGCCAAATGCAGCGCGCTTGTGCTCACTGTCGATCTGCAGGTCATCGGCCAGCGCCACAGAGACATCAAGAACGGCATGAGCGTGCCGCCGCAGATCCGTCTGAAGAATGTGATCGACATCGCCACCAAGCCGGCCTGGGCACTGAGCGTCTTGCGCGGCAGGCGCAAGACCTTCGGTAATATCGCCGGCCATTATCCGGGCATGGACGGCGTGACCGTGCTGTCGAAATGGATTTCCGAGCAGTTCGACGCAACCTTGAACTGGAAAGACGTCGACTGGGTCCGCAGCATCTGGCCTGGCAAGCTGATCCTCAAAGGCATTCTCGATGTTGAAGATGCGCGCATCGCTGCAACGAGCGGCGCGAGCGCAATTGTCGTCTCCAACCACGGCGGCCGGCAGCTCGACGGCGCGTCGTCGTCGATCTCGGTACTGCCGCCGATCGCGGACGCCGTGGGCTCGCAGCTTGAAGTGATGTTCGACGGCGGCATCCGCTCGGGCCAGGACATCGCCCGTGCGCTGGCGCTCGGCGCGCATTCGTGCATGAGCGGACGGGCTTACATCTATGGGCTCGGCGCCGGCGGTCAGGCGGGCGTGGCGCGCGCCATCGAGATCATGCGCAACGAGCTTCTCACCACCATGGCGCTGATGGGGGTCAATAGGGTGGACGAAATCGATCGCCGCGTAATTGCCGCTATGTAGGCACAGGAATACCGTGTTCGGAGCCGGTGTGGTTTCCGTGCGTCAACCTTATGAAAAGGTATCGCGTGCTAGGAACTTTTCAGATCTAGCGCGCTTGTAACTGCGCTGTGACGGGTGGAAAGGCCAGTATCATGCGTAAGCTTCTGATGGCGACTGCGATCTTTGCGAGTGCGATGGCGGCTTCGAGCGCGCGCGCCGATATGGTTGGTGCCGCGGCCGGCGCCGGCACGGGACTTCTTGTCGCAGGCCCGCCCGGGGCCGTGGTCGGCGGCGTCGTCGGTGCCGTGTGGGGCAGGCCGTTCTGGGGCCCGTCGATCAGCAGGGGCCATTGCTGGACCGACAACAACTTCCACCGCCACTGCAATCGTCATTGGCGCTGACCGCCGGCCTGCCGCTTTCCAAGTTCGCCGCGCGGTGCGTTGGTGCGAACTTCGGTGCCGAAAAGCCACACCGGTTGAAAGTCACTGCGGCACGACTCCGTCGCGGCCGACATTGACCCGCGCCGTCGACAGCGTTCCGTCGGCCGCCTTGTCGGCGCGCACGATGGCGATATGCGCGCCCGGCTTCAGTTCGGATTTGTCTGTGACCACATAGGCGCGGATCGTCGCATCCGGGCTGACGATGATTTTCTGTTCGCCGTCCTGGTATTTCACCGTGAGAGTCTGGCCATCGACGCCGGCGGCGGTCGTGTTCACCGTGCCATTGGTCATGGTCGTGCCGGGACGATCCCAGGGACGGAATCCCTCGCCGGTGCCCCGCTGTGACTCGGCAAAGATCATGACCTGAATGGCTTTCTGCGAACCGTCCGGTTGCGGCATGGCGCCAACGCCGACATAGTCGCCGACCTTGATGTCGGCGAG
>DATJLN010000068.1:0-26801 GCA_035509535.1 Xanthobacteraceae bacterium | reverse complement strand
GACGGCCTTAGTCGCCAATCCGAGCATCAATATAAAAGGCTGCATCATCGGTTCTGGAAATCGATAGCGATATTTCCGCGATGCGCCGGTTTGTTCTAAAATGTTTCCTCGGTCATCTTCGCACAGCACTTTTAGATGCTGGCCGTAAAGCGAAACCGGGGCATCGTCTCGGTGCATCAACTCCGCTAGTGTTCTGCGCAAACCGACCGGTTGAAAATATCCAAGCTCATCTACCTGCGTAAGTGCCGCTGCAAGGAGCACTTCCTTATAGATATTGCCCGCTCGCGGACTAATCGTTGCCTTGTGATATTTTTCTCTGATTGTTTGGGCTGTCTCGCTAATGCAGGCCGGAAGCGCCTTTTCGACATGAGCGATGTCGATCGTTAGGGTATGTGCCTCTAGTGCCTTTTTTGCGGATTGCTGACCGAATAGATGCGCATAGTGAGGCAGCCCACGTGACAGACCAACAATGAATGCTAGTGCATCGGGGCGAATCTTCATTCCGAGGCGAGGAAGTCGCTTCTCAATAATCTCCTTCATTTCATCAGAATCCATGCGCGGCATCTGAATTTGACGCAAACACCGCTCTATGGATTCGTGCTCATCGATCAAATCGCCGACTGAATTGGCGACACCAACTACGATTACAGTTGTGATTGAAGAAGCATCTGAGAGATTTTTTATTGTATTGGCAATCGCATTTTGCAGTGGCCGATTTTTTAGAGAATCAAATTCATCAAGAATGATGATCGGGATTGAGTTGGCAGAGAAATTCGACAACTCAACGATCACATCATCGGGTGTAATCTTGTCGGGATATCGTTGACTTAGATTCTCGCCGCCAACCTCTAGGCGTCGGAAGACCTTTCGCCAAACGGCAGTGAAATCGTCGCCTTGGTGACAATTGATAGAGATGCACGTCACAGTACGGGGCTTGCCGACAACGCGAGTTGCAAAGGTGTTCGCGAGGGACGATTTGCCTACCCCCCGCTCTCCGTAGAGGATTGCGTGAAGGCCGCGCTGAAGCACTGTATCGATGATTCGGCTTATCTGAGTTGGCCGGCCGGCGAATAGATCTGCCTCATCGATTGGGGCGCCAGGGCTAAATAATTGAACAGCCTCATAAATTCTGGCCTGCCAATCGGCGGGGGTTTGGGGCGTCGGGTCCGTAGGCACCTTCATGGCCGCTAGTCCTTAATAAACTAGCTGACTAGTTAGCACACTAAGGCGCGGTTTCAAACATCAATGTGGAAAACCGTGTTGACAGCGGCATTGCTTCTCAAGCATAATGGTCAGTATGAACCGGCTGACCAGAGAGGAACGCGCCCGTATCCTTCATCTCCTTTGTGAAGGGCAGTCGATCCGCGCCGTTACCCGGCTTACTGGGGCCAGCAAGAACACCGTCACCAAGCTTGTGGTCGATGCCGGTCACGCCTGCACGGCGTACCAAGATCGCGTATTGCGCAACCTGACCAGCAAGCGCGTCCAGGTCGATGAAATCTGGAATTTCGTTTACGCGAAAAACGACAACGTTGATGAGGCTAAGGCCGCTCCAGAAGGCGCTGGCGATGTCTGGACCTGGACCGCAATCGACGCCGATACAAAGTTGCTTGTGAGCTGGCTTGTCGCCGATCGCACTAGCGACTCCGCGCTGATGTTTATGGACGATCTCAAGGAACGGCTTGCTAATCGCGTGCAGCTAACCAGTGACGGTCATCGTGCTTATTTGATCGCGGTCGATACCGTGTTTGGCAACGAAGTCGATTACGCGATGTTGCAGAAAATCTATGGTGCTGACCCGCAGCAAGAGAAGCGGTATAGCCCGGCGAAATGCATCGGTGCTGAGCGCAAGCCGATTACTGGCAATCCCGAAGAAAAACATATCAGCACGTCATTTGTAGAACGCCAAAATCTTACGATGCGATGCACATGCGCCGCTTCACGCGATTGACCAATGCGTTTTCAAAAAAGGTCGAAAACCATGCATGCGCCGTGGCACTGCACTCGACGTATTATAATTTCGTTCGATTGCACCAAACGCTAAAAGTCTCCCCCGCGATGGCCGCTGGAGTGACCGACCGCCTATGGGAAATGACCGATATTGTCGATGTGCTCGATGCATTTGAAGCGAAGCGCAAGCGTGAGCCGAAGGTCACCTTCAATGTTGAACCGTGGCGAATTGGCAATGGCTATTACGTCACGGTCACGCTGCCGGGCAGCGAGCCAAAGCGAATTACAGAGACGTTCGCTACTGATGGCGAGGCGTGGCGTTGGATCAGGAACGAATCAACCGCGTGGCTTCACCAACATCGTTCAATAGCCGCCGACAAATAGATCGAAATCGCGCCCTACCAATGATGTCGGCATCGTCGCCGGATCTGTTTCTAATTTCGTTTTTTTCACTTCCATCACGGTATTGAGGGCCTTATAGAATTTCGACGCTACGTCTGAAGGCTTATCGGGATCAAGTAAACCAACAAAAACGCCCTTATCATCTTTTGCTGACTGCGCGAATCCAACGAAAGGACCAACTGCGTTTATCCCGATCTGCTTAAATAGAATTGTGAATTGTCTAGAGTACCGCATCGGCTCACTGGCTGGTTCAGCGACAACGGTAACAGTTCCGATTTCTTTCACTAGCGGACCTAAGACAGCAGTGAATTTTAGTTTCTGGTCATCGGTTAGATGACGCTCTGGTTTGGCCTCTGTAGTCTCGCCGCTCAATTTATCTTTGTAATTGTCACGTTGATTTCGGGCGGTATCTAGGTCTGAGTGCAAATTGGCTATGACGCCGCTATATCGCCAATCCATCGCCCACCATGCTCCAGCCACCATGACCAAAACGGCGGCAACAAACGCGACGGGGAAGCGGGCGATGTGTTTCAATTCGCCCACCACGTATTGGATAATTGAGTCCATCCTTCAATCATGGCGATTAACCATCGCCGCCACAATTGAAACTGACCCACTGCCGGTGCTTGACGAAAGAACATAAAGTGAACTATGTTCCTTCTCCGTTCCCATCCCATTCGGGAGCGTGGGCGTCAGCAAAAGGGGACAGTCATGGTTCGCTCGGTTGTTGAGGAAGCTCTGGCTTTAGCTGCAATTGGCCTGTTTCTGGCCACGGTCGCGGTCTGGGCGCAGGTGCTTGGCGTTGTCTAGGCCGTCATGGCCGGACCGGTTCCGGCCATCCATGCCCTCCTGCGCCGCAACGGCCAAAGTTGCGGATGCTCGCGACGAGCGCGGGCATGCCCCATGGAAGACGCAGAGCATATTGGGGAAAAGTCGGTTGGCGCGGCCGTCAGAATCGCGATTTGACGATATGCAGATCGCTGCTGCTGCGCTGTCCGACCAAGGTGACTTGAAGCATGCCCGCCGAACCCGGCTTTGTGCATCTGCACGTTCATTCGTCCTATTCGCTCCTTGAAGGAGCGATGACGATCGCGCGGCTTGCCGAGCTGGCGAAGAAGGACCGCCAGCCGGCGCTTGCCCTCACCGACACCGACAACATGTTCGGTGCGCTGGAATTCTCCGAAAAGCTTACCGGCTACGGCATCCAGCCTATCGTCGGCTGCGCGCTCGGTGTCGATTTCGGCGACCAGGAGAGCCGCAATCCCGCGCTCGATCAGGCTTGGCCGCGCGTGGTGCTGCTCGCTGCGGCGGAGGAGGGCTATCGCAGCCTGATGCGGCTCGTCTCGCGCGCCTATCTCGGCACTTCGGCGCAGGAGCGGGCGCATCTGACGCTTGCGGCGTTCGAGGGCGAAACCGCGGGCCTGATCGCGCTGACCGGCGGGCCGCGCGGACCGCTCGATGTCGCGTTGGCCGGCGGCCAAAATCCGCTGGCGCAATCGCGCTGCATCACCTTGCACGAGCTGTTCGGCGACCGGCTTTATGTCGAATTGCAGCGCCATGGTCCACGGGGCAATGGCTCACAGAGCAACGGCATGCCGGCCGAGCGCGCCGTCGAATCCGCGCTGATCGATCTCGCTTATGCGCGTGGCATTCCGCTGGTCGCCACCAACGAGCCGTTCTTTGCCGCGCGCGAGGATTACGAAGCGCATGACGCGCTGCTGTGCATCGCCGAGGGCAGGCTGATTGCCGACAGCGACCGGGCGCAGCTCACCCCCGAGCACCGCTTCAAGAGCCGCGCCGAAATGGCGGCTCTGTTCGCCGACCTGCCGGAAGCGGTGGCCTCGACCATCGAGATCGCCGAGCGCTGCAGCTACCGGCCGCGCACCAAGGCGCCGATCCTGCCGCGTTTCACCGCGGGCAACGGCAGCAACGCGGACGCCGTGCAAGCCGACGAAACCCATATGCTGCGGGAAGCGGCGCTGGCCGGGCTGCAAGCGCGGATCACGCGCTACGGCATCGCCCAGGGCCGCACCGAGGAGGAATATCGCGAGCGGCTCGACTTCGAGCTCGGCGTCATCGCCCGCATGAAATATGCCGGCTACTTCCTCATCGTCGCCGACTTCATCCAGTGGGCCAAGGCGCAGGGCATCCCGGTCGGCCCCGGCCGCGGCTCCGGCGCGGGATCGCTGGTCGCCTACGCCCTCACCATCACCGATCTCGATCCGATCCGCTTCGGCCTTCTGTTCGAGCGCTTCCTCAATCCCGAGCGCGTGTCGATGCCCGACTTCGACGTCGATTTCTGCCAGGACCGGCGCGACGAGGTCATCCGCTACGTGCAGGAGAAATACGGCCGCGACCAGGTCGCTCAGATCATCACCTTCGGCACCTTGCAGGCGCGCGGCGTGCTGCGCGATGTCGGCCGCGTGTTGCAGATGCCCTACGGCCAGGTCGACAAGCTGTGCAAGCTCGTGCCGCAAAATCCGACCGCGCCGATTTCGCTGAAAAGCGCCATCGACGGCGAGCCGCGGCTGCAGGCGGCGCGCGACGCCGAGCCTGTGGTCAAGCGCGCCTTCGACATCGCGCAGAAACTCGAAGGCCTGCACCGCCACGCCTCGACCCATGCCGCCGGCATCGTCATCGGCGAACGCTCGCTGTCGGAATTGGTGCCGCTCTATCGCGATCCGAAATCGCAAATGCCGGTGACCCAGTTCAACATGAAGTGGGTCGAGCCGGCGGGCCTGGTGAAGTTCGATTTCCTCGGGCTGAAGACGCTGACGGTGCTCGAAACGGCGGTCAAGCTGGTCAAGCGCCGCGGCATCGACATCGATCTGTCCAACCTGCCGCTCGACGACAAGAAGTCCTACGAGATGCTGGCGCGCGGCGAAACGGTCGGCGTGTTCCAGGTGGAAAGCGCGGGCATGCGCCGCGCGCTGATCGACATGCGGCCGGACCGTTTCGAGGACATCATCGCGCTGGTCGCGCTCTATCGCCCCGGCCCGATGGCGAACATCCCGACCTATTGCGTGCGCAAGCACGGGCTGGAACAGCCTGATTACATCCATCCCAAGCTCGAGCCGATCCTGCGCGAGACCTATGGCGTCATCGTCTATCAGGAACAGGTGATGCAGGCGGCGCAGATGCTGTCGGGCTATACGCTCGGCGAAGCCGACCTGTTGCGCCGCGCCATGGGCAAGAAGATCCGCTCCGAAATGCAGGCGCAGCGCGCGCGCTTCGTCTCCGGCGCGGTCAAGCAGGGCGTCGAGAAAGGCCACGCGGAAGCGATCTTCGAACTGCTCGAGCGCTTCGCCGACTACGGCTTCAACAAGAGCCATGCCGCGGCCTATGCGCTGGTCGCCTATCAGACCGCCTACATGAAGGCGAATTATCCGGTGGAGTTCCTGGCGGCGTCGATGACGCTCGACATGGGCAATACCGACAAGCTCGCCGAATTCCGCGCCGAGGCCGAACGGCTCGGCATCAAGGTCGAGCCGCCGTCGATCAACCGCTCGTCCGTGGACTTCGAAGTCGCCGACAATACGATCTTTTATGCGCTCGCGGCGCTGCGCGGCGTCGGCCGCCAGGCGGTCGACAGTGTCGTCGCGGCGCGCGGCGAGGTGCCGTTCAAGGGGCTCGCCGATTTCGCCCATCGCATCAATCCGCGCGCCGTCAACAAGCGCGTGCTCGAAAGCCTCATGGCGGCGGGCGCCTTCGACAGCATCGAGCCCAATCGCGCCCGCGCCTTCGCCGCCGCCGACACGCTTCTCGCCACAGCGCAGCGCACCCATGATGACGCCGTTCTTGGCCAATCCGAGCTGTTCGGCGGCAGCGCCGCCGTGGCGCCGATTGTCGTGCCGGCGCTCGAACCGTGGCTGCCGGCCGAACGCCTGCAGCGCGAATATGAGGCGGTGGGATTTTTCCTCACCGGCCATCCGCTCGACGATTACGGCGCGGCGCTCAAGCGGCTGCGCGTGCAGTCCTGGTCGGAATTTTCACGCGCGGTGAAAGGCGGGGCGGGGGCAGGGCGCGTCGCCGGCACCGTCGTGTCGCGCACCGAGCGGCGCACCAAGACCGGCAGCAAGATGGGTATTATCGGTCTTTCCGATCCGACCGGCCACTACGAAGCGGTGCTGTTCGCCGAAGGGCTCGCGCAGTACCGCGACCTGCTGGAGCCGGGCACAGCGGTGCTGCTGTTTCTCACCGCCGAGGTGCAGGGCGACGAGGTGCGCGCCCGCATCCAGTCGGTCGAGCCGCTTGATGAAGCGGCCGCCCGCATGCAGCGTGGCCTGCGCGTGTTCCTGCGCAACGAGGAGCCGCTCGCCAGCGTCGCCAAGCGGCTCGAGCCGTCGCGCAACGGGCGCAGCGCCCCCGAGCAGGGCGGCGACGGCGAAGTCTCGATGGTGCTGCTCTTGGAAAACGGCAACGAGGTCGAAGTGAAGCTGCCCGGCCGCTTCAAGGTCTCCCCGCAGATTGCCGGCGCCATCAAGGCCGTGACCGGCGTGGTCACGGTCGAGGCGCTCTAACTTCATCCTCCCCCGCGATAGTGGGGGAAGATGATTAAGCCAAGCTCAGCTCGGCTTGCTGTTTCAGCGCAGCATTCATGTTGTTGAAGCCATTCTCTGTGGCATCGAGGGTCGCTTGCAGGAAACCGACCAGCAGGCCGGAAAAGCTCTCGCCATGGGTCAGGCGGGTGCGGTTGTCGCCCAGCGGGTCGAGCAGGAAGTAGTGCTCGCCGTCGAAAATCCCCGAGATCATGAAATGGCCTCGCCAGCGCAATTCGCGTTCCGGCTCGGCCACGAGCAGGGTGGGGTGCAACGTGACGGCGGACTTGCCGGGCGGGCGGACGGTGATGGTCAGCCGCTCCCCGGCCGCAGGCGTGCCGGCAATCGCGGTAATGAACGGATTCCACAGCGGCATTTTCGGGAAATCGGTCAACACCGCCCAGACCTTCGCGGCAGGGGCATTGATGTCGATTTCGGTCTCGATCCGGCGTTTCGCCATTGGCTATCCTCGCCTTGCACCCCATATATCGCGTCGTGCCCGCGCTTGTCGCGGGCATCGGCGTCTTAACGCCAGGCGATAGGCGATGGATGGCCGGAACAGGTCCGGCCAAGAGCTCATGAGCCATGACGCCGGAGTAGATATCTGTCCTCCGCCGCGCTAAAGAACGGCGCGCTTCTCCCAACCGATCGCCGGAATTCGGACCCCGAATAGATGCTTCGGATCGACAATCTCGTTTTCAACGCCTGGGGCCGGAAATTCTTCGACGGCGCAAGCATCGCCATTCCGGTCGGCACCAAGGTCGGGCTGGTCGGACGCAACGGCGTCGGCAAATCGACTTTGTTCAAGCTCATCGTGGGTGAACTTGCCTCGCAGGGCGGCGAGATCACGCTGCCGAAGAATGCGCGGATCGGTTCGGTCGATCAGGAGCATCCGGCGACGCCGGTCACCTTGATCGACACCGTGCTCGCCGCCGACACGCAGCGCGAAGCGCTCAATACACAATTGGAAACCGCCGAGCCGGAAGAGCTTGCCGAAATCTATCAGCGCCTGAACGCCATCGATGCCGATCGCGCACCGGCGCGCGCCGCCGAAATCCTGAGCGGTCTCGGCTTTTCCGACGCGGATCTCACCCGCCCGATGGCGGAATTCTCCGGCGGCTGGCGCATGCGGGTGGCGCTTGCCGCCGCTCTGTTCGCCGAGCCGGAACTGCTTCTGCTCGACGAGCCGACCAACTATCTCGATCTCGAAGGCGCGCTCTGGCTCGAAGCGCGGCTGAAGAAATATCCCAATACGGCCTTGATCATCAGCCACGACCGCGAGCTTCTCAACAATTCGGTCGATGCGATCCTGCATCTGAGCCAGGGAAAGCTCGACCTTTATTGCGGCGGCTATAACGCTTTCGAGACGCGGCGGGCGGAAAAGACGCGTCTGCAAATGGCGACCAAAGCCAAGCAGGACGCCGAGCGTGCGCATTTGCAGAAATTCATCGACCGCTTCCGCGCCAAGGCCAGCAAGGCGGCGCAGGCGCAATCGCGTGTCAAGCGGCTCGCCAAGCTCGAGCCGATCGCCGAAGTTGTCGAGGAACGCGTCGCGCCGTTCACCTTGCCGTCGCCGGCGCGGCCCCTGGCGCCGCCGCTGCTGCAGCTCGAAGGCGCGTGCGTCGGCTATGACGGCAAGGCCGTGTTGCGCAAGCTCGACCTGCGGCTCGATGTCGACGACCGCATCGGGCTTCTTGGGGTCAATGGCGCCGGCAAGTCGACCTTCGCCAAGATGGTGGCGGGCGCCTTGCCGCTGCAAGCGGGCGAGATGAAGCGCGAGAGCCGCATCAAGGTCGGCTGGTTTCATCAGCATCAGATCGAGGCGCTCGACCCCGACGACACGCCGCTCGACATCATGCACCGCGAGCGCCCGGACGACAGCGAATCGTCGCGCCGGTCGCGGCTGGCGCAATTCGGCCTGTCCTTCGACAAGCAGGACACGACGGTCGCCAATCTCTCGGGCGGCGAGCGCGCGCGGCTTCTGCTCAATCTCGTCGCTATGAGCGCGCCGCATCTGCTGATCCTCGACGAGCCGACCAACCATCTCGATATCGACAGCCGCCGCGCCCTCCTCGACGCGCTCAACGACTATGAGGGCGCAGTCATCCTCATCACCCACGACAGGTCGCTGATCGAACTGGTCGCCGACCGGCTCTGGCTGACCGCCGACGGCACCATCAAGGCGTTCCAGGGCGATATGGACGACTATGCCCGGTACGTGCTGGAGCGGGCCAAGGCGTCGGACCGGGCGCCCTCCCAAAATGCCGGCCATAGGGCCGCCGCCGGAGACTTTGGCGATACCGAAGCGGTGCTCTCGGCCGCACTGGACACGGCCCAGGAGGCCCGTTTTGCCGCCCGCAAGGCCGCCAAGAAGCGGCGGCGCAGGGGGTATTAAGCGGGCCGGGAGAGCCCGAAAGGGCCGAAACAGCCGCTATCCGTTGTTGCGTCCCGCCGATCGTCCCTATATAAGCCCGGCAATCTCACACGCGGACCTTGGCTTAGTGCCGTCCGGTGTCTGCCTCCGAAAGGGGTGGACTCACGGTCCGCGGCGGATCAACCGGAGAACGCTCTATGTCGCTGCCAGACTTCAGCATGCGCCAGCTATTGGAAGCCGGCGTGCATTTCGGCCATCAGTCCCATCGTTGGAATCCGAAGATGCAGGAATACATCTTCGGCACCCGCAACAACATCCATATCGTCGATCTGACCCAGACGGTGCCGATGCTGCACCGCGCCTTGCAGGCGGTCAGCGACACGGTCGCGCAAGGCGGACGCATCCTGTTCGTCGGCACCAAGCGGCAGGCGCAGGACGCCGTTGCCGAAGCGGCCAAGCGCTGCGCGCAATATTACGTCAATTCGCGCTGGCTCGGCGGCACGCTGACCAATTGGAAAACGGTGTCGAACTCGATCAAGCGGCTGCGCGCGCTCGACGAGATGCTCTCCTCCAACGAGGCGCAGGGCTACACCAAGAAGGAGCGCCTGACCTTGCAGCGCGAGCGCGACAAGCTCGATCGCGCGCTCGGCGGCATCAAGGACATGGGCGGGCTTCCCGACATGGTGTTCGTCATCGACACCAACAAGGAAGACATCGCGATCAAGGAAGCGCAGCGGCTCAACGTGCCGGTCGCCGCCGTGGTCGACACCAATTGCGATCCGGACGGCATCACTTTCGTGGTGCCGGGCAACGACGACGCCAGCCGCGCCATTACGCTTTATTGCGACCTCATCGCCAAGGCCGCGATCGACGGCATTTCGCGCGCCCAGGGCTCGCATGGCATCGATCTCGGCGCGCAGGCCGAGCCGACGGCCGAGGAATCGCCGGCGGCCGAAGTCAATGCGCTCGGCTTCGAGCCGTTGTCGGGACCGCGCGGCGTCGCCGACGACCTCAAGAAGCTGCCGGGCGTGTCGCCGACCATCGAGAAGAAGCTCAACGACCTTGGCATTTTCCACTACCAGCAGATCGCCGAATTGTCGCGGGCGGCGGCGCATAATGTCGGCGAAGAGGTCGGTCTTCCCGGCCGTGTCGAAAGCTGGATCAACAAGGCCAAGGAACTGACAGCCGAGGAAGTGTAACGGCTGCCGCTTATTTTGCGGCTGTCCGGAGTGATCGCGCTGTGTGGATGCCGCGCGCGCCCGTTCGGGGTGGCGTGCGGCTGACGCAAGCACAAGGACGAGAGCAATGGCAGAGACTATCACCGCATCCATGGTCAAGGAGCTCCGCGAGCAGACCGGCGCGGGCATGATGGATTGCAAGGCGGCGCTCAATGAAAGCGGCGGCAATATCGAGGCCGCGGTCGACTGGCTGCGCAAGAAGGGCCTGTCGAAGGCCGCCAAGAAGGCCGGCCGCGTCGCGGCCGAAGGCCTGATCGGCGTCGCCACGTCCGGCACCAAGGGTGTCGTCGTCGAGGTCAATTCCGAGACCGATTTCGTCGCGCGCAACGAATTGTTCCAGGGCCTGGTCAAGATGATCGCCGATGTCGCGCTCGGCACCGGGCCGGACGTCGCCAAGATCATGGCCGCCAAGGCCGGCAGCATCAGCGTTGCCGATGCCATCTCCGACAATGTCGCCAAGATCGGCGAGAACATGACGTTGCGCCGCGCCGCCGAACTGTCGGTCGGCAAGGGCGTGGTGGCGACCTATGTGCACAGCTCGGTGACCGATGGGCTCGGCCGCATCGGCGTGCTGGTCGGGCTCGATTCATCCGGCAAAGCCGACGAGCTGAAGGCCTTCGGCCGGCTGCTGGCGATGCATGTCGCGGCCGCCAATCCCTTGGCGGTCGATCCGTCGGGCCTCGATCCCGCTGCGATCGAGCGCGAGAAGGGCGTGCTGGCCGCGAAAGCGGAGGGCAAGCCCGCCAACGTTGTCGACAAGATTGTCGAGTCCGGATTGAAGACCTTCTACAAAGAAGTCTGTCTGCTCGAACAGGGCTACGCGATCGAAGAGGGCAAGAAGTCCGTGGCGCAGGCGGTCAAAGAGGCCGAAGGCAAGGTCGGCGGGCCGATCAAGATCACCGGCTTCGTGCGCTTCGCGCTCGGCGAAGGCATCGAGAAGAAAGACGACGATTTCGGCGGCGAAGTCGCGGCGCTCGCCGGCACGCATTAGAGACCGCCCCAAGAGCCGCGCAAAGAGCCCTGGCCAAGAGCCCTGCGATGGACAAACCGAACTATCGGCGGGTGATCGTGAAGCTCTCCGGCGAGGCGCTCTCTGGCCCGGAGAAGTTCGGGATTCATCAGCCGACCGTCGACCGCTTCGCGGCCGATCTGATTGCCGCGCACAGGCTCGGCATTTCACTCGGCGTCGTGGTCGGCGGCGGCAATGTGCTGCGCGGGGCGCATATTTCCGAGAAAGGCTTGTCGCGTCCCACCGCCGATGCGATGGGCATGCTGGCCACCGTGATGAATGCGCTGGTTCTGGTCGCCGCCATCGAGCGGGCCGGCGTCGAGGCGCGCGCCATGTCGGCGCTGATCATGCCGCAGGTCTGTGAGAACTACGAGCGGCAAAGCGCGCTGCGGCATCTCGAGAACAACCGCATCATCGTGTTCGCCGGCGGCACCGGCAATCCGTTCTTTACCACCGACACGACCGCCGTGCTGCGTGCCGCCGAGATGGAGTGCAACGCGGTCCTCAAGGCGACCGATGTCGACGGCATCTACACCGCCGATCCCAAGAAAGACCCGGCGGCCACGCGCTACGAGCGGCTCGGTCATCAGGAAGCCCTGGACCGGCGGCTCAAGATCATGGATGCGACGGCTTTCGCGCTTGCCCAGGAAAACCGGATGCCTATCATCGTGTTTTCGATCCGGGAGGAGCGCGCGATCGAGAACGTGTTGTGTGGAAAAGGGCACTTCACCACGGTCGGCTAGCGATCGTGCATCCGGTCCTTTGAATCGGGCCAAGCGAGCGAGCGGTTTTTGAGCGAGCGGTTTTCCAAGTAGAGTCCGCCGTGAGTCCCGTCGAGACTCGGCAAAGTGCCAGGAGAGCGCAAAATGGCAGCCGCGACTTTTGACATGAACGATCTCAAGCGCCGCATGCAGGGCGCGCTTGGCGCGCTCAAGCACGAGCTTTCGGGCCTGCGCACCGGCCGCGCCTCGATCGCTTTGCTCGACAATATCCAGGTCGACGCCTACGGCTCGCACATGCCGCTCAATCAGCTCGCCACGATCAGCGTGCCGGAGCCGCGGCTGCTCAACGTGCAGGTCTGGGATCATTCCATGGTGCATGCGGTCGAGAAGGCGATTTCGGCCTCCAATCTTGGCTTGAGTCCCTCGACCGAAGGCCAGAACGTGCGCTTGCGCATCCCCGAGCTCAACGAAGAACGCCGGCGCGAGCTGGTCAAGGTCGCGCACAAATACGCCGAAGGGGCCCGCGTCGCGGTTCGTCACGTCCGCCGCGACGGCCTCGACCTTCTCAAGAAAATGGAGAAGGATCACCAGCTCAGCGAGGACGAGCACAAGCATCAGGCCGCCGAAGTGCAGAAGGTGACCGACTCGGCCATCGCCGATGTCGAGAAGATGCTCGGCACCAAGGAAAAGGAGATCATGACAGTTTGAGTGACGCAGCCTCGATAACCGAGGCGGCGCAGCCGCGAACCGCTGCCACGAGCGGTTACGATATGCCGCGGCACGTCGCCATCATCATGGACGGCAATGGACGCTGGGCCGCCGCGCGCGGCCTACCGCGAGTGGAGGGCCACCGCCGCGGCGTCGAGGCGTTGCGCAGGACGGTGCGGGCGGCCGGCGAGCTCGGCATTTCGGTGCTGACGATTTTCGCCTTCAGTTCGGAAAATTGGTCGCGGCCGCAATCGGAGATCGGCGATCTTTTGTCGCTGCTGCGCCGTTTCATCCGCAACGACCTCGCCGACCTGCACAAGAGCAATGTGCGCGTGCGCGTCATCGGCGAGCGCGACGACCTCTCCAAGGACATTCGCGGCCTGCTCGAAGAGGCTGAAGATCTGACGCGCCACAATGGCGGTCTGCTTCTGGTGGTCGCCTTCAATTACGGCGCGCGGCAGGAGATCGCGCGGGCGGCGCGGCGTCTCGCCGCGGAAGTGGCGCAGGGCCGGCTCAAGGCCGGCGACATCACGCCGGAATTGCTGACGCAGCATCTCGACGCGCCGGACGTGCCCGATCCCGATGTCATCATCCGCACCAGCGGCGAGCAGCGGCTGTCGAATTTCCTGTTGTGGCAATCGGCCTATAGCGAACTGGTTTTCGTGCCGGTCAACTGGCCCGATTTCGACCGCGCCCATCTCGAGACCGCGATTGCCGAATTTCGTAAACGCGAACGCCGCTTCGGCGGCCTGATCGCCCAGACCGCCGCATTGTGATGACGGCAAGCAAACAAGGGGGCGGCGAGGATCGCGGCAGTGGCGGTCCGGTCGCAGCGGCGGAGGGCGCCGGACGCAATTTCCAGCGTCGCCTGCTCTCGGCTTTGGTATTGGCGCCGGTCGCGATTGGCGCGGCCTATCTTGGCGGCTGGGTTTTTACCGCCCTGTGCCTGATCGCGGCCGGCGCGGTCCTGTGGGAATGGGCATCGCTCAAAGGGGGGCCGCCCGATCCCCTGGTTCTTTTGTACGGCCTGCCGACGCTGGTGCTTGCCGCAGCTCTGGCGGGCCGGGGCGAAGGTCAGCCCGCCGTCGCCGTGACGATAGTCGGCGCGATATTGGCCGCACTATCGCCCTTAAAACCTCGGCGCTTGCGGATGGCGACGATGTTGCCGTCGGGATGGGGCGCAGGCGGCGTGATTTATGCCGGGATCGTTCTGCTCTGCCCGGTTTTCTTGCGCAATGATCCGCAGTTCGGCCTTGAGGCGCTGCTGTTCCTGTTCGCGATCGTATGGGCGACCGACATTCTGGCCTATTGCGTCGGCCGTGCGGTCGGCGGACCGCTGCTGTGGCCGCGCCTCAGTCCGAACAAGACCTGGTCCGGCGCGATCGGTGGGCTCCTCGGGGGGGTTGCCGCAGGCATCGCGGTCGCCTATGCGAGCGGAGGGCCGCGGGCGGCGATCGCAGGAGTACTGGCTTTGGTGCTTTCCGTAGTCGCGCAAGGCGGCGATCTCTTCGAGTCCGCCATCAAGCGGCGCTTTGGCGTCAAGGACACAAGCCACCTCATTCCGGGTCACGGCGGCGTGATGGATCGCCTCGACGGATTTCTGGTTGCAGCACTTGCGGCTGTCTTGATTGGAATTGTGCGCCAAAGCGTGGCCGCTCCGGCCCGCGGGTTGTTGGCTTGGTAGGAATCATTTGGTGATTGCAATGAAGGGCAAACATCCTGCCGCGAAAGCTGCGCGCGTGCCGCAAGCCGTGCCCGCGCCGAAAACGGTGACGATTCTCGGCGCCACCGGGTCGATCGGCTCGAGCACCGCCGACCTGTTGCGCCGCGATCCGGCGAGCTATTCCATCGAAGCCGTCACCGCCAATCGCGATGCAGCTGCTTTGGCACGGCTCGCGCGCGAACTCGGCGCGCGCTTTGCCGCAGTCGCCGACACCTCGGCCTATGCCGAGCTCAAATCCGAATTGTCAGGCTCGGGCATCGAGGTTGCGGCCGGACCGCAGGCACTGGTCGAAGCCGCGCAGCGGCCTGCGGAATGGGTGATGGCCGCCATTACCGGTGCAGCAAGTCTCGCGCCGACGCTGGCCGCAGCCGAACGCGGCGCGGCCGTCGCTCTCGCCAACAAGGAATGCCTGGTCTGTGCCGGCGCGCTGTTCATGCGCCGCGCCGCCGCTGCCGGCGCCAATGTGTTGCCGGTCGATTCCGAGCACAACGCGATTTTCCAGGCGCTGGGCTCCGGGCGGCGCGAGGACGTCCGCCGCATCGTGCTGACGGCATCCGGCGGACCGTTCCGCACGCTCACCGCCGAGCAGATTCGCGATGTCACCGTCGAGCAGGCGCTCAAACACCCGATCTGGTCGATGGGCCCGAAGATTACCATCGATTCCGCGACCCTGATGAACAAGGGTCTCGAGCTCATCGAGGCGCATCATCTCTTCGCGCTGCCGCCGGAAGAGCTCGACGTCGTCGTCCACCCGCAATCCATCGTGCACGGCTTGGTCGAGTTCCGCGACGGCTCGGTGATCGCCCAGCTTGGTTCCCCCGATATGCGAATCCCGATCTCGCATTGCCTGGCCTGGCCGGTACGCATGGGAACACCGGCCGCGCGGCTTAATCTGGCCCAGGTTTCGACACTGTCGTTCGAAGAGCCTGACATGATCCGATTCCCGGCGCTTGCCATCGCGCGGCGCGCCCTTGCAGCCGGTGGTTCGGCCCCGACCATTCTCAATGCCGCCAACGAGGTTGCCGTGCACGAATTTGTCGAGAAACGTCTAGGGTTTAGCGGCATTCCCGCGCTGGTCGAAGCAACCCTTGACGGCATGGCGCGGCGCGGCGAAACCAGGGAGCCGCAGACGGTCGAAGAGGCGCTCGCCGTTGACCATACCGCAAGAAGGTTAGCCGCCGACCTCTTGCCCGAAATTGCCGCAATGGCATCCTAGCATTCGGATCGGGGAACGCCGCAGAGCGGGGGCGTCGGAACATCGTATGGGGTCGTATTTGCTGTCGCATTTGCATGCGCTGGGGGGCGGTGTTCTCGGCTACCTCGTTCCCTTTATTTTCGTGCTCAGCATCGTGGTATTCTTTCACGAGTTCGGGCATTTCATCGTCGCGCGCCTTTCGGGTGTGCGCGTTCTCGTCTTTTCCATCGGTTTTGGTCCGGAGCTTTGCGGTTTCAATGATCGCCACGGCACCCGCTGGAAGATCTCGGCCATTCCGCTTGGCGGCTATGTGAAGTTCTTCGGCGACGAAAATGCCGCAAGCGCGCCGGAACTGCCGCGACTCGAGGCGATGAATGCGACCGAGCGCGCGGAAAGCTTCTTCTTTCAGCCGGTTCGCAAGCGCGCTGCGATCGTGTTTGCCGGCCCATTGGCCAACTTCATTCTGGCCATCGCCATTTTCGCCGCGATCTTCGGGATCTACGGCAAGCAGTCGATGAGCGCGCGCGTCGATCAGGTGCAGCCGGATAGCGCCGCTGCAGCCGCCGGGTTCCAGCCGGGTGACTTGGTCGTCGCGATTGACGGCAAGGCGATCACCGATTTCGCCGAGATGCAGCGCGTCGTCAGCGAGAGCGCCGGCGATCCGCTCACCATCAAAGTCGATCGCAAGGGCGCCGACGTGGTGCTCAAGGCGACGCCGGTGCTGAAGGAAGTGAAGGACAATTTCGGCAACGTCCATCGTATCGGCATTCTCGGCATCAGCCGTTCGATGGATGCTGACGACATGAAATTCCAGCCGGTGTCGCCGCCGCAAGCGGTGGTCATGGGCGTGCAGGAGACTTGGTTCATCATTGACCGCACGCTCAGCTATATCGGCGGTGTCGTTGTCGGCCGCGAATCTGCCGATCAACTCGGCGGTCCGGCACGGATCGCGCAAATTTCCGGTCAGGTGGCGAAAATCGGCTTTGTCGCGCTGATCCACCTGGTTGGTGTGTTGTCAGTGTCGATCGGGCTCCTTAACCTGTTCCCGATTCCACTGCTCGATGGTGGTCACCTTCTGTTCTATTCGATCGAGGCGTTACGGGGCCGTCCTCTTTCGGAGCGGGCGCAAGAGGTCGGGTTCCGGATCGGTCTCGCGATCGTCGTGATGTTGATGATATTTGCGACTTTCAATGACATCGTTCACCTGACGATGTCCTGACGGCCGGCGCATAGGGGGTGGCTGCGGCGGTCCGGGGGAGTGACGTCAATTAGGGTGGCGGTAACGTTAAGGGGATGGTAGAAGTGGAAGAAATCACAAGAGAAATCGAAAACTGAGCAAGGCGCTGTTGAGGGAGATTTTGGACTGACCCGCCACTGGGGGCGGCCACGAGGGTGAAGGGCGCGTTGCGAATGGACATGTGTGTGCGGGTAAAGCGAGGGCTTGTCGTGGCGGGCCTGCTCCTCGGAGTGGGGCTATTTGGCTTTTTGCCAATCGTAGCGACGCCGAATGCCGCGCTGGCGGCATCTGTCGGCGCCGGCATTTCCCCAAGCAATATCGTTGTTCAGGGCAATCGCCGCGTCGAAGCCGATACGGTCCGCTCTTATTTCAAGCCGGGGCCGAATGGCCTGCTCGATGCAAACAGCATCGACGCCGGTCTGAAAGCGCTCTACGCGACCGGGCTGTTCCAGGACGTCCACATTGTCCAGGCGGGCGGCAAGCTCATCGTCACGGTGGTTGAAGGCCAGATCATCAATCGCGTCGCCTTCGAAGGCAACCACCGGATGAAGGACGAGCAAATCCAGCAGGAGATCCAGTCGAAGGAACGCGGCACGCTGTCAAAGCCCACGGTGCAGACCGACGTGCAGCGCATCATCGAGGTCTATCAGCGCAACGGCCGCTTTGACGTCACCGTGGTGCCGGAAATCATCGAGCGCCCGAACAACCGCGTCGACCTGATCTTCAAAATTAATGAGGGCGAAAAGACCGGCATCAAGCACATAGTCTTCATCGGCAACAAATCCTACGCGGACTGGCGCCTCAAACAGGTGATCAAGACCGCCGAATCGAATTGGCTGAGCTTCCTGCAAACGACGGACGTGTACGATCCCGATCGGATCGAGGCCGATCGTGACCTGCTCCGGCGCTTCTATCTCAAGCACGGCTATGCCGACGTCCAGGTCGTGTCGGCCACCGGCGTCTATGACCCGGCGCAAAAGGGCTTCACCGTCACCTTCACCATCGAAGAAGGGCCGCTCTACCATTTCGGGAAAATCGACATTCAGTCGAATGTGCGCGCCGTCAATTCGGCGAGCCTGCGCCCTTATCTGCTGATGTCGAGCGGGCAGATCTATAACGGCGAGGCCATCGAAAAGACCGTCGAGCAGATGACGATCGAGTTGGCGCGGCGCGGCTATCCGTTCGGCACGGTTCGCCCGCAAGGCGACCGCAATCCGCAGGCCCGCACGATCGGCGTCATCTTTGTGGTCGACGAGGGCCAGCGCGCCTATATCGAACGCATCAATATCCGCGGCAATTATCGCACCCGCGACTACGTGATCCGGCGTGAATTCGACATCGGCGAGGGCGATCCCTATAACCGCGCGCTGATCGATCGTGCCGAGCGCCGCATCAAGAATCTCAACTTCTTCAAATCAGTGAAGATCACCAACGAACCGGGCTCGGCGCCCGATCGCGTGGTGATCAATGTCGACGTCGAAGAACAATCGACCGGCGACTTCTCCATAATGGGCGGCTATTCGACCTCGGACGGCTGGCTCGGCGAGGTTTCGGTGCAGGAGCGCAATCTGCTCGGCACCGGGCGTTTCGCGCGGGCGGCGGTAACGTACGGCCAATACGTCAAAGGCATCGATCTCAGCTACGCCGAGCCGTATTTCCTCGGTTATCGCGCCAGCCTCGGCGTCGATCTCTTCGCCAAGCAGACGCTGTCGAATACCTACATCTCCTACGGCACGGAGTCCTACGGCGGGGTGCTCAAATGGAGCCTGCCGCTGCGCGAAGATCTTGCCGTGCAACTGCGGTATTCGGCCTATGTCCAGGATATTCAGCTGCCGTACTACTTGAACAACTGCAACAACATCAATCCGGACTTCATCAACACCTTCCCGTCGCCGGCCGCGCTCGGGTTGGCGGCGGATCCGAATACGGCTTATCCCGGCACCGGTGCGGCGAGCTACGCCGGCAATATTTCCGTCGGTGCGCAAACCAACTGCCTGGCGGACGGCGAGGCGTCGCTCCCGGTTCGCGCCGAACTGGCGCAGGGTCAGACCTTCACCTCGGCGCCGGGCTACGGCATCGTCTACAACTCGCTCGACAACAACAAGAATCCGACCAACGGTGTCTATTTGAACTTTGGTCAGGACTTTGCCGGCGCAGGCGGCGATACTTCATACTTGAAGACGGTCGTTGATTTCCGCACCTATTACGAGGTCGTCTCTGATCTCGTCGGCATCGTGCATCTGCAAGCCGGCACGATGGAAGGGTTCAACAAGTGCCCGTCGACGTCGGTCTGCGCCGGCGGCAGCAATGGCTATGTGCGTATGCTCGATGACTTCAAGATGGGACCGAACCTGGTGCGCGGCTTCGAGCCGGCCGGTCTTGGTCCGCGTGACATCACCTACGGCACCACCGACGACAATATCGGCGGTACGCATTATTGGGGCGCCAGCCTCGAGTTCCAATATCCGTTCTATTTCCTGCCCAAGGATTCGGGATTCCGCGGCGCAGTCTTCGCCGATGCCGGATCGGTATGGGGCTATCGCGGTGAGACGCAGTATTTGCCGACCGGGGAAATTCAAGGACCAATTGTTACGAACGGGGGCCAGGTCATCAACTGCTCCTGCGGCATGCCTTACAGCGACAGCGCCTTTGTCCGTTCTTCGGTCGGCGCCAGCCTGATCTGGGATTCGCCCTTCGGGCCGTTGCGGTTCGATTTCGCCTATCCGATCACCAAAGGCCCCTACGATCGTACGCAGTGGTTTGCCTTCGGCGGCGGCGCGAAATTCTGACGGTTCATTGCAGATGGACTTTGCGGGAAGAGCGGCACCGCTCTTCCCGACCATGCTCAAGGCGTGATCCCAAAAGTGGAAACCGGTTTTTCGCACCAGATCATGCTTCAACACGGAAACAGACCTTGATCCGATTCAATCGGATTGGATCAAGGTCTGGGCTTTTGCTACGGACGGCTGGATGCCCGACTTCGTCGCACCGAATTGCGAACTGACCACCGGCGAAATTGCCGCGCTGACCCGCGCCAAGTTGCGTGACGGCGATCCGGCCGACCGGCGCATCAGGAACATCGCGCCGCTCGATACTGCAGGCCCCGCCGACATCAGCTTTCTCGATAATTCGAAATATCTCGGCGACGCCCTGGCCACGCGGGCCGGCGCCTGTCTGGTTGGGCAGCGCTTTGCCGGCGCGCTGCCGCCGAGCATCGCCGTCCTCGAGACGGCGCATCCCTATCCGGCTTTTGTGGCGGTGACGCGCAAGCTCTTTCCCGACGCGCTGCGCCCGTTGTCGCTGTTCGCGACGCAAGGCCGCGCGGCAAGCGCGCAAATCCACCCGACCGCTCGCCTCGAAGCCAATGTGACCATCGACCCGCTGGCGGTGATCGGGCCGCGGGCCGAGATCGGTGCGGGCACGCTGATCGGGCCCGGCACCGTCATCGGCCCGGACGTTCGTATCGGGCGCGATTGCGCAATCGGCGCCAATGCCTCCGTGCTCTGCGCCTTGATCGGGGACCGCGTGATCATTCACCCGGGCGCGCGGATCGGCCAGGACGGCTTCGGCTATCTGCCGAGCGCCAAAGGGTATCAAAAAATCCCGCAAACCCGCCGCGTCATCATCCAGGACGACGTTGAAATAGGCGCCAATTCCACGATCGACCGCGGTGCCTCGCGCGATACCGTCATCGGCGAAGGCACCAAAATCGACAATCTCGTGCAAATCGGACACAACACCAGTATTGGACGCCATTGCGTGATCGTCTCGCAGACCGGGATTTCCGGCAGCGTCACGGTAGGGGATTTCGTCACCATGGCCGGACAGGTCGGAATAGGCGATCATCTCAATATCGGCGCGTTTGCGGTGCTCGGCGCCAGGAGCGGCGTGATGTCCAATGTGCCGGCAAAAGCGCGCTGGGCCGGCTTTCCGGCGCGGCCGGCGCGTGAATGGCTTAAGGGCGTAGCGATGGTGCGCAAGTTGGTTTTGGGTAGAGATACCGACGACGGGGGTGGAGCATGAGCGGTGAAGCTATCGAGGCCGCCGACATCCGCGAGATCCTCAAACTTCTGCCGCATCGCTACCCGTTCGTGATGATCGACCGCATCATCGACATTCAGGGTGAAGATCACGGCGTCGGCATCAAGAACATCACGTTCAACGAGCCGCAATTCCTCGGCCATTTTCCCGACAATCCGGTGATGCCCGGCGTGCTTTTGATCGAAGGCATGGCGCAGACCGCGGGCGTCTTGTGCCTGCGGCAGATGGACGAGGCGACGCGCAAGAACGCGATCTTCTATTTCCTCACCATCGACAAGGCCAAGTTCCGCAAGCCGGCCGTGCCGGGCGACACTGTCGAATATCACGTCAACAAGACCGCGCACCGCCGCAACATGTGGTGGTATCGCGCAGAGGCAAAAGTCGACGGCGCGCTCATCGCTGAGGCTGAAGTCGGCGCGGTCATCACCGAGGCATAAATGGCGATTGATCCGACCGCGCGCGTGGCTGAAGGCGCGCGCATTGGCGACTCCGTTGAGATCGGGCCCTATTGCATTGTCGGGCCGCAGGTCGAGCTTAAGCGCGGCGTGCGCCTGCTCAGCCACGTCAATGTCACTGGCGTGACCACGATCGGCGAAGAAACCGTCGTCTATCCGTTCGCCTCGCTCGGCACGCCGCCGCAATCGGTGCGCTATCGCGGCGGCGCCACCAAGCTCGTCGTCGGCGCGCGCTGCGAATTGCGCGAAGGCGTGACCATGAATACCGGCACCGAGGACGGCGGCGGCCTGACCACCGTCGGCGATCGTTGCAGCTTCATGGTCGGCTCGCATGCGGGACATGATTGCCACGTCGGCAACAATGTGACGCTGGCCAACAACACCGTGCTCGGCGGTCATGTCGAAGTCGGCGATTTCACCTTTCTCGGCGGCCATGTCGCCATTCACCAGTTCGTGCGCATCGGCGAAGGCGTGATGATGGCGGGCATGTCGGCGGCGCGCGACGACATCATCCCGTTCGGTTTCGCGCTCGGTCAGACCGGTGCGCTGGTCGGCCTGAACATCGTGGGCTTGCGCCGGCGCGGCGCCACCAAGGCGGAAATGCACCGCATCCGCAGCGCCTATCGCTCCTTGTTCTTTGTCGAGGGCCGCATCGCCGACCGGATCGAGGCCGTGGCGAAAGAATTTGCCGACGACCCGGTGGTCGGCAAAATGATCGCGTTCATCCGCGCCGGCGGCAAGCGGCCCCTGATGCGGCCGCGCGCCAGGCGCGGGGCGGATACGCCGACGGAAGACGCCGACGCTGGATAAGCTTGAGTGAGCCTCGCCATGGCCGATGCGCAGCCTCCGCAAAGCCCGCGTGACGATCCGCTTGCGATCATCTGCGGCGGCGGCAGCTTTCCGGCGGCGGTGGCCGACGCGGTGGCGCGCCGCGGCCGCCGCCCGGTGATGTTCGGCATCAAAGGCTGGGCCGATGCCGCGGTGATCGAACGCTACGCCCATCATTGGATTTCGATCGGGCAGGCGGGTCGGTTTTTCCGGCTGGCGCGCGCGGAAAACTGCCGTGAGGTGCTGTTCATCGGCACGGTGCTGCGGCCGCCGCTGTCGGCGCTGCGGCTCGATTGGCAGACTGTCAAACTGATGCCACGCGTGGTGAGGTTCTTCCGCGGCGGCGACGATACATTGCTGTCCGGTGTCGCCGGCGTCGCCGAGAGCGGCGGATTTCGCGTCGTCGGCGTCAAGGACGTGGCGCCGGACCTGTTTGTTCCCGAGGGTGTGCTCGGCCGCCACGCGCCGAGCGAGCGCGACCGCGCCGATATCGCGCGCGCTCACTCGGTCATCACGGCGCTTGGGCCGTTCGATGTCGGGCAGGCGGCGGTTGTCGCCGATAATCACGTGCTCGCGGTCGAGGCCGCCGAGGGCACGGACAATATGCTCCTGCGCATTGCCGAGTTGCGCAAGCTCGGGCGAGTCACCTCGGCGCCGGGCGTCGGCGTTCTGGTGAAGGCGCCCAAGCCCGGCCAGGATCGCCGCTTCGACCTGCCGTCGATCGGTCCGCGCACCATCGAGAATATTGCCCGCGCCGGTCTTGCCGGCCTCGCCGTCACCGCCGGCTCGACCATGATCGCGGAAGCGGATCGGGCGATCGCCGCCGCCGACCGCGCCGGGATTTTCATGGTCGGGGTGCGCGAGGAATTGACGCAATGAGCGAAGCGCCGCGGCCGCTGTCGATCTATATCATCGCCGGGGAGGAATCCGGCGACGCGCTCGGCGCGGCTCTGGCGCGCGCGCTTTCGGCTCAGACTGCCGGCACGGTGAAACTTGCCGGCGTCGGCGGGCGCGCCATGGCCGCAGCCGGGATCGAAAGCCCGTTTCCGATTGACGACCTTTCGATCGTCGGCCTGATGGCGATCCCGCAAAAGCTGCCGAAAATCCTGCGCCACATCCGCGAGGCCACGCGGACGGCCGTTGCCGCGCGACCCGATGCGCTGGTCATTGTCGACAGCCCCGATTTCACCCATCGGGTGGCGCGGGGCGTAAGGCTCCAGGCGCCTGCCATTCCGATCCTCGATTATGTCTCGCCCTCGGTCTGGGCCTGGCGCTCCGGGCGTGCCCGCGCCATGCGCGCTTATGTGGACCGGGTGCTGGCTATCCTGCCGTTCGAGCCGGAGGCCTATCGGCGGCTCAAAGGACCGCCGTGCAGCTATGTCGGCCACCCGCTGATCGAGCGCCTGTCCGAGCTGCGACCGAATGCGCAGGAGGCAGTGCGGCGGCAGAACGGGCCGCCGATCGTTCTGGCGTTGCCGGGCAGCCGGTCGACCGAGATCAAGCGGCACATTGATATTTTCGGCCGGGCGCTCGCTGCGGTGGCCGCCCGTGCCGGCCCCATCGATGTCGTCCTGCCGACCGTGCCGCACCTCGTCACGCGCGTCCGCGAGGCGGTGGCCGGCTGGGCGGTGACGCCGCGTCTTGTGGTCGAGCCCGCAGAGAAGTGGGCCGCCTTCCGCTCCGCCCGCGCTGCACTGGCAGCGTCCGGGACGGTCACGCTCGAACTTGCGCTATCGGGCGTGCCGACGGTCGCGGCCTATAAGCTGCATCTGCTCGAGGCGATCATCGCCCGGATCATCCGTATCCAGTCGCGCCTGCCGAGCGTGATCCTGGCCAATCTGGTGCTGGGCGAAAATGCCGTTCCGGAGCTGATCCAGGAGGACTGCACGGCCGAAAAGCTGACCGAGGCGCTTGTGCCGCTGCTGTCCGACACGCCGGAGCGGAGCCGGCAGACAAAGGCGTTCGCCCGGCTCGACGGCATTATGGGCGTCGGCGAGGCGGCGCCAAGCGCCAAGGCGGCCGCGATCGTGCTGGAGGTCGCCCGCGAGGCTGTGGCGAGACATCCGGGCGCGGATGTGCCGCCGCGGGCCCGCCCGGCCGACCCGCACGCCCCGGTCGCAGCCAAAGACCAAAACGGCATGGCGCTCGAGTGTTAACGACCGCGCCGCCCGGGCTCTACCCAGGCCGCGATCATCCTGCTAAGCCGCACCCGTCCCATCACGTCACACCGCAGCCTTGAAGCATTCGTGAGCAAAACAAGAAAAACGGCCCGCAAGGCCCCGATCCATGCCGCCATTACTGGGGTCTTCGGTTACGTGCCGCCCGACGTGCTGACCAATGCCCAGCTCGCGGAAATGGTCGACACCAGCGACGAATGGATCACCGAGCGGACCGGCATCAAGGTTCGCCACATCCTCAAAGGCAAAGGGCTCGGCACCTCGCATATGGGCGCCGAAGCGGTGAAGGGCCTGCTGGCCAAGACCAGAACCGCGGCCAAGGATATCGAGCTTCTGATCTGCGCCACCACGACGCCGGACTTCGTGTTTCCCTCGAGCGCCAATCTGATCTGCGACATGTGCGGCATCCGCAGCATCGGCAGTTTCGACGTTCAGGCGGCTTGTTCCGGATTCCTCTACGCGCTGACTATTGCTTCGCAATTCATCGAGACCGGCAAATACAAGAAGATCATCGTGGTCGGCGCCGACAAGATGTCGGCGATCATCGACTATACCGATCGCAAGACCTGCGTTTTGTTCGGCGACGGCGCCGGCGCGGTGCTGCTCGAGCCGAGCCGCAAATACGGCATTATCGACACGCTGATCTGTTCCGACGGCGCCGGCATGCCGCATCTGCATCAGAAGGCCGGCGGCAGCCGGATGCCGCCGACGGCGGAGACCGTGGCCAAGCGCCTGCACTACGTCCATCAGGAGGGCGCCGCGGTGTACAAATTCGCGGTCGCGCGCATGGCCGAGGTTGCGACCAGCCTGATGCAGCGGAACCGGCTCACCGGCGACAAGATCGATTGGCTCGTGCCGCATCAGGCCAATCTGCGCATCATCGAGGCGACGGCTGAGCGCATGAAGCTCCCGGCTTCGCGGGTAATGATCACCATCCACAAATACGGCAACACCACCGCAGCGACGATCCCGCTGTGCCTGTGGGACTACGAGAACAGGCTCAAGGCCGGCGACCGGCTCATCCTCGCCGCCTTCGGCGGTGGCTTTACCTGGGCCGGCGCCTACCTGACCTGGGCCTATAACACGCGCTGACATCGGCAATTGCGGACAATTGCGGCCGAAAAAAAACGGGCGGCGAATGATCTCGCCGCCCGTTTTGTCGTTGACGATAGGCTCGAATTATTTCCGCTTCGACATCGGCAGATATTCGCGCTGCGGCGATCCGGTATAGAGCTGGCGCGGGCGGCCGAGCTTCTGGTGCGGATCCTCGATCATTTCCTTCCACTGCGCGATCCAGCCGACGGTACGCGCCAGCGCGAACAGCACGGTGAACATGGTGTTCGGGAAGCCCATCGCCCGCAGGGTGATGCCGGAATAGAAGTCGACATTCGGATAGAGCTTCTTGGCGATGAAATAATCGTCGTGCAGCGCGATCTTTTCGAGCTCCATGGCGACATCGAGCAGCGGATCCTTGATACCGAGCTCGTTGAGCACCTCGTAGCAGGTCTTCTGCATGATCTTGGCGCGCGGGTCGTAGTTCTTATAGACCCGGTGGCCGAAGCCCATCAGGCGGAAGGAATCCTTCGGATCCTTCGAGCGCTTGATGAATTCCGGGATGCGGTCGACAGTGCCGATCTCGGCCAGCATCTTCAGCGCCGCCTCGTTGGCGCCGCCATGCGCCGGACCCCACAGGCAGGCGATGCCGGCGGCGATGCAGGCGAACGGGTTGGCACCGGTCGAGCCGGCGAGCCGTACCGTCGAGGTCGAGGCATTCTGCTCATGGTCGGCGTGCAACGTGAAAATCCGGTCCATGGCGCGGGCCAGGACCGGATTGGCCTTGTATTCCTCGCAAGGCACCGCAAAACACATCCGCAGGAAGTTCGACGCGTAGTCGAGCTTGTTGTCCGGATAAACGAACGGCTGCCCGATCGAATATTTGTAGGCCATCGCCGCCAGCGTCGGCATTTTGGCGATCATGCGGATGGATGCGATCATCCGCTGCGTCGGATCGGTGATATCGGTGGAGTCGTGATAGAAGGCCGACAGCGCACCGACCGAACCGACCATGACGGCCATCGGATGGGCGTCGCGGCGGAAGCCCTGGAAGAAGCGGCTCATCTGCTCATGCACCATGGTGTGGCGCGTGACGCGATAGTCGAAGTCGGCTTTCTGCGCTGCCGTCGGCAATTCACCGTAGAGCAGAA
>DATJLN010000067.1:0-10903 GCA_035509535.1 Xanthobacteraceae bacterium | reverse complement strand
ATTTCGCCAGCGGCGCGGTGCGCCCGCGGGATGTCGCGCTGCGCGAACCGAAATGGCCAGCGCGCACGACGCAATTCGCCAATGCTTATGCGAATCAGTTCGAATTGCCGGTGCTGTTCTATGTGCTGACGATCCTGGAATACATCACGCATCTCGCGGGCATCGTGTTCGTGGCGCTGGCCTGGGTCTTCGTGATCTTTCGCATTCTTCACGCCTACATACACGTGACCAGCAATATCGTGCGGCTGCGCGGCACATTGTTCGCGGTATCCGCCGCGGTGCTCGCGATCATGTGGGCCATCTATATCGTTCAAGTCCTGATCCTGCCGCGAGCCGTGTGATGTCCGCCGTCCGCCGCTCGATCGTTGCGCAAAGCTCATGACGCCGTCGGCGCGGCTTTCGGCGGCGATCGAAGTCTTTGCCGATATCGAGGCGCGGCGGCGTCCCGCGGCCGATGCGCTGAAAGACTGGGGCCTGTCGCATCGCTTCGCCGGCTCGGGAGATCGCGCGGCCATCGCCGGCTTGGTCTATGACGCGTTGCGCCGCAAGGCGTCGTCGGCGTGGCTGATGAGCGAGACGACGGCGCGCGCCGTTCTCCTCGGCATGCTGCATCGGGAGCGCGGTCTTGCCGCGGCCGATATTGCCGCATTGTGCAGCGGTGCGCGCTTTGCGCCGCCGCCATTGACGGATGCCGAGAAGACGGCGCTGGATGCCGATGCGCTCGCCGCCGCGCCGGCGCATGTGCAGGGCGACTATCCGGAGTGGCTCGATCCTTATTTGGTGCGCGTGTTCGGCGACGAGCGTGCGGCTGAAGGCGAGGCGCTCGCAAGCCGCGCACCACTCGACCTGCGCGTCAATACGCTTGCGGCCGCACGCGACGACGTATTGCCGCGGCTGTCGCATCTTGGCGCCGAACCGGCACGGTGGTCGCCCACCGGCCTGCGCATTCATCTTGCCGCCGACGCCAAGAGTCCGGCCATTCATGCCGAACCGGTTTATCTGAAGGGCCAGATCGAGATTCAGGACGAAGGCTCGCAGCTTGCCGCTTGCCTTGCCGGCGCCAAGCCCGGCGAGCAGGTGATCGATCTCTGCGCCGGCGCCGGCGGCAAGACGCTGGCGCTCGCCGCGGCCATGGACAATCGCGGGCAAATCTACGCGACCGACGCCGACAAGCGCCGGCTTGCCGCGATCCACGAGCGCATTACGCGGGCCGATGCGCGCAACATCCAGGTCCGCACGCCGCGAGGAGATGTCGATGTCCTTTCTGATCTCGCCGCCCGCGCCGACCTCGTCTTGATTGACGCGCCTTGCACCGGGACCGGCACCTGGCGGCGCAACCCGGACGCCAAATGGCGCATCCGCCCGGGCTCGCTTGCCGAGCGGATCAAGGAGCAGGCGGCGGTGCTTGAGCGCGCGTCCGGCCTGGTCAAACCCGGCGGCCGCATCGCCTACATCACCTGTTCGGTATTGGCCGAGGAGAACGGCGACCAGATCCTGGCCTTCACCGCCCGCCACCCGGATTTTTCCGTGGAAAAGCCGGGGGAGGTGGTCAAGACGCTGGGCGAGCGCGCCTATCTTTTCGGCCGCGCCGTGCTTATTTCTGGCGAAGGTCTTCTGATGACGCCGCGCCGGACCGATACCGACGGGTTTTTCGTCAGCCTGTTACGGCGTTCCGCGTAATCCGGTTGGCCAACGGCATCCCAGGCTCACGCTCGACAGGCCGCAGCGAGTGATTTAGAACCCGCCATGGCGCAGGATTCGCAAACCCAAGAATCGCTACACGACAAGATTCTCATCGTTGATTTCGGCTCGCAAGTCACCCAGCTCATCGCGCGGCGGGTGCGCGAGGAAAAAGTCTATTGCGAGATCGTGCCGTTCCAGAAAGCGGAAAGCGCGTTCCACGAGATGAAGCCGAAAGGCGTCATCCTCTCCGGCGGCCCGGCTTCGGTGCTCGATCCGGGCGCACCGCTTGCGCCACAGGCGATTTACGACGCCGGCGTGCCGGTCCTTGGCATCTGCTACGGCGAGCAGGCCATGGCGCAGCAGCTCGGCGGCAAGGTTGAGGCCGGGCATCATCGCGAATTCGGCCGCGCCGAGGTCGAAGTCACCGACACGACGCCGCTGTTCGACGGCGTCTGGGAGGTCGGCCAGAAATATCCGGTCTGGATGAGCCACGGCGACCGCGTCACCGCACTGCCCAAAGGCTTCAAGGCGGTCGGCACGTCGCCCAATGCGCCGATCGCCATGATCGCCGACGATGCGCGCAAGTTCTACGCCACGCAATTCCATCTTGAAGTGGTGCACACGCCGCACGGCGCCGCCATCCTGCGTAATTTCGTGCGCAAGATCGCGCGCTGCACCGGCGACTGGACGATGCGGGCGTTCAAGCAGGAAGCCATCGAGAAAATCCGCCGCCAGGTCGGCAAGGGCAAGGTGATCTGCGGCCTCTCCGGCGGCGTCGACTCCGCCGTTGCCGCGGTGCTCATTCACGAGGCCGTCGGCGAGCAACTCACCTGTGTGTTTGTCGATCACGGCCTGTTGCGGCTCGGCGAAGCCGCGAACGTCGTCTCGCTGTTTCGCGGCCACTACAATATTCCGCTTGTCCATGTCGATGCCTCCGACACGTTCCTCAAGGCGCTCGACGGTGTCGAAGACCCCGAAGCCAAGCGCAAGACTATCGGCAAACTGTTTATCGACGTGTTCGAGGCCGAAGCCAAGAAAATCGGCGGCGCTGATTTTCTGGCACAAGGCACGCTCTATCCCGACGTGATCGAGAGCGTGTCGTTCACCGGCGGCCCGTCGGTGACCATCAAGTCGCACCACAATGTCGGTGGCTTGCCCGAGCGCATGAACATGCGGCTCGTCGAGCCGCTGCGCGAATTGTTCAAGGATGAGGTGCGGGCGCTCGGCCGCGAGCTCGGCCTGCCGGATGCTTTCGTCGGCCGTCATCCGTTTCCGGGACCGGGCCTTGCCATCCGCTGCCCGGGTCCGATCAGCCGCGACAAGCTCGAGATCCTGCGTCAGGCCGACGCCGTCTATATCGAGGAGATCCGCCGCGCCGGTCTCTACGACGACATCTGGCAGGCCTTCGCGGTGCTGCTGCCGGTGCGCACCGTCGGTGTCATGGGCGACTACCGCACCTATGATTATGTCGTTGGGCTCCGCGCCGTGACCTCGACCGACGGCATGACGGCCGACTTCTATCCCTTCGACATGGCCTTCATCGGCAGCGTTGCCACCCGCATCATCAACGAAGTGAAGGGCGTCAACCGCGTCGTCTATGACGTGACGAGTAAGCCGCCGGGGACGATCGAGTGGGAGTGAGGGCAACAACGGCTAAGTAAGGTCTTGGCGCGTTTCCGCCAAAGTTGCACTCGCGCAGCGTATGCTCCTATCTCCGCTCTACTTCAGCGCGGCATGAAAGGGGCTGCCAGAACAGCGAGCATGCCAAAGGCGGCAATGTTCCAGAACAGCGACCGGACGAGCGGTATTCCTGATATATAAAGCGCGGTGTAAGCGATGCGTCCGCCGATATAGGCGATCGATCCCCAATGGGTCAGTTCATTATGAACGCCTGCGGCTTGAGCGACGAGAATTGCCGCGGCAAAGAACGGAAATGTCTCCATATAATTGCGGAAATTGCGGTTGATGCGACCGGGTATGGGCTCGAGTGGCGGCATCTCGACGTCGCGCGGGCTCGCAGCCCATCTGAGGCCATACTGCGCGTTCACGGCTTGCGCCGCGGCGACAAGCTGAAGGAAGCCCCAAAATGTTGCCGCTGCCAGCGCTATTAGCTCGAAGCTCATGCCCATCGTGTATCCTGGTCCGAAAAGGTGCCGGTCGTCAGCATCAGCGGCCAACGTTCGTCTCGCCAGCGGTGAGGGTATTCTGCCCGTTGATATCGAAGAATGGCCAGTGCTCCGGGTGTCGAAAATCGACCAATCGATGCCGATAGTTGCTGAAACCGAGCGAATCGCGAATCGTCGAAATTCGCCCTTGAAATCAAGAGCACAGAATTCTGACGGATCAACAGGACGGTACTTTGTCACGCGCAGAAAAAATTTGCGTCGCGATCGCGGTCATTCCGGCCGTGCGTTGTCTTGCCATGCCTGTCTCCTGTTAAAGAAAACGCTCCAGCATTATTGGCTGACGCCGGTAAGGCCTACGATTCGGGGTAGGGCGTGCCATCCTTGTGCACGAACCGGCCGTCGGCGTTGGTGCTCATCATGTCGACGTCGGAGCAGGTGGTCACGTCGGCGGCCTGGCGGGAGCCGACCTCGAGGTAGACGGCCGTACCGCCGGATTTGTTGATCATGTGATGGCCGTTGCCGGCGCCTTTCGGAAAAGCCGCGCAGTCACCGGCGCGCAACACCGTCTCGCCGCCGTCTTCGATCAGCGTCAGCTCACCCTCGATCACGTAGACAAATTCGTCTTCGTGCGAATGCCAGTGGCGCTGGCTTGACCAATTGCCGGGCGGCAGGTGCATGAGATTGATGCCAAAATCCGTGAGCCCGCCGGCATTGCCTAGCCGCTGCCTTGTGCGTTCGGCACAGGGCGCGTTGAACTGCGGCGGATAGCCGGTGCCTTTGCGCTTCGGGACGGTGGAGACGTCGACTTTAGGCATGCGGTTTTCCCAGTTGTCAGCGACCCGAGCGCAACAGGACGGCATTAGGCCTGCGCGCCGCGGTCTACAAAGGACGTGGGGCCCGCCGGTCGGCCAGCGGACCCGATGGTCCCGTCTTCGTTCTTCCAAGCAAGTCCGCTCATACCAGATTGGTCGTGACCTCGATATTGCCGCGGACCGCCTTGGAGTAGGGGCAGATGGCCGTGCGCGGCCTGGAAGAGCTCCCGCCGGCGGTCATGCGGTTTGCTTGCCTTGCCGGTGTTTGTCGCCCGAGCGGCTCTTGATGTGCTCGATGAACGCGCGCAGCTTCGGCAGCACTTGGCGCTTGCCCGGATGACAAAGAAAAACGCCCGGCAAGGTGACGGCAAAGCGCGTCAGCACCGCTTGCAGCCGCCCGTCAGCAATCGACGCTTTCGCGACCGGGGCGGGCATCTGCGCAAGTCCCATCCCCTGGATTGCCGCGCCGAGAAGCGTCGGAACATCGTGCGCGATGAGCGGCCCGGAGACGACGGCTTCGACCGACTTGTTGCCGTCCATGAAGGGCCAAGGCACGATCGATCCGTCGGAGCGGCGCCTGCGCAGGCAAGCGTGATTGCGCAGATCGTCGATGCGTTCCGGCCGCTTGCGCCTTCGCAGGTAATCCGGGCTGCCGACGACCACGAGCGGGAACGGCGGCGTGAGCCGCACCGCGACCATGTCGGCGGCGATGACCTGGCCGAGACGAATGCCGGCATCGAATCCTTCGGCGGCGAGATCGACCAGCTCCGCGCTTGCGGCGATCTCCACCTCGATTTCGGGATAGGCGCGGCAGAAGGATGCAATCAGCGGCTCGAGGATCAACGGCACGACCGCTCGCGGAACGGAGAGGCGCAACAGGCCGGCGGGACGTTGTCCGAGATCGCGCGCGGCCTCGCTTGCGACGACGAGCTCCTCGAAAGCAGGCTTGGCGCGCGCGAGAAACCGTTCGCCGGCTTCGGTCAGACCGACGCTGCGCGTCGTGCGGATGAACAGAATGGCCCCGATCCGCGTCTCAAGTGCGCGGATCGCCTGGCTTATCGCCGACGGCGTGACCCCGAGCTCGGCCGCCGCGCGGCGAAAGCTGCGATGCTGGGCCACGCTCAGGAAGGCTTCGACACCGTCGAGCGCGCCCTGCCGGACTGTGAAGTTCTGCTTCATAGCTCATCGACATTATCGCGGATAGTCGCCCACAGGAAGCGTCCGTATATGCGCCCTGCAAATCGGGAGTGAGCAGGCAGTCGACCCTCACTCGCGCGATAATCCTGACCGGAGTTTTGCCGATGGCCGACACATCTTACGCCCAAGCTTCCGCCCCAGTGACCACAGGTGTCTTTGCACTGCTCAAAGCCAAGCCCGGCATAACGCGCGAGCGGATCATGGCCATCATGCCTGCCGAGATACGTGCGACCGTCCGTCTCTATCTCGATGGAAAAATCCGCGATTGGTACTCGCGCGAGGACGGCCGGGGAGGAATTTTCCTCCTGAACACAAGAGACGTCGCGGAGGCGATATCCATCATGGAGTCTCTGCCGCTCGCTCAAGAGAACATGCTCGATCACGAGTACATTCCGGTCGGCCCGCTGATGCCGTTGCGTCTGCTGGTCGGGGGCCAATCAACCAAGCCGTAACGCAGCAGCCCCGTGAACGCAGAACACGGGGAACAAGCATGACCGTGTCTATTAACCCCTGACAGGACAATCACATGTCGCCGGAAACTCTGTTCCGAATACATCTCGTTCTCGGCTACGTCGCCTGGCTGCTGTGCTTCGGTGCCTACATCTGGCCGCGGCTCAAGTCGGCGGACAGCATCGATGCACAACGCGCTATCGCCACGCTGCACAGCTTCCGCTTCTTCGGGCTGGTTTTCATCCTGCCGGGCGTCGTCGGCAATCTGCCGGCGGGTTTCACCACCTTCGCCGCCTATGGCGACTTCGCCACCGGACTCTTGGCCATGCTGGCGCTTTTGACAGTGCGATTACGTCCGCTGTTTTGGCTGCTGGTTGCCGCCTTCAACCTCGTCGGCGTGACCGACCTCCTTGTCGACTATTACCACGCCGTTCAGCTCGACCTTCCGTCAATCGCGGGGCAATTGGGTGCCACCTACGCGATCCCGATCATCTACGTGCCCTTGCTGATGATCACGCACGTCGCCGCATTCTATCTGCTGCTGCGTCCTCGGCTCATGGCGGCTCGGGTTCCCGCAGGCGATTCCGCCATGTCTTAGATCGAATTGGACATGTCTTAGATCGAATTGGACACGCATCCTCTGCCGCGGCATTTCCGAATGCTGATATTCCTGGCGGCATCATCTTGTGTAGGATGAAACCCCAGGCGGCTCGGATCCTCGCCAGCTGCTGTCGACCATGGTGTGCCTCACAGATGCCGCGTCTCTTCCGGGACGTTCCACCAGTTGTTGTTCTTGCCGTCACTGTAGCGCACCGGTGCCGCGATGAGCTCTTCGGGCGTCATATCGTCGAGCGTTGCCAATTGAATCGCGACAAAGTCGCCGCCGATTTCCGGGATGTGGCCGCGCGCGAATGAGCGCACGCCGCAATGCCTGCAGAACAGATGATGCACGCTGTTTGAGCCGAACTGATAGTCGCTGACATCATGTATGCCGGAAACGAGCCGGAAGGCCTCCGGCTTGATCATGACACTCCACTTGCGGGTCTTGCCGCACATGGAGCAATTGCATTTGCCGGTGCCCTGAGCGAGATCGATATCGGCCTCATAGCGCACCGCGCCGCAATGGCAGCCGCCGTGATAGGTCTTCAGCATCGTCGAAACTCCAGTCTCTTTTGCAATTGCCGATCGCGTCGGAATTGTTCGGCGCGGAAGCTACCGAATGGCTGCTGCCACCATGCTGTCAGCATGCTGCCGTTAGAGTTGCTGCATGCGCCGCGCCGACCGCCTATTCCAGATCATCCAGATCCTGCGCCGTTCGACCCGCCCGGTGACGGCGGAAGCCCTGGCGGACGAGCTCGAGACTTCGAAACGCTCGATTTATCGCGACATTTCGGCACTGATCGGCCAGCGGGTGCCGATCCGCGGCGAGGCCGGTTTCGGCTATGTGCTCGAAGGCGGCTTCGATCTGCCGCCGCTGATGCTGACAACGGAAGAGGTCGAGGCGGCGGTGCTCGGCGCGCAATGGGTGGCGGGTCACGGCGATGCGGCGCTGGCCCGCGCCGCGCGCGATCTCATGGCCAAGATCGCGGTGACCGTTCCGGAAAATCTGCGCCCGCTGGTGATCGACGCCGGCGCGCGCACGCCGCCGGCTTGGAAATTCCCGCCGGATGGGCTCGATGTGGCGCAGGCGCGGGCCTGGATCCGCTTCGGCCGCAAGATCGCGCTGATCTATCTCGACGCCGGGAACAACAGGACTGCGCGCGTGATCTGGCCGATCGTGGTCGGCTATCACGAAGCGGTCCGCCTCCTGATTGGCTGGTGCGAGCTGCGCAATGACTTCCGCAGCTTCCGCATCGACCGCGTCATCGGCGCAAGGTTCATGGACGAGCGCTATCCCGCGCGGCCGTCGCAACTGCGGGCGAAGTGGCTGGCGAGCCTGCCGAAAGATGAGGCGCCGCAGAAGACGAAGGTCAGCGCCGCCGTCGGCTCCGCCGACAAGAACGCTTACGAATAACCGGCTGGTTTACGGCAGATGGCTCATATCCATCGGCATCATATTCACCTTGAGGTGATACATGATCCACAGCGAGCCGGTCAGCGCGATGATCAGAATTACGGCGGTGAAGATCAGCGCCATCAGGTTCCAGCCGGCCTCGGACTTGGCGTCGAGGTGCAGGAAATAGACCATGTGCACGACGATCTGCGCCACGGCGAGGATGGTGATCGCCAGCGCGGTCGCGGTCTTGCTCTCGAGCACGCCGGACATCACCAGATAGAACGGCACCGCGGTCAGAATCACCGACAAGCCGAAGCCGATCAGGTAGCCGTCGAGCGTCACATGCGGCGCGTGGCTTTCGCCGTGCGCGTCGGCATGCATCGCAGCGTGCGCACTGCTGTGGCTTGCATGGGCGTCGCTATTCATCGCAGCATTCCCATCAGATAGACGAAGGTGAAGACGCCGATCCAGACGACGTCGAGGAAGTGCCAGAACATGGAGAGGCAGAACAGCCGGCGGCGGTTGGCCTCGATCAGGCCGCGCTGACCGACCTGGACCATCAGCGTCACCATCCAGACCAGGCCGGTGGTGACATGCAGGCCGTGGGTGCCGACCAGAGTGAAGAACGACGACAGGAAGGCGCTGCGCTGCGGGGTGGCGCCCTCGCGGATCATGTCGGTGAATTCGTGCAGCTCGATGCCGATGAAGCACAGCCCGAAGAACGCCGTGACCGCGAGCCACATCTGGGTGCGGCTTACATTGTTGCTCTGCATCGCCAGCATGGCGAAGCCGTAGGTGATCGACGACAACAGCAGCATCGTGGTGTTGAGCGCGACGAGGTTGAGGTCGAACAGATCCTTCGGCGCCGGACCGGCGGCATAATTGCCGCCGAGCACGCCGTAGGCGGCGAACAGCACCGAAAAGAGCAGGCAGTCGCTCATAATGTAGATCCAGAAGCCGAGCATGGTGCTGTAGCCCGCCGGATGCGGATGCTCGTCCAGGACATAGAAGGGCGCCTGCGCCGCGCTTTGCAGCGCGGCCACGGCGTTGCGCGCGCCGGCGTCCGGCGTTGCGGCAAGCGCGTCGTTGGCTTCGGCTAAGCTCGTCATGTCACGCCTGCGCGGTGAGGAGATGCGTGCGCTCGCCTTCGGTGCGGCCGATGTCGTCCGCCGAGAGGTCGTATTCGCGGCTGTAGTTGAAGGTATGGGCGATGCCGACGGCGAGCGCGGCGATGAAGCTCGCCGCTGCGAGCCACCAGATGTACCAGATCATGCCGAACGAAAACGCAATGCAGAGCGTGCCGAGGATGATCCCGGTCGGCGTATTCTTCGGCATGGCGATCGGCTTGAAGCCGGTGAGCGGACGGTGATACCCGCGCTCCTTCATGTCCCACCAGGCATCCGTCGAATAGACGATCGGCGTGAAGGCGAAGTTATAGGCCGGCGGCGGCGAGGAGGTCGACCATTCCAGGGTGCGGCCGTTCCACGGATCGCCGGTGACATCGCGCAATTCGTTGCGCTTGAGAACGCTGACGCCGATCTGGACCAGGAAGCAGCCGATGCCGGCGGCGATCAGCAGCGCCCCGAACGCCGCGATGATGAACCAGATGTGCAGCGAGGGAATGTCGAAGACGCGCAGCCGCCGCGTCACGCCCATCAGGCCGAGCACGTAAAGCGGCATGAAGGCGAAGTAGAAGCCGACCACCCAGAACCAAAACGACAGCTTGCCCCAGAACGGATCGAGCCTGAAGCCGAAGGCCTTGGGGAACCAGTAATTGATGCCGGCGAACATGCCGAACAACACCCCGCCGATGATGACGTTGTGGAAGTGCGCGATCAGGAACAGGCTGTTGTGCAGTTCGAAATCGGCCGGCGGCACCGCGAGCAGCACGCCGGTCATGCCGCCGATGACGAAGGTGACCATGAAGGCGACGGTCCACATCATCGGCAATTCGAAGCGGATGCGGCCGCGATACATCGTGAACAGCCAGTTGAACATCTTGGCGCCGGTCGGGATCGAAATGATCATCGTCGTGATCCCGAAGAACGAGTTGACGCTGGCGCCGGAGCCCATGGTGAAGAAGTGATGCAGCCAGACGAGATAGGACAGGATGGTGATGACGACGGTGGCATAGACCATCGACGTATAGCCGAACAGCCGCTTGCTGCAGAACGTCGAGGTGACTTCGGAGAAAATGCCGAACGCCGGCAGGATGAGGATGTAGACCTCCGGATGGCCCCAGATCCAGATGAGGTTCACATACATCATCGGATTGCCGCCGAAGTCGTTGGTGAAGAAATCAGTGCCGACATAGCGGTCGAGGGTCAGCAGCGCCAGGACCGCGGTCAGGATCGGAAAGGCGGCGACGATCAGAATGTTGGTGCAGAGCGCGGTCCAGGTGAAAATCGGCATCTTCTTGATCGTCATGCCCGGCGCCCGCAGCTTGACGATCGTGCAGATGAAATTGACCCCGGAGAGCAGCGTGCCGAGGCCGGAGATCTGAAGGCCCCAGATGTAATAGTCGACGCCGACGTCAGGACTATAGGCGTATTCCGATAGCGGCGGATAAGCGAGCCAGCCGGTGCGCGCAAAGACGCCGATGAACAGCGAGATCATGACGATGATGGCGCCGGCCGCCG
>DATJLN010000066.1:0-23723 GCA_035509535.1 Xanthobacteraceae bacterium | reverse complement strand
GTCTGCTGTTCCACGTTTTGCCGGACCCTTTCCGGCGTGCCGAAGTTAAACGCAAAAGCATATTGAATTGAGATGCGCGGGGCATAGGCGAGCGACCGACGCCGTTCTTTGAACGGCCGGGCTCGCGCATGAGTGGGAAATGGCACGTCACCATCATCGCGAACAGTCCGCCGGCGCTTCACAGCGCCAGCTCCGCGTCGGCGAACTGATTCGCCACGAACTCGCCGACATGCTGTCGCGCGGCGACATCCACGATCCGGTGATCGAGACCCACATGATTACCGTGCCGGAGGTGCGCATGTCGCCGGATCTGCGGCTGGCGACGATTTACGTCATGCCGCTCGGCGGCCGCGATGAAAAAGACGTCGTCGCCGCGCTCGAACGCAACAAACGTTATGTGCGCGGCGAAATCGCGCGGCGCGTTAATCTAAAATTCGCACCTGAAATTCGATTCCGTGTCGATGAACGATTCGGTGAAGCGGAACGGATCGAGAAGCTTTTGCGAACACCTGTAGTCCAACGCGACCTCAGCGACGAAAACGAATCGGGCGGGCGGAAAGACGAATCATGAGCGCACAGGGAATCGTCGAGCGGCCGACCGCCGAAGCGTCCGATTCGCAATCGGGCCAACCGCAGCACGGCAGCCAGCGCAAGACGCAAAAAAAATCCAACAAGCGCGACGTGCACGGCTGGGTCGTGCTCGACAAGCCGGTGGGCATGACGTCGACGCACGCGGTCGCCGTCATCAAGCGGCTTTATGCCGCCAAGCGCGCCGGCCATGCCGGCACGCTCGACCCGCTCGCCTCGGGCTGTCTGCCGATTGCGCTCGGCGAGGCGACCAAGACCGTGCCCTACGCGGTGGACAGCCGGAAGACTTACCTGTTCACCGTGCGCTGGGGCGAGGAGCGCGATACCGACGATGCCGAGGGTCGGGTTGTAGCCACAAGTGATCGGCGCCCGGACGCCGCGGCGATCGGGAGGCTGTTGCCGCGCTTCATCGGTGCGATTGAGCAGATTCCGCCTCGCTATTCCGCCATCAAGGTCGATGGTGAGCGAGCTTATGATTTAGCACGGGGTGGCGAGACCGTGGAACTGGCGCCTCGGACAGTCGAAATCCATCGTCTGGAGCTGGTGGACATGCCGGACCCCGACCATGCGGTGCTGGCGGCCGAATGCGGCAAGGGAACTTATGTCCGGTCTTTGGCCCGCGACCTCGGCCGGACCCTCGGCGCGCTCGGTCACGTCTCGGCGCTGCGCCGGAACCGGGTTGGCCCGTTTCACGAAGCCGACATGATACCCCTGGAACGGGTCGAAGCTTTGTGCCATAGAGCCGCGGCAGGCGAGGGACACCTTGCCGATACGCTTCTGCCGATCGAGACCGCGCTGGACGACATCCCGGCGCTGGCCGTGAGCCCGGCGGACGCGGCAAGGCTCTCAAGGGGCCAAGCCGCATTGTTGCGCGGACGGGACGCCTCAATCTTCCGCGGTATGGTCCAGGTCGCTTCCAGCGGCCAGCTTGTGGCCATTGCCGAGGTCGAACATGGAGAGATCGTTCCCCGACGCGTGTTTAATTTAGCCGGCATCGCAGGCCGAGCCGGCAGAAAGAGGGTTCAGGACGATGTCGACATCGACCGCGCGTAAAGCGGAATTGATCAAGACCTATGCCACCAAGGCCGGCGATACCGGTTCGCCCGAAGTGCAGGTTGCTCTGCTCTCGGAACGGATCAACCAGTTGACCGATCATTTCAAGACGCATGTCAAAGACAACCACTCGCGGCGCGGCTTGCTCAAGCTCGTGTCGCAGCGGCGCCAGATTCTCGATTATCTGCGGCGCACCGATGATGGGCGTTACCAGGGACTGATCGAACGGTTGGGTATTCGCCGTTGACAACTTCACGCGCGGGAACGTCCCGCGCGTTTGTCGGCGGAGCGCATGAAGCGTCCGCCATTACCCGGCAGCGAAGCTGCCGTTTGCCGGACGGGCCCGTAGCCCGTTCAATCCGATGAAGGTCCGAAAGCCATGGCAGGATCGCCGGACGCTGATGCGGCATTGCAGCTCCGTCGCTGCGCCGTCAGCGTCTCGCCGTCTTGCTTATGGCTTTCGCACTTTCGCAAAAACCATGAGAGAAAATCGCAATGTTTAAAATTCATAACGTGGAACTCGACTGGGGTGGCCGACCGCTCAAGTTAGAAACCGGAAAAATCGCCCGCCAAGCCGACGGTGCCGTCATCGCCACTTACGGCGAGACCACCGTTCTGGCGACCGTCGTCGCCGCCAAGCAGCCGAAGCCAGGCGTCGACTTCCTGCCACTCACCGTCAATTACACCGAAAAATACTATGCAGCCGGCCGCATTCCCGGCGGCTATTTCAAGCGCGAGCGCGGTCCGACGGAAAAAGACACGCTGACCTCGCGCCTGATCGATCGTCCGATCCGTCCGCTGTTCGCCGAAGGCTGGCGCTGCGACACCCAGGTCATCGTCACCGTGCTCTCGCACGACCAGGAGAACGATCCCGACATCGTCGCCATGATCGCGGCCTCCGCGGCGCTGACATTGTCCGGCGCGCCGTTCATGGGCCCGATCGGCGCCGCCCGCGTCGGCTTCAGCAACGGCGAATACGTGCTCAACCCGACGCTCGACGAAATGAAGGAGACCAAGCTCGATCTCGTCGTCGCCGGCACGCAGGAGGCGGTGCTGATGGTGGAGTCGGAAGCGCAGGAGCTCTCCGAGGAAATCATGCTCGGCGCCGTGATGTTCGGCCACCGGCACTTTCAGCCGGTGATCAACGCGATCATCCAGCTCGCCGAGAAAGCCGCCAAGGAGCCACGCGAATTCGCGATGCCGGAAACGGCTGTTCTCGAAAAGGAAATGCTCGGCGTCATCGAGCAGGATCTGCGCAAGGCCTATGCGATCCCGGCCAAGCACGAGCGCCAGGATGCCGTCGCCGCCGCCAAAAACAAGGTGATGGCGCACTTCTTCCCGGACGGCGCCGACAATCCGGATCGGCCGATGACGCAGGTCGCCGCCGTGTTCAAGGAGCTCGAAGCCAAGATCGTGCGCTGGAACATTCTCGACACCTCAAAGCGCATCGACGGCCGCGACCTCGTCACCGTACGGCCGATCGTCGTCGAAGCCGGCTTCCTGCCGCGCACCCATGGTTCGGCGCTGTTCACCCGCGGCGAGACGCAGGCAATCGTGGTGGCCACGCTCGGCACCGCCGAAGACGAGCAATTCATCGACGCGCTGCAGGGCACGTACAAGGAGGCGTTCCTGCTGCACTACAATTTCCCGCCCTTCTCGGTCGGTGAAACCGGCCGCATCGGTGCGCCGGGCCGCCGCGAAATCGGTCATGGCAAGCTGGCCTGGCGCGCAATCCGTCCGATGCTGCCGCCGAAGGAGGAATTCCCCTATACCATCCGCGTGGTGTCGGAGATCACCGAGTCGAACGGCTCGTCGTCAATGGCGACGGTGTGCGGCACTTCGCTGGCGCTGATGGATGCCGGCGTGCCGCTCAAGCGGCCGACCGCCGGCATCGCCATGGGGCTGATCCTCGAGGGCCAGCGCCACGCCGTGCTGTCCGACATTCTCGGCGACGAGGATCACCTCGGCGACATGGACTTCAAGGTCGCGGGCACCGCCGACGGCGTCACCGCGCTGCAGATGGACATCAAGATCGCCGGCATCACCGAAGAGATCATGAAGGTCGCGCTCAACCAAGCCAAGGGCGGCCGCATGCACATCTTGGGCGAGATGGCCAAGGCGCTCGACCATGCCCGCGCCGAGCTCGGCGAATACGCGCCGCGCATCGAGACCTTCAAGATCCCGACCGACAAGATCCGCGAAGTGATCGGCACCGGCGGCAAAGTGATCCGCGAGATCGTCGAGAAGACCGGCGCCAAGATCAATATCGAGGACGACGGCACGGTGAAGGTGGCCTCCGCCAACGGCGAACAGATCAAGGCGGCGATCAACTGGATCAAGTCGATCGCGTCGGAGCCGGAAGTCGGTCACATCTACGAGGGCACGGTGGTCAAGGTCATGGACTTCGGCGCCTTCGTGAACTTCTTCGGCGCCAAGGACGGCCTGGTTCACATCAGCCAGCTGGCGCCGCGCCGGGTGCAGAAGACCTCCGATGTCGTCAAGGAAGGCGACAAGGTGAAGGTCAAGCTGCTCGGCTTCGACGAACGCGGCAAGACGCGGCTGTCGATGAAGGCAGTCGACCAGGACACCGGCGAGGACCTCGAGGCCAAGCAGAAGGCCGAGGGCGAGCAGCAGCCCGAAGCGGCAGCGGGCGGCGCGGAGTAATCCGCCGCATCGGTCTTGCAGCGAAACGGACAAAGGCGGCCTGGCGGCCGCCTTTTTGTTTTCAATCGGCGACCATGTGGCTGGTATCGGCCGGTGCGCCCGCGCGCCGGAACACCAGCAGCAGCGGAAACACCGCAAGCGTCGCAATCATCAGCATCTTGTAATCGTCGATATAGGCGATGATCTGCGCCTGCTCGGTGATGACCGAATCGAGCGCGGCGCGGCCGGCCGCTGTCAGCGGATCCCAGAAATGCGCCACCGATGGCGCATCGAAGCCGTGATTCACGGCGGTGACATGCGACGCGATACTGGCGTGATTGACCTGCGTGTTGCGGGTGAGCAGCGCGTTGACCACCGAAATGCCGACGCTCGAGCCGATATTGCGCGACAGATTATAGAAGCCGGCCCCTTCGGTGCGCTGTTCGGCTGACAAGGTCGAGAGCGTGGCCGCGCTCAACGGCACGAAGAGGAAGCCGAGCCCGACGCCTTGGACGATACCGACCTCGATGATCGTCGATTCAGGCACATCCGGCGTCCAGCCGGTCATGGCGCTGAACGACCAGGCCGTCAGCGCCAGACCGATGCCGAGCAGGATCCGCGTATCGACCCGGCCGACCAGGCGACCGACGACAAGCATCGACGCCATGGTGCCGACGCCACGCGGTCCCATGACGAGACCCGCGGTGACCACCGGATAGTTCATCAGCTCTTGCAGGTAAGGCGGCTGCAAGGCGAGCGAGGAGTAATAGGTCAGGCCCACGATCGAGACGAACACCACGCCGGCCGCGAAATTGCGGTCGCGGAACAGGTCCGGGCGCACGAACGGCTTCTCGGCGGTGAAGGTGTGAACAATGAACAGGTAAAATGCCGAAGCCGCGACAATGGCCTCGATGATGATCTCGCCCGAGCTGAACCAGTCCTTGATCTCGCCGCGGTCGAGCATCACTTGCAGCGCACCGAGCGTGAGACTCAACGTGCCGAAACCGAACCAGTCGAGCTTGTCGCCTTCGCGCCGCGGCGTGTCCGGCAAGAAGATGACCATGCCGATCAAGCCGAGAATGCCGATCGGCAGATTGATATAGAAGACATAGCGCCAGCTGTAATTCTCGGTGAGCCAACCGCCGAGCACGGGTCCCAGCACCGGGCCGACCATCACGCCGACGCCGAACAGCGCCATGGCGAAGCCCTGGCGCTCCTTCGGATAGACCGAGAACAGGACCGACTGCGACAGCGGCACCAAAGCCGCGCCGAAGGCGCCTTGCAGCACGCGGAACAGCACAATCTGCAACAGCGATTGCGCCATGCCGCATAGCATCGAAGCGATCGTGAAACCGCCGACAGAAGCAAGAAACAGACGCTTGAGACCGAAGCGGCCGGCAAGAAAGCCGGTCGGCGGCGTCATGATCGCGGCGGCGACGATGTAAGACGTCAGCACCCAGTCAATCTGATCCTGGCTCGCCGAGACGCTGCCCTGCATATAGGGCAGCGCGACATTGGCGATGGTGGTATCGAGCGCCTGCATCAAAGTGGCCAGGATCACGCACAGCGTGACCATGCCGACATTGACGCTTGCAGCTTTAGCCTCGGTGGCCATCGTGCTCACCAATCAAATACGCACGCAGATCAGTCGACGCGCTCACCACAAGTGCGGCAAGCCGCGGGCGTGGCCGGTATCGACATTGACCTCGACACTCATGCCGGCGCGCAACGGTGGCAGCTTCTGATCGCCGGCATCGACGCGCACCCGCATCGGCACGCGCTGCACGACCTTCACCCAGTTGCCGCTGGTATTCTGCGCCGGCAGCAAGGAAAACTCCTGCGCCGCCGCCGGGCTGATGCTTTGCACCGCGCCGTGCCAGACCGCACCGGGATAAGTGTCGACCGTCACCGTGACCGGCTGGCCCGGCCGCACATAAGTGAGCTCGGTCTCTTTCGGATTGGCATCGATCCAAAGATGGTCGGTATCGACCAGATAGAAGGCCGTCGTCGAGGCGGCGAGATATTTGCCGGGCGCGATGCTCGGCACGCTGGTCACCGTGCCGGCAAACGGCGCCTTGACGACGGTGTGATCGAGCTCGCGCTGTGCCTCATCGACCTGCGCCTGCGCCTGCAGATATTGCGGATGCTGCGCCGTCGCAATATCGGCATCGCCGCCGAGCCGCGCCAATTGCGTCGCCGCCTGGTGGCGCAGCGATTCGAGCTTGTTCTTGTCGTTGAGCAGCGTGTACTGCGCCTGATCGAACACGGCCTGCGATACCGTGCCGGAATGCAGCAGCATGTTTTCGCGATTGTAATTGGTCTGGTCGAGATCGACCTGCGCCTGCTGGGCCGCAGCGTCGCTCAGCATGTGCTTGTAATCCTGCTTCATTGCATCGATCGACAAGGCGGTCTGCGCCAGATTGGCCTTGGCATTGTCGAGCGCGATCTGGAACTGCCGCGGATCGAGCCGGTACAGCACTTGACCCTGGGTGACATGCTGATTGTCGGTCACGTCGACGTCTTGCACCAGGCCGGCGACGTCGGTCGAGATCGCGACCTTGTCGGCATCGACATAGGCATCGTCGGTCGACATGATCTTGCCGCCGGTGAAATAGAAATAGCCGCCAGCGATCAACGCCACCGGCAGCAGGCCGAACAGCGCCCAGCGCGTCATGCGCTTGCGGTCGATTTGCCTTGCTTTGCCCGACACCGCGCCAAACCGGCGCGACACAACCGGCTGCGTTTCGCGGCGTTCGGCTGTTTCTTCGGGCTCGGCCGACGGTGGTACGGATTTGAGCGCGCGCTCAGCCATAGCGCTGCTCTCCTTCCCCTGCCGGTGCGGCGGCCGCGTGCTTATGCTGGATGGCCTGACGCAAATTCTCCTTCACGATTGCAAGCTGAGCGACCATGAGCTCGACATGCTCACGCGCGACGCCGGCAAGCGCGGTCCCCATCAATTCGTTGCCGAGCTCGCCGAGCTGCTCAAGGAGCGGCTTTGCCTTGGGCGTCAGATAGAGCAGCTTGGCGCGGCGGTCGTTGGGATCGGGGCGGCGCTCGATCAGGCCGCATTCGGCCAATCGGTCGAGCAGGCGCGTCAGCGTGATCGGTTGCAGATCGAGCATTTCGGCGAGTTCGGCCTGTTTGAGGCCCTCGAACCGGTCGAGCCGGACCAGCACAACCCATTGGGCGCGGGTAATTCCGAACTGGCTCGCTTTGTGATCCGCATGGGTCCGGAGCATTCTGGCTACGTCATTGAGAATAAATCCGAATTCTCGATTGAGCGAGCGTGGCAGCATCGCAGCCTCCAAAGCCGTGGGCCAGGTTTTGGCCGATCACATGCAAACACAATATAAGTGCACTTATTAAATTTATATGTCGAGAAGGTTGCAGGGCAGCCCTGCGCAACGGGCATTGCCAAGAAGCCGGGTGCACCAAAGCCGGGAAATTCAAACGAGGCCGAGATCCGCGAAAGCCGTCATGTGCTGGTCGGCCGAGCTCGACGAGAAGCAGCAGAACACGACCTGCGTGATGCCCCGAGGCGCGGCACTGATCTCGGCGACCACCGTACCCACCGCGATTCGCGCCGCACGATCGGGCGGGAAGCGATAAATGCCGGTCGAGATCGCCGGATATGCAATCGAGGCGACACGATTGGGAACGGCGAGATCGAGCGCCGTGCGATAGCAGGACGCCAACAGATCGTCTTCACCGCCGCCGCCGTTCCAGACCGGACCGACCGCATGAATCACGTATTTGGCCGGCAGCCGAAAGCCCGGTGTGATCTTGGCGCCGCCAGTAGCGCAACCGCCGAGTCTCTCGCAGGCCGCCAACAGTTCGGGCCCCGCCGCACGATGGATCGCGCCGTCCACGCCGCCGCCGCCGAGAAGGCTGCGATTGGCGGCGTTGACAATGGCGTCGACCGCAAGCGTGGTGATGTCGGCAACGCGGATTTCAAGTTTTGCCGGCCCGACATCTGCGGTCAGAAGCGGAGGCTGTGGCGCGGACATGTTGCGAGTTTATCAGGTTCGCTGCACAAGCGCCCTCGCCTCGCGCATTCGCTGCGTGAGCAAGGTCAAGCCCATTCCGCCTGCGCTTCGGCGGCCAGATCGACCGTGCTTCGCACGCCGATATCGTCGAAATGCTCGTCGAGAAAGCGCCGCGCCGCGCGCTTGCCGCTGAGATGCAGCATGTCGAAGAAATCGGAATCCGTCGACAGCTTGCTGAAGGAATCGAAATTCGTCCCGAAGCGGTCGAGCAAGATGCGGTGCACTTTGATGCGCCGGTATTGCCCGGGCCCGGTGCCGCGCACCAACCGGCCCTGATCAATCAGGCGCGCCACGAATTCGATGGCGCGGAATTCGTCGATCAGCGAGGAATTGAAGGTGATCTCGTTGATGCGGTTCATGATCTCGCGGGCCGATGTCGGCGTCGACTTGCGCTCCAGCGGGTTGATCTCGACCACCAGCACGTCCTCGGTACTGGTGGTGTGGAAAAAGGGAAAGATCACCGGATTGCCGCGATAACCGCCGTCCCAATAGGGCACGCCGTCGATTTCGACCGCCTGAAACAAAGTCGGCAGGCAAGCGGACGCCATGACGGCATCCGCAGTGATCTTCTCGCGGCTGAAGACGCGGACCCGGCCGCTATGCACATTGGTCGCGGAAACGAAAATCTGAAATTCGGTATTCGCCCGCAGCTTCTCGAAATCGACAAAGCGCTCGATGAGATCCTTCAGCGGATTGATGTTGAGCGGATTGATGTCATAGGGCGAAAAATAGCGCGACATCGCGTTCATCCAGGCCTGGACCGACGCGCCCTCGAGCGGCGTGAACGAAAGGAGCCGCTCCAACACCGTCCGCTGCAGCGCCGGCAGATTTCCCGTGCTCGACACTGCACGCCAGAAATCGGCGAGCCGCTGCTGTGCCTCCTGGCGTCCGCCGCGGATCAGGCCGTCGACCAGCATCACCGCATTGACCGCGCCGGCCGAAGTACCGGACACGCCTTCGACAATGAGCCGCTCGTCGCTCAAGATCTGCTCGAGCACGCCCCAGGTGAACGCGCCATGCGCGCCGCCGCCTTGCAGCGCGAGATTGATGCGTTTCGCCGACGCGGCCTTTTTGTCAGCCGCGCGACCGGGAAGGATTGCCGAGAACGGATTTTTCATGCCCAAGATTCTTCATGCCCCCAGCATATGCCAGCTGGCATGTGGCGGCTGGCATGTTGTTAACGGCTATTCCGCCGTCCAGCCGCCATCGATCGAAAGGTTGGCACCGGTGATCGACCTGGCTGCATCCGACGCGAGATAGACAGCGAGGTCGGCGACTTCGTCGACGGTGACGAATTCCTTGGTCGGCTGGGCCGCCAACAGCACGTCGCGCTTGACCTGTTCCGCCGTCATGTTGCGCGCTTTCATCGTGTCCGGGATCTGCTTCTCGACGAGCGGCGTCCAGACATAGCCCGGACTGATGCAGTTTGCGGTGATGCCGAAAGTTGCGGTTTCCAGCGCCACCGTCTTGGTGAGACCGGCAAGCCCGTGCTTCGCCGTCACATAGGCCGATTTGAACGGCGAAGCGACCAGCGAATGCGCCGACGCCGTGTTGATGATGCGGCCCCACTTGCGCGCCTTCATTCCCGGCACCGCGGTGCGGATGGTGTGAAAGGCCGACACCAGATTGATGGCGATGATCAAATTCCACTGGTCGACCGGAAAATCCTCGATCGGCGCGACGTGCTGAATGCCGGCATTGTTGACCAGAACATCGAGCGAGCCGAAAGCCGCCTCGGCACCTTTGATCATGTCGACGATCTGATCGGGCTTGGTCATGTCCGCTGCTGAATAGGCGGCTTTGACGCCGAAATCCTTCTCGATGCTGGAACGCTCCTTCTCGATGGCGTCTTTGTCGCCGAAGCCGTTGATGGTGATATTGGCGCCTTGCGCGGCAAAGGCGCGGGCCATGGCGAGACCGATGCCCGAGGTCGAACCCGTCACCAGTGCGGACTTTCCTTTCAGCATGATAAACCCCAATTCAATGAGAGTGGCCTATTGAACGATAGCCGGCCGGACGAAAGCAGGTCCTGCCAAGCTGTGTTGGCGGCAAAAGCCGCGAAAGCCGGGTGGACTTTGAGGCGCTTCTTGCTGCAGCGCAACATAAAAATCCGACGATGCGTCACGTTTTCGCGATCCTCGAGGCGCTCCATAATTCCCTCGGACTCCGGTTCCGGCAGAAATTCGTGCTGTCGCGTTTTGAACTGACAGGTTCGGCGATTAGAATGAACAAGCAATGACGAACATGCCTCGGGCAATTTTCCCGGCACCGGATCACGACCACGAGCGCTGCACCAGCGCCGCGATCGCGCATGCCGAGGCACAATGCGCCGCCCGCGCACAGCGCCTGACACCGATTCGCCGCCAAGTGCTCGAGGCCTTGCTTGCAAGTCATAAGCCGCTTGGTGCCTACGAAATCATCGCGTATTTGGCGCAGCGGAGCGGCACGCGGCACAGTGCAAGCCGGCAAAGCCGGCCGGCGCCGATCACGGTTTATCGTGCGCTCGACTTTCTGCGCGAGAACGGTCTCGTTCATCGCATCGAGAGCCGCAATGCCTTCGTCGCCTGTGCGCGCAATCACGACGATAATGAGCTCGTGGTTTTTCTGATCTGCGAGAAATGTGGTGCGGTCGGCGAAGCGACCGGCGGCGGCGCCGCCGAAGCGTTGAGGTCGGCGGCACGCGCAGCGGGATTTTCACCGAAGAGCCCGCTCATCGAAATCGCCGGCATTTGCTCGCATTGCCGCGAGACTTGAGACGCCGATATTCTGGCGCTCTCGGCGTTCTCCTGAAGCTCGGCCGGCGCGACGCCGGTTACGATTTCGCGTTGTGACCTGTAGAACCCGGAACATTACGTCGCAGGGCACAGCGTTCTTGCGACATCAGACCATCGCCGTAGACCATGGCCGTTTCTGGCTGCAGCCCGGCGCACCGCATGGTTTCTGTCGGGCAAACAGGGTTAAACCTCGGTCGATTGAGGCAATGGCGCCGGCGTCTGTCGGATCGGCGTCAACGGCGACTGACCGCAATTATTCATTTACTCACAATATGATAGCCGAAACGGGGCCAGCTTGACGGCGGCCATGACATAAAGACGTTATCGGAATTTAGTTTCCTCGCAATCCGGGCAGGTCAGCGCCTCGTCAACCGCCTCCAGTGAGGCTATATGCTGGGGGCCGAGCTCAGCCCTTTTTGTACTCCGGCGGGGTCGTCAGCCCGGCTGACGGCCGGCCCCCAAGATCTGTAAGGACTTGTCATGATGGAATTTCCTGGTCCGGCCGCGCGGCATCAGACCATTGCCGTGAAGGTCGGCAACGTGACCGTTGGCGGCGGCGCGCCGATCGTGGTGCAGTCGATGACCAATACCGATACCGCCGACGTCGAGGCGACGACGAAACAGGTCGCGGCGCTGGCGCGCGCCGGCTCGGAGATCGTGCGCATCACGGTGGATCGCGATGAGGCCGCAGCCGCCGTGCCGCACATCAAGGACCGGCTTCTGAAAATGAAAGTCGACGTACCGATCGTCGGCGACTTCCACTACATCGGCCACAAACTGCTTGCCGATCATCCGGCTTGCGCCGAGGCGCTCGATAAATATCGCATCAATCCCGGCAATGTGGGCTTCAAGGAAAAAAAGGACAAGCAGTTCGGCGCGATCGTTGAAACCGCGATTCGTCACAACAAGCCGGTGCGCATCGGCGCCAATTGGGGCTCGCTCGACCAGGAACTGCTCACGCACCTGATGGACGAGAATTCGCGCTCCAATCATCCGATCGATGCCCGCGACGTCACCCGCGAAGCCATGGTGCAGTCCGCACTGCTTTCAGCCGAGCGCGCCGAAAACATCGGCCTGCCACGGAACAGAATTATCCTTTCGGCGAAGGTCTCCGCCGTGCAGGATCTCATTGGCGTCTACGGCGAATTGGCCCGGCGCTCGAATTATGCATTGCATCTCGGCCTGACCGAGGCCGGCATGGGCTCCAAAGGCATCGTCGCCTCTTCGGCCGCCATGGGCGTTTTGCTGCAGCAAGGCATTGGCGACACGATCCGCATTTCGCTCACGCCGGAGCCGAATGGCGACCGCACGCTCGAAGTGAAAGTCGGCCAGGAATTGCTGCAGACCGTGGGGCTGCGCACCTTCGTACCGCTGGTCGCGGCCTGCCCCGGTTGCGGCCGGACCACGTCGACGACGTTTCAGGAACTCGCCGCCAGCATCCAGAAATTCATCCGCGACTCGATGCCGGAATGGAAGACGCGTTATCCGGGTGTCGAAGGCCTCAACGTTGCGGTCATGGGCTGCATCGTCAATGGACCAGGCGAATCCAAACATGCCGACATCGGAATTTCGCTGCCGGGCACCGGCGAGCAGCCGACCGCGCCGGTCTTCATCGACGGCAAGAAGGCCCTGACCTTGCGGGGGCCGACCTTGGCGGCCGATTTCCAAAAGATAGTGGTCGACTACATCGAGCAGCGATTCGGCGCCCAGCGCACCGCGGCTGAATAGCCCGGGGACCCCGAGCGGACTGCCGCCCCTCAGGGGGCTCCTTGGGGGCCCCTTGGGATACCGTCGCCGGCTTGCAATATCCCAAAAACTCGTCTCCGCGGGCCGGATCAGCGGCAAAATGGTTGCCAAATAATCACAGCGTTGGGAAATCACCCGCTGTCCACCGCCTTATTCTCGACAGGACCGCGCGGCTCGTCCAAGTTCCCTGTTAACCATACGGCGATAGCATGCCCGTTATTGGGTCCGCCTGTGGAGGGGGAGTCTTCAGATGAAGCGGTTAATTCTTGCAGCCCTGGCCTTGACGATGGCCATTGGGCTGCAGCCAAACGTTGCGCAGGCGCAAGGCCCAGCTCCAGCTCCGACCTGGGGGTGGGGCAACGGTTCGTTCTTGGATTGGTGGGGCCACGGCCAGGATCCCCGTCTCACCACGGCCGGCATCGGCATCGGCATCGGCACCGGGGTTGGCGCTTATTTTCTGACGCAGAAGCACGGCAATCCGGGGCATGCCCGCGTAACGACGCTCGGCGCCTATGGGATCACCACCGGCGCCTGCATGGTCGCCACGCCGTTCGTCTACACCGTCGCGGTCAATCGTCCGCTCACCTATCGCGAAGTCTATATGGGCATGGCCGATTGCATCGTGCCGTTCATCGGCAGCTATCTCGTCAACGCCTATCTACCGCATAACGTGCTTTATGACGGCGTAAACGGAAAGATGGTTCGCTACTGAATCCAACGCACGCCCGACGGAAATAAGAAAGCCGGCCACAAGGGCCGGCTTTTTTGTTGCTCAATTCGCGCTCCAAGAAAATGCGCGCTGATTCAGTGCTTCTTCTCAAGCCGGCGCAAGACTTCATCAAGCTGGTCGTGATTGCGATAGCGGATCGTGAGCGTGCCGCCACGCGCGCCATCCTCGATATTCACCAGCAGGCCGAGCGAGTCGGAAATCCGCTTTTCGAGCGCGACCAGATCGGCATTCTTTTCGGCGCGTGCATGCGACCCGCGTCCATTGCCCTTGCCGTGCTTGTGCCCGGACTCGCGCGCCATTGCCTCGACCTGGCGCACATTAAGGCCGCGCGAAACAATCTCCTCGGCAAGCTGTTCGGCATTGGGCTGACCGATCAGCATGCGCGCGTGTCCGGCGGAAAGCTTGCCGGACTGAATGTGCGCCTTCACTGATTCGGGGAGTTTCAGAAGCCGTAATGTATTGGCGACGTGGCTACGGCTCTTGCCGACGATCTTGGCGACGTCGTCCTGGCTGTTATGAAACTCATCCATCAAGGCGCGATAGCCTTCGGCCTCCTCCAGCGCATTGAGATCGGCGCGCTGAACGTTCTCGATAATGGCGATTTGCAGGGCTTCCGCGTCGGTCGCCTCGATAATAACGACGGGCACTTCGTGCAGGCCGGCGCGCTGCGCCGCGCGCCAGCGCCGCTCGCCGGCGATGATCTCATAAGCGTCGCCGGCACCGCGCACCGGCCGCGCGACGATCGGCTGAATGATGCCGCGCTCGCGCAACGAGGCGACGAGTTCATCAAGCTCGACATTCGAGAAAGTGCGCCGCGGATTGCGCGCATTGGGCCGCAGCGCGCCGGTCGGCACCCGGCGCTGACCGCGTGGACGCTCCGACGACGCTTCCGCCGAGACTTCACCGATCAAAGCGGCAAGCCCGCGGCCCAGTCGCGATCGCGATGCGTCGTCCGCCATCGCCGCCTTCCCCAAAAGATCACTCACTTAAATTGCCCTCATCCAACACTGAGCTTCTTTTCGCGCTGGATGATTTCGGTAGCGAGGCGCAGATAGGCTTCACTGCCGCTGCATTTGAGATCGTAGACCAGCACCGGCTTGCCGTAAGACGGCGCTTCCGACACCCGCACATTGCGCGGGATGATCGTATCATAGACCTTCGCGCCCATGAATTCGCGCACATCGGCGACAACTTGGCCCGACAGATTGTTGCGCGCGTCGAACATCGTCAGCACGACGCCATGAATGGTGAGCCCGGGATTGAGCTGCTCGCGAACCGACTCTACGGTCTTGAGCAATTGCGACAGGCCCTCGAGCGCGAAGAACTCGCATTGCAGCGGCACCAGAATGGCATTCGCGGCCGCCATCGCATTGACGGTGAGCAGATTCAACGACGGCGGACAATCGACCAGCACGTAGCTGAACTGCGTCCCGCCGGTCGTGTTGAGCGGCGCCAATGCGCTGCGCAGGCGGAACGCCCGATCGCGCGCCTGGCCGATCTCGAGCTCAAGACCGGAAAGATCGAGCGTCGATGGCGCGAGATGCAACCGCGGCACCGCGGTCGGAACGATAGAGTCGCGCAGTGCAGCTTCGCCGGTCAGCACGTCATAGGTCGAATGATTGCGGCTGCGGCGATCGATGCCGAGTCCCGTCGAAGCATTGCCCTGCGGATCCAGATCGACAATGAGAACGTCCTCGCCGATCGCGGCAAGCGCGGTGCCGAGATTAATGGCGGTCGTGGTCTTGCCGACCCCGCCTTTCTGGTTGGCGACGGCAAGCACGCGCGGCGCCCTCGCCTCTAGGGCAGCGCGCATGCCCTGCGGCGAAGGGAAGGCGATTACGGTCGGATCGGATGCATCATCAATGGTGGCTGTCATGGCTGCTGTCCAAAGCTGGCTTGGTCCAGACTTTCAACTTTAGGTTGCTATAGATCAAATCCTAAAGTCGCGGTTCAACGCTTTCGACGACAACGATCCGGGATCTTGGATCGGTCCGGCTCACTGTTAGGCTGGTCTTGATGTTCCAATATTTAGCGGCTTCGGTCAATTCAGCGGCAACATCTTGTCCCTTGGGAAACAGACCACGGGCCCCTTTTTTCAACAAGGGATAAGCGTCGCCGAGCAATTTCGGCAGCGGCGCCAAAGCGCGCGCAGTCACGATATCAATGTGCGGCGGGGCGCGCTTAACAAAATCAGCGATCCGCACAGCGTGAACTTGCACCGGCGCGGCCGTGGCTTTGGCGGCCTCGCGAAGAAACGTCGCCTTTTTGCCAATGCTCTCGACCAGGTGGACTTCGGCAACCTTCTCGTCAGCCAAGGCGCAGGCAATGACCAGTCCTGGGAAGCCAGCGCCGGAGCCAAGATCGACCCAGATTTGTGAGCTGGCTTGTGATTCTGTAGTCCGGTTTTGGGACAGTTCGATCAGCTGCAGGGAATCGGCGATGTGTCGCGTCCAAAGCTTCGCTTCGGTCGAAGGCGCGATCAGATTGGTGTGCCGCTGCCATTCCAAAAGGACCGCAACAAAACGGTCCAGTCGAGCCAATGTTTCACGTGAAACAGGCGTCAATACCAGCGCCTTTTCGCGATCTTCGGCGAGCGCGGCGGCAAAGTCCGCGGGCGCGTCGCGATGGCCGGCATTTGCCGGCGCCAGATTTGCACGTGTCGCATTCCCCCCGTGACGGGGCGCGTTCATCAGGCCACTCCGAGATTGGCTTTGCGGTTTGGCTTCTGGCTCTGCCGGCGCACATGGGCCACGAGAAGCGTCAGCGCTGCCGGCGTCATACCATCGATCCGCCCGGCCTGACCGATGGTGCGCGGCTTGTGGGTCAGCAGCTTGTGGCGGACCTCATTGGAAAGGCCAGGCAGCGTCGCGTAATCGAGATCGTCGTGAAGGATGAGGCTTTCGTCCCGCCGATAGGACTCGACGTCGGCCGCCTGACGACTGAGATAAACGTCGTACTTGGCGTCGATCTCGAGTTGCTCGGCGATTTTCGGCGCGACCGTCCCGAATTCCGGCCAGATCCGCGCCAAATCGGCAACCCCGAAATCCGGATAGGACAAAAGCTCAAACGCGCTACGACGCTGGCCATCCTTGCGCAGCGAAAGCCCATATTTGGCCGCCTCGGTCGGCGTGACCGATAGCGCATGCGCCATCGTCCGTACCGCCTCCAATTGCGCGACCTTTTCGCGATGCGCGCGAGCCCGTTCCGCGCCCACGCAGCCTAGCGCGATCCCACGATCGGTGAGTCGTTGATCGGCGTTGTCGGCCCGTAGCGTCAGGCGATATTCGGCGCGTGAGGTGAACATGCGATAGGGCTCGCTGACGCCGCGCGTCACGAGGTCATCGATCATCACCCCGAGATACCCCTCGGCCCGATCAAAGATGATCGGTGCACCTCCTGCGGCCTTGGCGGCGGCATTGAGCCCAGCCACCAGGCCCTGGGCACCGGCCTCCTCGTAGCCCGTCGTTCCATTGATTTGACCGGCGAGGAAAAGCCCCGGCAAACGGCGGGCTTCGAGCGAAGGGCACAGTTCGCGCGGGTCGACGTGATCATACTCGATGGCATAGCCCGGCCGAATGATGCGTGCCCGCTCCAGCCCGGGAATCGAGGCCACTATTGCGGCTTGGACGTCCTCCGGCAACGAGGTCGAAATGCCGTTCGGATAGACTGTCGTATCGTCGAGGCCTTCTGGCTCGAGGAAGATCTGGTGGCCGTCGCGCTCGCCAAAGCGGACGATCTTGTCCTCGATCGATGGGCAATAGCGCGGCCCCCGGCTTTGGATCTGACCGGAATACATCGGCGAACGATGCACATTAGCCCGAATGACCTCATGGGTCGTCGGCGTGGTGCGGGTGATGGCGCACTCGATTTGCGGATTGTCGATCCGCTTGGTCAGCGCCGAGAACGGCTCGGGAGGATCATCCCCCGGCTGCATTTCCAAGGCCTGCCAGTCGATGGTCTCGCCATCCAGCCGAGGTGGCGTGCCGGTCTTGAGACGCCCCAAAGCAAATCCGGTCCGCTCAAGCGTATCCGAGAGCCCCATTGACGGCGCCTCCCCGACCCTGCCCGCCGGAATCTGCCGCTCGCCAATATGAATCAGGCCGCGCAGAAAGGTGCCAGTCGTCAGGACCACCGCGGCGGCGCTAAACACCCGTCCATCCGCCAGCCGAATGCCCGTGACACGACCCTCGCCGAGGAGGTCATCCACTTCGCCTTCGATGACCGTCAAATTGGGCGTCGCGCGGATCGCCGCCTGCATGGCGGCCGCGTAAAGCTTCCGGTCAGCCTGGGCACGGGGGCCGCGCACCGCCGGACCTTTGCGCCGATTAAGCAAGCGAAACTGGATGCCCCCGGCATCGGCGACCCGGCCCATCAGGCCATCCAGCGCATCGATTTCGCGCACCAGGTGGCCTTTGCCGAGACCTCCGATGGACGGATTGCAGGACATCGCGCCGATGGTCGCAAAGCGCTGCGTCACCAGCGCCGTTCGGGCACCCGTGCGGGCAGCGGCGCCCGCCGCCTCACAGCCAGCGTGGCCACCGCCAACGACAATCACATCGAAGCGGCCGTCCATCGGATTCTCCAAGAAGGAGGCGGTTGTAGCCAACGGCGCATTGACGGTCAAAGCCCTAGCTCAGGTCTCCGCTGCGCTCCGCCGTTTCACGTGAAACAATTGCGCAATTAGCATCGAAATCCTTCGTTTCACGTGAAACACTGCCCGTCTGCGCACAACATCACTTGCCGATACAAAAATCACGAAAGATCACGTCGAGAATATCTTCGACGTCGACCCGTCCGGTCAGCCGGCCGAGGACCGTTGCCGCCGTCCGCAATTCCTCAGCGATGAGCTCCTCGCGGCCAGCTCCATGACCTTCTGCCAAGGCCCGGTCCAGCGCTGCTACGGTGTCCTCCAGCGCGCGCCGATGTCGCGCTCGCGTCACGATGCCGGATTCGGCACCGGCGAAGAACGACCGTACGTAACCGGTCAAGCCGATTTCCAAAGCTTCGATCCCCTGCCCGAGCGCCGCCGATAGCAAATAAGTGAATCCATATTCGGATTTTAATCCTTTTCCGCTGAAAGGACTTTTCCCAGTCAGATCGATCTTGTTTTGGATCAACCAAGTCTCGGAATCTTCGCCGAGCGCACGCTCCGGGACGTGTCCTTCACCCTCGGCACCATCGACCACCCAAAGCACCAAATCCGCCGAGGCCGCGCGTTCGCGTGCCCGGCGCATGCCCTCCTGCTCGATAGGCTCATTGCTCTCGCGGATTCCGGCAGTGTCCAACAACGTCACCGGATAGCCGTCGAGATCCAGATGCACCTCAATGACGTCGCGTGTGGTGCCGGCATAGGGCGATACGATCGCGGCGTCTCGTCGCGCTAAGCGATTGAAAAGAGTAGACTTTCCTGCATTCGGCGGGCCGGCTATGGCCACCACCAGGCCGTCACGCAAGCGCTCGCCGCGGCGGCCATCGCCGAGATTTGCTGCGATTTCGTCGCGCAATTGTTGCGCAGCATGAAGCGCCGGACCGACCAGCTCTTCCGGCACATCGGCCTCGTCGGAAAAGTCGATTCGCGCCTCGATCAGCGCCAGTGCTTCGATGAGACGCTGCCGCCAGGCCTCGGCGCGATCGCCGATCAGACCCTTGAGCTGCCGGAATGCTTGGCGCCGCTGCGCCGGCGTCTCCGCAGCGATCAGATCGCCCAAGCCCTCGACTGCGGTGAGATCGAGCCGCCCCGCCTCGAAAGCGCGGCGGGTGAATTCGCCGGGCTCGGCTAAACGACAGCCTGGTATCGCGCCGAATGCGTCGAGCACGGCGGCCACCACGGCGTGGCCGCCGTGCAATTGCAGCTCGGCCACGTCCTCGCCGGTCTCGCTGTGAGGCGCGGGAAACCACAGCGCCAGCGCCTCGTCGATCAGCTCGCCGTTGCGCGGATCGCGCACACGCGCCAGGACCGCTTTGCGCGGTTCCGGCATCCGGGCGATCAGTTTCTCGAGCGCAATACCGGCCAACGGTCCCGACACCCGCACCACGGCAATCGCCGCCGGCGGGCGTCCGGAGGACAAAGCGAAAATGGTGGAACGATCGGACATCGCGGCCAGTTGAAGCCCATCTGCGCGTGAGCGCTTCGCGCCCCGCGGGCTACTTGCTACGGTGCATCCATGTCAATGTCACAGCATCCGGCGCCACAGTCCGCGTCATCGTCGCCGCCGTCCCATGAAAACCGCCTGGCGCAGGAGACCAGTCCCTATCTCCTGCAGCACAAGCACAACCCGGTCGATTGGTGGGCCTGGGGACCTGAAGCACTCGCCGCCGCCAAACAAGACAACAAGCCGATCCTGCTGTCGGTCGGCTATGCCGCCTGCCACTGGTGTCACGTGATGGCGCACGAGAGTTTTGAAGACGACGCCACCGCGCGGGTCATGAACGACCTGTTCGTCAACATCAAAGTCGACCGCGAGGAGCGGCCCGATATCGATCAGATCTACATGTCGGCGCTGCATCACTTGGGCGAACATGGCGGCTGGCCGTTGACCATGTTTCTTACGCCCGATGGCGAGCCGATCTGGGGTGGCACTTATTTTCCGAAGACCTCGCGCTACGGCAAGCCGGCCTTTGTCGATGTGTTGCGCGAAATCGCGCGGCTGTTTCGCGAAGAGCCGCAGAAGATCGAGCAGAACCGCGCCGCGCTGATGCGCGAGCTTGCCGCGACAGCACGCGCCGGCCTCGGTGCGAGCATCGGGGTCGATGGATTGAATAGCGCCGCGCGCCAGCTTGGCGGCATTATCGATCCGGTCAATGGCGGCACGCGCGGCGCGCCGAAATTTCCGCAAGCCGCTTTGTTTGAACTTCTCTGGCGCGCCGGATTGCGCACCGGCGAAGCACGTTACTTCGCCGCGGTCGAGATCAGTCTCGATCACATTTGCGAAGGCGGCATCTACGATCATCTCGGCGGCGGCTTCTCGCGCTATTCCGTGGACGAGCGCTGGCTGGTACCGCATTTCGAGAAAATGCTTTACGACAACGCGCAGCTGCTCGAGCTTTTGGCCATCGCTTATCAACGCGACGGCAAGGCGCTGTACCGGCAGCGCGCGCGGGAAACCGTGGCCTGGCTCGAGCGCGAAATGACGGCGGGCGAGGGCGGCTTTTCCGCGTCGCTCGACGCCGATTCAGAAGGCGAAGAGGGAAAATTCTACGTTTGGTCCTACGACGACGTGATCAAACAGCTCGGCGCCGAGGACGGCGAATATTTTGCGCATTATTACGACGTGACGCCGGCGGGCAATTTCGAAGGGCATAACATCCTCAATCGACTGAAGCCGCTGCCGCGCAGCGAGGCCGACGATGCGCGGCTCGCCGCCTTGCGTGAAAAACTGTTCGCCGAACGCGAAAAGCGCATGCGGCCTGGACTAGACGATAAAGTCCTGGCCGATTGGAACGGGCTGATGATCGCGGCACTCGTCAATGCCGGACTTGTCTTCGACGAACCGTCCTGGCTCGTGCTTGCCTCGCGCGCCTTCGACTTTGTCGCAAGCGCGATGACGCGCGGCGACCGGCTCGGCCACTCCTGGCGCGAAGGCAAACTCAAGTTTCCAGGGCTTGCATCTGACCTTGCCGCCATGATCCGCGCCGCACTCGCGCTTCATGAAGCGACGGGACAGCAAAAAAATCTCGATCAGGCGCTGTCTTGGCAACGCGCGCTCGATCGCGATTACATCAATGCAGACGTTGGGACTTATTACCTCACCGCTGCCGATGCCGAAGGCCTTGTCATCCGGCCGGCCGCGACGACGGACGAGGCGACGCCCAATCACAACGCCGTTGCCGCGCAAAACCTGGTTCGGCTCGCTGTCTTGGCCGGCGATGATGCATGGCGCGACAAAGCCGACCGGCTGATCGGCGCCATCGTGCCGCAGGTTTCCGAAAACCTCTACATGCATATGGCATTGCTCAATGCCATCGATTTGCGGCTCAACGCGATCGAGATCGTGGTGACCGGGGAAGGAGAGGGAGCCGACGCGCTGCTCGCTGTCGCGCGCCGCGCGTCGCCGCTGAACCGCGTCGTGCTGCATGCACCGTCGGCCGCAGGCTTGCCGCAAAAACATCCGGCCCGCGCCAAGATCACCGCCGCAACGGCGCCGCAGGCCTTCATCTGCGTCGGCGAAACTTGCTCGCTGCCGGTGACCCGTGCGGACGCACTGGCCATCGCCATCAAAACTGCTGCCGAGCCGGTGCGACATTCTTGACGCCGCGATTCGCGCCGGTTCATGCTTTATAGAACCGCGGGGCGCGCCAGACGTCTTATCGATGACGTTCCTTTGGAGATCCAACCATGCGGCAATTCTTCGGATACGGGGGATACGGGATCGCTGTGACTCTCGTCGTCCTTGCGGCAGGCGGCGCGGCGACCAGCGCTCGCGCCGACGAATGGTGCGGCTACACCGCCCGCGACAACGCGATGATCGAATGCGGCTATACGACGATGGCGGATTGCCAGAGTGCCGTCGATAAAAACGGCAAAGGCGGAACTTGCTTTATCGATCCCGACACCGCGCTGAATTCCAAGCGGGCGACGCCGGCGACCGCGACCAAGCTTTTGCGGACTCTCGAGCCGGACACCAAGCGGGGCTGAACACCCCGCCGGCACAATTGCCTTACGTATTCATCGAGTCGAAGAACTCGGAATTGTTCTTGGTGTTGCGCAGCTTGTCCAACAGGAAGTCCATGGCGTCCATGGTGCCCATCGGATTGAGGATGCGGCGCAGCACGTACATCTTCTTGAGCTGATCCGGCGGCACCAGGAGTTCTTCCTTGCGGGTGCCGGAGCGGGTGATGTCCATGGCCGGGAAGGTGCGCTTGTCGGCGACCTTGCGGTCCAGGATCAATTCCGAATTGCCGGTGCCCTTGAACTCTTCGAAGATCACTTCGTCCATGCGGCTGCCGGTATCGATCAGGGCGGTCGCAATGATCGTCAGCGAACCGCCTTCCTCGATATTGCGCGCTGCGCCGAAGAAGCGCTTCGGCCGCTGCAAAGCATTGGCGTCGACGCCGCCGGTGAGCACCTTGCCGGATGACGGCACCACGGTGTTGTAGGCGCGGCCGAGGCGAGTGATCGAATCGAGCAGGATAACGACGTCACGGCCGTGCTCGACCAGGCGCTTAGCTTTCTCGATCACCATCTCGGCGACCTGCACGTGGCGCACCGCCGGCTCGTCGAAAGTCGAGGAAATCACCTCGCCCTTCACCGAGCGCTGCATGTCGGTGACTTCTTCCGGCCGCTCGTCGATCAGCAGCACGATCAGATAGCATTCCGGATGATTGTGGGTGATCGAATGGGCGATGTTCTGCAGGAGTACGGTCTTGCCGGTGCGCGGCGGCGACACGATCAGCGCGCGCTGGCCCTTGCCGACCGGCGCCACGATGTCGATGACGCGGGCCGACAGATCCTTCTTGGTCGGATCCTCATATTCCATTTTCAGCCACTCGTCGGGATAGAGCGGCGTCAGATTGTCGAAATTGACTTTGTGACGGGCCTTTTCCGGGTCCTCGAAATTCAGCGAGTTGACCTTGAGCAAAGCGAAATAACGCTCGCCCTCTTTGGGGCTGCGGATGTGACCATCGATCGTATCGCCGGTGCGCAAGCCAAAGCGGCGGATTTGCGAGGGGGAGACGTAGATATCATCGGGGCCCGGCAGGTAATTGGCTTCGGGGGAGCGCAGGAAGCCGAAACCGTCCGGCAGCACTTCGACGACGCCTTCACCGACAATATCGGTCTCACGCGCCGAGAGCTGCTTGAGGATGCCGAACATCAGCTCCTGCTTGCGCATGGTCGAGGCGTTCTCGACCTGGAGCTCTTCGGCAAAAGAGACAAGCTCCGCCGGAGTCTTGGTTTTGAGTTCTTGGAGTTTCATTTCCTGCATACAGAATGTCCTATGGAAATTGGGCCAGCGGCGGAATCGGGGCGGGGCGTCACTGGCGGAAAGGAAGATCGCAGGTCTTGGGTTGCGAGGGGTTTTTGACCCCGAACCCGATGCACCAGGTGGCTCCAGTCCACTGGAGCCAAGACGCAACTGCATCCGCCTACGTTCGGTGGGATGGGCCGAAGATAGGAAAAGACGGCACTGCAGGCAAGAGCCGTCA
>DATJLN010000065.1:0-8216 GCA_035509535.1 Xanthobacteraceae bacterium | reverse complement strand
ATCCGCGTGTTCCAGGGCGAACGCGAAATGGCGGCCGACAACAAGATGCTCGGCCAGTTCGATCTGGTCGGCATCCCGCCGGCGCCGCGCGGCATCCCGCAGGTCGAGGTCACCTTCGACATTGACGCCAACGGCATCGTCCAGGTGTCGGCGAAGGACAAAGGCACCGGCAAGGAACAGCAGATCCGCATCCAGGCCTCGGGCGGCCTCTCGGATTCCGACATCCAGAAGATGGTCAAGGACGCCGAGGCTCATGCCGAGGAGGACAAGAAGCGCAAAGCCGAGGTCGAGGCGAAGAACCACGCCGAGGCCATGGTCCACTCCACCGAGAGGACGCTCGCCGAGCATGGCTCGAAGATCGGTGAAGGCGACCGTCGCGCCATCGAGAACGCGATCGCCGACCTCAAGGAAGCCTTGAAGGGCAACGATGCGCAGGCGATTTCGGCGAAGACCCAGACGCTGGCGCAGGCTTCGATGAAGCTTGGCGAAGCCATGTACAAGCAAACCGAGCAGCAGCCGGGCGGTGACGCCGGTGCTGGCGGTGGTGCCGAAGGCAAGAAAGAAGACGTCGTCGACGCCGAGTTCACGGAAGTCGACGACGACAAGAAGAACAAGAAATCTGCGTAAAAGCAGAGAGGCGCTTGATGCTATTGCTGCTTGTCAGAATTGCACCCCCGGATAAAAACCGGGGGTGCTTGCTCGCCGGCGAGCCTCGAACTGGCAAGCTCCAAGTCGGCAGGCTCCAAGTCGGCAAGCCCCAAACCCGGGCTCTTGGGCAGGTGATTGGGTGAAGAATGAAGCGCTGCTACTACGAGACGCTGTCGGTCGAGCGCACGGCGACCGAAATCGACATCAAGACGGCTTTTCGCAAACAGGCCATGCAATGCCACCCGGATCGCAATCCGGGCGACAAGGACGCCGAGCATCGCTTCAAGGAAGTCAACGAAGCCTACGAAATCCTCAAGGATCCCGACAAGCGCGCCGCGTATGACCGTTTCGGTCATGCCGCTTTCGAGCACGGCATGGGCAATGGCGCGGCCGGCTTCGGCGCCGATTTCGGCACCACGTTCTCCGACCTGTTCGAAGGCATTTTCGGCATGTCGGCCGGCGGCCGCAGCCGCGGCGGCTCGGGCCGCGAGCGCGGTGCCGATCTCCGCTACAATATGGAGATCACGCTCGCCGAAGCTTATGCCGGCAAGACCGCGCAGATTCGCATTCCAACGTCTGTGACCTGCGAAGCCTGTTCTGGCTCCGGCGCCAAGGCCGGCACCAAACCGAAAGTCTGCGCGATGTGCGGCGGTCAAGGACGCGTGCGTCATGCGCAGGGCTTCTTCACGCTGGAACGCACCTGTCCGAATTGCCACGGCCGCGGCCAGTCGATCGACAGCCCGTGCGCCTCGTGCTCGGGCTCAGGCCGCGTGACCCGCGAACGCACGCTGTCGGTGAATATCCCGCAGGGTGTCGAGGACGGCACGCGCATTCGCCTTGCCGGCGAGGGCGAAGCCGGCGTGCGCGGCGGTCCGCCGGGCGATCTCTACATTTTCCTGTCGATGGCGGCGCATCCATTCTTTCAGCGCGAGGGCGCCGATCTGCATTGTCGCGTGCCGGTGTCCATGGTGACGGCGGCGATGGGCGGTGACATCGAAGTGCCGACCATCGACGGCGGCAAGACCAAAGTGAAAATTCCCGAAGGCACGCAATCCGGCCGCCGCTTCCGCTTGCAGTCCAAGGGTATGCCGGTGTTGCGGCAGCGCCAGCATGGCGACATGTATGTGCAGGCGGTCGTCGAAACGCCGCAGAAATTGACCAAGAAGCAGCGTGAACTTTTGGCCGAATTCGATCGGCTGTCGTCAACCGAGACACAACCGGAATCCTCGGGGTTCCTTGGCAAGGTCAAGGAATTCCTTGACGGATTGGGCGGCCGCGGCGGCTCTGCCTAGGTCATGCTCCGGAAAATGGACGCCGGTTTTCCGAAAGGATCATGCTTGAACAAAAGGCCCCAGCGGGGTCGTCAATTCGGGGAAAAATCATCCCTGCCTAGATTCGCGGCAGGCCGTATGGCCTTTGTCACCCAAATGTTTTAAAAACGGCAAAACTCTGTCGCGTGGGCGAAACGCGTTCGTCCGGTCTACCTTTCTCCGTTTGTGTTCACCAGTTGTTTGGATCTCATGTCGCTGCCGGCCCTGGAAAAATTCGAACGAAAGATCGAGCGGCAGCTCCGGCTTCTGGAGTTCGGCAAGACTCTCATCGGACGCAAGATCGAGCGCCACATCCGGCAGTTCGAACTGCGCCGCGATGATCTCGGCCGCAAAATCGAGCAGGGCATCGAGCAGCGCATCAGGCAGTTCGAGCTCAAGAAGGGCATCCGGCTCGACGACGAGGTGCGGTTCATCCGCTCTTGGATCGAGCGGCCGTTGTCGACCGGCGCCGTCGCGCCCTCGGGCAAGATCCTGGCGCGCACCATGGCGCGCTATGTCGATCCGAACAGTTCGGGCCCCGTCGTCGAACTGGGACCGGGCACGGGGCCCGTCACCGAAGCCTTGGTCGATGCCGGCGTCGATCCTTCGCGGCTTGTGCTGGTCGAATTCAATCCGACCTTTTGCCGGCTGCTGCGCGCGCGCTATCCGCAGGCGACCCTGGTGCAGGGCGACGCCTACAGCATGCGCCGGCTTCTGGAAGCGCTGTTGCTGCAGCCGGCTGCGGCCGTCGTGTCCGGCCTGCCGCTGATGACCAAGCCGATCAAGATGCGGCTGCGGCTCGTGCGCGATGCCTTCGAGCTGATGCTGCCGGGTGCGCCATTCGTGCAATTCACATATTCGGTGGCCTCGCCGCTGCCGACCCGGCGCAGGGGCTTTACCGCGGAAGCCTCCGAGCGCATCTGGATGAACCTGCCGCCGGCGCGGGTCTGGGTCTATCGCAAGGCCTGATCTCCGCGGCGCGCGATCGTGCCGGAGCAGGCAGTTTCCACACCTCGGCATCATGCGCTAAAAGCGCCCCGCGATGGCGACACCGAAAATCCTGATCATTCCGGGCTCATTGCGGACCGGCTCGCACAATGCGCGGCTCGCAGCGCTTGCCGCCAAGGAGCTCGCGCTGCTCGAGGCCGAGGTCACGCGCATTTCGCTCGAGGATTACCAGCTGCCGCTGTTCGACGCCGATCTTGTCACCGCATCGGGCCTGCCGCCGGCCGCGGTGCAGCTCAAGCGCATGCTGCTCGCCCATGACGGCGTCTTCATTACCAGCCCCGAATACACCGCGTCGGTGACGCCGCTTCTGAAAAATACGATCGACTGGATTTCACGGGTACGCGATCCCGGCGAGCCGCCTTATGCCGCCTTCAAGGGCCGCGTCTTTGCCATCGGCGCGGCGGCGAGCGGCGGGCAGGGCGGCCTGCGCTCGCTGATGGCGCTGCGGCAAATCTTGGAACTCGGCTGCGGCGCACTGGTGATCCCCGAGCAAGTCGCGGTGCCGCGCGCCGATCAGGCTTTTGACGACATGGACAATCTCAAGGACGAAGCGCTTGCCTCGGCGCTGAAAGCTGCTATGCGCAGGCTTGTCGGATTGGCCGGCGTGATGAGCTGAGTGTCCGCCAAGGCAAGGATCAAGCGATGCAGATAGAGCCCCGCGACCGCCTGATCGTCGCGCTCGACGTATCGACGGTCGACGAGGCGCGCGCGATGGTGGCGCGGATCGGCGACGCGGTGTCGTTCTACAAGATCGGCTACCAGCTGGCGCTCGCCGGCGGCCTGTCTTATGCCGCGGAGCTGATCGCCTCGGGCAAAAAGCTGTTCGTCGACATGAAGCTCCACGACATCAGCAACACGGTCGCGGCCGGTGTCAAAAGCGTATCGCGTGTCGGCGCGACGTTCCTGACCGTCCATGCTTATCCGCAGACGATGAAGGCCGCGGCAACTGCCCGCGACGGCGGTTTGCGCATCCTCGCCGTCACCGTGCTGACGTCCTATGACGATGCCGACCTCAAGACAGCGGGCTACAGCATCCCGGTGCGCGATCTCGTCGCGCAACGCGCGCGGCAGGCGCTTGAGGCCGGCGTCGACGGGCTCGTCTGCTCCCCGGAAGAAGTCGCGAGCCTGCGTGCCATTGTCGGCGACAAGCTCGTGCTGGTGACGCCCGGCATCCGGCCCGCAGGCACCGAAGCGGGTGATCAGAAGCGTATCGCGACTCCATCTGCAGCCATCGCTGCCGGTGCGGACTATCTCGTCGTCGGCCGTCCGGTTGTCGCCGCCGCCGATCCGAAGGCCGCCGCGCAGGCGATCGTCGCCGAGATCGCCTCGGCGGCAAAGAAGCGCTAGCATTGGAATGACAGGCGTGTCGGGGAGAGTATCATGCCCAAGGGCTACTGGATCGCGCGCGTCGATGTGCACAACGAAGAGGGCTACAAGCCCTACGCCGCCGCTAATCCCGCGATCTTCAAGAAATACGGCGGCAAGTTCATCGTGCGCGCCGGCAAATTCGAAAGCATGGAGGGCGAAAGCCGCTCGCGCAACGTGGTGATCGAGTTTCCCGATTACGCCGCGGCGCTCGCCTGCTACCGCTCACCGGAATATCAGGCCAATATCAAGGTGCGGCAGCCGCACTCCTTGATCGATCTTATCATCATCGAAGGCTACGACGGCCCGATGTTCTAGTCCTTGCCGTACTGCGGCGCTCGCTCCCGCCTCTCGGGAGGAGGGTTGGAATTGTGCTATACGCACCTCAAGGACCGTGAACGCAGAGAAGACCATGCCAGGGCAGAATTCCGACATGCGTGTGGTGATCGCCGGCGCTGGCGGGCGGATGGGCCGTACGCTCATTGCCGCCGTCGCCGCCACCAAGGGGCTCGCGCTCGCCGGCGCGGCCGATGCGCCGGGCTCGGCCGTGCTCGGCCGAGATTCCGGCGAACTGGCCGGGCTCGGCCCGAACGGCATCAAGGTGACAAGCGACGCCGCGGCGCTGTTGCGCGACGCCGACGGCCTCATCGAATTCGTGGTCCCGGCGGCGACACTGGCGCTTGCCGAGCTGACCGCGGCTGCCGGCAAGGTCCATGTCATCGGCACCACCGGCCATTCCGCCGAAGACGATGCCGTGATCGCCGAGGCGGCCAAGCGGGCGCCCATCGTTAAGTCCGGCAATATGAGTCTCGGCGTCAATCTTTTGGTTGCATTGACCAAGCGTGTCGCCCGGACGCTCGGCGACGACTACGACATCGAGATCGTCGAGATGCATCACAACAGGAAGATCGATGCACCGTCCGGCACGGCGCTGATGCTCGGCCGCGCCGCGGCCGAAGGCCGTCGCATCAATCTTGCACAGCACTCGGCGCGCGGCCGCGACGGCGTCACCGGCGCCCGCACCGTAGGCGATATCGGTTTCGCCTCGCTGCGCGGCGGCACGGTGGTCGGCGAGCATTCGGTGATCTTTGCCGGGCCCGCCGAGCGCGTCGAGCTCGTGCATCGCGCCGAAGACCGCATGATCTTCGCGCGCGGCGCGCTGCACGCGGCCTTATGGGCGCGCGGCAAGGCGCCCGGGCTCTATTCGATGGCGGATGTGCTCGGGCTGGCGGATATTTAAAGCATGCGGATATTTAAAGCATAATGACGACGTCCGACCGACCCGAACGCATCCGTAAAATCCTGTCCGATCTGGTCGGCTTCAACACGATCAGCGACCGCTCGAATCTGCCGCTGATCGGTTATATCGAAACCTATATCGCCTCGTTCGGCATCAGCGGCCGCCGTCTGCTCGACGACACCGGGCAAAAGGCTTCGCTTTGGGTCACGATCGGCCCGCCCGATCGGCCGGGCATTGTCTTGTCCGGCCATACCGATGTTGTGCCGGTCGAGCGGCAGCCTTGGACCAGCGATCCTTTCACCATGGCCGAGCGCAACGGCCGTTATTACGGCCGCGGCACGACCGACATGAAGGGCTTCGTTGCGGTGTGCCTCGCCATGGTGCCGGAGATCAAGGCCGCCGATCTGAAAATGCCGATCCATCTTGCGATCTCCTACGACGAAGAAGTCGGCTGCGTCGGCGTGCGCCCGATGCTGCGCGAGGTCGATAAAGCGTCGGTCAAGCCGATTGGCTGCTTTGTCGGAGAGCCGACGCAGATGCAGATCATCATCGGCCATAAGGGCAAGCATGGCGTGCGCGCCGTCTTCCACGGCAAGTCGTGCCACTCCTCGCTCGCGCCGCTTGGCGTCAATGCCGTGGAATACGCCGCCGACCTGATTGCGGAAGTGCGCCGCCGCGCTGCGCTCCTGGCCAAGGAAGGCGCGCACGATGAGATGTACGATGTCGCGCATACGACCTTGCTCACCAGCATTGCTCAAGGCGGCACTGCGCTGAATATCGTGCCGGACGAATGCGTGCTGGAATTCGAGGCGCGCGGGCTCGGCATGCATGAATCGAAAGCGGTGACCGACGCCATCGTGGCCTGGGCCAAGGCCGAGATCGAGCCGCAGATGCGCAAGCGCGACCGGGGCTGCGGAATCACCTTTGAGGAAATCCTCGATTATCCGGCGCTGGAGATGAAGCCCGACCACCCGCTGGTCGCGCTCGCCAAGCAATTGAGCGGCCGCAACAGCCACGGCAAGGTGAGTTTTGGCACCGAAGCGAGCCTGTTCGTGAGCATCGCGGATATCCCAACGGTCGTGATCGGCCCTGGCTCGATCGAGCAGGCGCACAAGCCGGACGAGTTCGTGGAGATCGCCGAACTGTCAAAATGCGCCGCTTTTGTCGAGCGCCTGATCGCGCATTGCGCGAAGAGCCGTAGCTTGGTGAGCTAATCGCCTTTTCAGCCGGCCAAGAGCGACGTGCCGGTCATTTCCTTCGGCTTCGGCAATTCCATCAGTTCAAGCAAGGTCGGCGCGAGATCGGCGAGGCGGCCTTGCGCGACCAGGCCGCGATTGCGGCCGCCGAACAGCAGCAGCGGCACCGGGTTGGTCGTATGCGCGGTGTGCGGGCCGCCGGTCGCGGGATCGCGCATCATTTCGCAATTGCCATGGTCGGCGGTGACCAGGAGCGCGCCGCCGGCCTTCTCGATGGCGTCGGCAATGCGGCCGAGCGCGGTATCGACGGTTTCCACCGCCTTGATCGCCGCCGGCAGGCTGCCGGTGTGACCGACCATGTCGGGATTGGCGAAGTTGAGCACGATCAGATCGTATTTGCCGGAATTGATCGCGGCGACAGCCTTGTCGGTGAGTTCCGGCGCCGACATTTCCGGCTGCAGATCGTACGTGGCGACCTTGGGCGAGGGCACCATGATACGGTCCTCGCCGGAATAAGGCTCCTCGCGGCCGCCGTTCAAGAAGTACGTCACGTGCGGATATTTCTCCGTCTCCGCCATGCGCAGCTGCCTGCGCCCGGCATGCGCGACGACTTCGCCGAGAATGTTGGCAAACGTCTGCGGCGGAAAGATTGTCGCCATGAGCTTGTCAAGCTCGTCGCTATATTGCGCCATGCCGACAGCGGCGGCGAATTTGACCACGCGCTTCCGGGAAAATCCGTCGAAGTCCGGCTCGAGCATCGCGCCCAGAATTTCGCGCACGCGATCGGCGCGGAAGTTGAAGCAGAGCACGCCGTCGCCGTCTTTCATGCCTTTGTAGTCGCCGACGACCGCCGGAACGATGAACTCGTCGAATTTCCTGTTGGCATAGGCGTCGGCGATCACTGCCGGCGCAGTGGCGAAACGCGGCCCTTCGGCTTCGACGATGGCGTTGTAGGCTTTCTCGACGCGATCCCAGCGCTTGTCGCGGTCCATCGCGAAATAGCGGCCGCAGACGCTTGCGATCTTTACCGTCGGCGGCAGCGCGGCGACAAGGCGCTTCACGTCCTCGGCCGCCGATTGCGGCGGCGTATCGCGGCCGTCGGTCAGCACATGGACGAGCGTCGGCACGCGCGCTTCATCGAGAATCCCGGCGAGCGCCGCGGCGTGATCCTGATGCGAATGCACGCCGCCGGGCGAAACCAGGCCGATCAAATGACACGTGCCGCCGGAGGCCTTGAGCTTTGCGATCAGATCGATCAACGCCGGCGCGCTTTTGATGTCGCCGCCGGCGATCGCCGCCGAGATGCGTGGCAGATCCTGCATCACCACGCGGCCGGCGCCGATATTGAGATGGCCGACTTCGGAATTGCCCATCTGGCCGTCGGGCAGGCCGACATCGCGTCCGGATGTGTGCAGAAAGCCGTGCGGGCCGTCTTGCCATAGGCGGTCG
>DATJLN010000064.1:0-79408 GCA_035509535.1 Xanthobacteraceae bacterium | reverse complement strand
AATGCCGCCGCGGATCGCGGTCACCACTGTCGCGTCGGCGCAGAGGCGGCGCACGGCGGCAGCCGTCAGCACCGGAAAACTCGAGACACCGGAGAGAATGAAGATGCCTTTGTCTTGAGCCTGTTTATCGTAGGCGCAGATTCCGGTAACGAAATCGGAGCCGTCGGCGAGGTCGAGATAATTGATGCCGTGGCGGATGCAGGCTTCGACGAGGCGATAGGGGCGGTCGCCGTAGTTCTGAAACGGGCCGCTGGCATCCACCACGAGATCAGCCGCGATCGCCGATAATTGCACGTCGAGATTGCCGTCGCGATCGAGCGCCGCGGCAATCAAGCGTGCCTTGGCGCCGGTGCGCGATGAAATGAAACTTTCCGCCTTTGCCGCGGAGCGCCCGCCGACAAACAAGGTCAGCCGCGGCTCGTTCTCCAGCAGTTCGACGAGGCGGCCGCCGAATATGCCGTAGCCGCCGACGATGAGAATTCTTAATCCGGTCGTCATGACAAAAAGCGGTCCGCCTCGGCGGCGCCGGGGATGTAACAGCTCGGCCTCGCGCCGAACCAGCGTAGACGACGGCGCGCGACAAAATCATAAATCCAATCGCGACTAACAAGCGGACAGACGCGGCACACTGCTGCAAGCCGCCACGGCAGACCGAGGCTTTCGAAAATCCGGATCACGGCTTCGGAGCGGAGATACGCGACACCGTTCTCGAGCAGGATGTAGGTTTCGTAGTTGACCGGGTCGAGGCCAAAGTGCCGATAGAGCGCGTCGCCGAGGATGCTCTGCGCGGCCAGGAACCGAAAGCGTGCGGAGCGGTCCCGGCGCATGACGAATTGGGCGAAGCCCGAGCACAAGACGCATTTGCCGTCGAAGACAATGATCGGGCGGTCGTCGGCGAAGTGCGGCACCGCGGGGTCGGTCCGATAGGCGAATGGAGGACGTTTCACAGTGGCTTCATCGTTATGGAGAGGGATGTATGATGGACAGTGAGAGCGCGGCCGCGATCGGTGAACAAAACGTATAGGCTTTTGCCGCAATTTTACCGGCAATAGATCGCCCCAGGCCGCAAGAATAAACGTTATTTTTAGCGTGTTATTTAAACTGATCTTAGACCCTCGCCGGTACGTTGGCGTGGTACGGCGGGAAACAGGGCCCGTCGATAAGTATAACACTTGAACAAAATAGTCTTGGGAAAGGCGTCAACATGAAAGCCGTCGCAAAGACGGTCGATACCGCCGATCGGGAGGCGCGTTTCGACCATATTCGCCCGCACTATCTCGAGGCCTTGACCTTGGTCGAGCGGCTGCACCGCCGTCTGCTCGACGTCATCAAGGACGAATTCGACCGCCGCGGCCGCGCCGACATCAATTCGGTACAGGCGCTGCTGTTGTACAATATCGGCGACAAAGAACTCACCGCCGGCGAACTGCGCACGCGCGGCTACTATCTCGGCTCCAACGTCTCCTATAACCTCAAGAAGCTCGTCGAAATGGGCTTCCTCGATCACCAGCGCTCGCGGGTCGATCGCCGTTCGGTGCGCATCAAGCTCACCCAGAAGGGTATCGAGGTTCGCGACATCGTCGACACGCTTTATCAGAAGCACGTGCGCACGGTGGAGCAGGTCGGCGGCATCAATGCCGACGAGTTCAGCGTGCTCAACAAGGCGCTGCACCGGCTCGAGCGGTTCTGGACCGATCAGATCCTTTATCGTCTCTGAAGCCAAGCCGAGCCAAGCGGGCCCTTGCAAATATCGGCTCCCCCGAACATTCGGGGAGCCGATTTCCGGGGCGCAGCGCGGCAGTTTCATCGGCCAGATTTTTCCCAAGGTTTCCGCCATGTACTGGCGTACCTAGCCCCGGCGGCAATGCCGGGGCCTTTTTGCGCTCGCGCGCATGTCAAACGGCGCACGACGCCGCCTCGGTGCCACAAATTGGCCAAGCCCGGCGGCCATGACTTGCCGTGCTGAACAAGACTCGTCATGCGAGATAGGGGATGTAGGACAGCGGGGTAGGGCCTTTGGTTCGACCTGTCGCTGTGCTAATTCGGCAGCGGGGGCGGCTTTGCGTATCGGCCGCATTGGGCCTTTGCCCTTTGGCGGGCGTCACGCGCGATGAAATGGCGCTCCATGAGCGAACGGCAGGACAGCGGCGTCTCGCGAGACTTCGCGCGGCGCGGCAAGGGCTTTTCCCGGCGCAGATTTTTGGGCCGCGTCGTCGGCGTCGCGGCGGTTACCTCGGCCGCCGGCAAGGCACTGGCGCAGCAGCTTGCCCAAGATCAACCGCTTCGCACGCTGATGGGCGAGACCGATCGCGGCGAGTTCGGCCAGTCCTTCGATCAGGCCTCGCGCACCATTCACATGCCCAAGGCCACGGCACCGACGCTGTCGGCGGCAACGGCGGAAACGACGCAGCAGGCGGTCGCGACCTATGACGCGATCGTCGCCCGCGGCGGCTGGCCCATCGTTCCCAAGGTCGACGAATTGCGGCTCGGCAACCGGCATCCGAGCGTGGTCGATCTGCGCACGCGCCTTTCAGTGTCCGGCGATCTCGATCCGAGCGCGGTCGGCAACGACATCTACGACTCCTATGTCGAAGAGGCGGTGCGGCGGTTCCAGGCACGCCACGGCCTCAATATCGACGGCATCGTGCGCGAGGCGACGCTCGACGCCATGAACGTGCCGGCGACGACGCGGCGCGATCAGCTCAAGATCAATATCGAGCGGCTCAAGACGCTCTCGACCAATCTCGGCCCGCGTTACGTGGTCGCCAATATTCCGGCGGCGCGGGTTGAGGCGATCCAGAACGATGTCGTGGTGTCGCGCCACGCGGCGGTCGCCGGCAAGCCGGACCGGCCGTCGCCCGACATCAACAGCAAGATCATCCAGATCAATTTCAATCCCTATTGGACAGTGCCGGCCTCGATCGTGCGCAAGGATCTCATCCCGAAGATGCAGGATGAGCCGGACTACCTCACCGAAAACCACATCCGCATTCTCGACGGCAAGCAACACGAGCTGCAGCCCTCCGACATCAACTGGTATTCGGAGGACGCGACCAATTACACCTTCAAGCAGGATCCCGGCGCCAAGAATTCGCTCGGCACGATCCGCATCAATTTTCCCAGCGCCTATGGCGTCTATATGCACGACACGCCGCTGAAGAATCTGTTCGGCGACGATTTCCGTTTCCACTCGTCGGGCTGCATGCGCGTGCAGAACGTGCGCGAGCTGGTCTATTGGCTGCTCGACGAAACCAAGGGCTGGTCGCCGGACGAGATCGACCGGGTCATCAAATCCGGCGAGCGCAAGGACGCCCAGCTCGCCAAGCCCGTGCCGTTGCACTGGGTCTATGTCACCGCCTGGTCGGCGTCCGACGGCGTCGTGCAGTTCCGCGAGGACATTTACGGCCGCGACGGCCTTGGCGCGCCCGCGATCCCGGCGACGACCAAGCTTTGAGTGGTCGCCGCTTGCGGCGATGGCCCCATAATCCCCAAATATAGCGGGCTGATCCGCCGAAATATGCCATGCCTTGCGGTTCGCCGCTGGCGTCAACTCGGTCGGCGGTGTATCACCGGGCCAAGACCATTTCCCCTTTAAGGAACGAGGCAAGGACTGCGTTATGCCGGTCAATCCGCAAGCCAATGTTACAGAGGAAGATTTCTTCTCCGCCACGGTCGCGCAGGCCGATCCGGAGATCGCCGAGGCCATCAGGCTCGAACTCGGCCGCCAGCGCGACGAAATCGAGCTGATCGCCTCGGAAAACATCGTCAGCCGCGCCGTCCTTGAGGCGCAGGGCTCGGTCCTGACCAACAAATATGCGGAAGGGCTGCCGGGGAAGCGCTACTACGGCGGTTGCCAATATGTCGATGTCGCCGAACGGCTTGCGATCGAACGCGTCACCAAATTGTTCGGTTGTGGCTTCGCCAATGTGCAGCCGCATTCCGGCGCCTCCGCCAATGCCGAAGTGTTCATGGCGCTGATGCAGCCGGGCGATACCTTCATGGGGCTCAACCTCGCCGCCGGCGGGCATCTCACCCACGGCTCCCCGGTCAATCTCTCCGGCAAGTGGTTCAAGGTCGTGCCCTATGGCGTGACCCGCGACACCAACCTCATCGACATGGACGAGGTCGCAAAGCTCGCGCGCGAGCACAAGCCGAAGGTCATCGTCGCCGGCGGCTCGGCCTATCCGCGCATCATTGATTTCCGCCGCTTCCGCGAGATCGCCGACGAGGTCGGCGCCTATCTCATGGTCGACATGGCGCATTTTGCCGGCCTGGTCGCCGGCGGCGCGCATCCGAGCCCGTTTCCGCATGCTCACGTCGTGACCACGACCACGCACAAGACGCTCCGCGGCCCGCGCGGCGGCGCGATCCTCACCAATGACGAAGAACTGGCAAAGAAGCTCAATTCGGCGGTTTTCCCCGGCATGCAGGGCGGTCCGCTGATGCATGTCATCGCCGCAAAGGCGGTGGCCTTCGGCGAGGCGCTGCGGCCGTCGTTCAAGCTCTACGCGAAGAACGTGGTCGAGAATGCGAAGGCGCTTGCCGAAACCTTGAAGAATCGCGGCCTCGATATCGTTTCCGGCGGCACCGACACGCATCTGATGCTGGTCGACCTGCGGCGCAAGAATCTCACCGGCAAAGTGGCCGAGATCGCGCTCGGCCGGGCTCATATCACCTGCAACAAGAACGGCATTCCGTTCGATCCGCAGAAGCCGATGGTGACGTCCGGCATCCGGCTCGGCACGCCCGCCGGGACCACGCGCGGCTTTGGCATCGCCGAGTTCAGGCAGGTTGGCGACATGATCGCCGAAGTGCTTGATGCGTTGTCGCGAAGCGGCGCCGAGGAGGATGCCGCTGCCGAAGCCAGCGTGCGCGAGAAGGTCAAGCGTCTGGTGGGCCGGTTCCCGATCTACGAGGGCTAGAGCATGATCCGGAAAAGTGGAAACCGGCTTTCGCAAAAGATCATGCTCGCACAAAAGATCTAGCAGGCCAGGGAGGGGGTAGGCCATGCGTTGTCCGAGCTGTTCGAGCCTCGACACCCAGGTCAAGGATTCGCGGCCGACAGAGGATTCGTCCGTCATCCGCCGCCGCCGGGTCTGCCTGGCCTGCAATTTCCGCTTCACGACGTTCGAGCGGGTTCAGCTGCGCGAGCTCGTCATCATCAAGCGCAACGGCCGGCGCGTGCCGTTCGATCGCGACAAGCTGTTGCGCTCGGTGCAGATCGCCTGCCGCAAGCGGCCGGTCGAGCCCGAGCGCATCGACCACATGGTGTCGAAGATCGTGCGCGAACTGGAAAGCCTCGGCGAAAGCGAAGTGTCTTCCGAGACCATCGGCGAAACGGTGATGGCGCATCTGCGCGATCTCGACGACGTCGCCTATGTCCGCTTCGCCTCGGTCTATCGCAATTTCCGCGAAGCCAAAGACTTTGAGGCTGCGCTTGCCGAATTGTCGGGAGACGAGGCGGCGGAGTGAGCGGGCAGGCCAATGCCGCGACGGCCGACGATGTCCGTTTCATGGATCTCGCGCTCGGCCTCGGCCGGCGTGGGCTGGGGCGCACGTGGCCCAATCCTGCCGTCGGCGCGGTGATCGTCAAAGACGGCGTCATTGTCGGCCGCGGTTGGACCCAGCCGGGCGGGCGCCCGCATGCCGAGGTCGAAGCCTTGCGCCGGGCCGGGCCCGCGGCGCGCGGCGCCACGCTTTATGTCACGCTCGAGCCATGCTCGCATTTCGGCAAGTCGCCGCCCTGTGCGGATGCCGTCATTGCCGCCGGCATTTCGCGCGTTGTGTCCGCGATCGAAGATCCCAATCCGGAAGTCGCCGGCAAAGGCCATGCGCGGTTGCGCGCTGCCGGAATAACCGTCGATCTCGGAGTCGGAGCGGAGGAGGCGCGCAGCGATCATGCCGGCCACATCAGCCGGATGACGCGTGGCCGTCCGCATGTGACGCTCAAGCTCGCGATCTCCGCCGATGGCAAAGCCGGCGTCGCCGGCCGCCGGCCGATCGCGATCACCGGCGATGCTGTGCGCGAGCGTGTCCATCTTCTCCGCGCCCAGAGTGATGCGATCATGATCGGCGTCGGGACGGCGCTTGCCGACGATCCGCTGCTGACATGCCGCTTGCCCGGCATGGCGAACCGTTCGCCGGTGCGGGTCGTTGCCGACAGTTTGCTGCGCCTGCCGCTGAAATCGCGGCTGGCGCAAAGCGCTCACGAGACTCCGGTCTGGGTGATCGCCGGCATGGCGGCCCCGCAACAGGCCGAATCCCAATTGCAGCCGGCGGGCGTCGACGTGCTGCGCTCTCCCGGCAGCGCCGATCCGCTCGACCTGAAGGATGCGTTGGGCCTTTTGGCGGCGAAGGGGATCACGCGGCTGATGGTCGAGGGCGGTCCGACACTGGCTGCGGCGCTGATCGAGGCGGACTTGGTCGACGAAGCCGTTCTGTTCCATTCCGACAAGGTCGTTGGCCCCGATGGCATCGAAGCGCTTGATGCTGCGGCCTCGGCGATGCTGAAACAGAAGCTCAAGCTTGTCGCCGGCGAGCCGGTTGGATCTGACCGGCAAGAGACTTACAAGCGCTGTGACGGCCAACGCAGGTGATCGATGTTTACCGGAATTGTCAGTGACTTAGGCGACATCATTGAGGTTCAGGACAAGGCTGAGAGCCTGCGCCGGATCACCATTGGCTGCTCCTATGATCCCGATTCCATCGAGATCGGCGCTTCCATTGCCTGTTCCGGGACCTGCCTCACCGTGGTGGAGCGCGGGCGCAAGGGCAATCGGACCTTCTTCACCGTCGACGCCGCAGCCGAGACCTTGCGGCTGACCACGGCAGGTCACTGGCGGCCGGGCGCCAAGCTCAATCTCGAGCGCGCGCTGCGGCTTGGCGACGAGCTTGGCGGACACATGGTCTCGGGCCACGTCGACGGCCTTGCCGAACTCATCGCACGTGACGATTTCCTCGATAGTTCGGGTTTGACTTTTCGCGTCCCGGCGGAGCTGGCGCGTTTCATCGCGCCGAAGGGCTCCGTTGCGCTCGATGGCATTTCGCTCACGGTTAACGAGGTGAAAGGCGACACATTCTCGGTGCTGCTCATTCCGCACACCCTGAAGGTCACGACCTTCGGTGTGCTTTCGGTCGGCGCGCAGGTCAATCTCGAGGTCGATCAGATGGCGCGCTATGCCGCACGCCTCCTCGACACCGCAAAACAGCATTGATGGTCAGCTTGGGGCGGCTTGTTTGCCGCCGCGGTGCTTGCTACGACCGCGCCTAACCGTAACGGGTCTTTATTCATGGCCGGGCCGCGACAAGCCAAACGCGACAATGCGAGCGTCAGAAGCAGCACAAAGGGCGTGCGCATTCTCATTGTCGAGGCGCGCTATTACGACGACATTGCCGACGCGCTTCTCGCCGGCGCCAAGAAGGCGCTGCAAGAGGCCGGTGCGCAGTTCGACTTGATCAGCGTGCCCGGCTCGCTCGAAATCCCGGCTGCGATCGCGATCGCACTTGATGCCGCACAGAAGAAGCGCCGGCCCTATGACGGCGCGGTGGCGCTCGGCTGCGTCATCCGCGGCGAGACCATCCATTTTGAGATCGTGTCGCAGGAATCCGCGCGCGGACTTTTGGACCTGTCGGTGGCCCGCAGGGTTCCGGTCGGCAACGGCATCATCACGGTCGAGAACGAGTCGCAGGCCAAAGCGCGCGCCGACGTCGACGATCAGGATAAAGGCGGCGGCGCCGCGCGGGCCGCGCTCGCTCTGGTCGAGCTCAAGAAACGTCTTGGGGCGCGCTGAGATGGCCGGCGCCAATTTCCAGGAAGGGTCAAACGGACGCAAGGCCAATAAGCGCGGCGCGGCGCGGCTCGCTGCGGTGCAGGCGCTTTATCAGATGGATCTCGCCGGCACGGGCTTGAACGAGATCATGGCCGAGTTCGAGAGCCATTGGCTCGGCGGCGAAGTCGAAGGTGCGAAATATCTGCCGGCCGAAGCCGCTTACTTCCGCGACATCGTCGCCGGCGTGGTGCGCGAGCAAAACCAGCTCGATCCGAAGATCGATGCGGCTTTGTCGCGCGGCTGGCCGCTGAAGCGCGTCGAGGCGGTGTTGCGCGCGGTCTTGCGCGCCGGCGCCTACGAACTTGCCTGCAGGAACGACGTGCCTGCCCGCGTCGTGATGTCCGAATATGTCGACGTCGCCTCGGCCTTCGTCGACAAGGAGGAGACCGGCATGGTCAATGCCGTGCTTGATCAGCTGGCGCGGCAACTCCGCGCCCCCGAAATCGCCGGTGGCGCGGCCTGAGCGATGGCCGACGAACCATCAGCGGAAGACCGTCTGATCGCGCGCTACTTCGCTCCGCTCGCGACGCATCCCGGCGCTTTCGGCTTGGTCGACGATGCCGCCGCCATCGCGCCGCCGCCCGGCTGTGATCTGGTGCTCAAGACCGACGGCGTCATCGCCGGCGTGCATTTCTTTCCCGACGATCCGCCCGATACGATCGGCCGCAAGGCGCTGCGGATGAATCTGTCCGATCTGGCGGCGAAGGGCGCCAGGCCGCTCGGTTTCATCATGTCGGTCGCCTTGCCGGCCGCGACCGGCGAGGCTTGGCTCGAAGCTTTCGTCGCCGGGCTCGGCGACGACGCAAAGCGCTACGAGTGTCCGCTTTTCGGCGGCGACACCGATCGCACGCCGGGGCCGCTCTCGGTTTCGGTCAGCGCATTTGGTGCGGTCCCGCACGGCGCCATGGTACGGCGCTCGACCGCCAAGGCCGGCGATTGCATCATGGTCACCGGCACGATCGGCGACTCTGCGCTCGGCGTGCGGCTGCGCAAGGATGATGGCCTTGGCCAAAGGTGGCGGCTGACGACGGCCATGCAAGCGCATCTCAAACAGCGCTATCTGCTGCCGCAACCGCGCAATGCGCTGGCGGAGGCGGTGCTGCATCACGCCTCCGCGGCAATGGACGTCTCGGACGGCTTGGTCGGCGATATCGCAAAGCTGTGCCGTGCGTCAGGCGTTGCCGCCGAGATCGACGTCGTGCGCGTACCATTTTCGGATGCGGTTCGGACGGCGGTCGCGGCCGATCCCGCCGCAATCGAGGCTGCGCTCACCGGCGGCGATGATTATGAAATCCTTCTTACCTTGGCGCCCGACAAGCTCGCCGGTTTCACCGCGGCGGCGAACAAAGCCGGTGTCGGGGCGACTGAGATCGGCCGCGTCACGGCCGGGCGGGGCGCGCGCTTCCTTCGCGACGGCAAGCCGCTCGCCTTCGCGCAAGCCTCCTACAGCCATTTCTAGTGCGGCTGCCTCGTGGCTATAATGGCCCCGGGAGAAATGCTCATGCACGACACGACGGCGATTGTCGCGCCACGGGATACGGCACCGGTTTTGCCCGTTGCCGGGAAGAACTCCAATCCACGTTACGCCGAGCTATATCGGCGCTATCCGACGATCCACTATCTGCGCCGCGCGGCGCAGAAAAGGCTGCCGCATTTTGCCTTCGAATATGGCGACGGCGGCTCCGGCAAGGACGATGCCGGAATCAAGCGCAATTGGGCGGCGCTGGATGCGGTCGAACTGGTGCCGCGCTACGGCATCATGCCCTCGCTGCCGCCCTGCGAGATCGAACTGTTCGGACGCCGCTACGCGGCGCCGATGGGCGTGGCGCCGATGGGCGGCCCGGCGATCGTCTGGCCGGGCGCCGACAAGCATCTCGCGCGCGCCGCGCAACGCGCGCGGGTGCCGTATGTGCTCGGCATGGCGGGCGGCGCCACGATCGAAGAGATCGCCGAGATTGCGCCGGACGTCTGCTGGTTCCAGCTTTACCGCGCCGCCAACAACGATCACGCCATCGGCTTCGATCTGCTGCGGCGGGCGGCAGCGACCGCGTGTCAGGCGCTGGTGCTGACGCTCGACGTACCGGTGCGCACCACGCGGGCGCGTGAAGTCGTCGTCGGTCTCGGCGGCGTCTTTCAGCCCGATCTGAAAATGCTGGCGCAGATGGCGCTGTCGCCGGGCTGGACCGCCGCGCTGATGAAGAACGGCATTCCGCGTTTCGCCAGCCTGCGCAATTATGCCGGCGCTAATCCGTCGATCAACGATGTGATCAGTTTCGCGCGGCGCGAAATGGGCGGCGCTTTCACCTGGGAGGAAGTCGCCAAGTACCGCGAGCGCTGGAAGAAGCCGCTGATCGTCAAAGGCATCCTGCATCCGCAGGACGCCGAGAAGGCGTTGTCGCTCGGCGTTGACGGTCTCATTGTCTCAAATCACGGCGGCCGACAGGTCGAAGCTCTGCCGGCGGCGATCGATGCGCTGCCCGCCATCGTCCGCCAAGTCGGCACGCGTGCGGCCGTCATGATGGATTCCGGCATCCGCAGCGGCGCCGACGTGGTGCGCGCTTATGCACTCGGCGCGGCGGCCGCGTTCGCCGGCAAGGCGTTCTTGTGGGGTCTCGGCGCGCTCGGCGAAGAGGGCCCTGGTCATGTGATCGATCTCCTGATCGAGGAGACCAAAGCCGTATTTGGCCAATTGGGCGCCAAGAAGCCCGATGATGTGCGCTCCGTCGTGATCCGGCACAATGGCGCGCTGCAATTTTAGGGAGGACGCAAATGGTAAAAGCAAAAGGCAAAGCCAAGAGCCACGCCGTTCGGTCGGCGAACCCGCGGTCGCGCGCCAAGCCGTCATCGCGCCGCCGGGTGACGGCGCGCGGCAAGCGCGTGCATAAGCCGGCGGCGAAGGCGAAACCGCGCAAGCAGGCGTTTGTGGTCAGCCATCATTCGCCGGATGCGTTTGAGGCCGGGTTGCGGCGTTACGCGCAGTATCGCGATCTCGGCATTGCCGCGGCAACCAATGGCTTGGCGCGCGCGCATGTGATCAAAATGGTGCCGCCCTGCGATCCCGCTGAAGTGTCCAAGCGGCATTATCACGACGTCGAATTTCAGCTGGTCTATGTACTCAAAGGCTGGATCAAGGGCGAATATGACGGCGCCGGCATCGTCACCATGCGCGAGGGCTCGTGCTGGCTGCAGCCGCCCAGGATCAGGCATGCCGTGCTCGATTATTCCGACGACTGCGAGCTTCTCGAAATCATCCTGCCGGCGGACTTCACGACGGTCGAGCTCGAATAGGCGGCGCGTCCGGGCGCCGCCAGGAGCGCCAAGAACGTCAAGAGCGCCGTGAACGGCGCTCGATTCACTCGGCGCGACGCCAGACCTCGTAGCCGATCTCGCGCGCGATCAGGCCGTCGCGGATGTGGAAATTGTGGATCAGACGCATCCGCACGCGCGTGCCGATAGGATAGGGGCAATTCTCGAACGCGTCGCCGACGATCCGGAAGCTGGCAAAGGAATCGTCAAAGACGCGATCCGGCGTCGCCCAGCGCTCGACGGGGGTGAATTCGAAATCCTCCACGCCGTTGAACACCCGAAGATACATTTTCTTGATCGTCTCGCGTCCCTTGTAGGTCACGAGCCGGGCCGGCGCTTCCCACTCGGCGTCGTCCGTGTAGAGACGAATGCACTCGTCGATCCGCTCGGGGTTCTCCTCCTGCAGGTGCATGGCGATCAAATCGAGGGCGTGGCGAACCTTTTCCTCTTGGGTCTGCGGCGCATGACGCCGAGCGATCAGGCTATCCACTGTCAGTCGCGATTTTTCCAGAAGCGTCGTCATCGCATCGTCCTCCTGCCATCGGTGTTTCACGGGCGGGCATGGTGATCCCGCCGTTCTTTTACTTCGCGTATTGCGGCTCCCGCGCAGAATTGGCCGCGCAGCCGGGACGACGCGGCTGAAAGCTCCGCCCAGCAATGCGCGCGAGAAGTTCCGAGGGATCGCCGGGCAGCGTGTCGCCGCGCCACGCCACATGCTGGTCCGGCCGGATGATCGCAAAGCGCGCGCCATAGCGGCTGCGCAGGCGGTCGTCTTGCGGCGCCAGGACTTTGAAAGGGATCCGTGTCTGGTCCGCTGCGGCTGCGAATCCCGCCGCGCTCGCCGGCTTCCCGTCAGTGATCAGGAGTGTGAACCAATCGCCGAAATGATCGTAGAGCGATGAACCGTCGGCCTGCCAAAGATGCGGTGCCAAGCAGCCCGGATGGGCCGAGGGCACGTACAGCATGAAATGATCCGCCGGGGGCTCACTGCCATCGGCGACGATGATCGGCGAATCCTCGTAGCGCATGCCGAGAACGATCCCGAGCGTTCGGAATTCGCGGACCTTCGTGGCCTCGATGATGTCGCCGACCTCGCGCCGTGTCGCTTCGCCGACAAGACCCGGTTCTTCCAGGCAGGGACGCACGAGCTGGTTTGCGGCAAGCCCGTAATTGAAGACCGCTTCGGCGATGGTTCGTTCGTGAACCTTGCGCCGCTCGGTCTCGTAGCTCGTGAGCAGTGTCTCGCCGCCCCAGCCGGCAAGGCGCGCCGCCATCTTCCAACCCAAGTCGACCGCGTCGCCGATGCCCATATTCATGCCGAAGCCGCCGAATGGCGGGTGCAGATGGCAGGCATCGCCGGCGAGAAATACGCGGCCACGCGAATAGCGGTCCGCGACCAGTCGATGGGCAAGCCAGAGGTCCGTGCCGACAATGTCGACGGCGAGGTCGCGCAGGCCGGTGGCGCGACGGATAAGATCGGCCCCGTCGACCCCCGCCGGATTGGTGTCGCCGTCGAGCTTGGTGGCCATGAAAAACCACAAGCCGTCTTCGTCCATCGGTCCGAGCAGGGAAGGGACGTCTTCGTTGACCATCCAATACATGATGGCCGGCCCGTGAATTTGCCGGGCGTCGAGGTCCGGCGCCTTGAAGATGATGCTGTAATTGCGCGAATAAGCCTGGTCGCCGACCATGGTCGCGCCAATGCCGTCGCGCACCGCACTGCGCGCGCCGTCCGCGCCGATCAGATAGGCGCTTTGAAGCTCGATGGCGCGAGCGCCCTGGATGTCCCGGACCCGCGAAACCACCCGATCTTCGGTCTGCTCGAACGATTCGAATACCGTCTCGAAGTGAACGACGACGCCAGGCAGCGCCTGTGCACAGCGCCGCAACACGTCCTCGAGCACATATTGCGGCACCCATTGCGCTTCTTCCGAATAAAGATTGCTGCGCTCCCGGCTGCCGTTCAGGGCGTTTTCGATGCGGGCCAGTGGCGGCCCGTTCATGCGTGTCGCAAACACGATGGTCGTCGGCCGGTCGGGCGAGATCGGCGAGGCCCGCCGCAGCGCATCGGCAATGCCCCAGCGTCGCAAATGTTCGCGGGTGCGGACATTGGTCGTCTTGGCGCGCGGACTATAGCCGACGCGATCGTTGCGCTCGATCACGGTGCAGCGCACGCCGCGCCGACCGAGCTCGATGGCCGCGGCGAGTCCGACCGGACCCGCGCCGACGATGAGCACATCCGTGTCGTGCGCGTGCGCCATCGCCGTCTCCTTCGCCGACCCGCGCTCAGGGCGTCGGCAGGCCGATCGAGGGAATGAGGTCCGGCAAATACGCGCCGCCGCGGATGGCTTGTTGCAGCGCCTTGAAGTCCGCGCCGGCCTGGAATTTTTCATAGACGCGCGCCGGATCGAAGAACGTCCCGATCGGGTTGGCGGCGAAATCGGGTGAATGGCGCATGAACTCCGCCGATTTCGCCCAGTCGCCGAAATTGTCGCTTTGCAGTTCGACGAAATTTCCCTCCGGATCCTTGTAATAGAGAGAAATCGTCAACCCATGATCCAGACAAAACGCCGGCTCGATACCGTGCCGGCGCAGGCGGTCGAATGACGTCATCAGATCAGCGAAACTGTCGTATTCGAAAGCGCAGTGATGCATGCCGTTATGGCGGACCTTTTCTCCGTCGTCGCTGAGGCCCGGTACCGCGAGAAAGGCGATCCGGTGATTGGCCGCGTCGTTCGTGGTCCATGCAGCTACACCGTCGCGGAAATTCACCTCGGCGCCGATGACCTGCCCATACCAAGAGATCATCTCGTCGAGACGGCTCGTCTTGATGGTGACGTGATGAAGCTTGGGTTTCAGCATCTGGGGTTTCCTCGATTCCGCCACGTCCCGGGCGGCGGGCTGTTGGTTTTCCCTAGTCCAGCCGGTGATAATGCGTAAGATAGCGCGGTGAAACATGCGATAGCTGGATGCTATTGCTGGCGCGGATCCGGTCGAAGGGCCGCGCGGATCCAAACAACAAACGCTGCGGGATCGCCGATGAAACTGCATCAGTTGCGCGACCTTGTCGCTATCGCCGATCATGGCAGTCTCCGCGCGGCGGCCCGCCATCTCGGAATGGCGCAGCCGACTTTGACGCGCAGTCTTTCGGAATTGGAACGCGAACTCGGCGCCCCTTTGTTCGAGCGCCGCTCGAAAGGCATGGCGGCGACTGCGCTCGGTCAAGCGTTCATCAGAAGATCGATTGCGATCCTCAACGACGTACGGCACGCAAGGGAAGAATTCGCGCAATTGCGCGGCAATGCCATCGGATCGGTCACGATCGGATTGTCCATCGTTGCGCATCTGCGCCTTCTCACCAAGGCGCTGCGGCCGTTTCGCCGCAGATATCCGCGGGTCCGGCTTCATGTCATCGAAGGTTTCTACCCGTCGCTCGAGCTCGGACTTCAGGACGGCACCGTCGATTTCTACATTGGGCCGGATCCCGATCTCATTTTGCCGCCGGGTCTGCACAAGGAGACCGTGCTGCCGGGGCGGCGCGCCGTGCTGGCGCGCGCGGGCCATCCGCTGGCGAAGGCGACGTCCCTCAAAGACCTGCTGGACGCCGAATGGATCACCACCTCGATCACGTCGAAGGCGGAAAATGAGCTGGGCGATTTGTTCAAGCGCTACGGCCTGCCGCCGCCGATTCTCGCTCTGCAATGCCAATCGGCGCTGACGCTGCTGACGAGTCTTGCCAATTCCGATCTGCTCGCGATGGCGCCGTCGCAATGGATAGAATCCGCTTTTGCCAGTCACATCCTGACCACCATCCGCGTTCGGGAGGAGATAACGGCGCCTTCGATTGTTCTTGTACAGCGCTCCGATGTTCCGTTGTCTCCGGCCGCAGGCCATTTGCTCGATCTGATGAGACGCGCGGCCGGGAATGTTGAAGCGCCACGGCCGAGCCGGTCGGCGACGGCCAGCCGCCGCCCAAGCAGGACGCGCCGACCGGCCGCCGCGGCAGCAGACGCGGCCGATAGCAATTGACTATCACGTGGGTTGTCGCGCCATCTTTCAGTGATTCCCCGCGGCGCTAAGGTCCGCGCCAAGAATAAAGCCTTGGCAGGAGGGAACGCGTGTTTGCAGTCTTTGACGGCCGACCGGGCCGTGCCGCAGCCCGTGTGCATTGTGCGGTCGCGATCGTACTCGGCGCGTTGCTGGCAACACTCGATATCGTGGCCGCATGCGCTCAGGATGTCGTCAAGGTCGGTATCGTCATTCCGATGACCGGACCGTTCGCCGCCATCGGACGCGAAGTCGCCGACGGCGCCAAGCTTTTTGTCGAACAGCACGGCGACATTGTTGCCGGCAAGAAACTCGAACTGATCATCCGCGACGATGGCGGCGTGCCGGAGAACGGCAAACGGATCGCCCAGGACCTCATCGTCATCGACAAGGTCAATTTTCTCGGTGCCGGCATAACTCCGAGTGCGCTTGCCATGGCGCCGATCGTAAGCGAGGCCAAAGTGCCGACGGTCGTGATGGTGTCGGGAACGTCGATCCTCACCGAGCGGTCGCCTTATTTTGTGCGCACCAGCTTCACGCTCAGCCAGCAATCCGGCGTCGTTGCCGATTGGGCGACGCGCAACGGAAGCCGGCGCGCCGTCGGCATCGTCACCGATTGGACACCCGGGACCGAGGCGAGCAAGACTTTCGAGCAGCATTTCGACAAGGGCGGCGGTCAGGTGCTCGACACGCTGCGGATACCGCTGGCCAATCCCGATTTCGCGCCGTTCCTGCAGCGGGCCCGCGATCTTTCGCCCGACACCTTATTCGTATCCATACCGGCTTTTCAGGCGGTCGCCTTGGCGCGGCAGTTTGCCGAACGCGGCCTCGACAAATCGGGAATCAAGTTGATCGGACCGGGCGACATCGTTGACGACGACGATCTGGCCGGCACCGGCGATGCGCTCATGGGTGTCGAGACCGCTGGCTTTTATTCCGCCGCGCATCCTTCACAGCTCAACAAGGCGTACGTCGCGGCCTATGCAAAAGCGACCGGACACCGCGCCAATCACATCTCGGTCGGCGGTTATGACGGCATGAACCTGATCTATCTTGCCCTGCAAAAGACCGGGGGCGACACCAACCCCGACCGCGTGATTGCCGCGATGAAAGGACTGTCGTGGGAGAGCCCGCGCGGACCGATCGCGATCGATCCGCGCACCCGGGACATCGTTCAGAACATTTATATGCGCCGGGTTGAAAAGCGCGACGGCGAACCCTGGGCCGTAGAATTCGCGACCTTCGACGCGGTCAAGGATCCGCTGAAGGAAGCAGGGACGCAATAGGTTGCGAGCGGCTCGGTTTCGCCGCGGTGGCGGTGAAATCGTTTGCGATATTTTCGAAGCTTAGGCGCGACGGTGCCGTCCCCGCCGCAACACGGTTTCAGGTGAGCCTTCCGACCGTTGTGACAATACTGAGCGACTTTGGCCGCCGTAACCCCGCCACGGTGCCGGCACTGTTGGATGAGGTGGCGATGGATCTGACACCGGCATGACATCGACTGCACGCGAAGCGAATGGCCGCGAATTGTGCGAGCGCCTGAGCGTCGCTTTCGCCAATCATATCGACCGCCGGGACTATCCGGCGGTGCTGGATTTGTTTGCCGAAGATGCAGTTCTCGACCGGATTGGGACCGTCATTCGAGGAAAGTCCGCGCTTGCCGCATGGCTCAAGTCCCGGCCGGACGATGTTGTGACCCGGCACATCTGCAGCAATTTCGATATCGTGCAAACCGGGCCGACGGCGGCGGAAGGCAGGACCTATTTCACCTTCTACAAGGCCGCCGCAACCGCGGATGTCGGCGAAATCGACGGCCCCGCCGCGGTCGGCGAATATCACGACTCTTTCATTTTGACCGCGCAGGGCTGGAAAATCCTGAAGCGTAAAATCATAGTGATCTTTCAGCGGCGCACCGCTTGAACATTGTCTATTATCGGAGATCGCCGGAAATCGGCGGGCGGGCGCCGGCTGGCGCGTCTGGTCGCGTCGAAACGCGCAAGTTCGTTTTGGAGGAGGCCCGTTGAATATGCCGACCGCACGCCGCAGCGACCTTGCCATTCTCGCCGAGCTCGAGCGCAAGGTTCTGTGGCTCGCGACCTGGACCATTCATCACGCCAATCACGTGCGCGAGAACACCGACGGCCTGAAGGTCGGCGGACACCAGGCTTCGTCCGCCTCGCTCGCCACCATCATGACCGCGCTGTACTTCCACACCCTGCGGCCGCAGGACCGCGTCGCGGTGAAGCCGCATGCCGGGCCGAATTTTCACGCCATTCAGTATCTGCTCGGCCGCCAGACTCAGGACAAGCTCGCCAATTTCCGCGGCTATAAAGGCGCGCAGTCGTATCCGTCGCGCACCAAGGATGCCGACGATGTCGATTTTTCCACGGGCTCGGTGGGCCTGGGCGTCTCGCAGACGCTGTTCTCGTCGCTGGTGCAGGATTACGTGCGCGCTCACGGCTGGGGGCTCGACCGGCCGGAAGGGCGCATGATCGCGCTCCTCGGCGACGCCGAGCTCGACGAGGGGAACATTTTCGAATCGATGCTCGAAGGCTGGAAGCAGGGACTGCGCAATTGCTGGTGGATCGTCGATTACAACCGGCAAAGCCTCGATGCCGTGGTCCGCGAGGGGCTGTGGGAGCGCTATCAGAATCTGTTCCGCAATTTCGGCTGGGACGTGGTCGTGCTCAAATACGGCGCGCTGCAACAAGCGGCGTTTCGCGAGCCGGGCGGCGAGACGCTGCGGCGATGGATCGATAACTGCCCGAACCAGCTCTATTCGGCGCTGGTGTTCCAGGGCGGCGCGGCTTGGCGCAAGCGGCTTCTCGACGAAATCGGCGATCAGGGCGCGGTGACGCGGCTCATTGAGACGCGCAGCGACGAGGAGCTGGCGCGGCTGATGAACAATCTCGGCGGCCACGATCTCGCCGCCATCATCGAGGCATTCGACAGCATTGATCACCACCGGCCAGTCTGTTTCATCGCTTATACGATCAAAGGTTTCGGCCTGCCGTTCGCCGGCCACAAGGATAATCACGCCGGCCTGATGACGCCGGCGCAGATGGAAACGTTCCGCGCCGCGATGAAGATCCGGTCCGGGCATGAATGGGATCGCTTCGAGGGATTGAGCTCGCCGGAAGCCGCGCTGCAGGCGTTTCTCGACGCCGTGCCTTTCGCCGCGGCCGGCGAGCGCAATCTGAAAGGCCCGCCCATCGAAGTGCCGGACCAATTGTCTGTCACGATTCAGCCGGAAATGGCGACGCAGACCGGCTTCGGCGCGCTGCTCAACGAAATCGCGCGCGGCACGACGCCGCTCGCCGCCCGCATCGTCACGACGTCGCCGGACGTGACCGTCTCGACCAATCTCGGGCCCTGGGTGAACCGCCGCGGCCTGTTCGCCCGCGAAGCCATGGCCGACACGTTCAAGAGCGAACACATTCCCTCGACCTTCAACTGGGAGTTTTCGCCCAAGGGCCAGCATATCGAGCTCGGCATCGCCGAAATGAATCTGTTCGGTGCGCTCTCGGCGCTCGGGCTGTCGCACGCGATCAATGGTGAACGGCTATTGCCGATCGGCACCCTCTACGATCCGTTCATCGCTCGCGGCCTCGATGGCTTGAACTATGCCTGTTACCAGGACGCGCGCTTCATTCTGGTGGCGACGCCGTCGGGATTGACCCTGGCGCCGGAAGGCGGCGCGCACCAGTCCATCGCCGAGCCGCTCATCGGCATGGCGCAGGACGGATTGGCCGCGTTCGAACCGGCCTTTGTCGATGAACTCGCCGTCATTCTGCGCTTTGCGCTCGACTATATTCAGCGCGACGGCGCCAAGGACCAAGCCGGTGAGGCTTCCGAGCGCGCATCAGAACCGACGTGGCTGCGCGACGAGACCGGCGGCTCGGTCTATCTGCGCCTGTCGACACGGCCGGTCGAACAAATCCAGCGCCAGATGACCCCCGAATTGCGCCAGGCGATCGTCGACGGCGCTTATTGGCTGCGCGAGCCCGGACCGAGTTGCCAGGTCATCGTGGCCTATGCCGGCGCGGTCGCGCCCGAGGCCATCCAGGCGGTCGGCCTCATGGCCGAAGATCGCCGCGACGTCGGCCTCCTTGCCGTCACTTCGGCGGACCGGCTCAATGCCGGCTGGACCGCGGCCTGGCGGGCGCGGGAGCGCGGCCTCGTCCATGCCCGTTCCCATGTCGAGCGGCTGCTGGCGAAAGCGCCGCGCGATTGCGGCATTGTCAGCGTCCTCGACGGCCATCCGGCGACGCTGGGCTGGCTGGGCTCGGTCCATGGCCACCGCGTCCGGGCGCTGGGCGTCGAGCATTTCGGCCAGACCGGCACCATTGCCGACCTCTACCGGCACTATGGCATCGACGCCAACGCCATTATTGCCGCGGCCCAAGCCATCGCCCCGGGGCGGCCGATCCGCTATCTCGGCGCGGCCTAGCCTTGGCGCGTGTCGTTGGCGCAGGTCGCTGGCGCCTGTCGTTGCCGGAAGGCCGCCATCCGCCTTTCCCGGACATGCGCTGATTGCCCACAAAAGCGGTCTGCGGCGAAGTTGCGCAGCAGGGGCATTTTTGGTAGGTCCGCGCCGATTTGCACCGCCTGCATGACCATTGTATGCGGGGCGCGCCTTCCTTGCGGGCCGCCTTAACGGCGTGCCCTCCACAACACCGGGGACCGTTCATGCAAACTCTGTGGCTCATCGTTCTTTGCGGCGCATTGGCCATCGCCTACGCCATCTGGGCCACCCGCTGGGTGATCTCGCAAGACGCCGGCAGCGAGCGCATGCAGGAAATCGCCGCGGCCGTACGCGAGGGCGCACAGGCCTATCTCAAGCGCCAATACAGCACCATCGGCGTCGTCGGCGTCGTCATTTTCCTGATCGTCGGCTATTTCCTCGGCTGGTACGTCGCCATCGGCTTCGCGGTTGGCGCCATCCTGTCCGGCGCCGCGGGCTTCATCGGGATGAACGTCTCGGTGCGCGCCAATGTGCGCACGGCGCAAGCGGCGATCGGCTCGCTGGCCGGCGGGCTTGAGCTCGCCTTCCGCGCCGGCGCCATCACCGGCCTTCTGGTCGCCGGCCTCGCGCTGCTCGGCGTCACGCTCTATTTTGGCTTCCTCATCGGCACGATGCATCTCGCCCCCAACAACCGCGAAGTCATCGACTCGCTGGTTGCGCTTGGCTTCGGCGCCTCGCTGATCTCGATCTTTGCCCGTCTCGGCGGCGGCATCTTCACCAAGGGCGCCGATGTCGGCGGCGATCTGGTCGGCAAGGTCGAAGCCGGGATCCCGGAAGACGATCCGCGCAATCCCGCTACCATCGCCGACAATGTCGGCGACAATGTCGGTGACTGCGCCGGCATGGCGGCCGATCTGTTCGAGACCTACGCGGTGACCACGGTCGCGACCATGGTTCTCGCCGCGATCTTCTTCGGCAGCGCCGGCGCCGATACGTTGTTGAAGATGATGACGCTGCCGCTCGCCATCGGCGGCATCTGCATCATCGCCTCGATCATCGGCACGTTTTTCGTCAAGCTCGGCACCAGCCAGTCGATTATGGGGGCGCTCTACAAGGGCATGATCGCAACCGCTATTCTCGCGATCATCGGCATTGCCGGTGTCATCTACGAGTTGATCGGCTTCGGTCCGCTGCCGGGGGATGTCCACTATTCCGGGCAGACGCTGTTCATCTGCGGCCTTGTCGGCCTCGCGGTCACCGGCCTGATCATCTGGATCACCGAATACTATACCGGCACCGATTATCGCCCGGTGCGTTCCATCGCGCAGGCCTCGGTGACCGGCCACGGCACCAACGTGATCCAAGGCCTTGCGGTGTCGCTCGAGGCGACGGCGCTGCCGGCGCTGGTGATCATTGCCGGCATTCTCGTGACCTATAATCTCGCCGGCCTGTTCGGCATCGCCATTGCCGTCACGACCATGCTGGCGCTGGCGGGCATCGTGGTGGCGCTCGACGCCTTCGGTCCGGTCACCGACAATGCCGGCGGCATTGCCGAAATGGCCGGTCTGCCGAAGGAAGTGCGCAAGTCGACCGATGCGCTCGACGCCGTCGGCAACACCACCAAGGCCGTCACCAAGGGCTATGCCATCGGCTCGGCCGGCCTTGGCGCGCTGGTGCTGTTTGCCGCCTACAACGAAGACCTCAAATTCTTCGTCGCGGGCGCGTCCAGCCATCCCTACTTCCAGGGTGTTGCGCCGGACTTCTCGCTCAACAATCCCTATGTGGTCGCCGGCCTGCTGTTCGGCGGCCTGTTGCCTTACCTGTTCGGCGCAATGGGCATGACCGCGGTGGGCCGCGCGGCGTCCTCGATCGTCGAGGAAGTGCGGCGGCAGTTCCGCGAGCGGCCGGGCATCATGCAGGGCCGCGACAAGCCGGATTACGGCCGTGCCGTCGACATGCTGACGCGCGCCGCGATCAAGGAGATGATTCTGCCGTCGCTATTGCCGGTGCTGTCGCCGATCGTCGTCTATTTCGTCATCTACTTCATCGCCGGCGGCGGCGCGCCGGGCAAGTCGGCGGCGTTCTCCGCGCTCGGCGCCATGCTGCTCGGCGTCATCGTCACCGGGCTGTTTGTCGCCATCTCGATGACATCGGGCGGCGGCGCATGGGACAATGCCAAAAAGTACATCGAGGACGGTCACTACGGCGGCAAGGGCTCCGATGCCCATAAGGCTGCCGTGACCGGGGATACCGTCGGCGACCCGTACAAGGACACGGCCGGTCCGGCGGTCAACCCGATGATCAAGATCACCAATATCGTTGCGTTGCTGCTGCTGGCGATCCTCGCGCACTAGGTCGCGCAGCCCATCCATCGCGCACACGCGTGCCGGGAGCCGGATGATCCGTTTCCCGGCACGTTGCTTTTTCGGATGGAAACGTGAGAGGCGCGACGGCGCGGAGAGCAGGGCGGATTAGGAGCGCGACCTGGGAGCGCGATCTAGGAGCCCTTGCCCTCGAGATTGTGGATCATCGTGGTGATCACGTTGAGGTCGTTGCCGCTGGTCGGCGTCGTGCGGCTGACGAAATCGAACACGTGGCCGTCCTTCATGCCGTATTCGGCGAGCCGCTGGACCTTGCGGTCCTTGTCGAAATAGACGGCGATGACACGTTGATCGGTCACCTCCGTCGGCATGAACATGATCGGACGGTCGCCGCGCTGGGAAATGTAATAGAACGCCTCGCCGCTGACAGTGGCGACCGTCGAGGGCGTGCCGAGCACGAGCAGTACTTGCTCCTGCGAGGCACCGAGCGGAATCTGCTCGAGCGCGCCTTCTGGCAGCACGTAGCCGCGCTGAAAGGTCTCGCGCGTGCAGGCCGAGAGGGCTAGCGCCGAAGCCAGTGTCAACATGGCCGCACGCGCCGTCAGCTTTGGCCGGGCTTTGCTCAAACGTCCCCGCATCCCAATCCCTGATTTTGGTCCTGGGATCTGCCCCTGAACCCGGTCGATGCTCGACCTAGCTTGCGCCCAACCGCCGTGTGCCGTACCCCCAAAGCCTAAGATTGGCAAATGCGCCGCTCCCAAGGCGGCGGCGAGGACGTTTCAGCCGGCCGGGTCAACCTCATGATCTTGCAGCTATTTCGCTCGAGCTCCCCCGGCCCCAACATCCGCGACCTCTATGGCGCGATCGTGGCGCAGGCCCGCAAGCCGGCGTTTTACCGCAGCTACGGGGTGCCCGACACGGTTGAGGGCCGCTTCGACCTGCTCGTGCTGCACCTCGTCCTGGTGCTCGGCCAAAGCGGCCCGCCGGCCGGGCAAGATGGACGGCAAGAAGACGGACGGCAAGCCGACGGCACGAGGCGGGCCATCGGACAAAAGCTGTTCGACGCGTTCTGCCGCGACCTCGACGACAACCTCCGCGAAATGGGGGTCGGCGATCTCGCCGTGCCGAAGCGAATGCGCGGTTTTGCCGAGGCCTTTTACGGACGCCAGGCCGCTTATCTCGCGGCCTTGGCGTCGCCGGAACCGCGCGAGCTTGAGAACGCGCTCGCGCGCAATATCTTTAGCGAAGCGAAAGCCGGCCATGAGCCTTGTGAACCGGTTCAGGCCGGAGCAGTGCGGCTGGCCGCTTATGTCCGCGCGGCGTTTTCGCAGTTTGAGGCGCGGGATCAGTTCGCGTCCGAACTCTGGCGCGGACAAGTCATCTTTCCCGAACCCGAGGCTGTTCCGGTGCCGACAACGGAGGCCGTTCAAAATGGCTGAGCAGAAATCCGGCTCTCCCTCGGGTCCGCCGCCGTGGCATGTCCCGGTGACGCTTGAGGACATTGCGGAAACCGGCGAGCACTTCGATCTGGAGGCCGATGCCGGCGTGCGCGCGGCGGTCGCCGGCGTTGCCGGTTTGCGCGATCTGCCGCGCTTGCAGGCGAGCTTTGACGTGACGCGTCGCGGCTCGGGCGGATTGCACGTCTTGGGCTCGGTGTCGGCGATGGTGGGGCAGACCTGCGTTGTGACACTCGAGCCGGTCGACAACGAGATTGAGGAGACGATTGATATCGCTTTCGTCCCGCGAGCGGCGGCGGCACCGTCCGCCGATGCGGAGCGGGAGAAGTCACAGACAAAAGATGTTAATTTGGATGACCCTGAGCCGCTGATTGGCGGCACGGTCGATCTTGGCGCGCTTGCCACCGAGTTCCTGATTCTCGGGCTTGACCCCTATCCACGCAAGCCGGGTGCGGTTTTCCAACCTCCGCAGGACGATAAACCGGATCCCAGCCCGTTCGCGGCTTTGGCCAAGCTCACCAATGGCGGCGAGTGACGCCGGAACCGTTCTCGACGGCTCTGGCCGGCGGTCAACCGGGCCCGGCGGGGCTGGTGGGGCTGGTGGGGCCTGTGCAAAGCCCTTATAACTCAGCGGCTTATTGGTGTGGCCATATCAAGGTCAATAAGCCCTGTAAAATCATGATATTGTTCATATTTCTTGAGTCGTCGGCTGGTTGGCCTGAACGGGCCGGTCGCGGCGAATAGATAAGATCGGGGGACGGAAGTGGTCAGTGAACCTAGTTGTGTCCGGGTCTTGGGCGGCTATTCTCGCGATCATTGCCGCGCGCCTATTTTTCTCCGGACCTAAGGCCAGGACCGCAAGGTCATCCGATGTCAGACAAGGTCCGCATTGCGGTCGATGCGATGGGGGGTGATCACGGCCCGGCTGTGGCTATTTCCGGCGCTGAACTGGCGCTTCGTCGTCATCCCGCCTGCGAATTCGTCCTGTTTGGTGATTCCGCGCTCATTGCGCCGTTGCTCGACGCGCGGCCGGCGGTCAAAGCGGTGTCGCGGCTGATCCATACCGACGTCGCGGTTCGCATGGAGGATAAGCCGAGCCAGGCCCTGCGCACCGGCCGTTGGAAATCCTCGATGTGGCTCGCCATCGACGCGGTCAAGAAGGGCGAAGCGGACGTGGCGGTGTCCGGCGGCAATACCGGCGCGCTGATGGCGATGTCGAAATTCCATCTCAAGATGCTGCCCGGTATCGAGCGACCGGCCATTGCCGCGATGTGGCCGACCTTGCGCGGCGAATCGATCGTACTCGACGTCGGCGCCTCGATCGGCGCGGATGCCGAACATCTGGTCGATCTCGCCGTCATGGGCTCGGCGACGGCGCGCATCCTGTTCGGCCTCGACCGGCCGACCGTCGGCCTTCTCAATATCGGCGTCGAGGAAGTGAAGGGCCTCGAGCAGGTTCGCGAAGCCGGACAAATTCTGCGCGAGGAGAATTTTCCGGAATTCGACTATCGGGGCTTTGTCGAAGGCGACGATATCGGCCAAGGCAAGGTCGATGTCGTGGTCACCGAAGGCTTCGCCGGCAATATCGCGCTGAAAGCGGCCGAAGGCACCGCGCGGCAGATCGGTCAATATTTGCGCGCCGCCATGGCCACTTCGCTGCGCGCCAAGATCGGCTATCTGTTCGCGCGTGGAGCGTTCGCACAGTTGCGCGAGCGCATGGATCCGCGCCGCGCCAACGGCGGCGTCTTTCTCGGACTCAACGGCATTGTCATCAAGAGCCATGGCGGGACCGATGCCGAGGGCTATGCCGCCGCGATCGAGGTCGGCTACGGCGTTGTGCGCGACGAACTATTGGCCAAGATCAGGACGGCGCTCGCGCGCCACGATAAGTCGCGGGATGGCAAATCGCAGGACGGCAATGCGCGGCTCGACGCGCCGCCGTCCGACCAATCGTCATCCGACACGTCGCCAGCCGGGAGCAGCCCAATTCAAAAAAGTCAGGTTCTCGAAAACAAAGCCGTGGAGAGCGGGGTTCTGCAGAGCCAAATCAATGGCAAGACCTTGGGCGGAGCCGCCTCGTGACAGTTACGCGATCGGTCATCCTCGGCTGTGGCAGCTACCTGCCGAGCCGTGTTCTCACCAACGAAGAATTGGCGGCCAAGGTCGACACGTCCGACGAATGGATTGTTCAGCGCACCGGCATTCATGAACGCCGGATCGCGGCGCCCGGCGAGCTGACATCGCAAATGGCGGCGCAAGCCGCGCGCCATGCGCTGGCGCATGCGCGTGTCGATGCACAATCCATCGATCTCATCGTGCTTGCGACCTCGACGCCGGACAACACCTTTCCGGCCAGCGCCGTCGCCGTGCAAGCCGAACTCGGCATCACCCATGGCGCCGCCTTCGATGTGCAGGCGGTCTGCTCGGGATTTGTCTACGCGCTCGCCACCGCCGACGGGTTGCTCAAATCGGGCGCCTTCAAGCGGGCCCTGGTGATCGGATCGGAAACTTTTTCCCGGATTCTCGACTGGACCGACCGCACCACCTGCGTCTTGTTCGGCGACGGCGCCGGCGCGGTCGTGCTCGACGCCCAGGACCAGCCGGGCACCCGCGAGGACCGCGGCCTGCTCACGATGCATCTGCGCTCGGACGGCCGGCACAAATCCAAGCTTTACGTCGACGGCGGCCCGTCTTCGACCGGGACCGTCGGCCATTTGCGCATGGAAGGCCGGGAGGTATTCAGGCACGCCGTGGCCATGATCACCGACGTGGTCGAGGATGCCTTCAAGGCGACCGGCTATGGGGCCGCGGACGTCGACTGGTTCATTCCGCACCAGGCCAACAAGAGAATCATCGACGGTTCGGCGCACAAACTAGGCATCGCACCGGAGAAAATCGTCACCACGGTGGATCGCCACGGCAACACATCGGCGGCCTCGATCCCGCTTGCACTCGCCGATGCCGTGGCCGATCGACGTGTCAAACGCGGCGATCTGATCCTGTTCGAGGCCATGGGTGGCGGCTTTACCTGGGGTGCGGCGCTGGCGCGCTGGTGAAGCGTGGATCGAGAGGCGCCAACGTCGTACTCACTTTGTGAGTTCGCATTAATGCCCCGTTGACCGTTCGGCAACAAGCTAATATCGTTGATAATTCAGTACGATATGGTCGAGGCTCAATCGAGCGCCGTGCATGGGGCTGGCGATGGCGGGAAAGACGGTCACACGTGCCGATCTGTGCGAGGCGGTCTATCAAAAGGTGGGACTGTCGCGCACGGAATCCGCTGCGCTTGTCGAACTGGTGCTCAAGGAAATCACCGACTGCCTTGAGCGCGGCGAGACGGTGAAACTATCGTCGTTCGGATCTTTCGTCGTGCGCAAGAAAGGCCAGCGCATCGGGCGAAATCCGAAGACCGGCAAGGAAGTGCCGATATCCCCGCGCCGCGTCATGGTGTTTAAGCCGTCCGCAATTCTCAAGCAGCGGATCAACGGGATTGAGACGGTCGGCGATGAGGCCGAGAGCGAGTCCGAGTAGCGTCGCCGCGGGCGTCACGAATTCGCCGGTGTTTTGTCGACATTGATATTCCGAAGCCGCCCGATGAAAGGCTGGTCGGGCGGTGTCTTTGAGCAAATCTTAGCGCAAGTCTTGGCGCAGGTCTTGGCGCAAGTCTTGGCACAGGTCTTGGCACAGGTCTTGGAGCAAGTTCTTGGAAAAGGCGCCAGACGCATTCCGTACCATCAGCGAGGTCGCCGACGAGATCGACGTGCCGCAGCATGTGCTGCGTTTTTGGGAGAGCCGGTTCCCGCAGATCCGGCCCATGAAGCGCGGCGGAGGCCGACGCTATTACCGGCCTGACGATGTCGATCTGTTGCGCGGCGTGCGCCATCTGCTCTACGGCGAGGGCTACACCATTCGCGGCGTGCAGCGCATCCTGCGCGAGCAGGGCGTGACCTTCGTGCAGACCGTGTGGAGCGTGAGCGTCGACCTGCCGCCGGATATCGATGACGAGGAGATCGATGAGGGCGGCGACGAGAACGTTGCCGAGACTGGTGCCGCGGCGCGCGCCGAGCCCAATCTGTTCGCCGCTGTCACCCCGCGCGCGCCGGAGCCCTCTGCCGCGCCGCGCGCCGAAGGGCGGCGCGAGCCGACAATCGTGCCGCCAATATCGCTCGGCGAGCCGTCGCCGCCGGTGCAGCCGGCACAACCGTCATCGGCGGAACCCGCTGAACCCCGTGCAGACGAGCCGCCCGGCCGCCGCGGCGTCACGGCACAGGACCGGCAAAAGCTCCAGGCGGCGCTCGACGAACTGGTCGCTTGCCGCCGGATGATCGAAACCGCGCTGACGAACGGCTGATGCGTCGCCTCACTGCGGCGCGAGCTTCGCGGCCTTGGCCACGTCCTTCATCTCGGCAAGCCGCGCATCGATATAGGCTTTGAACTCGTCAGGCGTGCCGCCGATCGAGTCGACGCCGAGCGCCTGCATCTGCGCCTTCACCACCGGATCGGCCAGGACCTTATTGGCCGCGGTGTTCAGCTTGTCGACGATCGCGCGCGGTGTCTTGGTCGGCGCCAACATGCCGAACCATGAGCTTGCTTGATAGCCCGGTACCGTCGCGGCGATCGTCGGCAATTGCGGCAGGATCGCGGAAGGCTTGGCCGTGCCGACGGCGATGCCCTTCAATTCGCCGCTCCGCACCCGCTCGAGGACGGTCGGCGCATTTTCGAACTGGAGATCAAGACGGCCCGCCATCAAATCGAGAATGGCCGGCGCCGCGCCATGATAGGGCACGTGGATGAGATCGACGCCGGCCATGGACGCAAAGCGCGCGGTGCTCAGATGCGTGATCGATCCGACGCCGGCGCTGCTGCCATAGCGCAGCTCGCCGGGTTTTGCTTTGGCCGTCGCAATGAGGTCTTTGACGGAGGCGATGGCCGACTCCTTGGGCACCACCAGGACAATCGGACTGTCGGCCAGCAGCACGATCGGCTCGAAATCCATCGCCGCGTCGTAGGGCATGTCCTTCTGGATATACGGATTGATCGTCAGCGACGGCGTCGCCGTCACCAGCGTATAGCCATCGGGCAGGGCTTTCGCGGCTTGCGCGAAACCGACCGTGCCGCCGGCGCCGCCGACATTGACCACGGCAATCTGCTGGCCCAACTCGCGGCCGAGATGTTCGGCGATGATGCGCGCCTGCGCGTCGGTGCTGCCCCCCGGCGCAAAGGGCACGATCAGTCTGATCGGATGAGTGGGGTAATCCGCTTGTGCCGCGGCCGCGCCGGTCAGGCCAATCGTCGCTGCCAGCAGGGCACCGGCAAATCTCGACATGGTGAATTGCCTTGAATGGGAATCAATGGCCGGAGCGGCGGGATTCGAACTCGCGACCCCAGTCCCCCAGGCCGCGGCGATGCACTGATTTACCACGCAAATTTTGCAAACGGTATTGGTTTTGGGCCAGGCGCCGTCAATTGGTTAGGAACGGTTTTGCAAACGGTTTGGCAGGTGCGGTTCTTCTCCGCATTCGGCGCACGGCTGCTCCTCATTCAAATGCGGACATCTCTCGTCGATCCTAAGATGTCGCGTTTGTGTCATCCAGGAAATGAAGAGGTCGCCAATTGAGCCGACTTGATCCTTCACCGTTGTGTGGCTCACCATATCTTTTGCAGTGTTAGGGGAGGCAAATTCCCAATGCAGCCAATCGTAAGGGTCTCTATTCTTCGATGCCCGCCGAATAGGTTTGGCGAAATGCGGCAAATGATGATCGAGGACGAGAAGGTGCTTCGTCCCGGCATCGAGATGATGCGCGGATTGCTTGCATTTTATGTTGGTGCAGACGAGACGACCTCGTCACTCACGAATGTAAGTCTATGGGTCGATTTGGACGCGGCGAAGCAGTTGGATCGCTACCAGCCGATGCTGGATGCGGGCCAACCATACGTCGCCAAAGGCGCAACGTTCGAGCGGCCGGTAATGAACTACATGACGCTTTGGCAGCTGCAACCTGCGTCAAAGAATTGAGCTTCTTTGCGATTTCTCTTCTTGGCAATTGGCAGACATGCCGCTCCGAACCGCGAATGTCCGCTTTCGAAAGCAAAGCTACTGCGTGCCCGCCAAATTGGCTTCCTTGATGACCTTGGCCCAGTGCACGGTTTCCGCCTTCACGTAGTCATTGAGTTGCTCCAGCGACTTATTCCCGAGCCCGATCATGCCTAGCTTTTCCAAGGGCGTGTTCATCTCCGGCGATTGGACAGCGGCGTTCACGTCCTTGTTCAGTTTTTCGAGGATCGGCCGCGGCGTGCCGCCCGTCGCGAGCAGCATCTGCCAGGCGACAGTGTTCGGCCAGGACGGCAGGCCGCTCTCGGAAATCGGCTTGATATCTGGCGCGGTCGGGAATGGCTTATCGCTGGTGATGCCGAGGACGCGGGCCTTGCCGGCCCTAATCTGCGGCAACATCGGCCCGAGGTCGACGAATAGTACGTCGATCTGACCTGAGATCAGCGCCATGGTGGACGGCGCGCTGCCCCGGTAGGGCACATGGGTCATCTTGATGCCGGTCAAGCTGCTAAACAGTTCGGCACAGAGATGATGGAACGTACCGACGCCACCGGAACCGTAGGTCAACGGCTTGCCCTCGGCGGACCTCTTCTTGGCGAGCGCCACCAGATCCGCCACGCTGTGCACTGGCAAGGCCGGATTGACTGTCAGCACGAATGGCACGCCGGCCACCAGCGACACCGGCACCAGGGTCTTCAAGGGCTCATAGGACAGATGCTTGAAGATGGTTGGGTTCATCGCCATGGTGCCGCTGGTGCCCTGCACCAGCGTATAGCCGTCCGGCGTCGCATTGGCTGCGGCGGTCGCGGCGATCGTCGTGCCGCCACCGGGCCGGTTCTCGATGACGAACGTGTAGCCGTACTTGTTCTCAAGAATCTGCGCATAAGCGCGCGCCAGCAAGTCGGTACCGCCGCCGGGAGCGAACGGCACCAGGATGGTGACGTTATGCGTTGGATAGTCTTCCGCGCGCACCTCGACGAGGTGCATCGCCATCAGTGCTGTCAGCGCCAGCACCATCACCCGCCATCGGCTCATGACCGTCCTCTCCCAGAGTTGCACGCCCGCGGTTCTGCCGCCGCCTTTGGCGACGGCAAGCTTAGCGGAGGCACGCACAGGGACTAAGCGCCTTAACATCGCAGCCGGCGGCGCAACGCGCTCTCACGGCGGGACGGGGATTTGCTTCTACGCCGAGCGTAACGTTTCAGGCGTTTGCAGGGGAGACTGGTGCGGTTCCGGACCAAAGCAGCCGAAAAAATTGCTGCTGTATTGGGGATTTGGTCGGAGCGGCGAGATTCGAACTCGCGACCCCCAGTCCCCCAGACTGGTGCGCTAACCGGGCTGCGCTACGCTCCGACGAAGAAAATGTCCGACAAATAGAGGCTTTTCCTGCACTTAGCGCGTTCGGCTCGAAACCTCAATAGGGGAGAACGAAGGCGGAAAACCCCGAAATCGACACATCGAGTCCCCGAAGAATCTCCGAGGTTTCTTCATGCTTTGTTCCGGAACCGGATCTCATAAGCTGTATCTCCGGCCATAAACACTCACAGCGAGCCCCCGATCATGGAAACCGCGGGACATCGCAAAGACCGAGGAGCGCCGGCACCAATATGCCTCATCAATTTCCCGACTCCCTTGTCCGTTTGGCGTGCTATTTTGCCGCTTGAGGGGAGATCATGATCAGCCGACGCGATCTGATTATCTGTTCTGCGATGACCTTGGCGGGGCCTGCCGCGGCGCAAGAGAAGCCGCGCTTATTCGTGCTTCCGAACGGGGTCAGCAGTGCCGTCCAAGGGGGGACAGCCAGCGCACCGAAGCGAGTGGATTTGGAAGGCTGGCTCGTTTGCAATGGCGCTTCGGTATATCGGAGCGCATATCCGGAGCTTTTCAGCAGCATTGGACAGGATAGCAGTTCTGGCGATGCATCGACATTCATGCTGCCAAATCTGCATGTCGAGTATCGCGACGGTCAGCCGGTAAAGGGAACGGCCATCTGCCCGTTTTCCAACTTTGGATCTCCGGCGGGAACAAAGATGCTGTTTGACCTGACCAGCAGTTCTTGACGAGCAGAGCATCCAGCTGACTGGTTCCGATCGTTGCGAAGCCGGCGGCCTGGTCGTCCAAGGCGCGGCACCGGCATTTGCACGATTCCCGGATCGGCGGCCCGCCGTATATCTATCCGGCGTCTAAACCGCAAAGCGCTCTTCGTATATTGCGCGTGTAGTTTACCTCCTCTTCATTGGGCCGACGCCGCTATTTACGCTGCGTGGCATATATTTTCCGGGACTGCCCGTTCTTAGTCTCCCCGTCATCGAAGCATCGCGGCGTGGGCGGCGACCCGCCCTGAAAGCGGTGCGCTTTGGCCGCGCAATCCGCCGCATTAGGGGAGAGACCATGATCAAGCACGATCACCGTTCGCAGATCTTCATTGCCGCTGTCACACTGGTTCTGGGCGCGGCGCTTCTGCCAGCATGCGCTTTTGCGCAGGCGCGCAATCCCGATGACGGCGGCCAGGTCGCTGTCGCACCGGGCGCCAAGCTCGACGGCGGCAGCAAGGCAACCACGACGCAGTCCTATTACGGCCGCAACGCCGATGACGGTGGCACCGGCCCGCAGCCGACGGCAGCGCAGGTCAGCGCCGCGACGCCGAAACCCAGCAGGACTTTGCGTATGCAGGTGGGAACACCGGCGCCGGCCCAATTGGGCCGCGGCGCCAATGACGGCGGTCCGACCAACTGAGCTTAAAGGGCTTCAGGTCTGCGCCGCGCCGCGCCGAGGCCAGCGCAAGACTTCAGCGTGCAGGACGGAAGGAGAGGGGTCGTGGCTCCGCCTTCCGTCTTTGTCTTTTTGCGCGCCTATCGCCGCCGTAATCGTTCCGTCATCCTTCCAAGCTAACGCGGGGCGCGCGGATTTGCGGCTTCGTGCCTCGACGACGTAGAGTGGCGTTCCTTTGCGGCTGCCTGACCCAACGGACCCATTTGCGGCGGACACCTTGAAGCGGCTCTATAGCGCAACCTTCAATTCGCTTCGGGGACTCATCGACGGCGTGATGACCGAAGCCGCCGTGCGCGAAGAGGTGGTTCTGCTGGTCATCGCGGTACCGGCCGGCTTTGTGCTGGCGCCGAGCGCGGCCTGGTATGTCGCCATGGTCGGCGCCGTCTTGCTGGTGCTCGCCGTCGAATTCCTCAATACCGCGGTTGAAAAGCTCTCCGACCACGTCACGCCGGAGCACCATTATGTCATCGGCCGGATCAAGGATTTTGGCTCGGCCGCGGTATTCTGCGCGCTCAGCTTCACCGGCCTCGTTTGGCTCACGGCGATCGCGCTGCGCGTTGGCCTGTTGTGACCGATGCGGTTTTGATCGGGCCGAGAATCGCCGCTGCGGTCGTAAAGACCGCGCCGAGCGCATAGGCCGCGGCATAGGCCGCCAGAAATCCGACCAGCCCCAGCTTTGCGGCAAAGGTGACGATGGTCGCGACGATCATCATCGCGACCGTGAGCGCGCCGGTCGTGGCGAGGCTGCGGAAATTGCCGGTGTGCTGCAGCAGCGCCTCCGCAACGATCTGTAAAACGCCGGCCAGCAGGAGCACGACGACGATGGGCGTGACCTGCGGCGGGACATTGGCCGCCGTATGCAGGAGGAAGCGGTACAGATCGCTTCCGCCGACGAGCAAAAGTCCGCCGGCCGCGAGCGCCGCGATTGCGCACAGGGCCGCGGCGAGCGCGGTCGTCGCAACCAGACGTTTGCCGTCACGCACATGAAACGCGCGCGTCTGGCCCGGTACGGCAAGATCACACACCGCGGCAAAGACGACGCAGGCGCCGCGGAAGATCTTGAATGCAGTGTCGAGAATGATCGGCGCCGGGCCGAGCCCGAACGCGACCGGCACGACGTAGTAAGGAAAGGTGACGACGAAAAGCTCGCTCAAAGCACCGGTCGAGCTCTTCCAGATTGCGTGCCAATTCGCAGTGAAGAAGGCGCGAAGCTCACGCGGAAAGCCGCGGACATGAAGCGCCAGCGCTCCGCGCCGAACCAGCCTGGCGGCTGCGGCGATGAACATCGCCGCCCACAGCAGGTTCGAGGCAACGAGGAATGCGGTCAGCGGCAGGCCGACCAGAACCGCTAGCAGCATCGCAATATTGACGGCGCGGCGAGACAATTCCAGCCGCTCGAAATAGACGAACAGATCGACGGCCATGCTGATGGTGCGCAGCGCCGACCACGACAGATTCAGCGCAACGAACGACAGAAACAGAGCAAGATCGAGCGCGCCATGCACGGTCGCGCCGGGACGCTGCAGCACAACCGCGAAACAGGCGAGCGCCGCGGCGAAACTCAGAAAGATGTAGAACAGAAACACCGCGCCGGCTTCGCGCGCGGCGCGATTGTTGTGCCTGCCGGCAAGATGCGGCGCGCGCAGGTTGACGAAGGCGATCTTGGCGAGGCCGAGATCGGCGATCCACAGCGAATAGCCCACCGCCGCAGTAAGGATGAAGATCGAAAAGCGCTCCGGATCGAGCACGCGCGCGAAGACGAACGTCTGCACGAAGCCCATGGCGATGGCGCCGGCCGCCGTCGCGCCGCGCAATGCGAGATAACGGAGCGAGATCAGCCGCCGGGCATGCGTCGGTTGCGGCGCCAGTTCCGGCGCCGGGTTTTCCGAACCTGGCTCGAGAGGAGCGTGCATGGTCTGGCTCCGCAAGGGCCGGTAAGCCACGACAATGACAAGAAATGGATAGCCCGATCTTAAACGGCGGGAGCTAACCAATCGTGAACCGGCACCGTGGTTTTGGGGCAGGAGCGCGACATGCAAGGAAGCAGGCCGGGATCAGCTACGCCGGCGCGGATGCTCCGGCGGCTGCGTGTGCGAGCCGGATCGGTCCGCGGATCATCAGCCCGACGGTCGCGATCGCACCGCAGGTATAGATCGCGGTGTAGATATTCAAAAACTGAACGATGTCGGAATGCGCCCATAGCGCGGCCGCGGCGCCGCCGGACAGAGCCGCAACCAGCGTAAAGGAAATGCGGGCGACATCCTTGAAGAATCCAGTATGCACCAGCACGCTGTGCGATACCATCTGTGCCAGATTGCCGAACAGGAGCATGATGACGACCGGCATCATCTGCGGCGGCATGACTGCCGCCGGGCCGAGCAGCAGAGCAAACAGCTTATTTCCGGCAAGCAGCAAGACGATCGAAGCTCCGACCGCCGGTATGCCGCAGAGCGCCGTCGCGAGCCATGTGGCGCGCACCATGGCCGGCCCGTCGCGCTCGGCCAGCGCGCTGGTCTGGCGCGGCACGAGCGAGTCGCAAGCGGCGCTGTAGAACTGATTGGCGCTGCGGTAGACCTTGAAGGTCGTGTCGAGAATGATGGTCGGTGCGCCGAGGCCGAAGGCCCACGGCACCAGGAAATAGGGAAAACTGTAGATATAGGTCTCGCTCGCGGCGTAGACGGCGCTGCTGACGAGCTGCCGCGCATTGCCGCGCAGGAAGGCGATGAAATTCGTCAGGCTGCCGCGGCCATGGCCGACCAAGACGTTGCGGCTGTGCAATTTCACCGCCGCGGCGAAGCTGACGACGAACCAGCCGGCATTGATTGCCAGAAGAAAGGCAATCACCGGAAGTCCGAACAGCAAGACGACCAAAGCCAGCGCATTAAAGCAGCGGCGCGAGGCTTCGAGCGTTTCAAAGAATACATATTCGTCGATGGCGATGCTGAAATAGCGCAATGCCACCCAGGGCAGGTTGATCGCGTTGAAGGCAAAGAACAGCGTCAGGTCGATGCCGTCGCCGAGCGAATATTTGAAATGCGACTCCAGGACGAGAAAGCAGACGAACGACGCCAGAACCGCAAGCGTGAAATAGAGAATGACAATGGCGGTGGCCTGGCCGGAGATTTCGCCGAACGGCTTGCTCTGCAGAAATCGCCCGCGCAGATTGACGAACAGCACTTTCACCATGCCGGCGTCGGTCAGATACAGCGTGTAGCCGAGCGCGGCGAAGAAGATGAACAGCGAAAACCGTTCCGGCGTCAGCACGCGGGCGAAGACGAAGGTCTGCAAAATCCCGGTGCCCAAAGTGCCGGCAGCGGTCGTCACACGCAGCAAGGTGTAGCGATAGGAGATGAGACGCTTCCCGCTCATGCAACGATCCGTTCGGGCGAGCCGCACCGGCGCCGCTGTCTCACGTCAGGCTTGTCCGGCTTCGAGCAGCTTGGCGATCGTCTGCGCCACTGACTGCGGCGAGAGCTGCCGCGCGATTTCGCGGCGTGCCGTCTCGCCCATGCGTCGCCGCAGATCCGGCTCGGCAGCGAGACGACGCAGCCAATTGGCGGCGTCGTCGACGTCGGGTTCGGCCCAGAGCTGGCCGTCGGCGATGAAGGCGCCGTCATAGGGGTCCTGCACCGGCACCATCGTATAGGCGACCGGCGCCGAATTGCCCGCGTTCATGAAGTCCATATTGCCGGACCAGCCGGTAGCGACGACAGGCTTGCCGAGTTGCATGGCTTCAGCCGGCACGAGGCCGAAACCTTCAGAGCGGTGCAGCGACAGCACGATATCGACTGCGTCCATCAGTCCAGACATGTCGGGCGGCGCCAGCATCACGTTCAGAAGCCGGATATTCGCGGCTCCCTCGATCGCGCGGTGCAACGCCTCGTGCGCGATCGGGGAGGCGCCGTGGTCGATCACCTTGACCAGCAGCAGACGATCGAGTGCATCGCCGAAGGCGCGGCGGAACGCGGCAATGGCCGCGAGCGGATTTTTGCGCGTGAAGGCCGAGCCCATGTGAAAGGCGGTGAGCACGATCAACACGTCTTCGGGCAGACCGAGACGCGCGCGCATATTCGGCGTCACCACCGGCGGCGGCAGCGGATGCGGCACGATGTGGACCGGCAGGTCGGTGCCCGAGACGACGGCGGCGCGCGCGAGCCCGCTCGGCACCCAGACCTCGTGCAGATAGCGAAGGCTCGGATACCAGGATTCCGGAATGCGCGGGAATTCCCAGGCCCAATAGCCGATGACGCGGCGGCCACGCACGCGGGCGCGCCCCAGCGCCCACAGCGCATGCGGCAGAAAGGGCGCGTTGTGGTGGACGACGAGCGTGCCGCCGGTTCCCGGAACGATCGGACGACGCGCCGGGCCCTCGATCTCTTTCTGGCCGAAGGTGGCACTGATGTCGAAGGCGGCCGGCTGCATGCCCGCGGCGTCAAGCGCATCGTAAGCAAGCCGCGCGCCTTCGCCGATGCCGCTCATGGTCGAGAACAGGCCGGCGATCGCGATCGGCATGCCGCCGCGCGCCGCGCGGTCGGGAACGGGGGCGACAATCCGGCCGACGCGGTTGATGATCTGCGAGCGCGTGTGCTGCGGCAGACGTTGCCACAGCCGGCGCAAGGGATGCCGCCGCGGCGGCTTGTGGCCGGTTTCGGCGCGCTCCGGAACCGCCGCTTCCGTTGCGCCCGGCGCGGAGCGGGACATTGGCCGGGAGATGGGTTGGGCCGGCGCGAGCATCGCTCGATGTCCTGTCGCCAATGAAGGAAAAGGCGCGGAACTATAGGGGGATCGGGCTAACCAAACGGTAAACCCGAAAGCCCGTGATTTGAGCTGATTTGCGCCGGAGTTCCCCGAGAAGGCGGATTTAAACCCCGCTGTGGACGGCGCCGCGCAAGGGCGCATCCGCAGGCGCCTTGTTGGGATCGATCAACTGTAAATACTGCTTGGCCATGGTGTCGAAACCATAGCTCGGCGAAAGCTGCGCAAGCTCTGTGCCCACCCGCGCCCGCACCGCGCCGTTCGTCAGCAGTTCGCAAATGCGTGCGCGCCACGCCGCCGGTTCGGCCAACGGCAGCAGCAGCGTCTTCGTCAGATAGGGCGACGGCGCGAACAGCTCCTGGAACGAGGGGATGTCGGTGCAAAGCAGCGGCACGCCGGCATGTACCGCCTCGATGGCGGCAAGGCTCAGTCCCTCATAGCGCGAGGGAAACAGCACGAGATCGACGGCGGAATAGAACAGCCCAATGCGATCATGGGGAACCGCAGGAATGATGCGGACGCGATCGGCGATGCCGGCGGCGGCGATTTGCGCGCGGACCGCGCTTTCGTCAGGTCCGATGCCGAGCAGAACAAGCTGTGCCTGCGGCAATTCGTGCTTGAGGTCCGTCATCAGGTCGAGGCTGAAGCCCTGGTTCTTCTGATGGCTGAGCCGGCCGATCTGGCCAAGAATGAAGCCGTCGGCGGGCAGACCGAGCTCGGCGCGCGCCTGCGCGCGGGGAAACAGCCGCGGCGCATTCTGGCCGTTCACGACCACGGCCAGCGGATCGTAGGCTTTGCTGCGCGCCCGAAAGCTATCGGCGACGCTGTTGCTGCATGCGATCATCCGCGTATAGACGCCGAGCGAAGCGACCAGCGCGTCGAGATTCATCAGCGTCTGGTTCGCCGACCAGAATGGGCCATGATAGGCCGAGACGCGATTGCGGACGCCGGCGATCCATCCCGCCAAACCGACAAGCAAATTCGACAGCGGCTGCAGCCCGAGCAGGACATCCACTTTCTCGCGCCGCAGTGCGGTCACTACGCGCCAGAACACGGTGAGGAGCGCAAAGGGTGTGCGCTTGGTGTGATAAAAGACCCGTGCGCCCGGCGGCAAATCGCCGTCCGAGCTGAACAGATACCACTCTTCGACGCGATGTCCCTGCTTGCGCATCGCCGCGGCGAGATTGCTCGCGAGGATCGACGTGCCGCCATTGTCGTGCGCCGTGCCGAGAAACACGATCAGTTTCGGCCGGCTTGTGTGTTGCGCGTTCATCATGGAGGACCTGAATTCTGTGGCACTGCTAGCACGCCGGGCTTAACAACTGGTGCCGCGCGGTAATTCCGGACGCGCCACACGGCTTTCTGCGTGGCCGCAACCAGCCCCCAAACGACGCCGAGCACGATGTAAAAGGCCCGCCAGTGGTCGGTGTCGCCCCACACGCCTTCGAGCACCAGGGCCACGAAGGCCGAATAGCTCGCCACCAGCAAGCTTTGCCACGGCGCACGCTGCCAGAGCGCGCAGAAGCCGATCCAAAGCGTCACCGCGATGAGCGTCATATAGGCGGTGCCGCCGATCCAGCCGTGATTGAGCATCGTGCCCAGAAATGTGTCGTGCGACACCCAATTGGTGGCGTGCGCGAAGCCCCAAGGACCCATGCCGAGCGGGTGATTGAACATCTCGTGAAAGCTGTCGATTTCGAGCTGAAAGCGCGATCTGTTGTCGGCATTGACGTCGTAATCCTGCAGCTGCGAGCGTTCCGCAATCATCTGGCCCACGGTGCCGATGGAGCTCAGCACCACCAGCAGTGCGACAAGGACGACGGCGCCGATTGCAACAAAGAAAACGATGCGACGGCGAATCCTGGCATCGTGCTGGGTGACGAAAAGCAGATAGATGATCAGCGCGGCGGCGAGCACGGTGCTGCCCCACGCGCCGCGCGAGAACGAGAGCAGCAGGCCGGTCAAAATGATCGCGGTCGCGACGACATTGCGGGCCTTGATCTTGCCGACAATGAAGCCTTCGAACAGCCACATCAGGGGCGCGATCAGAAAACCGCCGAAATCATTGGGCGTCTTGAAGCCGCCGGTAGCGCGGCTGGTGTCGAGCATGAAAATGTCAAAGCCCGGGATGAGCTGAAAATATGCGATCGTGCCGAGCGCGCAGGCGATGACCGCCGCGGTAATATAGGCCGCTTTCAAGGTCGCCATGCGCCGCACCGTGTCTTGTGAAAGGATGCAGGCGAACAGAACCGCCGTGAGACCGAGATAGAACGAGACGGCAAGGAAGCGAATCGAATCCTGATACTCGACGGTGATGACGGTGGCGTCAGGCTCGCCCGTCACCCGCATCCAGCCGGACAAGGCGATTTTCGCCAGGCCGATCGCGCCGCCCAGATCGCGAAAGAGCAGCAAGACGAGGAGTGGAAGTATGACGCGGCACATGGTGACGCGCGCCAGTACGCAGGCGAAGCCGAGCACAAAGGCCAGATATTCGTAGGGCGCGGGCTCAATGAAGACGAAGAAACTCGACACTACCGTGACGTAGAGCGTGACGTGCAGGAAACGGTCGGCGAGCGCGTTCGCCGGGGTGAAAGCAGGCGGCGTGAAAGCCAGGCTGCCCGCCAGCGCCGTCGGTGTTTCCGCGTGATCGATCGCGCTCAACAATCGTTCTCCGATGGACGCGGGGCTCATGCCGGCGCGGATGGTTAATGCGGCCTTAGCGGAATGAGGTCACGGATGCGCGGAAGTTTCCTTTTAACCTCTGCCAACATCGTAAACATTCAGCAAAAATTGCCTGCGCGGCCTCGGCGCGCTAGCACGTCGCACAAATGAGTACGGGGCCTGAGATTCTCAAGCTTGATTGGCGAAGTCTTCTCGTGGCGCTGGCGATCGGCGGCGGTGCGAATGCAGGCCTCGCGCGCGAGGCTGACGCAGCGGGCGGCGTGCCGCCGTGTCTTGAATGCGTTGCGCTTCGGCTCGAACGCCCGATCGTGGTGCGCGGGCCGTCGCGACACGAGCCGGATGCGCCGGTGAGCGTGATCAGGCTTCCCGACGGAAGCTTTCGCGGCTTTTCGTCCGGCGGCACGACCTTGGCGATGGATGGCGCAAATCCGATTGCCGCGTTGCAGGGGCCGGGGCGAACGGTTCTCGCGCCGGGACCGCCGAATAGCGGCGCCGATTGCGGGCGCTGGATCACCTCGATCCTCAACGGGCTCGGCAGCTTCTACGGATTGATTCACAACGAAACCCGCTGCGGCGACCCGCATGGCAGCTACAAGACGATGTCGATCGCCAAGTCCACCGATTACGGTCTGACCTGGAACGTGCTTGGAACGATCATTACGACCGATCAGCCGAATGCGCCGCATTCCGAAGGCGAGGGCGACTGCACCGGCATCGACGGTCACAACGGCTACTGGTACGCCTATTGTCTGCGGCGGCGCGACGGCAAGAACGTGGTGGCACGCGCGCCGATCGAAAATCCGGCGCCCGGCAAGTGGTTCAAATGGACGGAATCCGGCTGGAACGCGCCGGGTGTCGGCGGCACCGGCGCCGGCTTGAGCGGATCCGTCGGCATGAGCGCGGCCTATTGGAGCGGGCCCGATGTCGTATTGGTGCTGGGCGCGATGCACTCGTCGCTGCAGCTGTCCTTGTCCGAAGACAAAGTGCATTTTGGCGCCGTCGCCGACCCGGTCATTCTCTACGACGAATACAATTGGCAGCGTCCCGCGCCGACCGAGCTTTATGCTTATCCGAGCATGATCGCCGCCAATCGCGGCTTCAACGACATCGCCGACCATTTCTTCTTGGCTTATATGTACGTGCCGCCAAATGAAGGCTTCAGCCAGCGCTATTTGGTCCTGCAGGAAGGCAGGATCAGCGCGTCGGCGCGGCCGCAATCTCCGCAAGTGCGCACTGCGCTGTCGCGCTGGATCGATGCCGACGGCGGCACCTGGACGACCACGGGGCCAGCGATAGCGGATGGGCATTCATACACCTATGACAAAACCATCGGCTATCTGATGACAGCGGCACCGCAGCGCGGCGCGTCGGTCAAGCTCGACGAATGCTATTCCGATTTGAGCGGCATCGGCTTTTTGGCGGACACGGGTCACTGCGCGGCCGAAGGCAGCGAGCGGCGCCGGCCGGCCGGCTACGCATTTCGCGATGCCGAACCGGGCACGATCGCCTTGTTCGATTGCGTCTCGACGGCCGGCGAGGCGTTCGTCTCAAATCGCGGAGACTGTGAGAACAAAGGCAGCGGGGCAGTTCTACTGGGCTATGCGCTTCGCTGACACGCCTTAATCCTGCAAGACATCAGTAAGCGCCTTCGCTCTTGAACAGCGCCAGCGGCGTGCGCGCCAGAATATAGATGTCGAACAGGATCGACCAGTTCTCGATATAGTACAGGTCGTGCTCGACACGACGCTGGATCTTTTCCGTGCTGTCGGTCTCGCCGCGCCAGCCGTTGATCTGCGCCCAGCCGGTCATGCCGGGCTTGACGCGGTGGCGGGCGAAATAGCCGTCGACCGCTTCGTCATAAAGATGTTCCTGAGCCCTGGCGTGCACCGCATGCGGGCGCGGACCGACCAGCGACAGGTTGCCGGTGAAGACGACATTGAAGAGCTGTGGCAGCTCGTCGAGGCTTGTGCGGCGGATGAAGCGCCCGACGCGGGTGACGCGCGGATCATTCCTGGTGACGAGTTTCTTTGCTGCCGGATCGGCATGCTCGGCGTACATCGAACGGAATTTGTAGACATCGACGACTTCGTTGTTGAAGCCGTAGCGGCGTTGCTTGAACAGGACGGGACCCTTGCTGTCGAGCTTGATGGCGACTGCGACTGCGAGCATGACCGGCGACAGCGCGATCAGCGCCAGCGTGCCGACGACTTTGTCGAACAGCCATTTCATTACCACGTCCCAATCGGCGATCGGGCGGTCGAAAATGTCGAGGACGGGCAGATTGCCGATATAGGAATAGGAGCGGGGACGGAAACGCAGCTTGTTGGTGTGCGCGGAGAGCCGGATGTCGACCGGCAGCACCCAGAGCTTTTTCAGCATCTGCAGGATGCGGCTTTCCGCCGAGATCGGCAGCGAGAAGATCACGAGATCGACGCGGGTCGCCCGCGCGAATTCGACGAGATCATCGACCGTTCCGAGCTTTGGCACGCCCTCGCAGACCGGCGAGGAGCGGTCGTCGCCGCGGTCATCGAACACGCCGATGATGTGGACGTCGGAATCACGCTGGCCGGACATTGCGGAGATCAGCGCTTCGCCGCTCGACCCCGCGCCGACCACGACGGTACGGCGGTCGAGCCGGCCCTGACGGGTCCAGCGCCGCACCACGAGAAACAGCGCACGGCGGAAGCAAAGCAGGGCGATCAAACCGACAACGTAGTAGCTGCCGAGCCAGACGCGGGAGAACTGATCGCCGAGTTTGGCGAAGAACGATACGGTGATGGCGAGCAGAAACACCACCGACCATGCCGACGCGAGCCGCATATATTGCTTCTCGTGGCCGCGAAACGCCTGAATTTGATAGATGTCCGCGGCCTGGAAGACGAGCAGCGCCGCCACCGAAATGCCGGCGATAGCGCCGAAATAGTAACGGCTGAAGCCCTCGGTCGGCACCACGTAACAGAGATACAAAAGGAACCCGACGGTTGCGACGATGACCGCTTCGATCCCGCGCACGGCGCCGGCGACGACGATCGGCGAATAGGCCTGCTTGAAGTCCTCGGCGGCGACCTCCTGCGCCGCCGCCGACAGCACGCGCGGCGCCTTGGCGCCGGGCAGGTTGCCGGACATGGCTTTGACGGCCGCAGAAACAGTGGTGGAGTCGAACAGCGTCGTGGTGTGGGGGCTCGTCATGGTTAACGGATGCTCACGTTCAGCCGCGGAGCTGCGCCCATATCAACGCCGCAAAGGGTGCTGAAGCATAGTGAACGTTCTTCAAAATTTGGTTATGCCGACAATGCCGCGTCGCGGGAGGCAATGGCCTCGCGATAGGCGGCCAGATTGCACTCGACCATGGTGCTCAAGGAGAACTCGCTGCGCACGCGGATGCGCAGGCTTTCCGCAAGTTGCCGGATGTCTTCCGGCTTGGTCAGCGCCTCCGTGACCTCGGCGATAAGCGCGCCGACATCGTCGGCGGGAATCAGGTGCCCGGAATGCGGTCCGAATATTTCGTGCACGCCGCCCACATCGGTGGCGATGATCGGCATGCCGGCCGCCGCCGCCTCGAGCGCGACATAAGGCAGCGACTCCGCGCGTGACGGCATCACCAGCATGCGGCCCATGGCGAAGGCCTTTCGCGCCGGGCAGTGGCCGATGAAGCGGATCTGGCCGTCGATACCGTGACGCTTGGCCTGGTCGTGAAGCTTCTGCGAATCCGGGCCTTCGCCGGCAATGGTCGCCGTGACCTTGCGCCCCGACCGCGCCATGATCGCGATCGCTTCGATCAGAACGTCGATCGCCTTGACCGGCCGCAACTCGCCGACGCAGACGATGTCGGTGGCGTCGGGCCGCGGCGTAACCGGTTCGAATTCGGATTCAGCGATGCCGTTGCGTACCACGCGCACCAGCCCGCGCGGCTTGGCGATCACGCTGCGGAAGAGGTCGGCGATATAGGTGCTTTCAAACAAGAACAGATCGGTGCGGCCGTTGAGGATGCGCTCCAGCGAACGGTAGAAGCCGCCTTTGACGGTGCCCGGCGAATAGACCAGTGAGCCGCCGTGCGGCGTATAGACGCGGATCGCATCGGGTGCGGCCGGCGTAAGCCGCGCCAGCGCCGCGCCTTTGGCGCCGTGCCCGTGCAGCACGTCGGGCTTAAGCGTCGTGATCCGCCGCGATATGGTCCACAGCGCGCCGAAATCGCGCGGATTGATCTCGCGCGTAATCGGCACTCGTAAAATGCCGAGCGCGAGCCGCGGCGCGAGCGCGGCGAGCGTGGCTTCGGCATTGGCGCCCCCGGTCGTTGAGTCGACGATGAGCCCGACGCGGTGACCGCGTTCGACCTGGCCGCGCGTGACGTCCACGACGTGGCGGAACAGGCCGCCAAGCGGCGCGCGCAACAGATGCAGGATCTTCAGGCTGGTCGGCGCATAGGCGGCGTGCTGCGCCGGCGAGGCGGGAGCATGCGCCGCCGCGGCAGCCGGCGCGAACGTCTCCAGGCCGAATTTCGAATTCAAGGGACGAAGATCGCCCATCGCAACCGCCATTGCTGGATCGCGCGATCGGTAAATTTGGCAGCAAAAACTTAAAGCGGATGTAGGACCCGCGGAGGTTAATAAATCCTCACACGCCGTCACGGCAGGAGCTTAACCGGATAGCAACCTTAATAGAGTGTAATTGAGCCATGCGTATCCCATTGCTGGGCAGATTTGTCGGTAGGAGTGCGTCGATGAGCGTTGCGCCATCGTCGGCGAAAAGCGCGGCTGACAACGCCAATCAGTCGGACCAGCATCTGCCGGCCGGCAATTCCGAGACCGACCTCGATCTTCCGGCACTGGGCGCGGCGCTGTGGCGCAAGCGGCGGCTCATTATCATTCCAACCCTGTTGGCGGCGCTTGGCGCCTATGCCGCGGTCCAGCTGGTCACACCGAAATATTCTTCCGAAACCCGGATCTTCATCGAGGGCCGGGGCAATGTCTATTTGCGCCCCGACGCCGACAGGACGATCAACGATCCGACGATCGACGCGGAAGCGGTGACGAGCCAGGCGCAAATCATTTTGTCGCGCGATCTTGCGATCGAAGTGATCAAAAAACTCAACCTCGGCGCCCTGCCGGAATTCGATCCGACATTGAACGGCGTGTCGCCGCTGCGATCGCTGCTCGGCTTGCTCGGCCTCACCAAAGATCCGTTGAGCATGACGCATGAAGAGCGCGTGCTGAACTCCTATTATGACCGGCTCAGCGTGTCGCCGCTGGAAAAGTCGCGCATCATCAATATCGATTTTCTCTCCTCGGATCCCGAGCTCGCGGCGAAGGTCGCCAACGCCATCGCCGACGCCTACCTGGTGCGCCAGCGCGAGGCTCAGGAGGACCAGGCCAGGAGCGCCAGCCAATGGCTCGCCGGCCAGATCGAGACCATGCGGCAGAAGGTCGAGGAGGCCGAAGCCAAGGTTGAAGACTTCCGTGCCAAATCCAATCTCTTGGTCGGCATCAACAACACGACGCTGTCGCAGCAGCAGCTCGGCGACATCAATGCGCAGCTTGCCGCTTCGCGCGCGCTGCAGGCCGACGCCGAGGCCAAGGCCAAGCTGATCCGCGACATGCTCAAATCCGGCAAGCCGATCGAGTCCTCCGACGTGCTGAATTCGGAATTGATCCGCCGCCTCACCGAGCAGCGCATCACCCTGCGCGCGCAGCTGGCCGAGCAGTCGTCGACGCTGCTCGACAACCATCCGCGCATCAAGGAATTGAAGGCGCAGATCGCCGATCTCGAGGCTCAGATCAGAAGCGAGGCCGAGACCATCGCGCGCTCGTTCGAAAACGACGCCAAGCTTGCCGGCGAGCGCGTGGCGCAGCAGACCGCGACGCTTAACCAGGCCAAGACCCAGGCCGCATCCACCAACGACCAGGATGTCCGGCTGCGCGGTCTCGAGCGCGATGCCAAATCGCAGCGCGATCTATTGGAATCCTATCTCGCCAAATATCGCGAAGCGACCTCGCACGACACGCTCAATTCGGCGCCGGCCGACGCACGCATCATATCGCGCGCTACGGTGTCGAATATTCCGGCCTATCCGAAGAAGCTGCCGACGATCCTGATCGCGACTTTTGCCATGCTGGTGATGAGCTCGGGTCTCGTGGTCACCAGAGAAGTGCTGTCGGCGCCCGGCGGCTTCGTGCCGTTGCGCCGGGATCTGTCCCCGATCCCGGACGAGGCGGTGCCGCCGGCGCGCTTGGACGCGGTGACCGGCGCGCGCAATTCCACCGAAATTCCGCTCAATGACGTGGCCGACGCCGCCGACGAGCTGCAGCGCACGGGCGTCCGGCGCATGGCCGTCTTCGCCGCCGAGCCGGGCGTCAATGTCAGCCAGACCGTGGTCAAATTGGCGCGGGCCATGGCCGAGGAGTCGCGTGTGATCCTGGTCGGCCTGGCATCGGGCGAGACCGCGATCCGGGCGATCTCCAACGAGCCGTCGGCCGAAGGTCTGGCCGAGCTCGCGCACGGGCTTGCATCGTTTCGCGACATCATCACCAAGGACCGTCTGTCGCCGTTGCACCTGATTGCGCCGGGTCACGCGTCGAACGATCGCCTGCAGATTCTCGCAAGCCGCAGCGTCACAATCGGCTTCGACGCCTTGGCGCACAGCTACGATCACGTCATCATCGATGCCGGTGCCGCCGCGGGCGCGGGTCTCGATCGCATTGCCGAGGTCGCCCCGCACGCCGTGCTGATCGCCGAGACCGCCGCAAGCGCGGCGGCGGCGCGCCTGCGGCTGCTCGACGCCGGAATTGTCGACGTGACCGCGCTTACAGGAACGAGCATCGGCGCAGCGGACACCGCGGCGGCGGCGTAACCTCAGCGCCACGCCGGCCGTACCGGGTTGGCGGGCATGCGGCGCGTTGACGCCGCGTTTGCGATGACGAAAGAATAACACGGCGAGGCCATGTAAAGTGTCCGGTCTGAAGCAAACCATCATTCGCAGCGGCCTGGAGTCGCTCTATTTCAGCGGTGCGCATCTGGCGCTGCAGCCTTTCCTCGGCGGCGTCGGCGCAATCTTGACCTTGCATCATGTGCGCCCGCCGCGCCCCGGCAGATTTCAGCCCAATCATCTTCTTGAAGTGACGCCGACTTTTCTCACGCGGGTGGTGCGCGATTTACGCCGTTCGGGCGTCGATCTCGTCAGCCTCGACGAATTGCATCGCCGCATGACCGTCGGCGACTTCTCGCGCCGCTTTGTCTGTTTCACCTTCGACGACGGCTATCGCGATACGCTGCAATGGGCCTATCCGATCTTGAAAGAAGCCGGCGTGCCGTTTGCGGTCTACGTGCCGACGAGCTTTCCCGACCGGCTCGGCGAATTGTGGTGGCTGGTGCTCGAAGCCGTCATCGGCCGCAACGACCGCGTCGGCCTGGTCATCGACGGCCGCGACCGCAAATTCGATTGCGCCAGCATTGCGGAAAAGCGCGCGCTCTATGACGAGATCTATTGGTGGCTGCGCGCACGACCGACCGAAGCCGAGTTGCGCAGCGTCGTTCGCAACCTCGCCGCATTCTATCATGTCGACATCGCCGCGTTCTGCGATGAATTGTGCATGACCTGGAACGAGCTCGCGCAGCTTGCCGCCGATCCGCTGGTCACCATCGGCGCGCATACCGTCAATCATCCGGCGCTGGCGAAATTGACCAAGGATGCGGTGCGCTCGGAAATGGATTTGAGCCGCTCGGTGATCGAGGCGGCGTTGTCGCTGCGGCCGGAGCACCTGTCATATCCCTACGGCGACCCCGGCTCAGCGGGCCGGCGCGAATTCGAAGTCGCGGCCGAGCTCGGTTTCAAGACCGCGGTGACGACCCGGCCCGGCGTGCTGTTTGCCGAGCACAGCCAGCATCTGACGGCCTTGCCGCGCATTTCGCTCAATGGCGATTATCAGCGCATGCGCTATGTACGCGTGCTGCTGTCCGGCAGCGCCACGGCGATGTGGAACGGCTTCCGCCGTGTCGAGGCGGCGTGAATCGCCTCATTGGCGGACATTCGAGCCGCCGCGATCCAACGCCCGCCGAGTGCCGCCAGAAGACGTCGGCCTTTTAGGTTCAATCTCATCAATTGCACCGGCGAAGACCGGCCTCTTGTTTCATGGTAATCTCTACAAGAGGCCTTTCCTTGATAACTGCCAAGGCGTGCGGAACAGGAGGTCGTCATGTTCTTTCTTCAAGAGGGGTTTACCTATCGCAATTTTCTGGTGGATGCAGTCACGATATTCGTTTTCGTCATTTGGTTCTGGCTGCTCATTACCGTCTTTCGCGACCTGTTCCGCCGCCATGATATCTCAGGTTGGGCCAAAGCAGTCTGGGTGATAGCTCTAATAATATTTCCGTACATTACAGTCTTCGTGTATTTGATCGCGCAGGGTAGAGGTATAGCGGAGCGTGATGCGCAAGCGGCTCAACAGGCGCGGGATGAGCTGAGACGAGTGGTTGGTTTCAGCGTCGCCGATGAAATCGAAAAGCTCGATCGATTGAAGAATGCGGGATCGATCAGCAACGACGAATTCACTCGTCTGCGCGCTAAGCTGGTGCAATGAATCTATTCTGCTGATGCGAATTTCAAGCGGCGCAACCAGTGTCGCGCCGCCGAAAGACGATCAGCTATTTTTTCGCATGCGGCGTGCCCAGATAAGGGAACTCCGTCAGCACGTCGGTATGGGGCTTCAGGCCGGTGGGCGGACACTCGTTCTTGGTGAGAAAGGCCAGGCGGTAATTGATGACGTCGTCGGTGAAGACGCGGCCGTTGGGATATCTTGCCGGCTTTGTTGGATCGAAGCTCAGCACGTCGGGCAGGGTGTGCTCGGTATCGATGGCGGCAATCGCTTCCTCGCGCGTGTAATTGCCGGTGTGCCCCATCAAATGCACGAACTGCTCGAGCCAGCGCGTACGGTCGTTGACCGGCTCGCTGGCGTTGTACTCTTCCTTGGTGTCGTCGGTGTTGAAAAAGCTCGAGACGCTCGGATGGCCGGCGCGGTCGACGTGAAGGAGCTTGCCGTCACGTCTGACGCTGCAGCGTCCCCAGACGTGGATCTCGGGCCTGGGATCGATCTCGCTGGTCGGCAGCTCGACCACGGTTGAAAACACATTTGCTTCCGTATTCGAGTCTACCCCGGTCCATGGCGACTTGCCGCCGAGATGAGGTTCGGTGAAGTTCCGTTTGCCCCTGATATCGAACAGGTTCTTGATCCCGTCGAAGTCGAAAAAGAACGCGTCGCTGCGGCTGCCGGCGAAAAACGTGTAGGGGCCCGACCTGACGATATTCGGCTTGGCATCGAAGGAGACGTCGGCATCCGCGACGATTTTCGTTCCCACCGCTTCGGGCGAGCGCGAGTCCGCGCCTTTCGCCATGAAGACGCTGAAGGTCTGCTTGCCGTTCTGCGGCTTTGAGAACACATAACTGAACGCGATGTCGGTCAGGTAATCGCCGTCGTTGTCGATGTTGACGCGATAGATCGCGTCGGGATGAAGCGCGTCTGCATTGGGATTGGCGTTGAGGATGATCGCGGTTCTATTCTTGTCGGTCGGCGACTGGAACGCGTAGAGGTCGCAGAGATCCAGTCTTTGATCGCCGAGCGGCGGGCCGAGGCTTAGTCCGGTAAAATGGTTCGACATCGCTCTCTCCTGTCAAAAAAGACATCGTCAGCCGATGCGAGCGGCGAGATTGTCCCACACTGGGCCGTCACAATCCACGGACCCGCCAAGCAAAAATGCGCCTTGGTTCCGCTTTGCTGAGCGAGAGCGTTCTCGACAGACGGCAAGACTATTAAACAAGACCGATTAAAAGCGAGATTGCGGCAGGTACCGGCTATCGCGGGACGATCGGCGACATCGCGCCGGGGGTCGATCAATGTCGTCCGCCTTGCGGCCGGCCCATCCAGGAAACGATCGGCATCGCCGGCAGCACCCAGCCGAGGCCGGCGATCACGTAATACGCCACAGAGAGAATGGCGTTGTCGTGAATGGCGGGAGCTTGGGCGAGACCCATCGCCAGCAGCGACCATACCATCACCAGCGCGAGCAGCGCCAAAGTCCCGATAAGTTTGCGCAGGCGGATCGGCATGACGAAAGGCCCGGTTGCGAGGACTGGGTCCCGCACTATATGGTCCGCGCGGTTTTCGACAAGTGACGGCTATGACCGCGGCAATCTCGGACCGGCAGGCGCGCGCGATCCGGCTATGGCTTTACGCCGTCGCCGCCATGGTGCTCGCCATCGTTTTGGTCGGTGGCGCCACGCGGCTCACCGAATCCGGCCTGTCGATCACCGAGTGGAAGCCGGTGATGGGCGTTCTGCCGCCGCTGAGCGGCGCGCAATGGCAGAGCGAATTCGAGAAATATCAGGCCATTCCGCAATATCGCGAGCTCAACAGCGGCATGAGCCTGGGCGCGTTCAAGTCCATCTATTGGTGGGAATGGACGCATCGCCTGATCGCCCGCACCATCGGCATCGTATTCCTGCTGCCGTTCCTGTGGTTCTGGTGGCGCGGCTGGATCGGTCCCGGTTTGCGCAGCCGGTTGGCGCTGATTTTCGGCCTCGGCGCATTGCAAGGCGCGGTCGGCTGGTGGATGGTCGCCTCGGGTCTCGCCGATCGTATCGAAGTCTCGCAGTACCGCCTCGCGACGCATCTCCTGCTCGCCTGCCTGATCTATGTCGCGCTGCTGTGGACCGCGCGGCGCTTCGCCCAGCGGCCGCCCGCATTCGCGCCGGCGCGCATCCGCTTCGGTGCCGCGGCGCTTCTTGTCCTTGTGCTGGCACAGATCTATCTCGGCGCAATCGTCGCCGGACTCCGCGCCGGGCGCATCTACAACACTTGGCCGCTGATCGACGGCGCGCTGATCCCCGATCCGGCGCGGCTCTTCTTCAACACGCCGCTGTGGCGGAACTTCTTCGAGAACACGCTCACTGCGCAATTCGACCATCGCATGCTGGCTTATGTGATCTGGATCGTCGCCCTGCTGCATGCGTTCGGCGCGGTGCGCGGCCTCAAACGCGGTCCCGCGGCGGCAGGCGCGGTCCTGCTGGCCGCGGCCGTGACGCTGCAGGCGGGGCTCGGCATCTGGACGCTGTTGATGGTCGCCCCGCTCGATCTGGCGCTCACCCATCAGGCCATGGCGATGATCGTGCTCACAATCGCCGCAGTACATGCGGCGTCGGTCATTCCGATGCGGAACGAAGCAAAATCTCCGCGATCCATAGCGCCGGATTTCGCCGGGCAGGTCCGCAGCGGCTGATCGGACGGCTTATTGCGCCAGGGCCTGGTCCAGGTCGGCGATGATGTCGTCCTTGTCCTCGATACCGATCGATAAACGCACGACATCGGGCCCGGCGCCGGCCTGCACTTTCTGCAGGTCGCTGAGCTGGCGGTGCGTGGTCGAGGCGGGATGGATGATCAGCGAGCGTGTGTCGCCGATATTGGCGAGATGCGAGAACAGCTGCACGCTGGAGACGAGCTTTACGCCGGCGTCGTAGCCGCCCTTGAGTCCGAAGGTGAAGACGGCGCCGGCGCCGTTCGGACAATATTTCTTGGCGAGGTTGTGGTAGCGGTCGCCGGCGAGGCCCGGATAGCTGACCCAGGCCACGCTCGGATGCGCCGCAATCCATTCCGCGACCGCAAGCGCATTGTCGCAATGCTTTTGCATGCGCAGCGGCAGCGTCTCGACGCCGTTGAGGAAGAGAAATGAATTGAACGGCGACAGGGCGGCCCCGATATCGCGCAGCGCCAGCACGCGGCAGGCGATCGCGAAGGCGAAATTGCCGAACGTCTCGTGCAGCACGATGCCGTGATATTCCGGCCGCGGCTCGCACAGCATCGGATAGCGGCGCTCGCGCGACCAATTGAAGGTGCCGCCGTCGACGATCAGGCCGCCGATCGAATTGCCGTGGCCGCCCAGAAATTTGGTCAGCGAATGCACGACGATATCGGCGCCGTGTTCGATCGGCTTGCAGAGATAGGGTGTGGCGAGCGTGTTGTCGACGATATAAGGCACGCCCGCGCGCTTGGCGACTTGCGCCACCGCTTCCATGTCGGTGACGACGCCGCCCGGATTGGCGATCGACTCGGTGAAAATCGCCTTGGTCTTCGGGCTGATCGCGCGCTCGAACGAGGCAATGTCGTCGGGATCGGCCCAGACCACGTTCCAGCCAAAATTCTTGAAGGCGTGATTGAACTGATTGATCGAGCCGCCATAGAGTTTTTTTGACGCGACGAATTCGTCGCCGGGCTGCATCAGGCAGTGAAACGTCAAGACCTGCGCGGCGTGGCCCGAAGCGACGGCGAGTCCTGCGGTGCCGCCTTCGAGCGCGGCGACACGCTCCTCGAGCACGGCCGTCGTCGGATTGCCGATGCGGGTATAGATATTGCCGAAGGTCTGCAGGCCGAACAGCGAAGCGGCGTGATCGACGCTTTCAAAGACATAGGATGTCGTCTGATAAATCGGCGTCGCGCGCGCGCCGGTCGTCGGATCAGGCTGCGCGCCGGCATGAATGGCCAGCGTGGAAAATCCCGGAATGCGTTCGCTCATGGCAGTTTCCTCTTGAGCCCGTCCGTTCTGCGCTTCGATGGTTCTTGGAGAAAAGCGGACCATGCCGGTTTACGGCCGAAGCCGTCAAGGCGCGCAAAGACCTTGCGTTAATCGGCAAAAACAGCGCAGGTCCGTGTTGTCCGGGGCGGCGCCGGCGGAAACTTATGCTCGCGCCGCCGGCGAATTCACTTGAAGTGCTTGAGCGCCACGCGGCACGCCGGCGAAACACGGTTTCTGTTGGCCATGAGGCAACGCGCGACGCGCTCGCGGTCGGGAATAAACCGGCCACAGACCGTCATCGCGTCGCCCATGCACGCGTAATGGTCGTCCTGATGATCGTCTTGAGCGCGGGTTGGCATGATCGAGAGTTGGAGCGTAAGGCAGAAGACGGCGAGGGCAGCGCCACGAGCAAGCTTCATCGGCTCCTTCCAATCCCCAGCAAGGGATTATGCTGTGTGTGATCTGTTGGGCGGGTCACTTCAGTGGTCACTTTCCCCGCGCTGCACGCGATCGGCGGCGCCGGTGGCGCCGCCCGGCGCGCTGGTGCGATGGAGCGACATGCGCTGGATACCGCCGATCGGAGCGCGCCTTGAGCTCAGCGTGCGCGTATTCACGCCCATCCAGGCGATCTCCGATGACAGCCGGCCATATTCGATCTTCGGGCAGCGGTTCATCACCACCTTCATGCCGTTGACTTCGGCAAGCGCCGCGGCCTCGTCATTGCGCACGGAGAGCTGCATCCAGATGACGTGCGGCCGCGGCGTCATTGTCAACGCTTCCTGAATGATGGGAAGCGCATATTGCGACGCGCGAAAGATATCGACCATATCCACAGGCACGGGGATGTCGGAAAGCCGCGCATAGATGCGCTGGCCGAGCATGGTGTGGCCGTCATGTCCGGGATTGACCGGGATCATCGTATAGCCGCGCTCGAGCAGATACTTGAAGGCGAAATAGCTCGGCCGGTTTTCCTTTTCCGATGCTCCGACCACGGCAATGGTCTTCACGGTGTTGAGGATGCCGCGGATATAGCTGTCGGAATAGGAATCGTGGTCCATCATGTGCCCCGAGGAGGCACCTTAATCGGCCGGGCGCGCCAGGACAAATAAGGCAGACGGTCCCGGCTACCGGCTACCGGTCTTCCCACTTCGGCTGCCGCTTGTCGATGAACGCGCCGATCCCTTCCTCGGCGTCTCGCGCCAGCATATTTTTGACCATGACTTCGGAGGCATATTTGTAAGCTTCCGCGAGCGGCATTTCGGCCTGGCGATAGAAGGCTTCCTTGCCGGTCTTGACGGTCAGCGTCGATTTCGCCGCGATCTTCTCCGCGAGCGCCAGCGCTTCGGCGTGCTCGCGGCCCGGCGCGACGACGTGATTGACGAGGCCGATCCGCGCCGCGTCTTCCGCTGCGATCAGTTCGCCGGTCAACAGCATTTCCATCGCGTGTTTGCGCGACACGTTGCGCGACAGCGCGACCATGGGCGTCGAGCAGAACAGGCCGATATTGACGCCTGGGGTGGCGAATTTCGCGGCTTGCGAGGCAATGGCTAGGTCGCAGCTCGCCACGATCTGACAGCCCGCCGCCGTCGCGGTCGCATGAACCGCGGCGATTACCGGTTGCGGCAATGCCACGATCTGCAACATGGCTTGGCTGCACAGCGCCATGATGCGCTCGAAATAGGCACGGCCGCGGTCGGCATCTTTGCGATGCCCGTTGATCTCCTTGAGATCATGGCCGGCACAAAAAGCGGGGCCGTTTGCCGCAAGGATGACGGCGCGCACGCCGCGCTCTCGCCCGACCGCTGTCAGCGCCTCGCCGAGCGCTTGCAGCATTGCCTCCGAGAGACTGTTGCGCGCCGCCGGCCGGTTCAGCGTCAGGATCGCGATGCTGCCTTTGTCCTCGCGAAGCACCATTGGCGCAGAGACGTCGGCTGTTTTGGCGGCGGCGGCTTGAGCGTTCATATCGGTCTCGTTGATTTTATCTCGGGCTTTATTTCGCCGGCTTTGCGGCTCCGCTGATCCATTGTATCCGACTATCGTGCCGCGGGGAAAACCGCGGCCGGACGGGGGAGGTGGCATGGAGCGGGCATTGGCCGACAGGACCGCCGCGCCGAAACTGACACGCGAGAAGCTTATCGCGCTTCTGACGACCGAATTCCCGGAAGCGTCGCATGCGGTCGGCGACTACGCGATCGAGGATATCTGGTTCGGCGGCTGCCGGGTGCGCCGCCGCCATCACGAACGGTCGCTGCGGCCGGGTGGAACCGTGTCCGGGCCGGTTATGATGGCGCTCGCCGATTTCACCATGTATCTGGCGGTGCTCTCCGCGATCGGCTGGGTTCCACTCGCCGTCACGACCAATTTGAGCATCAATTTCCTCAAGCGACCGGGTGCCCGCGACCTCATCGCCGAGGCGAGATTGTTCAAGCTTGGCAAGCGGCTAGCGGTCGGCGAGGTCGAATTGCGCTCCGACAGCGATAACGATCTCGTCGCCCATGTCACCTCGACCTATTCGATCCCGGACGAGCGGCCTTCCGAGTGACCCTAACGGTATTTTTATACCTATAGCCCAACTGATTGAGAAATATCCGAAATTATGCGTCGTGACGATTGACCGCGATGCGGGTGCCCGCTACAAGCCTGCGCCACGGCGCCGCGAAGCGGCGCGTTTTTGTTGGACGGATGCGGATATGAAAACCTTTTCAGCCAAGCCCGCCGAAGTAGAGAAGAAGTGGGTGCTGATCGACGCGGACGGTCTCGTCGTCGGCCGGCTCGCCTCGCTCGTCGCTCTGCGGCTGCGCGGCAAACACAAGCCGACATTCACGCCCCATGTCGATTGCGGCGACAATGTCATCGTCATCAATGCGGCCAAAGTCGTGCTGACCGGACGCAAGGTGCAGCAGAAGATGTACTACAAGCACACCGGCTACATCGGCGGCATCAAGGAGCGCAGCGCCAAGGCGATCCTGAGCGGCCGCTTTCCCGAGCGGATCGTCGAGAAGGCCATCGAGCGCATGCTGCCGGAAGGGCCGCTCGGACGCCAGCTATTCTCGAATCTGCGCGTCTATCCGACCGACAAGCATCCGCACGAGGCGCAGCAGCCGGAGAAGATCGATATCGGCGCCATGAACCGCAAGAATAAGAGGGTCGCCTAATGGCCGAGACCATGCAGACGCTTGAGGATTTGTCCTCGCTGAAGACCGCGGCGGTGCCGGCCGAGGCGCCCAAATACGTCCAGAAGCTCGACAAGCAGGGCCGCGCCTATGCCACCGGCAAGCGCAAGGACGCGGTTGCCCGCGTATGGGTCAAGCCCGGCGCCGGCAAGATCACCGTCAATGATCGCACGGTCGAAGTCTATTTTGCCCGGCCGGTGCTGCGCATGCTGATCCAGCAGCCGCTGACGCTGTCGAACCGCCAGGGTCAATATGACGTCGTGTGCACGGTGTCGGGCGGCGGCCTGTCGGGCCAGGCCGGCGCGGTGCGCCACGGCCTGTCCAAGGCGCTGATGCGCTATGAGCCGGAACTGCGCGGCATCCTCAAGCGCGGCGGCTTCCTCACCCGCGACAGCCGCGTCGTCGAGCGCAAGAAATACGGCCGCGCCAAAGCGCGCCGCAGCTTCCAGTTCTCGAAGCGCTAGTCGCGAGAACTTTCAAAGAAAACGCTCGTTCTTGCGAAAGCAGGGACGAGCGTTTTGCTTTTCGGAGTGGGCGGGATCCCGGCTTTAGAAAAATGCGATGGTCCTGATCTCGATGCTCTCGCGCGGGTGCGCGTTGGGCGGCGAGGTCGGATCGGCGAAGGCCGTATGCGCGGTCCAGCGGGCACGGCCGTCCTTCTCGGAATCGAACACCTTGAAGACGTAGGCCTCTTCGCGCCGCATGCGCGGGAACCAATACCATTTGTGCGCCGGATTGAACCTGATCGCGTAGGTCTGGCCGATACGGCCGGGCGCGCGCCGCTCCGAAACGATCATGTCGCTTGGCGACAGCGTCTGCGCATCCGCCATGGCCAGCGGAAACGTCTCGACCGGAAGGCGGATCGGCCGCCACACCTGGATGATGGCGAAGCGGCGCTTTAATAGTTCCTCAGCCTCATCGGGAAGAATATCGCGCACGCGCTGCGGCGCCGACCATTCGGTATAGTCGTTGTGCACGCGGCTGACGACTTCGCGAATTTGCCTGGCTTCGCGCATCTCCTTGTCGGCGGTGCGCAGCGTGTGGTCGAACACGACGACGCGCTGGGCGCCGCTTTCGGCTTTGACCAGCGCTTCCATCTCCGGATAGTAGACGCGCTTGATCTCGGCCTCGTCGTAGAAGTCGGCCATCTTGGTGTCGTGGCGCACAAAACGGAAGCCGTTGCGGTCGAGCTTGAACTCGTCCGAGTGCGGGCGGCCGTTGTGCAGAAGCACGCGGTGCGGATCGGGCGTGCCGCCGGAGCGGGTGTCGCTGCCGCCGGGTGTGGCGACAATGGTGAAGACTTTTGTGCCATCGTCGACGATGTAATTGAGCGTCGCCTCGATCGTGTCGGGGGCGGTTGTATCGGGAGCGACATCCAATTCTGCGAGTTGCGCCATCTGACCCTCCTGTCCTTACCAGGAATTTAGGTGGGTCGAGCTTCGAGGTGAAGTAGGGACGGCGCAAATAGGATTCATGCTGACGCAAATACCATTCATGCTGCGAACGCGGCGATCCATAAAATCATCTGCCACTAGTTTACCGCACGGCAAGTGTCTTCATGCCTTTGCTGCAGCGCAGTAACACCTCCGGAGCGCTTGGGGCATAGCGCGCCGGTCTCGTTCGGTGATCATGGATGACTTTGGACGTTGCAACGCTGTCTGTGGTGACGGTTTTCGTCACCGCGCTGGTCGGAGCATTGCTAGTATTTGCCGGCCTGCAGAACCGCAGCATTCGTGCGCCGGTCTGGTGGGGCATCGCCCACATGGTCAATGCCATCGGCCTTGGCTTCGGGTTTAGCCGGTATCTTGCGCTGGCGCGCGGGCCTGGCGCCGCGGCCGATCTCGCCACGACTTTTGCCATGAGCGACATCGGCAATGCACTCATCCTTCTGGGTTACGGCCTGACCTGGAGCGGCGCGCGGATCTTCGACGACCGCAAGAACAGCCTGCTTTTTGTCGCCTCTGCACCCGCACTTTGGCTCGTTCTGTGCCGCGTGCCGGGAATTGCCGGCAATGCCGAGGTCAAATTCGTCGCCGTTTCCGCTGTTCTGGCGATGTTGACGTTGCGCACCGCCGCGGAATTGTGGGGCGGTCGCGACGAGGCGCTGCTGTCACGATGGCCCTGCGTGATCGTGCTGTTGGCGCAAGCCGGCGTCCTTCTTGGCCGCGTGCCGCTCACGCTGCTGTCGAAGAGCTTGCCCAATGCCGGAATGCTGCAGGGCGTGGCGCTGACCGTCATCAGTTTCGGCGCGCTGCTGTTCACCGTCATCCTGGCTTTCCTTCAGCTCAACATGACGAAAGAGCGCACCGAGCTCAAACACAAGATCAATTCGCTGGTCGATCCGCTCAGCGGCGTGGCCAACCGCCGCGCCTTTCTCGATCGCGCGTCGCATCTGCTCGGCCGCCATCGGGCGGATCACGAGCCGCTGGCCATGCTGCTGTTCGATCTCGATCACTTCAAGCAGATCAACGATCGCCTCGGCCATGCCGCCGGCGACAGCGTGCTGCAGGTCTTTGCCGTCACCGCAAGCGCGACGCTCGGCGCCGATGTGCTGTTTGCCCGTATCGGCGGCGAGGAGTTCGCCTCCTGCATGCCGGTCGGCGACATGGACGAGGCCTATGCCATTGCCCAACGCGTGCGCCGCAACTTTGCCGCGGCAGCCGCGCGGTTCGGCATCGAGGAATTGCGTCCGAGCGTCAGCATCGGCATCGCGCTCGGGCGCGAGCCGGGCATGACGGTCGGCGCCTTGCTGTCGATCGCGGATCGGGCGCTGTATCGCGCCAAGAAACAGGGCCGCAATCGCGTCGGGACGGAGATGGAGGATGACGGTGCAGCCGTCGCGCCGGCGCTCGTGCCGATGATCGGCAACGATCGCGCCGCATCGAAAATGTCCAAAAACCCGCGGCGCTGGCACGCGGCGCTGTGACTTAACCGATTGCACAAATCTGCAGACAAATTTCGCTAATCTTTCGCAAATTAAGATTTTCCCGAGTTTTTCCCAAAAACCTTCGCGAGCTACGACACGCTTGGCCAATCTTGATTGGCAAAGGTTCAACCGCGCTCCGCAAACGGTGCTACTCTATGATCCAGGTGAGGAGCTGTTCTCTATGTTTGCGCGTCTGGCCGAGGCCTCGACGTCTCTCGATATCGGCACGCTGCTGGTGATTTCCGGCTGCGTGACGGCATTGCTCGGTCTGTTTCTGCTGTTTGCCTGGATGCAGGATCGGATCGCGGCGCTCGTCTGGTGGGGCATCGCCTATCTGATCGGCGGCTTCTCGGCCGTGACCTGGCGGCTCGAAGAGCTCATGCGCATTCCGGTGCCGCAGAGCCTTCTCGACATATCGCTGTTTGTGGCGCTCGGAATGATCTGGACCGCGGCGCGGGTATTCCATGGCCGCAGCGTACGTTGGGTCACGATGTGCCTGGGCGCCGCCATTTGGGCTGTCTGCGATCTCTGGCCGGCGATTCCGCACACGCCCGCTCTGCGCATCATGCTGAGTTCGGTGATCGTCGCGACTTACACCTTCATGATTGCCGTTGAGCTGTGGCGCGAACGGCGCAAGTCGCTGATCCGGCGCTGGCCGTCGCTGTTCGTGCCGATGCTGCACGGGGCTATTTTTCTGTTTCCGGTGGCGCTGGCAAGTCTCGGCGTGCGCAGCCTTGCCACCGGCTGGATCGCGGTGTTTGCCATCGAGATCACGCTCTATGTGGTCGGCGCCGCATTCATCGTCCTCGTGCTTGCCAAGGATCGCACCGTCAGCAGTTACAAGCGCGCGGCGGAAACCGACTCTTTGACTGGCCTCTACAATCGCCGCGGCTTTTTCGCCGCGGCCGCGTTGATGATGACCGCCAATCAGAAGCAAAAGCTCGCGCCGGTCAGCGTTCTGGCGTTCGATCTCGACAGGTTCAAATCGATCAACGATCGCAACGGCCACATGGCCGGTGACGCGGTGTTGGAAATGTTCGCCAGGACGGTGCAGAAGACGATGCGTGCCGACGACCTTATCGGCCGCCTCGGCGGCGAGGAATTCGTCGCCGTCATTTCCGGCAAGCTCGCCGACGCCTGCGTCGCCGCCGAGCGCGTGCGCGCCGCCTTCGAAGCGGCCGCCTTGGCGCCCGGCAGCCTGGGAATCCCGGTCACCGTGAGCATCGGCATCGCCTCCGGCCTGCCGACAGCGGCGATCGAAAAGCTCATCGAGCGCGCGGACGCTTCCCTCTATCGGGCCAAAGAGAACGGCCGCAATCGGGTCGAGGTGGACGAGGAATTGGTCGTTCCCGATGCTGAGGCCGGCGACACCGACAAGTCCGCCGGACATGTACCCGCGCCGGCGGCCGCAGCAGGCGTCAACACCGCGCCGGCGATGACCGTCCCGGTCATGATGCGCTGATTGCGGCGTATCTTTCAGTCTGTCCCCGATTGACGGCTGGCGATCAAAAAAAGGGCGCCGCTTGGGGCGCCCTTCAAGTTTCGGGAGGATGATACGCCTTACGCTTACTTCAGTGGAGCATGATCTTTTCGGGAAACCGGCGTCCGCCCTCGGATCAAGTCCAAGGGCATGCCTTTCCGGATCATGCTCAAGCCGAGTAATACATCTCGAACTCGACCGGATGCGGCGTGTGCTCGAAGCGAATCACTTCGCTCATCTTCAGGTCGATATAGCTGTCGATGAAGTCGTCGTCGAACACGCCGCCCGCCTTGAGGAAGGCGCGGTCGGCATCGAGTTCGCCCAGCGCCTGGCGCAGCGAACCGCACACCGTCGGAATCTTCTTCAGTTCCGCAGGCGGCAGGTCGTAGAGGTCCTTGTCGATCGCTTCGCCCGGATCGAGCTTGTTCTTGATGCCGTCGAGGCCGGCCATCAGCATCGCCGAGAAGGCGAGATACGGATTGGCGAGCGGGTCGGGGAAGCGAACCTCGACGCGCTTGGCCTTCGGGTTGGTGGTGTAGGGAATGCGGCAGGAAGCCGAGCGGTTGCGCGCCGAATAGGCGAGCAGCACCGGCGCCTCGAAGCCCGGAACCAGGCGCTTGTAGGAGTTGGTTGTCGGGTTGGTGAAGGCGTTGATCGCCTTGGCGTGCTTGATGATGCCCGCGATGTAGGACAGGCAGGTTTCCGACAGGTCGGCGTATTTGTTGCCGGCGAAGACCGGCTTGCCGTCCTTCCAGATCGACTGGTGGCAGTGCATGCCCGAGCCGTTGTCGCCATAGACCGGCTTCGGCATGAACGTCGCCGTCTTGCCGTAGACCTGGGCGACCTGCTGGATGCAGTACTTGTAGATGATCAGCCGGTCGGCCATGGTCACGAGCGGCGAGAATTTCAGGCCGAGCTCGTGCTGGGCGGACGCCACTTCGTGGTGATGCTTTTCCACGACGCAGCCCATCTTCGCCATGGCGGCGAGCATTTCCGAGCGCATGTCCTGCGCGGAATCCTGCGGCGGCACCGGGAAGTAGCCCTTCTTGGTGCCGACGTGATGGCCGAGATTGCCGCCCTCATATTCGGCGTCGGAACTGGTCGGGAACTCGGTCGAGTCGAGCTTGAAGCCGGTATTGTAGGGATCGGCCCTGTACTTGACGTCGTCGAACACGAAGAACTCGGCCTCCGGTCCGAAGAACACGGTGTCGCCGACGCCCGCCGACTTGACCATGCCTTCGGCCTTCTTGGCGATGCCGCGCGGATCGCGGTTATAAGGCTCGCCGGTGGTCGGCTCGAGCACGTCGCAAATCAGCGACAGCGTGGTCTCGGCGAAGAACGGATCGATGGTGGCGGTGGCCGGATCCGGCATCAGGTTCATGTCGGATTCATTGATCGCCTTCCAGCCGGCGATCGACGAACCGTCGAACATCATGCCCTCGGCAAAGGTCTCTTCTTCGATCATGCTGACGTCGAACGTCACATGCTGCCACTTGCCCCGCGGATCGGTGAATCGGAAATCGACGTATTTCACGTCGTTGTCCTTGATCGTCTTCATGACATTCTTTGGTGTCGTCATGGAATGCGTACCCTCTTGGTCTAAGTACTGGTGGTGGTGTGGTCGTGCTCAAAAAGCTTGGCTGCACTGAATTCCTACCGCGCAAGAACGGTCGGCGTAAACAGCGGGCTTAAGCTCTTCAGATGGCGTCGATGCCGGATTCGCCGGTCCTGATCCGGATGGCTTCTTCGATGTTCGAGACAAAGATCTTGCCGTCGCCGATCCGCCCGGTCTGGGCAGCGCGACGGATCGCCTCGATGGCTTTCTCAACCATGTCATCCCCGAGCACAATCTCGATCTTCACTTTGGGGAGGAAATCAACCACGTATTCGGCCCCGCGGTAGAGTTCGGTGTGCCCTTTTTGGCGCCCGAATCCCTTCGCCTCGGTGACCGTAATGCCCTGAAGACCGACTTCCTGGAGCGCCTCCTTAACCTCATCAAGTTTGAACGGCTTGATGACTGCCTCAATTTTCTTCATCGCGTCTCATCTCCCGGCTCCAAGATGTACAGAGTCATCCCAAGAACCGAGCATTGGTTAGCAGGTCCCGTGCCAAGGTCGGGTGCACCCGAAAAGGGACCTTACATCAAGGGGTTCCAGCAAGACTTGGCGATCCTTGCGGAAGGTTGCAATCAGGCCTCGCCTCTAAACTAGGCTATCTGCCTATAAACTAGTCAGCTTATGGAAATCAATCGTTGCACAGTTCGATGTCTCTGCGTTCAGCCATTGGCTAATCTGTACGCGGCATGATTGAGGTTCTCAACAATACCGAGATGGCGGAGGCCGACCGCCAAACCATGGCCGGCGGCGTTCCCGGCATCGCGCTCATGGACAATGCGGGCCGGGCGGTGGCGGAGCTTGCCGCCCGCTACAAGGCCCCGGGCAGCCAAGTGGCGGTGGTCGCCGGTCCCGGCAACAACGGCGGCGACGGCTTTGTTGCCGCGCGACTATTGACCGAACGCGGCTATCGAGTGCGGGTCCTGCTGGTCGGCGAGGCGGCGCGCCTTAAGGGCGACGCGGCGCTGGCGGCCAAGCGCTGGACCGGACCGGTCCTGCCGGCGCAGCCGAGCGGGCTCGATGACGCCGACATCGTGATCGATGCGCTGTTCGGCGCCGGCCTCGATCGGCCGGTTGAGGGACTTGCCCGCGCCATGATCGAAGCCATGAACGCAAAATCCCATGCAACATCCAATGCAACATCCAATGCAACATCCAATGCGTCTGCCACGCCGGTCATTGCGGTCGACTTGCCGAGCGGTATCAACGGTACGTCGGGAGCGGAGATGGGCGCGGCCGTCAAGGCGACGGCGACGGTCACCTTCTTTCGCAAGAAGCCCGCGCATCTCTTGCTTCCCGGCCGGCTGCACTGCGGCGAGGTTTCCGTGGCCGATATCGGTATTCCATCGAGCGTGCTCGCTCGCATCGCGCCGCGCACGTTTGAGAATGTGCCAAGCCTCTGGCGCACGCATTTTCCGGTGCCGCGCCATGCCGGCCACAAATACGATCGCGGCCATGCCGTCGTCGTCTCCGGCCCGTCCTGGTCGACGGGAGCGGCGCGGCTTGCGGCACGCGGCGCGCTGCGTGCGGGCGCGGGGCTGGTGACGATCGCGTCGCCGCGCGAGGCGCTGGCGGTGAATGCGGCGTCGAATTTGGCCATCATGGTGCGTCCGGTCGACGGCGCCGCTGAGCTTGCGGATTTTCTCGGTGACCGGCGTTTCAATGCGCTCGCGATCGGCCCCGGTGTCGGTGTGAATGAGACAACGTGCGAGCTTGTCCTCGCTGCGCTGTCGGGCGAGCGCGCGGTCGTGCTCGACGCCGATGCGATCACGAGCTTTGCCAAAGCGCCGGAGCGCCTCGCTCAAGCGCTGAGGAAACGCGCGCAACACGCCACCGTGCTCACGCCGCATGAGGGGGAATTTGCGCGTTTCTTCGGTGCATTGGACGCACAAACGAAGACCGGATCGAAGCTTGAACGCGCGCGCCTCGCGGCCAGCGAAACTGGCGCAATCGTGCTGATCAAAGGCGCTGACACGGTCGTCGCCGCGCCGGATGGCCGCGCGTCCATCGCCGCCAATGCGCCGGCCTATCTCGCCACGGCCGGCGCCGGCGACGTGTTGACCGGAATGACGACGGGCCTCTTGGCGCAACACATGCCGGCCTTTGAGGCGGCTTCGGCTGCGGTCTGGCTGCATGGGGAAGCGGCGGCAGCATTCGGCCCGGGTCTGATCGCCGAGGATCTGCCGGAGTGTTTGCCGTCTGTTTACAGGAAGTTGCTGGCTTGAATTCAGGTGACTTCGAACCATACCTGGGGACGGTAAAGTCCCTCGATCAGCCACTTGCCGGGATTATCGGCGACGAAGGCGATACGGGCGAGGCCTCCCGGCGCAATCGGCATGGTGTCGAGCCAGAACGGCTTCCAGCCGTCGTCGAGGGCGTCGAGCAGGCGAAAGCTGTGGCCGTGAAGATGCATATAGGCGTTCGCTGCTGTCGGATTTGAGAGGCCGAGCATCACGGTGCGGCCCCGTCTCACCGTAAAGAGGGGCGTTTCGGATTTGACGGCACGCTCTCGTCCGACCGCAGCCTCTATCCGGACAGCATCGCGAAAATCCATGCGTTCGGGCAGTGGATTGGACGGCAGCGGTTTCGGATCGCCGCGCCGCGTCGTGCCGTTGGCCGCATGAGCTGCCACGATCTTTGCAACAGGGGCATTGATCCCGTCGGTATTTTGCATCGTGATCAACCAAGAGCCACCTTCGCCGCGACAGTCGACGAACACATCCATACGATTACCCGGACCGAGCGTCAGGTCGCCTTCACGTGCTGTAAAGGGCTGCGCCGGCTGGCCATCGACGGCCATGACCAGCGTACGAAGATTCGCCACGTGAAGGCGGAGTATCTTAGTCGCACAGGCATTGATCAGACGGAGGCGCACACGCTGAGTGGCGATGACTTCGCCGACCTGCATGTCGTCGCCATTGACCGTGAACAGGTCGCCGTTCTTTGCCGCCGCAAAGACCAGCGTCGTTTCGGTATCGGCGTCGACCGGGGCCGGTTCCTCGACAATCAACGCGCCGTAGAGATTCGTGTTTTTCCAAAGCGGCGGGTGATACCAAAACGTCCCAGCGTCGGGAGCGACAAAACGATAATCGAAGCTTGCGCCCGGAGCGATCGGCGGCTGTGTGAGTGGCGGTGCGCCATCCATGGCGTTGACGAGTCGCACACCGTGCCAGTGCACAGCGGTCGGCTCCTCGAGTTCGTTGACGACGCGAATGGAAAACGTCTCGCCGCGCTTCACCCGCAATTCCGGACCCGGCATCATGCCGTCATAGCCTGACCCGGTGACCCGCAGGATCCGTGGCGCGGCTGACGCCGCGATCCGGCCGCGTGCGGGGACGCCAAGGCAGGCCGCCAGCGTGCCGGACAGGACGTAGCGGCGTGACAGGGTCGGGGCGGCTTTCAGCGCGTTTCTCTGGGTTTTCGGCTATGGCCGGTCTGAGGCGCTGGCCGATACAGGAGTCCAATAAAACCGGCCGGTTAACGGCCTTATAGTCGGCTTATGCGCCGGACCCAATTTTATGGTGGCGCGCGTGCCGCGCATGATATAAGCCGCGCCACCGGACCGCCCTGCGCGTCGCGGGCGTGGCGGAATTGGCAGACGCGCTGGATTTAGGTTCCAGTGTCGCAAGACGTGGGGGTTCAAGTCCCTCCGCCCGCACCAGCGGTGCGGTTTTTTTCCGATTTTGGCCAGCACATCTTGGCCGGAACCGCTCGCTATTGAGCCATGACAGAGTAGTGCCGATGCAAGTGACTGAAACCGCCGCCGCCGGATTGAAGCGGGAATATCGCGTTGTCGTTCCCTTGAGTGAACTCGCCGAAAAGGTCGGCGAGCGGCTTGACGAGATCAAGGGCCGCGTCCAGCTGCGCGGCTTCCGGCCCGGCAAAGTGCCGGCCTCGCACCTCAAGCGCCTCTACGGCAAGTCGGCCATGGCCGAGGTCGTCGAGGCCGCCGTGCGCGAAGCCAACAGCAAGATCGTCACCGACAATAACTTGAAGCTTGCGACCGAGCCCAAGGTCGTACTGCCGACCGAGGAAGGCGCCATCGAGGGCGTCATCGACGGCAAGAGCGATCTCTCCTACACGGTCGAGATGGAAATCGTGCCGCCGATCGCGCTGGCCGATTTCAAAACCTTCAATGTCGAACGCCTCACCGCGCCAGTCGAAGACAGTGAAGTCGATCAGGCGGTGCAGACCATCGCCGATCAGAGCAAGCCGTTCGTGGCCAAGGACGCTGCAACGGATGGCGGCGCCGAGAATGGCGACCGCATCACGGTTTCGTTTGTCGGCACCATGGACGGCACGCCGTTCGAGGGCGGCTCCGGCGATGACGTGCCGATCGTGCTCGGCGCCGGCCAATTCATTCCGGGCTTTGAAGAACAGCTTATCGGGGTCAAGGCCGGCGAGAGCCGCACGGTGAATGTGAAATTCCCCGAGAATTACCAGGCGGCCGCGGTCGCAGGCAAAGACGCAAGCTTTGCCGTCACCGTCAAAAGCGTTGAAGCGCCCGGCGCCGTCACGCTCGACGACGATTTCGCCAAGACGCTCGGTCTGGAATCGTTTGCCAAGCTCAAAGACATGGTGCGCGAGCGCATCGAGCGCGAGCATGCCGGCATGTCGCGGCAAAAGCTCAAGCGCGTGCTGCTCGATCAACTCGACGCCAAGCACAAGTTCGATCCGCCGCCGACGCTGGTCGAGCAGGAATTCAACAGCGTCTGGGAAACAGTCGAGAACGACCTCAAGCAGCAGGGCCGGACGTTCGCCGACGAGGACACGACCGAAGAGAAGGCGCGCGAGGAATATCGCGGCATCGCCGAACGCCGGGTGCGGCTGGGTCTCGTGATCGCCGAGATCGGCGAGAAGAACGACATCAAAGTGAGCGAGGACCAGCTGACCCAGGCCGTGCTCGCGCAGGCGCGCATGGTGCCGGGCCAGGAGCAGAAGGTTTGGGAATATTATCGCAGCAATCCAAACGCGCTGGCGGCGCTGCGCGCGCCGATATTCGAAGACAAGGTGATCGACTTCCTGCTCGAGCTTGCCAACGTCACCGACAAGCAGGTTTCGCGCGAGGAATTGTTCAAGGAAGAAGAATAGGCTACGGCCGCAAGCCTCGGCCGCGCCGGCCGGGCGACGTCAGCCGCGGCTCTTGAGCGGTTTCCGGGCGGTCTTCAGCCGGTTCTTGCAGTCATCGCCGGCACGTCCTACTTATGGTCGCACGATTCCCACGGATATCTTGCTGACTAAAGGCAGGGCCGCGGCAGAGCCTCTCCATCGGCCTGCCGGCTGTTAATGCCGGCGCGGACAGGCCTTCGACAAGGCGACCGACTCAAGCCACATTGAGTCGCCATGTCGTGACCATTGCGAGGAGGCCGATGTCTGGGTGAGCCTCAACCGAGTGACTATATCCAGGTGGACTTGTACGGACTTGAGTTCCGGGACCGAACAAGATGACGAATTAAGCCAGATCAGGTGAGCGATGCGCGACCCCAACGAAACCTACATGAACTATCTCGTCCCCATGGTCGTCGAACAGACCAATCGCGGCGAGCGGGCCTATGACATCTATTCGCGCCTCCTGAAGGAGCGGATCATCTTCATCACCGGTCCTGTGGAAGACGGCATGGCGTCGCTGGTCGTGGCGCAGCTTCTGTTCCTCGAGGCGGAAAATCCCAAGAAAGAAATCTCGATGTACATCAATTCGCCGGGCGGGGTCGTGACCTCGGGCTTGGCGATTTATGACACGATGCAATTCATCCGCCCGCCTGTCTCGACACTCTGCACCGGCCAGGCCGCTTCGATGGGCTCGCTGCTCTTGGCGGCCGGCGCCAAGGATCTGCGCTTCGCGCTGCCGAATGCGCGCATCATGGTGCATCAGCCTTCCGGCGGCTTCCAGGGTCAGGTCACCGACATCATGCTGCACGCGCAGGAGATTCTGAACCTCAAGCGGCGGCTGAATGAGATTTATGTGAAGCATACCGGCCAGCCGCTGAAGAAGATCGAAGAGGCGCTGGAGCGAGATACCTTTCTGACCTCGGAAATGGCAAAGGACTTCGGCCTGATCGACAAGGTCATCGAGAAGCGGCCGGACGAGCCCAGCCTGAAGTCCGAGCCCGTGCTGAAGGGAGTTACGTAGTTTCCTGGACGAGGCCCAAATTATGGCTCGCCGGCCGCCCGGATCGTCAGCTCAGGGTTGCGTTGCGAGACGGTTGCCAAGGCCAGTTGCCATGAAATGGGCTGATTTCTCGGCCCAAAGCGGGTCCAGAACCGGCTTGCAGGTCGGCTTTTGGGCCCCATATCGCAGGTCCCTCTGGCGGTCAAATTCTTCGGCGGTGTGATCCGGAAAACACGAGGCGCGGAAATACGTTGTGGTTCGATGTCGCGGTATCGTTAATAGATTATTGATTGGCACGGCCTTAGCATGTCAGCTTGTGCCGGAGCGCTTCGTATTGTCACCTGTAGTGACAGGACTAGGGTAGGTGGCGGGTAGAGCTTTGAACTTGCGGTTACAGCTACGAAATCTTAGCGCACTCGATCCTAGACTGTGCAGTTGCGGTGAAGTGTTGCGCTGGCGAAGACGGAGAATGGAATGAGCAAAGTTGGCGGCGGCGATTCCAAGAACACGCTTTATTGCTCGTTCTGCGGCAAGAGCCAGCACGAGGTGCGCAAGCTTATCGCTGGGCCGACCGTTTTCATTTGCGACGAGTGCGTGGAACTGTGCATGGACATCATCCGCGAGGAGAACAAGTCCTCGCTGGTGAAGTCGCGCGACGGCATTCCGACTCCGCGGGAGATCCGCAAGGTTCTTGATGACTATGTCATCGGCCAGGATCACGCCAAGAAGGTGCTCTCGGTCGCCGTCCACAATCACTACAAGCGGCTCAATCATCAGTCGAAGCACAACGACGTCGAACTCGCCAAGTCGAACATCCTGCTGATCGGTCCGACCGGCTCGGGCAAGACGCTGCTGGCGCAGACGCTGGCGCGCATTCTCGACGTGCCCTTCACCATGGCGGACGCGACGACGCTGACCGAGGCCGGTTATGTCGGCGAGGATGTCGAAAACATCATCCTCAAGCTGTTGCAGTCGGCCGACTACAATGTCGAGCGGGCGCAGCGCGGCATCGTCTATATCGACGAAATCGATAAGATCTCCCGCAAATCGGACAACCCCTCGATCACCCGCGACGTGTCGGGCGAGGGCGTCCAGCAGGCGCTGCTCAAGATCATGGAAGGCACGATTGCGAGCGTGCCGCCGCAGGGCGGTCGCAAGCATCCGCAGCAGGAATTCCTGCAGGTCGACACCACGAACATCCTGTTCGTTTGCGGCGGTGCTTTCGCCGGTTTGGAAAAGATCATCTCGGCGCGGGGCCGCTCCACCTCGATCGGCTTCGGCGCCCGCGTCGCGGCGCCCGAAGACCGCAAGCAGGGCGAAATCTTCCGCGAGGTCGAGCCCGAGGATCTGCTGAAATACGGCCTGATCCCCGAATTCGTTGGGCGTCTGCCCGTCGTTGCGACGCTGGAAGATCTCGATGAGCCGTCGCTCAAGCGCATCCTGACCGAGCCGAAGAATGCGCTGGTGAAGCAATACCAGCGCATGTTCGAGATGGAGACCGTCGATCTCACGCTTGCCGAGGAGGCGTTGTCGGCGATCGCCCGCAAGGCCATCGACCGCAAGACCGGCGCGCGCGGCCTGCGCTCGATCATGGAGAGCATCCTGCTCGACACCATGTTCGATCTGCCGAGTCTCGAAGGCGTGGAAGAGGTCGTGATCTCGCGCGAAGTGGTCGAAGGCAGCGCCCGGCCGCTCTACATCTACGCCGATCGGTCGGATCGCGCCGGCGACGCCGGCGGAGCGAGCGCCTAGCTGGTGCCGGAACATCGCACCTTCGATTCGGTGCGCAACTCCGCCGTCTGCCGGCACGGCGCTCGGTTTTGCGCCAATAATCGGCCTTTCTTGACAGGGTGGCAGTGCAGCGCCACCTATAGTGTTCGACTGAGAAAAGCGTACGAGGAATCGCGTAACGAAACCGGAAAGGGTCTCGTACCCGCCCCGTGGTAGACGCCAAGCGGGCGCGGATGGATCGCCATCCGTGACACCCCTCCGGCCAACGCAATCCGTCGTGACAGCGCATCGTGCGGGTCATGAAGGAGGTGCATAGCAATAAGGAAGTGGGGCTATGACAAGCGCCGCCAAAGCAAAGCCAGTTCTGACCGCAGGCGAAAGCCGGGCTTATCCCGTGCTGCCGCTGCGCGACATCGTCGTCTTCCCGCACATGATCGTGCCGCTGTTCGTCGGCCGCGAGAAGTCCATCAAGGCGCTCGAGGAAGTGATGCGTTCGGATACGTTCATTCTGCTGGCGACGCAGAAGAACGCCTCCGACGACGAGCCCGCCACCGACGCTATTTTCTCGATCGGCACGCTTGCGAGCGTGCTGCAACTGCTCAAGCTGCCTGACGGCACCGTGAAAGTGCTGGTCGAGGGTGCGGCGCGCGCGGAAGTCAAGAAATACACCGACCGTGAAGATTACTTCGAGGCCGAGGCCGTGGTGCTCGCCGATAACGCCGGCGATCAGGTCGAAGCCGAAGCGCTGGCGCGTTCGGTCGTCAACGAATTCGAAGGCTATGTGAAGCTCAACAAGAAAGTGTCGCCGGAAGTCGTCGGCGTGGTCCAGCAGATCGAGGACTATGCCAAGCTCGCCGATACGGTGGCTTCGCATCTCGCCGTCAAGATTCCCGACAAGCAGATGATCCTGGAAACGCCGACCGTCACCGAGCGCCTGGAAAAGGTGCTGGGCCTGATGGAAAGCGAGATATCCGTGTTGCAGGTCGAGAAGCGCATTCGCACCCGCGTGAAGCGTCAAATGGAGAAGACGCAGCGCGAGTACTATCTCAACGAACAGATGAAGGCGATCCAGAAGGAGTTGGGCGACGAGGACGGCAAGGACGAACTTGCCGAGCTCGAAGAGAAGATCAAGCGCACCAAGCTCTCCAAGGAAGCTCGCGAGAAGGCGCAGCACGAGCTCAAGAAGCTGCGGCAGATGTCGCCGATGTCGGCGGAAGCCACCGTCGTGCGCAATTATCTCGACTGGCTGCTGTCGATCCCGTGGGGCAAGAAGTCCAAGATCAAGAAAGATCTTCCGCTCGCCCAGCAGATCCTCGACGCCGATCACTACGGCCTGGAGAAGGTCAAGGAGCGCATCGTCGAATATCTCGCTGTGCAGCAGCGCGCCAATAAGCTGACCGGGCCGATCCTGTGTCTGGTCGGGCCTCCGGGCGTCGGCAAGACCTCGCTCGGCAAGTCGATCGCGAAGGCGACCGGCCGCGAATTCGTGCGCGTGTCGCTCGGCGGCGTGCGCGACGAAGCCGAGATCCGCGGCCATCGCCGGACCTATATCGGCTCCATGCCGGGCAAGATCATCCAGTCGATGCGCAAGGCCAAGAGCTCGAACCCGCTGTTCCTGCTCGATGAGATCGACAAGATGGGCGCCGATTTCCGCGGCGATCCGTCGTCGGCGCTGCTCGAAGTGCTGGACCCGGAACAGAACCACACGTTCAACGACCACTATCTTGAGGTCGACTACGATCTGTCCAACGTGATGTTCATCACCACGGCGAATACGCTGAATATTCCGCCGCCGCTGATGGACCGCATGGAGATCATTCGTATCGCCGGCTACACCGAGGACGAGAAGGTCGAGATTGCGCGCAAGCACCTCATTCCGCACGCGGTCGTCAAGCACGGCCTCGAGCCGAAGGAGTGGTCGGTCGACGACGGCGCTCTGCTCACCATCATCCGGCGCTATACGCGGGAAGCCGGCGTGCGCAATCTCGAGCGCGAGCTCTCGACCCTGATCCGCAAGGCGGTAAAGGAGCTCACGATCTCGAAGAAGCAGTCGGTCGCGGTCACCGAGAAGACGCTGCCCGATTTCCTCGGCGTGCCGAAATTCCGTTTCGGTGAGGTCGAAGACGAGGATCAGGTCGGCGTCGTCACGGGCCTGGCCTGGACCGACGTCGGCGGCGAGTTGCTCACCATCGAAGCGGCCATGATGCCCGGCAAGGGCAAGATGACCGTGACCGGCAATCTGCGCGATGTGATGAAGGAGTCGATCTCCGCGGCGGCGTCTTACGTCCGCATGCGTTCGACCGCCTTCGGCATCGAGCCGCCGGCCTTCGACAAGCGCGATATCCACGTGCACGTGCCGGAGGGCGCGACGCCGAAGGACGGCCCATCGGCGGGCGTTGCCATGGTCACAGCCATCGTTTCGGTCATGACGGGCATCCCGGTGCACCGCGACGTGGCGATGACCGGCGAGATTACGTTGCGCGGCCGCGTCCTGCCGATCGGCGGCTTGAAGGAGAAGCTGCTCGCCGCGCACCGCGGTGGCATCAAGACTGTGCTCATTCCGGAAGAGAACGCCAAGGATCTGGTCGAGATCAACGACAGCATCAAAAGCGGGCTCGATATCATTCCGGTGTCTCGCATGGACGAGGTGCTGGCCAAGGCGCTGGTGCGCAAGCCCGAGCCGATCGTGTGGGAAGAAGCGACAGCGAAGCCCGTCGATGTTCCGGACGCGGCGGTGGACGAAGATTCGCCCGGCCTTACCGCGCACTAAATACGATTGCTAAAATTGCAGGCGGCATCCGGCACATGCGTTGGATGCCGCCTTTTTTATTGGGATCGGCGAGGGCGGGCATTATCGTTGCCTTAGCCATGCGCACCGCCGTTTACGGCGCGCAAAGTTCCATCGTGTATGTTGGCGCGATGTCAAATCCGAATAATCCAGCCCTCGCGCATCTGTATCCCGGCCGCGCGACGGGCCTCGTTACGCGCGTGGCACCGGGAGTGCGAAATGTCGCGCCGAAGTTCCCACGCCCGACGCGTCGCCGTCGCGCACCCAGCGGATGGCGCCAAGGCGTCATTGCGGTGGTGACGCTTTTGGTCTGTGTGTCGCTCGGCGTGCTGGGCACCGACGCGCTCCTGGCGCGGCGTGATGCCGCGGTGGCCGTGGCCGATGCGGCGAGCAAACAGCTCTATATGGGTTCGATCCTGTTCTATCCGGACCTCGGCAACCGCTGTCATCAATTGTTCTTCGACAACCGTAACGGCCAATATACCGATAACGGCGCGGTCGATTGCACGAAAGCCGTTGCCGAATTGAGCAAAGACGCACCCAAAAATTTTTCCGCGGCGCGCACCGAGGTCATTAGCAAGGGCTTTCACTGAGTTCCCGAAGGTGCGTTCGCCGCGTCCGATGTGACCCGTCGCATCGAACGTATTGGCCGCCGCCGCGATCTTCGCTACATTTCGGCGCTGGGGACGACCGGTTCCGGCGCTGCCTTTGCCGCGCCGGACGAAACCTTGAGAGCGCGCGTGTCCAAAATCACATGTTCGGCCGCCGGATGCGGAATTCTCTTGCTTGCGGCGCTCACTCTTTCCAGCGCAGCCGTTGCCGCGGATGATTTTCCTCTTACCGGGAACTATACGCAGAACACCGCCTGCAAGGGTGACGGCACCGATGCTGAAGCCGCGAAAGTGAAGATCTCGCCGCAAGAGATCGTCTCCAATATCGGCACCTGCACCATTCTCGATACCAAGCACAACGGCGACAGCATCCTTGCCCATGTCGAATGCAAATTTCCGAGCGGACCACTGATGGGCGACATTACATTCACGCCGCGCCCCGACAAGACGATCGAGTTCGTCGATCGCGACGCGACTTACAAAGCCGTGCTCTATCCCTGTCCCAAATGATTCCGACACGGGCAGCGCTCTTGCGCCGGGTGTTGTGCGAGACTTTATCGATTTTGCTATGCGATCAAGGAGTTGAATCATGAGCTATTATCGGGGCCTGGAGGCGGACACGGTGACGTTCCGCGGCCATGACGGCGACCAGGGCGAAGCCTATTACGCGCGCCCGACGCGCGCCGGAAAGTTTCCCGGCGTTGTGATCATCCATCATCTTCCCGGTTGGGATGAATGGACCATGGAAGTGGTGCGAAAATTCGCCCACCACGGCTATGCGGCGATTTCGCATCACCTCTACTTCCGTGAAGGCAAGGAAGCTCCCGACGATGTCGGCGCGCGTGTGCGCGCGGCGGGCGGCGTCGCCGACGCGCAGGTCATAGGCGATACTGCAGGCGCCATGGCTTGGCTGCGCGCGCAACCGAACGCGACCGGCAAGATCGGCGTCATCGGTTTCTGCTCGGGCGGCCGTCACACCTATCTCGCCGCGTGTACGCTGTCGGGGATCGATGCGGCGGTCGACTGCTGGGGCGGCAATGTCATCGTCGACAATCCCAAGGATCTCAACGCCAAGCGCCCGGCCGCGCCGATCGATCTGACCGAAAAGCTCGGTTGTCCGCTCCTTGGCATTTTCGGCAATGACGATGCCAATCCGACGGCCGATCAGGTGAACCGCACCGAAGCGGTGCTCAAGAAGTTCGGCAAGGCTTACGAATTCCACCGCTACAACGGCGCCGGGCACGCCTTCTTCAATTGGGCGCGCGATGCCTATCGGCCCGAACAGGCCGCCGACGGCTGGCGCAAGGTGTTCGACTTCTACGGCCGCCACCTTTCGTCCTCCGCCGCCAGCGTTGCCGCCGAGTAAGGGGAGAACGATCCATGTGCTCCTATATCGTCGAAAAGACCGCGCTGGTCGGCAGCGCCAAGGGCCGCAAGGGCTGGATGCGGATCGACACCGCGAACGTCTATTTCGACCATCCTTATCATTCGACGCTCGATCATGTGCTCGCCATCGACTTCACCAATGAAGGCGGCGGCGGTCGCGACCGTGTCGCCATCGAGCTGAGCGCAGATTCAGCGCGTGCTTTGATCGAGCGCATTCAGGCTGCGCTCGCGAGCGGCGAAGCCGCGCATCCTTCGCTCGCACCTGCGGTCGCTGCGGAGTGATTAGAGACTGCTGACCCACATCCGCGACAGCGCCGGCAAAATCATGCTGCGCGCGCTCTCGAAGGGATGCAGATCGCCGCGATTGGCGAGGATCACAATGCCGATCCGTCGCTCCGGCACGAGGCCGATATAGGCCGACGCATTGTTCAGGCCGCCCGGCTTGTCGACGATCGTCGGGCCATTCGTGCCGATGGTTTCCCAAGCCATCGCCTGGCCGGCTTGCGGACCGACGCGAAAAGCTTCGCGCTGCGTCATTTGCAATGCGTCCCAGACGTGCGGATTGACGGAGCCGTCGTCGAGGCAGGCCGCGAGCAACAGCGAGAGATCGCGCGCGGTCGAGAACATCTGGCCGGTGCCGGGAAAATCGAAATAGCCTTGCTGGTTGCCGGGCAAGCCAATCGGCTCGCCGGTCTGCGAATAGCCTTGCACCGTGCGCGCCATGAGGCCGGGACTCATGGCGGCACGGCCGCCGGCGCCGCGTTCGGGCACCACTGTCGACTTCATGCCGAGCGGCCCGGCGACGCCGTCCTCGATCAACTTGGCGATCGGCTTGCCGTAACGGTGCTCGAGCGCGAGCTGCAGCAGGATATAGCCGGCATGGGTGTAAATATGCTGCTTGCCGGGTTCCTCGCCCTCCTGCGGCGCATAAGCGTTCAGCGCGTCATAGAACCCCGCGAGCGAATAATGCTGTGCCGGCCACGGCGGATGATCGGTCGGCAGGACCAGGCCCGACGTATGGGTCACAAGCTGACCGATGGTGATGCGGCGAATATAATCGCCGTGCAATGCGGTGACATATTTGCCGACCGGATCGTCGAGGCTGATCTCGCCGCGCTGCACGCCTTCGGCGACCAGCGTCGCCTCGAAGACTTTGCGCACCGAGCCGACATTGAACAAGTCGTCCGACGTGACCGGCCGCTTCTCGGCCTGATCGGCAAATCCGTAGTTGAAGAACAAGGTCCGGCCGTTCATGCGCACAGCGACCGCGATGCCGCCGGCGCCATTTGCGGCGACCATGGGATCGATATCGCGGGCAATGATACTGCGGACTTCCGCGCTCATGCTCGGCCGCGCCCGCAAACTCGGTCCCAGCATCGGCAAGGCGATCGCGAGGATCGCAACTGCCGCTGCTAAAATCGCGCCACGCCGCCAAACCGTCACGCCGCTGATCCCGGATTGCATCAGCCCAAGATTGGCTGAATTGGTAAATGCAAAGTGAATCGTGGCCGTGACTTGCGCGCCAGGATTTCGACGACATGAAGGCGATGCGTCAAGGCAACGCGGCGCAAAGGCGGCCGCCGCATGCGCGGGTTATGCGGGTTATAACGGGCGCAAAACCGGCGTAAATCGCGCGCGGCGTCGCTTGCTCAGCGCACGCCGCCGGCGTTGACGATCGGGCCGCTGTAACCTTCAAAGCGCTTGCGCAGTTCCACAACCTTCGGCTGGTCGGTGAGGAAAGCGCGGTAGTCGTTGGCGACCTTGTAGGAGAAGATCGGCTGATAGCCGGCCGGCGGCGGCACGTCGCTGCGGCCCGACCAGGTGCCGGTCGCAATCTGCTGCTCGGGTTCGAGGAGCCAGGTCAGAAACAGCTTGGCCGCATTGGCATGCGGCGCGCCCTTGAAGATGGCGCCCGACAACGGCCAGATCGGCGTGGCGTCGACGGTCGGAAAATGCGTCTCCACCGGCATGCCTTGCTTCTTGAGCACGGTCGTAATGTTGAAGATCGAGTCGAAGGTCACGAGATTCTGGCCGGTGCCGATGCTGCGCTGCTCGCCGAGATGGCCCTGGATGAAGTTCGGCTTGGTGGCCATATATTTGTCCATGTAGCCCCAGCCGTATTTTTCGACGATGTGATTGAACACCCACAGCGTGACGTCGTCGTCGGCCGGATAGGCCGTTACGAGCTTGCCGGCGAATTGGGGCTTGAGAAAATCCAGCGCCGAATTCGGCACATCGGCCGCCGCGACTTTCCCGGTGTTGTACATATAGGGCACGGCATTCACCATGGTCGCCCAATACGCGCCGTCGGGATCTTTCAGGCTGGCGTCGATCTTGTCGAAGCCGTCCGGCTTGAAATCGAGCAGCCGGCCCTGCGCCTTCCAGCGCACATAGTCGGCGATGGTCTGCAGGATCGCGGCGTCGACCTCGAGCTTGCCGGCGGCGATCTGGGCATCGATCTTCTGATCGAGCACGTTGGAAAAGCCGCCGGAGATCGCGACGGTGATGCCCGGATAGCGCGCGTTGAAAGTCTTGGCCATGGCTTCCCACGGCGCCGTCGGCCCGCCGACATAGAGCACGAAAGCGCCTTCACCCTTGGCCTTGGCGTAGATGTCGTCGAGCGATTGCGCCGCGGCCAACCGGGCGCCTGCCGCAAGCATCACCGCTGCAGCGACGATGGCGCCGCGAGCGGCCTTCACCGCGAAAGCGAGCATGGACGTTCTCCCCGTTGTATTTTGTGCAGGATGATCGCCGCTCAGGCGCGCGAAAACAAGAGCGCAGAACAAGCGGCTCGCCAAGGGTTGCGCGATCGTGCTAGGTCAGCCGGCGTTTCCGAAAACCGGCTTCCACTTTTCGGGATCATGCTGTTGGGGCAAGGAAAAACTACAATGAAAATGATCGCTTATCTCTTGGCCATTATTTGCGCCGTTGCCGCCGTGATGTATTTCGTCATGCCGGCCGGTCAATTGCCGACCTTCATGCCGGGCTACATGGAAGGCTCCACGCACGTTCATACCACCCATGGCATTGCCGCTCTCGTCGCGGCGGTGGTGCTGATCGGAATCGGAAAGCTGTTCGGCCGCCGCTAGGGCCGGCTATTTCCCGCCGCGCGCTTTGCGCTGCACGCGCTCGTCGAAGCGCGCAACACTGACCACGACGCGCTGATGCGTGCCGCCACCGATCTCCTCGAAGTCGTCGCTGGCCGCGACCTTGAACGTGATGGTGCGGCCTTCAATGCGGACAACCTCCGCGGTTGCGACGACGCGCAGGCCGATCGGAGTGGCCGCGGTATGGCTGACGTCGAGATGGATGCCCAGGCTCTGGTGCCCCGGCGGCAAAAGATGCTCGACGGCAGCCAGTGCGGCGGCCTCGAACAGGTTGATCATGACCGGCGTCGCCAGGACCTCGATCCGGCCCGAGCCGACAAACGGCGCGGTATGTTCATGCGCGACAATGATCTCGGTTGTGCCGGAAAGGCCCGGCTTGACGCCGGCCAGAACGGGGCTGATTTTGACGGCGGCCGCCGGGGGAGGGTTGGTCATTGCGCCTTATAGCGCTGTTTTCCCCGATTTCGACACTTCATTTCGGAACTCTTGCCACACTCCGGCGTCACACGCTAACGGCACGCCAGCGGCTAGCGTCACTTGGGCGCGGTCGCCGCCAAGACGGTTCCGCGTCGGCGTCAATCAATGCTAGACTGGTTGTGGGGACACCGCCTGAGGGGGCAGGCGATTTTGTTGCCGGGTAAGCCAGTTGCGGGCAAGCAGGGGACCAGTAATGCGTCGATATGCCTTCATTTCCACACTCCTTGTCGCCATGCCGGTCGCCGTGCCGCTCGTGCTGGTGTCGAGCGCGCCGTCTTTTGCGGTGAGCGCCAAGGACAAAATGGAAACCTGCAAGTTCGGCGCCGACGACCAGAAGCTCGAGGGCGCCGCGCGCAGCACTTTCATGAAGAAGTGCATGTCCAATCATAACGATCCGCGCGGGCCGGGGGTCGGCACGCCGGCCGCCGCCGGAGCAGCACCGCCGCCGAAGCAGTAGTCGCCAGCCAAGGCCAATTCTAAGAGATTGCGGCATGAACCTGCCGCCGCTGCGCACGCTGTTTTTCGAGGATCTTTCGGTCGGCATGACCGAGACCCTCGAAAAGACCGTTGCCGCATCCGACGTCGTCGGTTTCGCCCAGCTCACCGGCGACCGCAATCCGATCCATCTTTCCGAGCATTTCGCCGCGCGCACCCCGTTCGGCAAACGCATCGCGCACGGGCTCTATACGGCGAGCCTGATTTCGGCCGTGCTCGGCACCCGCCTGCCGGGTCCGGGCGCAATCTATATTTCGCAGACGCTGAACTTCCGCGCCCCGGTGAAGATCGGCGACACCGTCGTCGTGACCGTCACGGTGCAGGAACTCATCGCCGAAAAATCGCGGGCGCGACTGTCCTGCATTTGCGCGGTCGGCGGCGAGGTCGTGCTCGACGGCGAGGCGCTGGTCAAGGTGCCGAGCGAAGCCACGGCCAAAGGCAAGCGGCCGATGATGAAGCTCTAGCACGGCGCATCCGCGGTTTCAGACGATGAGATCGCCGACGTCCGGATGTTTTGTGACATAGGCGCGCACGAACGGACAGCGCGGAATGACTTTCAAGCCGCGGGCCCGCGCGATGTCGAGCGCGCCGGCGACGAGCTTGGAGGCGATTCCCTGTCCGCGCGCGGTAGTCGGAGTCTCGGTATGCGAGATCGTGATGACGCCGTTGCCAAGCTGGTAATTGGCGAAGGCGGTGACGCCGTTAACGTCGAGCTCGAAGCGGGAGAGGGCCTTGTTGTCGCGGACCGTTGACGTCATCGGCGAAGCCTAGCCGCTTTGCCGGCCGGGCGCATCCCTATTCTGATTCAGATGTCAAACAGCAACGGACTCTCCGCGGCCTTGCGCGGAGCGACAGCGACGAGGCAACCCGGCGCGGCCGCGCAAACGATCGCGCGGGTCGAGTTGGCCGCACCACCGCGCCGGATTGCGTCGCGGAGCTTGTCATCCGGCCGGCCGCTTCGGGCGGCTTGCAATGACGAAAGAACGAAAAGCAAAGGAAGGAAGCGGAACGCCGGCAGACGCAGGTGAGACTGTCCGCACCAGCGGGTGCGGGGCGCGCCACGGTTCAGATCGGCTGGCGCCGACCCGCCGCTGCGGGCGCGCTCGCCTGTCGGCGTTCCACTGACGGTGTCTTCCCGGAGATGTCGGAACATCTCCGTCCAGCTTCAGGCCAGGCTTCCTGGGACGCGGCCGCCACAATTATTTCGCTAGACGGGCGTTACCCGCCCCTGCCTGTCCCAGTCCAGTGCGCACCGCACGGCCGGCCACGCT
>DATJLN010000063.1:0-42914 GCA_035509535.1 Xanthobacteraceae bacterium | reverse complement strand
TTGTTCGCGCCGCTGTCGATGCTCGATGCGGATTTGACTCTGAAAGAAATCGAATATGTCTTCGATACGCTGAAGGCCGATGGCGTCAATCTGCAAACCAACTACGGCGACAAATGGCTCGGCGACGCCGCCTATAAGCCGATTTTTGAAGAGCTGAACCGCCGCAAGGCCGTGGTCTATGTGCATCCGCTGGTCGCCAGTTGCTGCGGCCGTCTCAGTGTCGGCGCTTTCCCGGCCGTGATCGAAGTGCCGCATGACACGACGCGCACCATCGTCAGCCTGCTGCTGAGCGGCACCTTCGCACGCCTGCGCGACATCAAATGGCTGTTCTCACATGCCGGCGGCACAATTCCGTTCCTGGCCGGCCGCATCGAGGCGTTCTACGACCAGAAGGCGCGCGGGCCGTCGGGCTTTGCGCCGGACGGCATCGAAGCCGAATTGCGCCGGCTTTATTACGACACGGCGAACGCAACCCATCCGGCAGCGATCGCGGCTCTGACCACGCTCGTGCCGTTCTCCCAGATCACCTATGGAACCGACTATCCCTATTTCCCGCTCGATCAGATCGACAACTTGAAACGGCTCAATCTCGGCGCCGAAAATCTCGCGGCCATCGCGTCGGGCAATGCATCGCGATTGTTGCCGCGCCTGAACGCCTAGCGCATATCCGAAAAAGCATGCCTCAGATTATGTTCCAAACACGGGAACCGGCGCATATGTGCTCGTGAACCTCGCCCTAGCACCTTGATCGTGCATTGCCTTTTTGCCTCGGCCGCGCCGGTCGGACATGCGCATTGCCGCGGTCGCAAATCGCTCAAAACGGCTCGGGCCGCCCCAGCCTTCCAGCTTAAGACTTGGGCAACCGGAAAATATGACACTTTTATCGCCAACGACGGGCGGTCAGGGAAACGCGTCATGGTGCCGAGTTCAAATGCTGTTGATCTTGGACGCGCGGCCATGTCACAAACTGGGCCGGTTTCGCGCCCACGATTCGCCGGGTACCCACTGAATATGCAGTTTTGTCAGCGGTGAGACTTGGGACCATGCGAGGGTTGCACAACAGTTCGTTCGACCCCCAGACGCTGGTCGTACTGGAAGCCGCGTTTGATGAAGCGTGGCTGACCTTGAAATCAATCGGCAATACGACAGTGAAGCCGGACGAATTGGCGCGCAGCATGTTGCGGCTGGCCATGGAAGGCGAGCGCGACCCGGTGGCGCTCCATGACGGCGCACTGGAGCGCCTCGTGCCGTCGACGGCATGGCGCGAAGCGAGCTAGCGCCGATCAGCAGACGATGAGCAAACAACCTGCCCGCCGCGGTGCGGCCAAGCCCGGCGCCAAAGCCGCTGACGATTTCGGGCGCGTCGCGACCTGGGTGTTCGATCTCGACAACACGCTTTATCCGCATCATCTCAATCTCTGGCAGCAGGTCGATGTGCGCATCCGCGACTACATCGTCAACCTGCTCAAGATCAGCCATGAGGATGCGTTTCGCCTGCAGAAGGATTATTACAAACGCTACGGCACGACGCTGCGCGGATTGATGAAAGAACACGGGCTCGCGCCGGACGAGTTCCTCGATATGGTGCATCAGATCGACTACTCGCCGCTGGCGCCGAACCCGGCGCTCGGGCTGGCGATCGAGGACCTGCCGGGGCGCAAGCTCATTCTCACCAACGGCACGCGCAATCACGCCGACGAAGTGTTGCGGCGGCTCGGCATCGGCAAGCATTTCGAGGACATCTTCGACATCAAGGCGGCGGAGCTTGAACCGAAGCCGAACGCCGCGGTCTATGAGCGCTTTCTCAAGCATCACAATGTCGATCCGCGCCGGGCCGTGCTGTTCGAGGATCTTGCCCGCAATCTCGAAGTGCCGCATGCGCTGGGCATGACCACCGTTCTGGTCGTGCCGCAAGGTGCCGGCGTCGTGTTGCGGGAGGACTGGGAATTGACCGGCCGCGACGCGCCGCATGTCGACCACGTCACCGACGATCTCGCCGGATTCCTGCGCGGGATCGCAACCGCAGTTGCGGCAACTTGACATCACCGGTCCCTGCCCCGACAACGCGCCGGGCAAACTTCTTTCAGGCTATTTCCATGTCAACCGGGACCGCGACCAAACTTGCCGAAACCATCGACGCCGCCTTCGAGCGGCGCGACCAGATCGACCAGGCCACCAAGGGCGAAGTGCGCGAGGCGGTCGAACAGGCGCTCGATCTGCTCGACCGCGGCGCCGCCCGCGTCGCCGAAAAAAGCGCCGACGGTGCAGCCAAAGGAACGTGGCAGGTCAATCAATGGCTGAAAAAGGCCGTGCTGCTGTCGTTTCGACTTAACGACATGACCGTGATCGGCGGCGGACCGGGCCACGCGGCGTGGTGGGACAAGGTGCCGTCGAAATTCGACGGCTGGGGCGACAACAGCTTCCGCAGCGCCGGCTTCCGCGCCGTGCCGGGCGCGATCGTGCGCCGCTCGGCCTATATCGCGCCGGGCGTGGTGCTGATGCCGTCCTTCGTCAATCTCGGCGCCTATGTCGACCAGGGCACCATGGTCGACACCTGGGCCACCGTCGGGTCCTGCGCGCAGATCGGCAAGAACTGTCACATTTCCGGCGGCGCCGGCATCGGCGGCGTGCTCGAGCCGCTGCAGGCGGGACCTGTGATCATAGAGGACAATTGTTTTGTCGGCGCCCGCTCGGAAGTCGCCGAGGGCGTCGTTGTCCGCGAAGGCTCGGTGCTGTCGATGGGCGTGTTTCTCGGCGCCTCGACCAAGATCGTCGACCGCGACACCGGCGAAGTGCTGCAGGGCGAGGTGCCGCCTTACTCCGTCGTGGTCCCGGGCACGCTTCCCGGCAAGCCGGGCAAGAACGGCGCGCCGTCGCCGGGGCTTTACTGCGCCGTCATCGTCAAGCGCGTCGATGAAAAGACCCGCGCCAAGACCAGCATTAACGAGCTGTTGCGGGATTGAGGCCGCCGAACCGTTGCATCGCGCCGGGTGATGGGGCTTTGATGGATTGGGCTTTTCTCTACAACAATTTTGAAGGCCGTATCAGCCGCAAGACGTTTTGGATCGCGGTCGCGGTGCTGACGGTCGCCGAGCTCATCGGCTATATCGTCGCCGAACAACTGGAAGGCGACCGGCTGAGCGCCATCGTCGATCTCGCCTTCATCTACCCGGAATTCGCGGTTGCGGTGAAACGCGCGCATGACCGCAACATGCCGGTGCTGCTTCTGGTCGTCTTTTTCGGCGCCAGTGCCTTCCTCGACTTCCTGACGGTCCTGCAGATAACCGGCACCCAGGACGAGCCAAGCCCGATTCTGGTGGCGATCTGGCTGCCGTTTTCCGTCCTCAGTCTGTTCCTTCTGGTCGAGCTTGGCTTTCGCAAAGGCGTCGATGGGCCTAATCAGTATGGGCCCGATCCGCTCGCCAGGATCTGACAATGACCGCCGATCCCGTTGCCATTGCCCGCGATCTGATCCGCTGCCGCTCGGTGACGCCGGACGACGGCGGCGCGCTTGGCTTCTTGCAAGGGCTTCTCGCGCAAGCGGGCTTTACGGTTCACCGCACGACATTTACCGAACCCGGCACCGCGCCGATCGAGAATCTCTATGCGCGGATCGGCGTGGCCAAGCCGAATCTGCTGTTCGCCGGCCATACCGACGTGGTGCCGCCGGGCAACGAGGCGACGTGGTCGCATCCGCCCTTTGCCGGCGAGGTCGCCGATGACACGCTCTATGGCCGCGGCGCGGTCGACATGAAAGGCGGCATCGCCTGTTTCGCCGCCGCGGCGCTTGATTATGTCGCGGCGAAGGGCGGCAAGCTCAAAGGCTCGATCTCGTTCCTGATCACCGGCGACGAAGAGAGCATCGCCGTCAACGGCACGGTCAAGCTGCTGAAATGGGTGACGGAGCGCGGCGAGAGCTTCGACCACTGCATTCTCGGCGAGCCGAGCAACGTTGACGTGCTGGGCGACACCATCAAGGCCGGACGGCGCGGCTCGCTCAACGGCACGCTGATCGTCACCGGACGGCAGGGCCATGTCGCCTATCCCGAGCGCGCCGATAACCCGGTGCGCGGGCTGGTCACACTGATCTCGGCTTTGCAGGCGCCGCTCGACGAGGGCAGCGCGCAGTTCTCGCCGTCCAATCTTGAATTCACCTCGGTCGATGTCGGGAACCCGACCGTCAATCTCATTCCGGGCGAGGCGCGGGCGCGTTTCAACATTCGCTTCAACGATCGCCATACGCAAAGCTCGCTCAAGGCGCTGGTCGAACAGCGCGCCAAGGCGGCGGCAGGCGGACGGATCGATCATGCCTTCGAATGGCAGCCGTCGAATGCCGATGTCTTCGTCACCAAGCCCGGCGCCTTCACCGATCTTGCCGTGGCGGCCATTGCCGAAGTCACCGGCCGCACGCCGAAACTCTCGACCAGCGGCGGCACATCGGACGCGCGCTTCATCAAGGATTATTGCCCGGTGCTCGAGTTCGGCCTGGTCGGGCAGACCATGCATGCGACCGACGAGCGGGCGCCGGTGCGAGACCTCGTCGCGCTGACTGCGGTGTACCGGCGGATCATCGAGAAATACTTCGCCTAGATCATCGTTTGCGCATGATCCTTTCGGATCATGTTCCGGGTCAATTTAATAAAACTATCGGCAAGCCCTGGATAAGTGCTTCATCCTGCAACCGTAACGTGACGGCGAAAGTCAGGGACGCCATGCATGTCGCGTGGCGGCAGTCCTCCCTGGGAAACTTGCAGATGCCGAAAGACAATAATTTTGCGACGCAACGCAAATCGCTCCGGACCCTCGGCAAACGTCTCTGTGCCGCAGTCTGCGTCACGGTGCCTGTTGCGTGCGGCCTCGTTTATTTCCACAGAGACTTGGCGTTGCTGAGTTTGTCGTCAGTCAGCCCGCAGCCGACGGCGCACACGATACCGAACGGCTGGATCCTCGTACCCTACGACAACGGCCGCTGCCGGCTGCACGCGCTCGACAATGCCACCGGCCGGATCCAGGACGGCGGCGTCGTCAATTGCCTGGACGCGACAGACCAAAACGCCGCCATGTGGAAGTCGCTCGCGGACCAGGCAAAGGCGACCGAAATTCGCAAGTCGTTCCGGCATGAATAGGTTGGGCGTGGTCTTCATTACAGGACACGACGCATAACAAACGGCGCGCCTGCCGCCGTGACGGGTCAGAATTTTCCACGCAGCGCCGCCACCTGCGCCGCGGCGGCAAGGCCGGTGAGATAGCCGCCATGCGCGGTCGAAAAATCATGCGCCGAGCACGCCTCGCCGGCGAAGAACAGCCGGTCGTCGACGGGTGCGGCGAGAACCGCGCGGCAATCGGCAAAGCCGGGCAGGGCGAAAGAATAAGAGCCGAGCGCATAAGGATCGTGCGCCCAGCGATGCACCCGGATCGGCTTCAGGCGGCGAGAGAAATCATTGCCGAACAGTCCGACGAGCTCGGAGACCGCGAAATCGAAGAAGGCCTCGTCGCCGCCCGCCTCCAACGCGGCAGCCAGGCCGCCGGCAAAGTAAGCTTCGATCAGCGGCAGGCCGAAGGAGCGCATATGATAGCCGCCGGTGCCCTTGCGGTCGGTGCGTCCGAACAGCCGCGTGTCCTGCTCAAATTCCTCGGCGCCTTCGAGTGAAATGAAAAGCTTGTCGGCAAGGCCGAGAGGCAGTCCCCGTGCGGCCGCGATTTTGTCCGGCAACGCCGGCGTGAACGCGATCCGCCCGTCGGCGAGCACCGCGCTCGGCACAGTCACGATTACCTGATCGGCCGTGATCGCGCCCTTGTCGGTCTCGATGCGCAATCTTTGGCCGCGATGGTCGATGGCCCGCACCGGGCAATCCAGCATTTGCGGAATGTCGGCGCCGTAATCCGCAATGAGCGCGCCATAGCCCTTGAACGCCCGGTAATTGACGCCGCTGTCTTCATAGCGATCGAAGTCCTTCACCGACAGCCGGTCGAGATCGCCGCCGCTGATGTAAGTGCCGACGGAATTGATCAGCCCGTTCCAGCGATTGCCCGGTTCGAGCAGCGTTGATGCGGCGACATCCTTGTCGCCCTGCGCCGCCTGTTCGAGCCGCGCGAAAAACTCGGCCATGGCGTTTTGAAAATCGTTCTGCTCGGCGCGCGGAAAACCGGTTTCCAGCGTGCGGCGCTGCCAAGGCGGTAATGTCTTATCGAGAACGACGCCCTCCTCTTCGGCGACCCGCACCCAGGGATTGCGATCGGCGGAATGCAGCCAGCCGCAACCGAGATCGAGCGCAAAGCCCGAAGGATCAATGACGGTGTAAGCACGTCCGCCCAGGCGGGGCCGCGCTTCGACCAGAAGGCAATTCACCGCTGCCCGGCACAGTTGCTTGCCGGCCGCGACACCGGCGGCCCCGCCGCCGACGATGACGACGTCAACATCACCATTGGACATTGCTGCTCCACCTTCGCGCGCCATGGCGTCGATGATCTAGTAATCCACGCGCACCAGATAAAGGCCGTGCGGCGGCGCGACCTGGCCGCAGCGGGTGCGATCGCGGGCGGCGAGCGCGGCGGCAAGATCGCGCGCGCTCCATTTGCCTTCGCCGACATGCACGAGCGAACCGACCATCGAGCGGACCTGATGCTGCAGGAAGGAGCGTGCCGACGCCGTAACGCGCACTTCGTCGCCGTCGCGCGTGACGTCGAGGCGGTCGAGCGTCTTCAGCGGCGATTTGGCCTGGCATTCGGTGGAGCGGAACGTGGTGAAATCGTGCTTGCCGGTGAGCTGTTGCGCGGCCGCCTGCATCGCCGCGCAGTCGAGCGCACGCGGCACGCGCCAGGCGCGGTTCTGATCGAGCGTCAGATCGGCGCGGCGATTGACGATGCGATAGAGGTAATGGCGCTTCAGCGCGGAGAAACGCGCATCGAAATCCGGCGCGACGCGCTCGGCCTGCAAGACGGCGATCGGCTGCGGGCGCAAATGAAAATTTGCGGCGTCACGCACCCGGTCGACCTCCCAGTCCTTGGCCAGATCGATATGCGCGACCTGGCCCAGCGCGTGCACCCCGGTATCGGTGCGCCCCGCCCCGGCGACAACGACCCGCTCGCCGGCAAAGGCCGCGATCGCCTCGGTGAGCGCGCCCTGCACGGAAGGGCCGTTATCCTGCTGCTGCCAGCCGATATAGGGCGTGCCGTCATATTCGATGGTGAGCTTGTAGCGCGGCATGCGCGGTCAGTTCAGCACGGTGCCGCAGGCGACCTGAGTGCCGCGCAGGAATTCGTCCGCCTGCATCGGCTGCTTGCCGGCGCGCTGCAATTCGACGAGCCGCACCGCGCCGTCGCCGCAGGCAATCGTAAGCTTGTCGTCGATCACGGTGCCGGGCGCACCTCGACCCTCGCCCTTGGTTGTGCGCAGCACTTTCACGCGGCCTCCAGCAAGCTCGAACCAGGCGCCGGGAAACGGCGACAGGCCGCGGCAATGATTATGGACCTCGTTCCACGGCCTGGCCCAATCGATCCGTGTTTCGGCCTTATCGATCTTTGCAGCATAGATCGCGCCTGCGTCCGGCTGCGGCGTCAATTGCAGCGTGCCGCGTTCGAGCGCGCTCAATGCGACCAGCATCAGCTTGGCGCCGCGCGGCGCCAGCATGTCATGCAGTTCGCCGGTCGTCATGTCGGTGCCGATCGGCACGCGCTCCGCCATGGCGATCGGGCCGGTATCGAGCCCCTCCTCCATCTTCATCGCCATGACTCCGGTCTCGCGATCGCCGGCCATGATGGCGCGATGAATCGGCGCGGCTCCTCGCCAGCGCGGCAATAGCGACGCATGCAGGTTGAAACAGCCGAGCGGAAAAGCGTCGAGGATCGCTTTGGGCAGGATCAGGCCATAGGCAACGACGACTGCGGCATCGGCACGATGCGCGCGCATCGCGTCCGCGGCGTCGGGCCCCTTCAGCGACTTCGGCGTGAAGATGGGCAGCTTGAAGCGCTCGGCCTCGCGCGCGACCGGGCTCGGGCGCTCCGCCATGCCGCGCCCGGCCGGCTGCGGCGCGCGCGTATAGACCGCGACGACATCATGACCGGAGCCGACAATTTCGAGAAACGTGGGCACCGCGAAATCCGGCGTGCCCATGAACACGAGGCGCAAGGCCAATCACGCCTCCTCCTTCTTCCGGGAGGCTTCGTTCTTCGATCCGCCTTTGGCTTCGCTTTTGCCTTCGTTTTTGGCCGCCTTGGTGAACTTCTTGATGACGCGATCACGTTTGAGCTTCGACAGGTAATCGATGAACAGAACGCCGTTGGTGTGGTCGATCTCGTGCTGCAGGCAGGTCGCGAGCAAGCCCTTGGCCGTGATCTCATGGCTCTTGCCGTCGAGATCGAGATATTCGACCTTCACCTCGGCCGACCGCTCGACCTCTTCGTAATATTCCGGGATCGACAGGCAGCCTTCCTCATACGTGCTCTTCTCTTCCGACGCCCACGTGATCTTCGGATTGATGAAGACGTAGGGCTTGGCCTCGTCCTCCTTCTTCGACAGGTGCATGGTGACGACGCGTTTGGCGATGCCAAGCTGAATCGCCGCAAGCCCGATGCCGGGCGCGTCGTACATGGTCTCGAACATGTCCTCGACCAGCTTCCGGATGCCGGCGTCGATCTTTTCGATCGGCTCCGACTTTAGCCGCAGCCGCTTGTCGGGGATCTTGATGATTTCGCGGATTGCCATAGCGGCGATGTAAGCGGTGACCCAACCAGGGTCAATGTAGAGGCATTTTTGCGCGTGTTCCATTGCACCTTGGGCCGTGAGCTAGTATGACCGTTCGCTCTTCGTTCCAGGCGCCGATTCGCCGCAAGGAGCGCTCAGAGGGGACGCGTCATGATCGAGCACTGGCCGGCTCTATCTCCGGCTCTCATGACCCCGGAAGCGGTCACCGCTGCGCTGATCGCAGGTTGCGCCTTGGGCGGGCTGGCGCTGATCGCGCTCGCCGTTCTGGTGTGGCGGACCCGCTCGCGTCCCGACCCGCAAGCGGCCCTGATGGCCGACCTGACGCGTGCCCAGGCCGACGCGGCGGCGCGGCTCGAGACCATGATCCGCATGGTCGGCGACCGGCAGTCGCAGCTTCAGCACGCCGTCAATGACCGGCTCGATTCGGTCTCGCACCGGCTCGGCGAATCGCTCGAACGCACCAAGCAGAACACCAGCGAGAACCTGCAAAAGCTCAATGAGCGGCTGGCGGTGATCGATCATGCGCAGAAGAATATCACCGCGCTTGCCACCCAGGTGACGTCGCTGCAGAGCGTGCTCGCCAACAAGCAATCGCGCGGCGCTTTCGGTCAGGCGCGCATGGAAGCGATCGTGCAGGATGGGCTGCCCAAGGGCACCTACGCCTTCCAGCACACGCTGTCGAACCGCACCCGGCCGGATTGTTGCGTGTTCCTGCCCGACAACCGGCTCCTGGTCATCGACGCCAAGTTTCCGCTCGAAGCCGTCACCGCGTTTCGTGACGCCAGAAGCGACGACGAGCGCAAATTCGCCGCCCAGCGCCTGCGCGCCGACATCGGCAAACATATTGCCGACATCGCGGACAAATATTCGATTCCCGGCGAGACGCAGGAACTGGCGCTGATGTTCGTCCCTTCGGAATCGGTCTATGCCGAAATCCATGACGGCTTCGACGACCTCGTGCAGAAGGCGTTCCGGGCCCGGGTCGTGCTGGTGTCGCCGTCGCTCCTGATGCTGGCGATCGCGCTGGTACAGCAAAGCCATCGCGATGTGCGCATGCGCGAGGCCGCCGATCTCATTCGCGACGAGGTCGGCCGGCTGATGAAAGACGTCGGCCTTCTCGGCGAGCGCGTGCGCAAGCTGCAGGCCCATTTCAATCAGTCGAACGAAGACATCCGGCAATCGCTGATCTCGATCGAAAAGATCGAAAGCCGCGGCGAGCGTATCCAACAGGTCGAATTCGGCGGAATCGATGCGTCCGATTCCAACGTCATCCCGGCGCCGATCCCACGCAAGCTTGAAGCAGGCGAGTAGCGGCCAGCGAGTAGCCGAACATGGCGGTCACGCCCCAAGCCCCCGATCAAGCTTCCGGCCAAGCCACCGGCGACGCCGACCCTCCGCGTCCATCGCTTGCCGACACGCTTGCCGTCTATCTCAAGCGGCGCGTGCTCATCGTCATGTTCCTCGGCTTCTCGTCGGGCCTGCCGCTGGCGCTGTCGGGCTCGACGCTTGCGATCTGGATGACCGAGGTCGGCGTCAATCTCAAAACCATCGGCCTGTTCGCGCTGGTCGGCACGCCCTACACGATCAAGTTTCTCTGGGCGCCGCTGATCGACGCGCTGAACGTGCCGTTGTTGTCGCGGCGTTTCGGCCGGCGGCGCGGCTGGCTGTTGCTGCTGCAATTCATCCTGATCGCGGTGATCGTCTTTGTCGGCCTGTCCGATCCCGCCGTTTCGCCGTTCACGGTGGCGCTCGGCGTGCTGATGGTCGCGACGGCCTCGGCGACGCAGGACATCATCGTCGACGCGTTCCGGGTCGAAAGCCTCGACGAGAGCGAGCAGGCTGCCGGCATGGCGGCCTATGTCGCAGGCTATCGCGTCGGTGCGCTGGTCTCGACCGCGGGCGCATTGTTCCTGGTGAGCTGGTTCCAGACATTCGGCCTCGATCACCACGCGGCGTGGCGCGCCGGCTATTTCGCCATGGCCGCGCTGGTGCTGATCGGCGTCGCGACCACGTTCGCTGCGACCGAGCCGCCGCAATCCGCCACGGCCGAAGCGACGCTCGAGCGCGAGAACGTGGCGTACCGCCTCTATGACGCAGCGGTGGGCGCGTTCACGGAATTCCTCTCCCGCGACTCCGCCCTTGTGGCTTTGGTCTTTGTCGTTCTGTTCAAGCTGACGGATGCGCTGTCCGGAGTCATGACCGCGCCGTTCGTGATCGATCTCGGCTTCTCGCGCAACGAATATGCCGCCATCATCAAGGGCGTCGGTTTCGCGGCGACATTGCTCGGCGGTTTTGCCGGCGGCTTTCTGGCGCGCGCACTGACGCTGCCGGTCAGCTTGCTGATCGGCGCCGTGGTGCAAGGATTCGCCAATTTCAGCTTCTCCTGGCAAGCCGTGCTCGGTCACGACATTGAATGGCTGACCGTCGCCATCGTGCTCGAGAATTTCACCAGCGCCGTCGCCACGGTTGTCTTTGTCGCTTACCTCTCGGCGCTGTGCCGCAATCCGCTGCACACCGCGACCCAATATGCGCTTCTGACCGCGCTCGCGGCGGTTGGCCGCACATATCTGTCGGCAGGAGCGGGTTACATCGTGACCGGCTTTGGCGGATTTCCCGGCGTTGGCTGGGCCTGGTTTTTCGTCATTTGCGCAGTGGCAGGTGTTCCGGCGCTGCTGTTACTCGCCTACCTGCAACACCGCGGTCATTTTGACGGGTTATTGCCGGCGCGGCGATGACGACGGCCGAGCCGCGACCCGGCAGCGGAACTATGGCGTAAACATAAGATAACGCGGCTTCCGACCGTGGTGCCGGTTGCGGTTTCGAGCGGCCCGCCGGCCGCCTTCGCACCCGCAAAAAAGTCTTTTTGTAAGGATCAGATCGCTATAATCCCTGTTCTCCTAGAGCATGACCGCGAAAAGAGGAAACCGGCTTTCGCAAAGGACCATGCTGAAACCGAGATCTAAAGCGCCCCTCGAACCAGGCTGCCGGCCGTAGCAGTCCCGATCACAGCAGTTCCCCTGGCAGCCCTGATGGACACAATCCTCGTCAAGATTTTCGCGACCGCGCTGGCCTTGAGCGAAGTGACGACACAACCGCAGGCGGTCAAGACGCATTTCGATCCGGTCCAGGATCAGGCTCAGGTGGTGCAGCTGCTGCGCGACGGTTGCGCGCATATGAAGCAGGCCTTCGACATCGAATCGATCAATCTCGACGAACTGATCTCGACGGCGATGGACGATCCGAAGGCCGCAGCCGGCGATATTCCGGCGTTCCATGGCGTCAATTTTTCCGACCTCAACACCGCCTATCACCAGTTCTGCAAGAACGAGCCGATCGTCAGCCCGGTCGTCGACATGGGCGAGGTCATCGACTTCTACAACAATGCGGTCAGCGATCTGCCCGATCCGAAAGTGCTCAAGGGCAAGAAACTGCCGAGCCTCACCACCGTGCTCGATGGTTCCGGACAGGATTATGCCGACGTGTTCCAGCCCGGAAACCGGCGCATCTGGGTGCCGCTCTCCGACGTTCCCGATTACGTGCAGAAAGCCTTCATCGCCGCCGAGGATCGCCGCTTCTACCAGCATCACGGCGTCGACGAGCGCGGCATCATCCGCGCCTTCATCGGCGACATGGGCACAAAGGGCCGGCCGCAGGGCGGCTCGACCATCACGCAACAGGTGGTGAAGAATCTCCTGGTCGGCGAGGACGTGAGCTACGAGCGCAAGATCCGCGAGATGATCGTGGCGTCGCGGCTCGAAAATACGCTGAGCAAGAACGAGATCCTCGAACTCTACATGAACTCCGCCTATCTGGGCCGCGGCTCCTGGGGCATCGAGATGGCGGCGCGCAGTTATTTCGGCAAATCGGCGAAAGATCTCACCCCCGCCGAAGGCGCGCTTCTCGCCGGGATGCTGAAGGGGCCGAATTTCTACAATCCCGACCGCCATCCCGATCGTGCCAAGGAACGCCTCGCCTATGTGCTCGGCCGCATGCAGGACGACGGCGTCATCACCGCGGCGCAGAAAGACCAGGCGCTGGCGACGCCGCCGAAGCTGATCGCCTTTACGCTGCCGCACCGCAATTCCGGCTTCAATTTCGTCGACTTCATCGGTCGCGAAGCCAAGAACGACGGTGTCGCCGATCTGACCTCGGATTCCTACACGGTGCATTCGACCATCAATGCGCAATTGCAGCGCGACACCGAGGCGGCGTTGCAGGAAGGCCTCGCGCATTACGAGATATCAATGGGGCGCGTGCAGTACCGCGGACCCGAAGCCAATATCGCCGACGCCGTCCAGAACATTCAGAACAAGGCGGCAGGCGATCCGAGCGGCGCGCCGGCCTGGCAGCAGGCGCTGCAGGCGGTCAAGCTGCCGCTCTATGACGTGCATTGGACGCCGGTGGTGGTGCTGCAGAAGGGCAATGGCCAAGGTGGCGGCGACGCCGTCCGCGTCGGCCTGCCCGATGGCCGGGTCGCACCGCTGACCGGCACGAGCCCGCAGATCAGGCGCAGCCTCAATCTCTACGACGTGGTGTATGCCAATATCGTGCAGAGCAAAGTCAGCGAAGCAAGGCGTGCCAAGCCCGCCAAGGGCTCGAAATATTCCGCCAAGGCAGAAGGAAGGGACGCGGCCAGGCCGGTGGAGCCGCCAAAGCCCTTGATCGGCAACGCCATCGCGCAGTTGCGCGTACGCCCGACGGTCGAGGGCGCCGCGCTGGTGCTGGAAAACAGGACCGGCCGGATTCTGGCGATGGCGGGCGGCTTCTCCTATCCGATGAGCCAGCTCAATCGCGCGGCGCAAACCGCGCGGCAGCCGGGCTCGGCGATGAAGCCGCTCACATATCTTACGGCGCTGCAGCGGGGGTTGCAGCCGAACACGCTGGTGCCCGACTCGCCGATCACCTTTCCGCCGATCGGCAGCAGCAACAGCGGCCGCGAGGTGATTGCCCGCGAATATGGCGGCACGGCGCGCCCGGAGGATTTCTGGTCGCCGCGCAATTACGGATACGAAGAGGGCGGCGTATTCACGATGCGCCGCGGACTCGAGAATTCGGTCAATATCGTCACCGCCCATCTGCTCGACGGCGGCATCGATGAAGATCCGGCGAAGAGCCTCGACGAGATTTGCGCAACTGCGATGGCGGCAAAGATTTATAGCCAATGCGTGCGTTACTATCCTTTCGTCCTCGGCGCGCAACCGGTGCGGATGATCGATCTCGCCCCGTTCTATGCAGCTGTCGCCAATGAGGGCCTCTTGCCGACACCGCACGGCATCGATTCCATCGAGGAGCACGGCAAGACGATCTATCAATATCCGTCGACGCCGCTGCCGCGGATCGGCGCCGCCGATCCCGCCTCGTTCTATCAGCTGAAAACCATGCTGCAGGGCGTGGTGGCGCGCGGCACCGCGCGCGCCATCGGCGGCCTCTCGCCTTATGTCGCCGGCAAGACCGGGACAACGGAAGACTCCGTCGACGGCTGGTTCATCGGCTTCACCAATGACGTCACCGTCGCGGTCTGGGTCGGCTACGACAATGGCGACGGCAAAAGGCGCTCGCTCGGCTCGACCGAAACGGGCGCGCGGGTGGCACTGCCGATCTTCCAGCCGATCATCGAAGACATCTGGGCCCTGCACGTCGCGCCGAAAGCGCCGCTCTCCGGCCCCTCGCCCGAAGCGAAGCGGGACCTGGTCGACATCCCGATCGACTATTGGAGCGGCAACCGCATCGGCGGCAACACCAATGCCAATCGCGACGGCAACGGCTTCTGGGGCGCGTTCGGCAATGCCGGCGCCAACACCAACACCGATCGCGGCAATGTTTTCGTCGAACATTTCAGGCGCGAGTCGGACGGCCAAGTGGCCGACACGCAGTATCAGCTGATGTCGCGCGAGGATGCCTACGCCTCGAGCGGCTACCAGGATCAAACGGAAGGCGACAACCAGGACAACTGGTTCTTCAATCTGTTCGGCGGCAACAGATATGGCGGCCAGCCGGGCAACCGCTCGTATTACCCGAACCAAGGCTGGCAGGCGCAGCGCCAAGCGCCGCCGCAGCCTCAACCTCAGCCGCGCGGCCTGTTCCAGCCTTGGTGGAACGACAACCCGCAGCCCGCGCCGCCGGCGCAGCGCAGTCAGAATTACTATTACGGCCGCAACAATTATTGATCCATTCGTCCGAAATCATTTCATGAGAGATTTGCGCATGCGGATGCAGCACGCCATCGTGCTCTTCACCCTGTTCGGCTCGGCCGCGGCTCTGGCCGCGCAGGACTTCACCATCCAGGAGGTGAGCGACGCGCGCAAAACCGAACTCGCGCAGATCAAGCCCGGCATCATCGTGTTTTCCGATCATACCGGGCCGAATACCGTCGACAGCGAAACGGCGCTGTTTCATTTCGACGATTGGGCCGAAAAGCATCCGACCGAGAAGAAATTTCTCGCGCTCTACCCGGGCTATACCGAGCCGACTGATCCAAAAGTGGTGAACGGCACGACGTCGCCGGTTCTGGAAAAGCTTTACATGTATGTCGCGCAGGCCCGCTTTGTGCTCGACAAGGCGCCGGGCGCGATCGACCTGTCGCATTACGTCTCGCTGGCGTTCCTGCAGAAGATCGATCCGACGATCACCCATCAGGCGCTGGCGCCGGGCGACATTGGCCCGTTCAACGATGAAGCCGGCACCGGCAACCAGAATCCAGATCGTGCCTGGTGCACCGGGCGCACTACCTCGATCTGCATCAAGTCGAACTACAAGCTCGAGGGCAAGATTCCGATGGGCATCATGCTGGTCAACAAGTTGCGCGACGGCTCGAAGAAGGTCGCCGACCACATCGATTTCCAGAGCGAATTGTCGGCGCTCGGCCCGAGCGATCTCGATCAGGCCGCCTTGCAGGACCTGACCACGCTGAACACGCCGGTGAGCGGCGTGCTCGAACAGGACCTATTCTACATCAACCAGATCCTGAAATTCGGCAAGTTCTTCGCGGTGTTTCAGGCCGATCCGGACGATGGCAACAAGACCGTCGTCACCGCCTTCATGTCGCTTGCCATCAAGGCCAGCGTGCTCGATGAGAAACGCGGCTACGAGACGATCCCCGTGCTGCGCAATCTCGTGCCGGCGCAGGTGCTCATGGGGCAGTCGTCCTTCAATTCCGGCAGTTCGATCAGCGCCGGGCTGCCGGTCTACGCACGCAACGAGATCAAGACCATCGCCGGCATCCTGCAGCGCGATGCGAAATAGGCTCGCGCCGACAATCACGACGCCGTAAGCACGCGGCCCTTGGTTTCCGGCAACAGCAGCGCCGCCACCATCAGCAAGCCGTAAGCGGCGATCGCGAACACGCCGATCGACTGGCCGAGCGGCAGCTTGGCGCTCAATAGGCCGACGAAGAGCGGATTCATCGCCGCGACCCCGCGCCCGAAATTATAGGCAAAGCCCTGTCCCGATCCGCGCACGCGGGTCGGGAACAGTTCGGTCAGGAACGGACCCATCCCGGAGAAAATACCGGAGGCGAAGAAACCGAGCGGAAAGCCGAGATACATGATCGCCGTATTGTCGATCGGCAGCTGGGTATAGAGGATCACCGTGACGATCGAGCACGCCGCGAACAGGATGAAGTTTGTGCGCCGCCCGATGCGATCGTTGAGCCAGGCGCTGACGATATAACCGATGAACGATCCGACGATGATGACCGCGAGATAGCCGCCGGATCCGAGCACCGTGAGCTTGCGCTCGATGCGCAGGAAGGTCGGCAGCCAGGTGGTGATGGCGTAGTAGCCGCCCTGCGCGCCGGTGGTGAGGATGCAGGTCAGGATCGTGGTCCGGATGATTTCGGGAGAAAATATTTCCAGGAAGTTCGCTTTGCTGCCGGCGGCGGCGAGATTGTTCTGCGTCTGCGTGAAGACCTTGGGCTCGTCGACGGCGCGGCGCACGAAGAACACCATCAGCGCCGGCGTCACCCCGACCCAGAACAGCGCGCGCCAGGCGAAGTCGGCCGGCATGATGCTGAAGAACAGCGTGGCGAGGAGCGCAGCGATCCCCCAGCCGATCGCCCAGCCGCTCTGCATGGCGCCGACCGCCTTGCCGCGATTTTCCGGCCTGATGATCTCACCGACGAGAACGGCCGCCGCCGCCCATTCGCCGCCGAAGCCGAACCCCATGAGCGCGCGAAGGATCAGAAGCTGCGTGTAATTCTGCGCAAAGCCGCACAGTCCGGTGAACACGGCGAACCAAACGATCGTGATCTGCAAGGTGCGGACGCGGCCGAAACGGTCGGACAGCGCGCCGGCAAACCAGCCGCCGAACGCGGAAGCGAACAATGTCGACGTTCCGATCAAGCCGGCGTCGGCATTGCTGATGGCGAAGGCGGCGATGATGGCGGGAAAGGCGAAGCTCAGGATCTGCACGTCCATGGCGTCGAGAATCCAGCCGCCGATGCTGGCCCAGAACGCCGCCTTCTCGCGCCTGTCCATCTGCGCGTACCACGCGGTCGGATGGTCGTCGCGCGCTGCCGTCGTCGCCTGCATTGTCATGTTGCTTGAACCTTTCCCGCCCTGTCCCAGTTCCCGGTCCCCGCCCTGGCTGTCGGCCCGAAGGACCGGCCGCGTTTGCGCGAGCCGAGCATCGCGGCCTCATCCTGTCCAATCGTGTTTTTCGATGGATTTTGATAAGCTTGCCTTATCGGGAGAAACCGACCGCGGAGAGGTGCGGCAATGATCGACTTCAAGGCGCTGGAAACCTTCATCTGGGTCGCCAATCTCAAGAGTTTCCGGCGCGCGGCGGACCGGCTGAACACCACGCAGCCGGCCGTGTCGATGCGGATCGCCCAGCTCGAACAGATGCTCGGCATCCGCCTTCTGGAGCGCGACAAAAGACTGGTCGCGGCGACCCCGAAGGGCCAGGAACTGCTCATTCACGCCGAACGGCTGATCCGGCTGCGGGCCGACATGGTCGAGTCGGTCGGCGATCGTGCCGCCGTGCGCGGCATCATCCGCCTCGGCGTCTCCGAGAGCATCGTGCATACTTGGCTGCCTGCGCTGATCGAGCGGGTCAACGCGGCCTATCCGAATCTCGAACTGGAGATCGAGGTCGACATTTCGCCGAACCTGCACGAGCGCCTAGTCGCCAGGGACCTCAACCTCGCCTTCCTGGTCGGACCGACCAATAATCCGAATGCCTACAGCCGCCCGCTCTGCAGTTTCGGCGTCGCCTTCGTCGCGTCGAGCAGAATCAAGTTTCCGCGCAAATCGATCGACCTCGATGACATCGTCAAGTGGCCGATCATCACCTTCTCGCGCAACACGCAGCCTTACATCAACTTGCGCGACTTGTTCGCGCGCAACGGGCTGCGGCCGACCATGCATGCCAGCGCATCGCTGGCGACGGCGGTGCGCATGGCGCTCGACGGCATTGGCATCGCCGTCATTCCGCCGGCGATCCTCAAGAGCGGGGCGCCGCGCGACAAATTGCGCCAGCTCGCGACCAGGATCGAACTGCCGCCGCTCAACTTCGTCGCCAGCTGGCCGACCACGCCCGACAATCCCACCGCGCGGCGAGTTGCCGAGATCGCCGTCGATGTCGCGCAAAAGACGATGCGGACGACGGCGAAAGCAACAATGAAGACGACGCAGTGAAAAGTCCCATGGACGGCCCCGCGCCGGCGACCGGGCCACCTCGGCCTGATAAATTCTGCTTATCAAAAATTATCCAAACTTGCGATTGGACGAAGCGGCACAAGATATGCTTGCTGCGTAGGCTTCGACAATTCCGACACCCGTATGATGAAAAGGAGCCGCCCAGTGCCTGCCGCAGCGCAATCGTCTTGGGAATTCTGGATCGACCGCGGCGGCACATTTACCGACGTCATCGGCCGGCGGCCGGACGGGGCATTGGTGACGCACAAGCTTTTATCGGAAAATCCCGAAGCCTACCGGGACGCGGCGGTGCACGGCATCCGCCACCTGCTCGGGCTCAAGGCCGGCGAGGCGATCCCGAGCGAACGGGTCGCGGCGGTGAAAATGGGCACGACGGTCGCCACCAATGCGCTTCTGGAGCGCAAGGGTGACCGCACGCTTCTTCTCATCACCAAGGGCTTCCGCGATGCGCTGCGCATCGGCTACCAGGCCCGGCCAAAAATCTTCGCCAAACACATCATCAAGCCGGACATGCTGTACGAGCGCGTCGCCGAAGTGGACGAGCGTGTGCGCGCCGACGGCACCATGGAACGCGCGCTCGATCTTGAGGCCGTGCGCGCCGAGCTCATTCGCGCCAAAGCTGACGGCATCAATGCGGTCGCTGTCGTGCTGATGCACGCCTACCGTTACGACGAGCACGAAAGACGCATTGCGGCTCTGGCACGCGAGCTCGGCTTTGCCCAGGTTTCGGCGAGCCACGAAGTCTCGCCCCTGATCAAGCTGGTCGGCCGCGGCGACACCACCGTGGTCGACAGCTACCTGTCGCCGATCCTGCGCCGCTACGTCGCGCGGGTCGCCGGCGAGTTGAAGGCGGAGGAAGACGGGCCGTCGAAAGCGACGCGGCTGATGTTCATGATGTCGTCGGGCGGCCTCACAGCCGCCGAACTGTTCCGCGGCAAGGATGCCATCCTGTCCGGACCCGCGGGCGGCGTGGTCGGCATGGCCGAGACCGGCCGCTCGGCCGGCTTCACCCGGCTGATCGGCTTCGACATGGGCGGCACCTCCACCGACGTGTCGCATTATGCCGGCGAATACGAACGCGCTTTCGAGACCGAAGTCGCCGGCGTGCGCATGCGCGCGCCGATGATGCTCATTCACACCGTGGCCGCCGGCGGCGGCTCGGTCCTGCATTTCGACGGCGCCCGCTTCCGTGTCGGACCGGATTCGGCCGGCGCCAATCCGGGACCGAAATGCTACCGCCGCGGCGGCCCCCTGGCTGTGACCGACGCCAATGTCATGGTCGGCAAATTGATCGCCGATTTCTTTCCGAAGATCTTTGGGCCGCAGCAGAACCAGCCGCTCGACGCCGACGCGGTGACCAGGGCTTTCGCGGCCATGGCCAAGGAGATCGGCGACGGCCGCAGGCCGGAAGACGTCGCCGACGGCTTCATCAAGATCGCCGTCGAGAACATGGCAAACGCGATCAAGAAGATTTCGGTGCAGCGCGGCTATGACGTGACGCGCTATGCGCTCAATTGCTTCGGCGGCGCCGGCGGTCAGCATGCCTGCCTGGTCGCCGACGCGCTCGGCATGACCAGCGTGCTCATTCACCCGCTGTCGTCGCTGCTCTCCGCCTATGGCATGGGCCTGGCCGATATCCGCAGCGTGCGACAGCAGGCGATCGAGGAGCCATTCGGCCATAAGGCGCGCAAATCGCTGGACGACGTGGCGATCCGGCTTGCCGCCGATACGCGCGGCGAAGTCATCGGCCAGGGCGTCGCCGCGGACAAGGTCAGACTCCATGTCCGCGCCCATATCCGCTACGCCGGCACCGACACCGCGCTGATCGTCGATGCCGGCGCGGCGGCCGGACGCGGCAAGATCAAGTTTGCCTCGCTCGAAAAGATGAAATCCGCTTTCGAGCGCGCCCACAAAGCGCAATTCGGCTTTATCGATCGCAGCAAGGAGCTCGTCATCGAAGCGGTCTCGGTCGAAGCCGTCGGCGGCGGCGCCACCTTCGCCGAGAAGCCGCGCAAGATCACGCGCGCGAAGCTTCCGGCGCCGGCCCGGCGCACCCGTTTTTACTCCGGCGGCAAATGGCACCGCGCTCTGGTCTATACGCGCGAGACGCTGCTCCCCGGGCACAAGGTGAAAGGCCCGGCGATCATCATCGAGCCGCATCAGACCGTCGTCGTCGAGCATGGCTGGCAGGCCGAGCTGACGGCGAAGAATCACCTTGTGCTCAAGCGCGTGCAGAAGCTCGCCCGCAAGCGGGCGATCGGCACCCATGCCGATCCGGTGATGCTCGAAGTGTTCAACAACCTGTTCATGTCGATCGCCGAGCAGATGGGCGTGGCGCTGCAGAACACCGCCTATTCGGTGAACATCAAGGAGCGGCTCGACTTCTCCTGCGCGGTGTTCGACGGCAACGGCTCTCTGGTCGCCAACGCGCCGCATATGCCGGTGCATCTCGGTTCGATGGATCGCGCGGTCGAAACCGTCATCCGCGAGAACAAGGGCAAGATCCGCCCGGGCGACGCATACGCGATCAATGCGCCCTATAACGGCGGCACGCATCTGCCCGACATCACCATCTGCACGCCGGTTTTCGACGGCAAGAACATCCTGTTCTGGGTCGCCTCGCGCGGCCACCATGCCGATGTCGGCGGCATTTCGCCGGGCTCGATGTCGCCGAACGCCACCAATATCGAGGAAGAAGGCATCCTGTTCGACAATTTCAAAGTCGTCGACCGCGGCCGCTTCCGCGAGGCGGCGCTCTATGCGGCGCTGAAGGACAACAAATATCCGGCGCGCAATCCGCTGCAGAACGTCAACGACATCAAGGCGCAGATCGCCGCCAACGAAATGGGCATCCAGGAATTGCGCAAGATGGTGCGCTATTTCACCCTGCCCGTGGTGCGGGCCTATATGCGGCACGTACAGGACAATGCCGCCGAAAGCGTACGGCGCGTCATCGACCGCCTGCACGACAGCGCCTTTGCCATCGAGACCGATCAGGGCAACAAGATCAAGGTCAAAATCTCGGTAGACAAGAAGAAGCGCGAGGCGACCGTCGATTTCACCGGCACCAGCCCGCAGCAGCCCTCGAACTTCAATGCGCCGGAGCCGGTGACGCGCGCAGCCGTGCTTTACGTGTTCCGTGTCATGGTCGACGACGACATCCCGATGAATGCCGGCTGCCTGCGGCCGATCCACATCGTCATCCCCAAGCGTTCGATGCTGACGCCGGAATATCCGGCCGCCGTCGTCGCCGGCAATGTCGAGACCTCGCAGGAGGTGACCAATTGCCTGTTCGGCGCGCTCGGCGCCATGGCGGCGGCGCAAGGCACCATGAACAACCTCAATTTCGGCAATGCGCGCTACCAATATTACGAGACTATCTGCTCCGGCTCGCCGGCGGGACCCGGCTTTCCCGGCACCGACGCCGTGCACACGCACATGACCAATACCCGGCTGACCGATCCCGAGATTCTCGAATTCCGCTATCCGGTGCTGCTGGAAGACTTCCACATCCGCAAAGGCTCGGGCGGGCGCGGCAAGTGGAATGCCGGCGACGGCATCCGCCGCACCATCCGCTTCCTGGAACAGATGGAATGCACGGTGCTGTCGGGCCATCGCCGCGTGCCGCCATTCGGCCTCGACGGCGGCAGCGACGGCCAGGTCGGCGAGAACTGGGTGCGGCGCAAGTCCGGCGCGATGGAAAAGCTCAAAGGCGCCGATGCCACCGTGATCGACGCTGGCGAGGCGATCATCATCCAGACGCCGACCGCGGGCGGCTACGGCAAGCCCGGGTCCTGAATCAGCGGGTCGGCGGCGCGGGCGCGGCCGGCGACGCATGCGGCGTCACCGAATATCGCATGCTGGCCGTCGAGCCCTGCCAATAGAACGTGTAGTCGACGGCGACAGTGCCGCCGTCCGGCAGCGGCAAGACCGCGTTGCAGACGACTTCCTCCTTGCTGCTCGACACCGTCTTGATGGGCGCGTAGCTCGTCGGCGCGAGCCGGTATTGTTTGAGCACGTCGGCGAGCGTGTGCTTGGCGGTCGCGGAATCGCATTCCGGCAGGAAGAAATGTGCGCGCAGGCCCTGATAGAGCAGCACGCCGGCGAAGGCGGCGGCGGGAATGCCCACGAGCCGCAGCGCCAGGCGATAGGAGCGCGGCCGCTCCGGCCGTTCCGAATCCGACGGCGGCCGCTTCCACGGCCGCGCCCGAATGGGCGCTGAAGGTTTGGGCGAAGACGGATCAGACGAGGAATCGTCGCTCATCAGAGCGCATCTTATATCGCCTTGACGATCTCTTCCGTCATTTTCTTGGCGTCGCCAAGGAGCATCATGGTGTTGTCGCGGTAGAACAGCGGATTGTCGATGCCGGCATAGCCCGAGGCGAGCGAGCGCTTGTTGAACATCACCGTGCCGCCCTTCCAAACTTGCAGCACCGGCATGCCGTAGATCGGCGATTTGGGATCTTCTTCGGCGGCGGGATTGGTCACGTCGTTGGCGCCGATCACATACGCGACGTCGGCCTGTGCGAACTCGGAATTGATATTCTCCAGCTCGAACACTTCGTCGTAGGGCACATTGGCCTCGGCGAGCAGCACGTTCATATGGCCCGGCATGCGGCCGGCGACCGGATGAATGGCATATTTGACTTCGACGCCTTCGGCTTTGAGCTTGTCGGCCATTTCGCGCAGCGCATGTTGCGCCTGCGCCACGGCCATGCCGTAGCCCGGCACGATGATGACCTTGCCGGCGTTCTTGAGAATGAAGGCCGCGTCCTCGGCCGAGCCGATCTTGACCGGCCGTTCACCCGCGGCGGCGGCAGGCCCGGCGACTTCGCCGCCGAAGCCGCCGAGGATCACCGAGATGAACGAGCGGTTCATGCCCTTGCACATGATGTAGGACAGGATTGCGCCCGACGAGCCGACCAGCGCGCCGGTGATGATCAGCGCGGTGTTTTCCAGAGTGAAGCCGATGCCGGCCGCGGCCCAGCCGGAATAGGAATTGAGCATCGAGATCACGACCGGCATGTCGGCGCCGCCGATCGGGATGATGATAAGGACGCCGAGCAGGAACGAGACTGCCGCGATCAGCCAGAAGGTGAGATGCTGCTGCGCCTCGAAGAACCAGACGATCAGCGCGACCAGCGCGACCGCCAGCACGATATTGATGAGATGACGCGCCGGCAGAAGGATCGGCGCACCGCTCATGCGGCCGGACAGTTTCGAAAACGCAATCACCGAGCCGGTGAAGGTGATGGCGCCGATGGCGACGCCGAGCGACATTTCGATCAGGCTCTGGCCGTGGATCGCGCCTTCGGTGCCGATGCCGAAGGCCGCGGGCGCGTAGAGCGCCCCGGCCGCGACCAGCACTGCGGCCATGCCGACCAGCGAGTGGAAGGCCGCCACCAGTTCCGGCATCGAGGTCATCGGCACGCGGCGCGCGATCACGGCGCCGATGCCGCCGCCGAGCGCCATGCCGGCGACAACCAGGCCCCAGGCCACCGCGCTTGCCGGCGGATGCGCTGCAAGCGTGGTCGCGATCGCGATCGCCATGCCGGTCATGCCGAACATATTGCCGCGGCGGCTGGTCTCCGGGCTCGACAGGCCGCGCAGCGCCATGATGAACAAGGCGCCAGCGATCAGATAACAGAATGCGGCGAGATCGGCGCTCATCGGCTTGCCCCCGTCACCGCTGCTTGCGCTGGAACATGGCCAGCATGCGTTTGGTGACCAGGAAGCCGCCGAAGATGTTGACCGACGCGAAGGTGAGCGCGACGAAGCCGAGCGCGCGCGCCCACACCGGGCCGGCATCGTCGGCGACCAGCGCCACGCCGACCGCCAGCAGCGCGCCGACCACGATCACCGAGGAGATCGCGTTGGTCACCGACATCAGCGGCGTATGCAGCGCCGGCGTCACCGACCAGACCACGTAATAACCGACAAAGACCGCCAGCACGAAGATCGAAAACCGGAAAATGAAAGGATTGACGGCATCCGCCGCAGCCGGTGCGCCATGCGCTACGGCCGCGAGATCGAGCTGGCCGAGGATGGAAAGGGTGATCATTGAGGGCTCCCCGGGGAAGAAAAATTGCGCCGCGTCCTGTTAAGCGGCACTGCTGTTAAGCGGCACTCTTGGGCTGGAAATTCGGATGCACTACGGCGCCGTCGCGGGTGAGCGCGGTGCCTTTGACGATCTCGTCGTCCCAGTTGATCGCGAGCTTCTTCTCTTTCTTGTCGATCAGGGTTTCGAGAAACGTGATCAGGTTCTTGGCGTAAAGCGCGGATGCCGAAGCGGCCAACCGGCCCGGCACGTTGAGATAACCGACGATCTTGACCTCGCCGGCGCGCACCACTTCGCCGGGCTTGGCGCCCTCGACATTGCCGCCGCGCTCGACCGCGAGATCGACAATCACCGAGCCGGGCCGCATCGACGCCACCATCTCCTTCGACACCAGCTTCGGCGCCGGACGCCCGGGGATCAAAGCGGTGGTGATGACGATATCCTGCTTCTTGATGTGGTCGGCGACCAGAGCGGCCTGCTTGGCCTGATATTCTTTCGACATTTCCTTGGCGTAGCCGCCGGCGGTCTGCGCGTTCTTGAATTCCTCGTCCTCGACCGCAAGAAATTTCGCGCCCAGGCTTTCGACCTGCTCCTTGGTCGCCGGCCGCACATCGGTCGCGGTGACGATGGCGCCGAGCCGGCGGGCGGTTGCGATTGCCTGCAGGCCGGCGACGCCGACGCCCATAATGAACACTTTGGCCGCCGGCACCGTGCCGGCCGCCGTCATCATCATCGGCAAAGCGCGGCCATATTCTTCCGCGGCGTCGATGACCGCACGATAGCCGGCAAGATTGGCCTGGCTCGACAGCACGTCCATCGACTGCGCGCGGGTGATGCGCGGCAGCAGTTCCATGGCGAAAGCCACGAGCCCCGCATCGGCCATTTGCTTGAGCGCGGTGTCGTTGCCATAAGGGTCCATGATCGCGATGACGAGCGCACCGCGCTTATATTTGGCAAATTCGTTCGGCGTCGGCCGCCGCACCCGCAACACGATATCGGCGCCGTTGGTCGCGTCGGCGGCAACCGCGGCGCCCGCCGCCGTATAATCCGCATCGAGGATGCCGGATTTGATGCCGGCGCCGGGCTCGACCGCCACTTCGGCGCCAAGCCCGGTCATCTTCTTGACCGTTTCCGCGGTCGCGGCGACGCGCGGCTCACCAGGATCGGATTCGGCGGCAACAGCGATTTTCATCATTCCTCCGACCGCGGCATCGCCGGCAAGCGGACCGATGTCGGTGCTGAAAGGTTCGGGATTAAACCAGGAAATATGCCATCAGGACGAGGATCACGACGAGCGTGACCACCGACACCTTCACCAGCCTGATGAAGCCGTGATAGGTCGCCTCGTGCGCGGCGTAATCGTTACCTGCCGCCGTTGCGTATTCCACTTCGCCGTGACTGGCCATTTCACCCCTCCGCAGTGCGCCCCGCGCGGTGCAATCTCGAATGTCCGAAACCGAAGCCTTGCAACCCCGGCAAAGACCTTTGCAACTTTAGCAAAGGCTCATAGAAACTTCGAGCGGCGCGGGACTTATACATTTACTTCCTCTTCACGGTACCCGTTCCGCGGCGACCCTCGCAATTGCCGCAAAAGCCGGGGAAATCAGCGTGCCGATTGGTCGCGGACTTAGCGTAATTGCGCCCGACGGGCAACCGCATTGCCGAGCGTTCATTTCCGGCGCGCCATGATGATTTGGATCAAAGCTCGGCGCCCAGCGCAACGCTGGATGGCGGAGAGGATCCTGCCGCTTGCCCGGAATGGACCGAATCCCTACTGTCGCCGAAACACCGCGAAGGGATGAAGGCCATGCTCAGGAAGGAACAGAACGATCTGCTCACCCAGACCGGTCCCGGCACGCCGATGGGGCAGATGTTTCGCACCTATTGGATCCCGGCGCTGCTCGCCGAAGAGCTGCCGGAGAACGATTGCCCGCCGGTGCGGGTGAAGCTTCTGTCCGAGCGGCTGATCGCGTTCCGCGACTCGGAAGGACGCTATGGCCTGATGGACGAGTTCTGCGCCCATCGCGGCGTGTCGCTGTGGTTCGGTCGCAACGAGCAGGGCGGGCTGCGCTGCCCCTATCACGGCTGGAAATACGACGTGACCGGCCAATGTATCGAAGTGCCGTCCGAACCGGTCGAGAGCGGCTTCTGCAAGAAGATCAAGCTCGCCTCCTATCCGCTGGTGAAAGTCGGCGACATCCTGTGGACCTATATGGGTCCCGCCGACAAGAAGCCGCCGCTGCCGGAATGGGAATTCGCGCTGGTGCCGCCGGAACAGACCTTCACTTCCAAGCGGCTGCAGGAATGCAACTGGCTCCAGGCCATGGAAGGCGGCATCGATTCAAGCCACGTCTCGTTCCTGCATCGCGGCGACCTCGCCAACGACCCGCTGTTCAAAGGCGCCAAGGGCAATCAATACAATCTCAACGACATGCAGCCGCATTTCGAGGTCGTCGAACAGCCCGGCGGCCTGTTCATCGGCGCGCGGCGCAATGCCGAGAACGGCAATTATTACTGGCGCGTCACGCCCTGGGTCATGCCCTGCTTCACCATGATCCCGCCCCGCGCCGACCATCCGATGCACGGCCATTTCTGGATCCCGATCGACGACGAGAATTGCTGGGCCTGGTCCTACGACTTCCACCCGGTACGGGCGCTGAGCAAGACCGAGGTCGACGCCATGAAGGACGGCGCCGGCGTGCATTGCAAATACGTGCCCGGCAGCTTCCGGCCGCTCGCCAACAAGGACAACGACTATCTGATCGACCGCGCCGCGCAGAAAGCCGGCCGCACATTCAGCGGCGTCTCCGGCATCGCCATCCAGGATTCCTCGCTGCAGGAAAGCATGGGGCCGGTCTGCGACCGCACCAAGGAAAACCTGGTTTCGACCGACAACGGCATCATCATGGCGCGCCACCGCCTGATGCGCGCCGTGAAGGCGCTGGTCGAGAAAGGCATCACGCCGCCCGGCGTCGACCCGGCGCACCATCATGTGCGCTCCTGCGCCATGGTCCTGCCGCCCGATGTGGCGTTCAAGGACGGCGCCAAGGAAGCGCTCAATGCCAAGCGCGGCGTGGCGCAGACGACGGTGTAAGCGCCCCCGTCACGCGTTTTCCGTCACCGCGTTCTTGCCGGCGATGAAGCCCTGGCAGATCGCGCGCGGCAGGCCGTGCATGGAAAAGCCGCCGGCCGATTCGCCGCCGCAATAAAGGCCGGGGATCACCTCGCCGTTCATGTCGATCACCTGGCAGCGGGCATTGATGCGCAGGCCGGCGCGGGTGTCGTGAATCACCGGCGTCGCCCAGGCGGCACAGAACGGCGGCTTGGCGATCTTGTAGAGCGGCTTCTGCTTGCCGAAATCCGTATCCTTGCCGGCATCGACGAAGGAATTGTAGCGCGCGACGGTCGCCGCGAGATGGCGCGGCGGCATCGGCACGCGCTGATATTGCATTTTGATCTTGGCGGCGAGCTCTTCGATGCTGTTTGCGGTGAAGAAAAAGCCGGCGTCGAAATCGACGTCGGGCGGATGCGGATTCCATTGCTCGCGCGCGATCGCATCGGCATCGAAGATCGCCCAAATCGGCCCGCCGCCATTGTGGCCGTCGCCGATGCCGGCCAGCGCCGCATTGATGAAATTGCCCGGGTCGTATTTGGCGTTCTTGGCGTTGAGGTAGCTGTAGGGCTCGTAGGGGTTCGTGCTCTGGTAGGTGTTGTAGTTGAAGTGGCCGGCGGTCTCGTCGTAGAAGCGCTGGCCGAGCATGTTGACCAGGATCACGTCCTGCCAGTCCTTGACCGGAAGGCCCACCGCCCGCGCCTTGTCGAAGACTTCGCTGCCGGGCCGCCAGCGTACATTGACATAACCGTACTGACAGCCGATCGCGCCGGGCTTGGTGATGCCGGAGCCGAACTCGCCGGTATAGTTGAACGTGCCCCAGAGCGAGGCGCCGATCGCCATGGCGGCGATCTCGCCGCTGGCATCCTGATTGGACCACGGCATGCCGGCAAGCCCGCAATATTCCTCGGTCAAACGCGGATCGAACATGCGGCGGAAATTGACATTGCCGGTCGAGCCGCCGGTGGCGACGATCACCGCCTTGCGGGCGCGGATATTGAGCGACGCGCCGTTGTAATCAACAGTGATGCCCGAGACGCGGCCGGCATTCGTGTTCTCGCGACGGATCGCGGTCATGCGGTGCTCGAGCAGGATTTCGACACCGGCCTCGAGCGCCGCCGCATGCAGCGGCCGCATCAGGCCGGCGCCGGCGCGGATCTCCAGATCGCCCGGATCGGGTCCCTTGCCGGTATGCACCATCGGCCAGTCGGCGACGTCGATCTGCACGGTGCGCAGCACCGAGACGCCGATCTCGTGGCCGACGCTGTTGGGCTTGCGGTCGATGACTTTGACGCCATGCGCCAGCAGGAATTCGAAGGCCGCAACGCTGTTGTCGGCAAAGGCGCGGATGATCTCGCGATCGTTATAGCGATAGGGCGGAAAGCCGTTGGTTTCGACAACAGACCAATCGGTGAGATCGCGGAAGAACAGATCCGGCGAATCCTCGATGCCGTATTTCTTCTGGTAGCCGGTGCCGCCGCCGAGCGGCAGGTTGCCGCCCGAGGTGATGGCATGGCCGCCGATCCGCGGCTCGGCTTCCACCATGATGACCGAGGCGCCCGCCTCGCGCGCGACGATCGCGGCCGGCATGCCGGTCGCGCCCGATCCGATCACCACGACATCGGCTTCGCGGTGCCAATCCGCCGGACTCTCTGCCTTAACCACGCTTACGCTCTCCCTCGTCTGCCTTCTCGTTATGCCACTTGGGCAGACACTAACAGGCCGGGCGATTTTGTGTCATGTGGTTGCGGTCAATGTCGCAGCCGTTGAATCGGCTTTGGAGTCTCGTCATGGCGGATGTCGTCCCTACCCATCGGCTCACCCACGAAGCCAGCATGAAGATGATGCAGGCCGCCGTCACCAAGGCCAACGAGATCAACTGCAAAGTGTGCGTCGCCGTGGTCGACCAGAGCTGCCGGCTGATCGGCTTCCTGATGATGGACGGCGCGCGGCATTTTTCGATCATCACCACCCAGCGCAAAGCGATCACCGCCGCCTCGCAGCGCCTGCCGACCGGCTATGCGCCGGAAGAGAATGCGCTCTCGATGGCGGTGCGGATGGGCGATTTCACCAATGTGCCCGGCGGCTTCCCGATCGAGGTCGACGGCGAAGTGATCGGCGCGGTCGCCGCCGGCGGCGCCAAGATCGAGCAGGATGTGGAGGTGGCGAAAGCGGCGCTCGCGGCGCTCGCACTGTAGCCGCTAGAGATCCAGCACCAAGCGCTCGCTCTTGCTGCCGCAGCAGCAGATCATGACCTTGTCGTTGGCGGCCTGCTCTTCTTCGCTGAGGATCGAATCGTGATGCTCGGGAATGCCGGAAATGACGCGGGTCATGCAGGCGCCGCAAATGCCGAGCTCACAGGAATAATCGACGTCGACGCCGGCCTCGTACAGCACTTCGAGGACCTTCTTGCCCTCGGGAATGAAATATTCCTCGCCTGACCGCGCGAGTTCGACCCAGAAGCCGCCGATCATCGCCGTTCCGATTTTCGTGAAATATTCAGCGCGATCATTCAGCGGTACAATGCTTGCGCGGCAAGATCCGGCTGCGGCTCCTGGCCGGCCGCCGCGACATAGTCGCCGAAGACGCGGCCGATCATGAGGACGACCGGACCCGACGGCGGTTCGGCGGCGAGCCTCTCCGGCAGGCCGCCGATGGCGCCTGCAATGACGCGCTCGTCGGCGCGGGTCGCGCGCTCGACGGCAATCGCCGGCGTCGCCGGATCGAGGCCGGCCTGCACCGCCGTCGCGACAAGCTCGGGCAGCGTCTTGATCGGCATATAGACCACGGTGGTCACCGCCGGATCGGCGACGCTCGACCAGTCGATGTCGGCCGGCAGTTTGGCCTCGCGCCCGTCGATGGTGGCGTGGCCGGTAATGTATTGCACGCGGCGCGCCTGGCCGCGGCGGGTGAGCGACACCAGAAGCCTGCTCGCTGCGCCCTGCGCCGTGGTGATGCCGGGTACGACTTCGGCCGGGATGCCGGCTGCACGGCAGGCCGCCAGTTCCTCGTCGGCGCGGCCAAAGATCATCGGATCGCCGCCCTTGAGCCGCACCACGCGGCGGCCGGCTTTGGCGAGCGAGATCATCAGCGCGTTGATGTCGTCCTGCCGGCACGAGACTTTGTGCCCGGTCTTGCCGACCAGCATCTTGCGCGCCTCGCGGCGGGCAAAATCCAGAATATCCGGCGCGACCAGCGCGTCGAACAGAATCACGTCGGCCGATTGCAGCGCGCGCACCGCGAGCAGCGTCAGCAATTCCGGATCGCCCGGGCCGGCGCCGACCAGCACCACCGATCCGATTTCCTGACCGGCATCCCGGCCCGCATATTGCGCCGGGACCGGCGCAAGCAGCGCCTCGAGATCGGCATCGGTCGGTTCGTGCTCCGGTGCCGCCGACGCGCGCGCGGCGAATTTTTCCCAAAAGCCGCGGCGGCCGCGGAAGGGCAGCGCCAGCGCCTGCACGCGCGGACGCCAGGCCCGCGCCGCATCGGCCCAGCGGCTGAAACCACGCGGGATCAAAGCTTCGATCTTGGCGCGGATCGCCTGGCCGAAGACCGGCGCTGCGCCGTCGGTCGAAATGCCGATGACCAGCGGCGAACGATTGACAATGGCGCCGAAGGCAAAGTCGCAGAAGGCCGGACGATCGATGACATTGACCGGCACGCCGGCGGCGCGAGCGGCTGCGGCAAAGGCGGCGGCCTCTTGGTCATCGGCACAATCGGCAACCGCGATGGCCGCGCCGGAAAGATCGGATGCGGTCCAGCGCCGTCCTTGAATCAAAACTTCGCCGCGCGGCGGGGCCGCGGACAACGCACGCAATTCCTCGTCGGCAGCCGGAGCAAAGACTTCAACGCGCGCACCGGCAGCCGACAGCAATTCGGCCTTCCAGATCGCGGCGGCGCTGCCGCCGGCGACCACGCTGCGCTTGCCCTCGAGCGCAAAGAACGCCGGCAGCCGGGCCAGCGGCGCCATGCGGGTAGCCTTGATCTCGGACGGGGTACGGCTCATGCGGCGATCCAACCTGCTCTGCAGATAGAATTTCCTGCTCCCCAAGGCAATCAGCGGCGATGACTTTGGAACAGATCAATCGCGCCCGCCGTCAGCGTGGGATAGCCGTTTCGGCTGCGGCTCCAGCCGAGAGATTCAGCCTCTGCACTCCCAGCGCTTTACCATTCAAACCGCGTGCCAGCCGTATGGCCTGAACCGTATGGCCGGAAAAATTTGGCGGGCGCCCGACGGGTTTCCGCCAGGCGCCCTTAGTTTCACGTCAGCCGGCCTGTAAGCCGGGTTCTGTATGGCATGCGCGCAGGGCGCGCATGCGTGACGGCCATTCCTCTGGGACGCCGGTTACCCGGCGCCTCAAGCAACCTACCCGGACGGCCGGACCTGGACACCGACCCCGAAGCCCACGCTTGCGCGAAGGCTTCGCGCCGCCCCTATTCGGTCTTGCTCCCGGTGGGGTTTGCCGTGCCGCCAGCGTCGCCGCCGGCGCGGTGCGCTCTTACCGCACCGTTTCACCCTTGCCGTTCCGACCCGAAAGCAAGAACGGCGGTCTGTTCTCTGTGGCACTGTCCCTGGGTTCGCACCCGCCGGATGTTATCCGGCACCGCTTGTCCACGGAGCCCGGACTTTCCTCCCCGGCAACCTTTCGGTTTTGCCGGAGCGGCCGTCCGGCCGACTGACATGCGCATAGGCATGGGGGTGCGTCACGCCCGCGTCAAGACCGAAAAACCCGATCAGGCTTAATCAGAAGACAAGATTCGGCGCGCTCAGCGTCATCGAGATGCGGGCACGCGCGGCCATGTTCCGGCCGCGGCCGCGACCGGACAAGAGTTCCTGCAAGGTGCTGCGCGTCGATGCATCGAAGACGCCGTCCACGCGTTCCTGACGGAAGTGACGCTGGAACGCTGCGACAACGTCGCGCGTCTCCACGTCATATTCGCCGGTGACCTCGATGCCGTAGCCGTATTCGGCGAACAATTTCTGCATCGTCGCCACTGCACTGCTGCGATCTCCCGGCCGCAATGTTTGGCCGAAATCCATGATCGGCGCCGGCTTCACCCAATGTCCGACGCCGGATTCGTAAAGCGTGCGCCACGGGAACTTCTCGCCGGGATCCTGCTTGCGCGCCGGCGCGACGTCGGAGTGCGCCAGAACGCGGGTCGGCGGAATATTGTGGCGGGTCTGGATGCTTCGGCACAGCGCGGTGACGGCCGCGATCTGGCGCGTGGGAAATGGCGGATAGCCGTAATCGTGACCGGGATTGACGATCTCAATGCCGATCGAGCAGGAATTGATATCGTTTTCGCCGGCCCAGGACGATCTGCCGGCATGCCAGGCGCGCCGATTTTCCGGGACGAGCTGCACAATGCGGCCGTCCTCATAAACGAAGTAATGGCAAGAGACTTCGCTGCCGGGTGCCTTGAGAAGCTCGAGCGCAGCATCGGCGTGCCGCATGCCCGTGTAGTGTAGCAAAATCATATCGACGCGCCGGCCGTCCTTGCGGTCACCAAAATTAGGCGACGGATCGACTTCGGCGACGACACATGAATCCGCTGCAAACAAATTACGCGACATGACTTCACATTAAGAGAACGGGGTCTCGCCGACAAAACCGATTTGAGAGTTCTGCACAGGCAGACGTTGATTTGGAAAGCGCATGGCCGGACCGCAACGGCGGGAGGCTCCAGTGAGAGATTTTGTTGGAACGCCGTGCGACGAAGCCGCCGCGGCGCACGCCGAAGATAAACACCGGCCGCCCGCTTTCACCCTCGCGTGAACCGAAGTCAATCTCAACGATTCCTTAAGCTTACCCCTCGCTAATCGAGATCGGGCGAAACCGCACAATCGGTGTGCGGTTTCGTTGACGCCCATATTGTCCCATGATAACCCAATTGGTCCCACAATTGTTCAAGAGGCTGGCGACACCGCAGCGGGCGAAGGGACGAAATGGACCGATTTGTTTCGCACTACCTGCTGCGGCTCGATGCCAAGGGACGGGTTTCGATTCCGGCGCCGTTTCGCACCTTGCTCAAGCGCGACGGCTTCGACGGGCTCTATTGCTGTCCGGCGCTGGAACGGCCGGCGCTCGATGCCGGCGGCAATGCGCTGATCGCGGAGAACGAGGCGCTGATCGCGAGTTTCTCGCCAGCTTCGCCGGAGCGCGACCGTTTCTCGCTGTCGCTCTACGGCACCAGCGAAACGCTCAAGATCGACCGCGAGGGACGCGTGACCTTGACCGAGACGCTCAAGGCTCATGCCGGCATCGTCGATGCGGTGACCTTCGTCGGTCTCGGCCACAAATTTCAGATCTGGGAGCCCGATCGGTTTCGCGCCGAACTGTCGGCGGCGACCGAGCAAGTGCGCGCGGTGAAATTTCCGCAGCGAGCGCGCGGAGTGCGAGAATGAACGCGGCCCACAAGGCAGACCAGGAGAACAGCCAAGCGAGCGGCATCCGTCATATTCCCGTGCTCGGGCGCCAGGCGGTCGGCTGGCTGAACGTGAAGAGCGGCGGCCTTTACATCGACGGCACCTTTGGCGCCGGCGGCTATACGCGATTGATCCTCAACACGCCGGGCGCCCGTGTCATCGGCATCGACCGGGATCAGAGCGCTGTTGCCCACGGCACCGGTCTCGTCGCCGAAGCACAAGGCCGGCTCGAGCTGTTTCAGGATCGCTTTTCCAATCTCGCCGCGCTGGCGCGGGAGCCCGTCGACGGCATCGTGCTCGATCTCGGCGTCTCGTCGATGCAGCTCGATGAGGCCGAACGCGGCTTCTCGTTCCGCTTCGACGGCCCGCTCGATATGCGCATGGGACGCGAGGGTCCGAGCGCCGCCGACATTGTCGCACGCGCCGGCGAACGCGACCTCGCTCATATCATCGCAACGCTCGGCGAAGAGCATCGCGCGCGCGCGGTCGCCCGCGCCATCGTCAAGGCGCGCGGCGAGCACGCGATCGCGACGACCGGCGCGCTTGCCGACATCGTCGCGCGCGTCGTGCACAGCCGCGACAGCCAGATTCATCCGGCGACACGCACGTTTCAGGGCCTACGCATTTTCATCAATGACGAGCTCACCGAACTGGCCCGGGGACTCGCTGCCGCCGAGCGGGCCTTGAAGCCGTCAGGCCGCCTTGTCGTGGTTTCGTTTCATTCGCTCGAAGACCGCATCGTCAAGACCTTCCTCACCGAGCGCAGCCGCGCCCCGGCAGCATCGCGCCATCAACCGGAAATCTCGGCGCCGCCGCCGAGCTTCCGCGTGCTCACCCGCAAGCCGGAAATCGCTGACGACGCCGAGATCGCCGCCAATCCGCGCGCCCGCTCGGCGAAGCTTCGCGCTGCCGAACGCACCGAAGCACCTGTGCATTCCGCCGCGGCCGAGAAGCTGTTGCCGCGCCTGCCCTCAATCGCCGACGTGATGCGGGGGCGCGGATGATCCTGCGCCTGCTCAATCTCCTTGTGATCGGCGCGCTGGTGCTGGCGGCGGCTTATGTCTACCGCATCAAATTCGACTCGGCGGCGCAGGCGGAAAAGCTCGCCAAATTGCGCAGCGAAGTGCGCCATGAGCGCGATCAGATCGCGGCGCTGCGCGCCGAATGGGGCCAACTCGACAATCCCGCGCGCATCGAGAAGCTGGCCAAGCGCTATCTGCGGCTCCAGCAGATCGCGCCGACGCAATTCGACTCGCTCGATCATCTGCCCGATCGCCCGCCGCCGCCCCCGGACGAGGAGCGTGCCGACGTCGGGATTGGCGGCATGATCGAGGATCTGCAAGACGCGGCGACGACCGGAAGCATCCCCGCGCCTGCTCCGCCCGGCGGAGCGCCAAGCCCGGCAAGCGGAGCGCCGCATCAATGAGCGCAGTCGCGGATATTTTGCCGGTCAAGCCCGCCGAGCGCCTGAAGCCGGCCGAACCTTGGCGGCGGCGCTTCATCCGCAAAATGCTCTACGGCAGCAATGTCGACCGCGGCGCCAAGGCGCGCGCGCGCATCGTGCTGGCGATCCTTGCCTTTGTCGGCGTCTATCTGGTGATTGCGGTGCGGCTGGTGATGTTCGGCATCGCCTCGAACAGCCATACCGTCCACCGCGTCGTCTCCGACGACGCGGTGGCGACGGCACGCCCCGACATTCTCGACCGCAACGGCGAAATCCTGGCGACCGACGTGCGCGTGCCCTCGCTCTATGCCGAGCCGCGCCGGCTGATCGACGTCGACGAGGCGGTCGAGCTCCTGAGCGCCGACCTGCCCGATCTCAACGCCAAGGAGCTGCGCGAGCGGCTGTCGTCGAAGCGCGGCTTCGTCTGGCTCAAGCGCGACATCACGCCCGAGCAGCAGCGCGAGATCTATCGCCAGGGCTTGCCCGGAATCGGCTTCCTCAACGAAAACAAGCGCGATTATCCGAACGGTTCGGAGGTTTCGCACGTGCTCGGCCGCGTCGACATCGACAATCAAGGCATCGCCGGCATCGAGAAGTGGCTCGACGGCCAAGGCCTGATGGCGCTGCACATGGCGGGGCTCGCCAGCGACCGGCTGCAGACGCCGGTGCAGCTCGCGCTCGATCTACGCGTGCAGCATGCGTTGCGTGACGAGCTCGTCGCCGCGCGGGCGAAATTCCACGCCATTGCCGCGGCCGGCCTCGTGCTCAATGTCCGCACCGGCGAGATCGTGTCGATGGTGTCAGAGCCCGACTTCGACCCCAACGATCCGCAGGACCCGCACGATCAGACGCTGATCAACCGGCTGACCACCGGCGTCTATGAGATGGGATCGACCTTCAAGGCCTTCACCGTGGCGATGGCGCTCGATTCCGGCAAGGTAACCTTGAAGTCGACCTTCGACGCGCACAATCCGCTGCATTACGGCCGGTTCGAGATTCACGATTTCGAGCCGCAGCAGCGGGCGCTCACGGTGCCGGAAATCTTCACCTACTCGTCGAATATCGGCGCCGCCCATATTGCCATGGCCATGGGTATCGACGCCCACAGGGCGTTCCTGAAAAAAATGGGCCAGCTCGACCGGCTGCGCACGGAGTTGCCGGAAAGCGCCGAGCCGATCGTGCCCAAGCATTGGGGCGAGCTGAACACCATGACCATCGCCTTCGGTCATGGCCTTTCGGTCGCGCCGCTGCAGGCGGTCATGGGCGTCGCCGCGCTGATGAACGGCGGCATTCTCATTCCACCGACCTTCCTCAAGCGCAGCGAAGCGCAAGCGCAGGCGCTCGGCACCCGGGTCGTCAAGCCGGAAACCAGCGTCATGATGCGCTATCTGATGCGGCTCAATGTCGAAAAAGGCACTGCGGCGAAGGCCGACGTGCCCGGCTATTACATCGGCGGCAAGACCGGAACCGCGGACAAAGTGGTGTTCGGCCGCTACTCGAACTCCAAAGTGCTGACCGACTTCATGGCGGTGTTGCCGGCCGACCGGCCGCGTTATCTGCTCTTGGTCATGCTGGACGAGCCGCAGGGGCTGCCGGAGACGCACGGTTTCAAGACTTCGGGCTGGAACGCGGTGCCGACCGGCGGCGCGATCGTCGCGCGCATCGCACCGCTGCTCGGCATCGAACCGCGCATGGACCTGCCGCCGGCCGATCAGCTGATACTGGCCTCCCTGAAAGAAAACAGGTAAGGCAGCCCCGACCGACAGGCCGTCGATCGGGTCCCGATGAAGCTTCGCGAGATTTTACCGTCCGGTGCGGAATTCGACGCGCATCATGCCGAGTTCCAGATCGGCGCGGTGACGGCGGATAGCCGTACCGTTACGCGCGGCAGCCTTTTTGTCGCCGTTCCGGGCACCACGACCGACGGGCTCGGTTTCGTGCCGGCTGCGGTTGCCGCGGGCGCCGCGGCGATCGTCGCTGAGCAGCGCCCGCAGGCGCCGCTGCCTGACAATGTCGCCTTCGTGCGCGTGCCCAATGCGCGACGCGCGCTGGCGCTGATCGCGGCGAGATTTTTCCCGCGCCAGCCCGGAACCATTGCCGCGGTCACCGGAACCAGCGGCAAGACATCAGTCGCGGCCTTCACGCGGCAGATCTGGACGACGCTCGGCCATAGCGCCGCCAGCATCGGCACCGTCGGTATCGTGTCGCCGCGTGGTGAGACCTACGGCTCGCTGACGACGCCGGATCCGGTCGCGCTGCACCGTTCGATCGACGAGCTAACGCGCGAAGGCGTGACGCACCTTGCCATCGAAGCCTCTTCGCACGGGCTCGATCAATCCCGTCTCGACGGCTTGCGCATCACAGCGGGCGGCTTCACCAATATCACCCGCGACCATCTCGACTATCATCCAAGCTTCGACGCTTATCTCGAAGCCAAGCTGCGGCTGTTCGCGGTTCTGCTCGCGCCGGGCGCTCCCGCCGTGATCTATGCCGATCACGATCATGCCGATCGCGTTATTGCCACGGCAAAAGCGCGCGGGCTTTCAATCATCACGGTCGGGCGCAAAGGCAGCGGCATTCGTCTTGTCGACTCCGCCGTCGACGGCTTTGCCCAGACCATGCGGATCGAGCACCGCAACACGACGTATAATGTCCGCCTGCCGCTGGTCGGCGAATTCCAGATCGAGAATGCGCTGGTCGCCGCGGGACTCGCCATCGCGACCGGCAGCGATCCGGCCGCCGTGTTCAAGGCGCTCGAACAACTGCATGGCGCCAAAGGGCGGCTCGAACGGGTCGGCATCAATCGCGGCGCGCCGATCTTCGTCGATTACGCGCATAAGCCCGACGCGCTCGCCAAGGCGCTCGAAGCGCTGCGGCCCTATGCGACCGGCAAGCTCGTCGTCGTGTTCGGCGCCGGCGGCGACCGCGATCGCGGCAAACGACCATTAATGGGCGCGATCGCGGCGGAAAAGGCCGACCGCGTCATCGTCACCGACGACAATCCGCGCAGCGAGGATCCCGCCGCGATCCGCTCGGCGATCATCGCCGCCGCCAAAGGGGCCAGCGAAATCGGCGACCGCCGCGCAGCGATCCACCGCGCCATTGCCGATCTGCAGGCCGGCGACGTGCTGCTGATCGCCGGCAAGGGTCATGAAACCGGCCAGATTATCGGCGACCGCGTCATTGAATTCAGCGACCATGAGGCCGTGGCCGAAGCCCTGAAGAATACCCTTGAAGGAACTCGCGGCATGAGCGCCGAAACATGAGCGCAACTTCGTTGTGGACCATCGGCGACATGGCGCGCGCCATGAGCGCGGAGCGGCAAGGTGCGCTTCAGGCTGGCGCGCTGCCGCACGCGATTTCCGGCATTTCCATCGACAGCCGTTCCATTGCACCGGGCGAAGCGTTCTTCGCCATCACCGGCGACAATCGCGACGGCCATGATTTCGTGACCGCCGCGCTCGCCGCCAAGGCCGCGCTCGCTGTGGTCTCCGCCGATCGTCGCGCGCAATTTCCCGCCGACGCCCCGCTCCTGATCGTGCCCGACGTGCTGGGCGGCCTGCGCGACCTTGCCGTCGCGGCACGTGCCCGGTTCCAGGGCAAGGTGATCGGCGTCACCGGCTCGGTCGGCAAGACCAGCACCAAGGAAGCCCTGCGGCTCGCGCTGTCGAAAGACGGCGAGACCCATGCTTCGGTCGCTTCCTACAACAATCATTGGGGCGTGCCGCTGTCGCTGGCGCGCTGCCCGGCGAGTGCGCGTTACGCCGTGTTCGAAATGGGCATGAACCACGAGGGCGAGATCGCGCCGCTGACGCGGCTCGTTCGCCCGCATGTCGCGATCATCACCACCATCGCACCGGTGCATCTGGAATTTCTCGGCACGCTCAAGAAGATCGCCGACGCCAAGGCCGAGATATTCTACGGCATCGAGCCGGGCGGCGCCGCCGTGCTCAATCACGACATCGCCCAGTTCAATCAGATCAAGCGCCGCGCCAAGGAAGCCGGCGTCTCGCGCATCGTCTCGTTCGGCGAGAACAAGAACGCCGATGCGCGTCTGGTCAAATGCGTGCTGCAGCCGCGCTCCTCGACGGTCGAGGCCAATATCCTCGGCACCGACATTACCTACAAGATCGGCGCGCCGGGCCGGCATCTCATCAGCAATTCGCTGGCCGTGCTCGCTGCCGCCGCTCTTGTCGGCGCCGATCTCGCGCTTGCCGCCCTCGCGCTTGGCGAGCTCGATCCGGTGTCCGGCCGCGGCGCGCCGATCGAGATCGAGCCGCCCGGCGGCTCCGCGCTCGTCATCGACGACAGCTACAACGCCAATCCCGCCTCCGTCGCTGCGGCGCTGGCCGTGCTCGGCCAGGCCAAGACCGGCCCGCGCGGCCGCCGCATCGCGGTTCTCGGCGACATGCTGGAACTCGGCCCCAAGGGCCGCGCGCTGCATCGCGATCTCGCCGATTCCGTCGTCGCCAATGCGGTCGATCTGGTATTCTGTTGCGGACCGCTGATGCACGCCCTGTGGCAGGCTCTTCCCGCGAGCCGCCGCGGCGGCTATGCAGAAGACTCAAGCCTGCTCGAGGCGCAGGTGCTGCCCGCTATCCATGCCGGCGACGTCGTCATGGTCAAAGGCTCGCTCGGTTCGCGCATGGCGCCCATCGTCAAGGCGTTGCAGCGCGCCTATCCGCGCCACGAAAATGGCAACGGCCGCGGCGAGCCGTCGCTGCAGAATGCCGGTTTGCAAGGTTGATTCGGCAAGGTTGATACCGCAAGGCTGGGTGCGATGCTCTATTGGCTGGTCGAACTCTCTGACAAGCTCTCCGTCCTCAACGTCTTTCGTTACATCACCTTTCGCACCGGCGGCGCGATCATCACCGCTTTGCTGTTCGTCTTCCTGTTCGGCCAGATCATGATCGACCGCCTGCGCCTGCTCCAAGGCAAAGGCCAGCCGATCCGCAGCGACGGCCCGAAGTCGCACATCATCGCCAAGGCCGGCACGCCGACCATGGGCGGGCTGCTCATTCTCTCCGGCATGCTGGTGTCGACCCTGCTGTGGGCCAATCCGGCCAATCCCTATGTCTGGGTCGTGCTCGGCGTCACGCTCGGCTTCGGCATGATCGGCTTCTACGACGACTATCTGAAAGTCACCAAGCAGTCGCATGACGGTTTCGGCGGCCGCTCGCGGCTCGCGCTCGAAGCCATCGTCGCCGCGACCGCCTGCGTCGCCCTGGTCAAGCTCGGCCAGGTGCAGTTCTCGATGACCCTGGTGTTTCCGTTCTTCAAGGAATTCGTGCTCAATCTCGGCTGGTTCTTCGTGCTGTTCGCGATGTTCATCATCGTCGGCGCCGGCAATGCGGTGAACCTGACCGACGGGCTCGACGGGCTCGCCATCGTGCCGGTGATGATCGCTTCGGCAAGCTTCGGCATGATCTCGTATCTGTCGGGCAATGCGGTATTCGCCGATTACCTGCAAATCCATTACGTCGCCGGCACCGGCGAATTGTCCGTGCTCTGCGGCGCCGTGGTCGGCGCCGGGCTGGGCTTTCTCTGGTTCAACGCGCCGCCGGCCTCGATTTTCATGGGCGACACCGGCTCGCTCGCGCTCGGCGGCATGATCGGCACGGTCGCGGTCGCCACCAAGCACGAGATCGTGCTGGCGGTGATCGGCGGGCTGTTCGTGCTCGAAGCGGTTTCAGTGATTGTTCAGGTCGTGTCGTTCAAGCTGACCGGCAAACGCGTGTTCAAAATGGCGCCGATCCACCATCACTTCGAACAGCTCGGCTGGACCGAGCCGCAGATCGTCATCCGTTTCTGGATCGTTTCGGTCGTGCTCGCGCTGGCCGGGCTCTCGACCTTGAAGCTGAGGTAGGCGCCGTGATTCCGGTCACGACCTTTGCGGGGAAAAAGGTCGCCGTGTTCGGGCTCGGCGGCTCCGGCCTGGTCGGCGCCAGCGCGCTCCTTGCCGGCGGCGCCGATGTGGTCGGCTGGGACGACAATGCCGACAGCGTCACCAAGGCGCGCGCCGCCGGCATCCCGACCGGCGACCTGCACAAGGCCGACTGGAGCAAGATCGCAGCGCTCGTGCTCGCGCCCGGCGTGCCGCTGACCCATCCGCAGCCGCATTGGGTGGTGAAACTCGCGCAGAACGCCAATGTCGAGATCATCGGCGACATCGAACTGTTCTGCCGCGAGCGCGCGCGCCATGCGCCGGGCTCGCCCTTCGTCGCCATCACCGGCACCAACGGCAAATCGACAACCACGGCGCTGATCGCGCATCTGGTCAAATCCGCCGGCATGGACGCCCAGCTCGGCGGCAATATCGGCACCGCGATCCTGTCGCTGCAGCCGCCCGACACGCACGTCAAGCCGCTGCGCGTGCATGTCGTCGAATGCTCGTCGTATCAGATCGATCTGGCGCCCTCGCTCGATCCTTCCGTCGGCATCCTGATCAATCTCAGCGAAGACCATCTCGACCGCCACGGCACCATGGAGCATTACGCCGAGGTGAAGGAGCGCCTGGTCGCGGGCGTCCCGGGCCAAGGTTCAGCCTATGGCACCGCGATCGTCGGCGTCGACGACGACTGGTGCAGCGCCATCGCCGACCGGCTCGAGAAGGCCGGCAAGCGCCTGGTGCGCATCTCGGTGCGGCGCAAGCTCACCGGCGGCGTCTATGCCGAGGGAACGCACATCATCCGCGCCGAGGCATCGGGCTCGCATCAAATCGCCGACATTGCCGGCATCGGCTCGCTGCGCGGCATGCATAATGCGCAGAACGCCGCTTGCGCCACGGCGGCTGCGCTGGCGCTCGGCTTCGAGCCGGCGGCGATCCAGGCGGGCTTGAAATCCTTCCCCGGCCTTGCGCACCGCATGGAAGAGGTCGGCCGCCGCGGCTTCGTGCTCTTCGTCAACGATTCCAAGGCGACCAATGCGGATTCGGCCGCGCAGGCGCTGGCCTGTTTCACCGACATCTACTGGATCGCCGGCGGCAAGCCGAAGACCGGCGGCATCGAAAGCTTGCGCACGTTCTTCCCGCGCATCCGCAAGGCCTATCTGATCGGCGAGGCCGCGGAGGATTTCGCCAAGACGCTCGGCAACGACGTGCCGCACGAGATTGACGGCACGCTCGACAAGGCGGTCGCCGCCGCCACGCGCGACGCCGAAGCTTCGCCGAGCCGCGAGCCGGTGGTGCTGCTCTCCCCCGCCTGCGCTTCGTTCGACCAGTACCGCAACTTCGAAATCCGCGGCGACGCGTTCCGGGCGCTGGTCAAGGCGCTGCCGGGGGTGATTGCGAAGTCTTAATATCGCCGCCCTGTCGCAAAATCTGGCCGCTGAAGGCTGCGCGATGTTCTTACTTTGTTCTTGCATTGGCGATGGGGATGTTATCGTTCCCGTACCCAGCCGCCGTGCTATTGACGCATCAACAAGGCCATAGGCTTGAAAAATGTAAGTGAATCATATAGATAACACGAGTCTAGAGGACTGCATTATGGCTGATGTGTTTGATGTAGCGGAG
>DATJLN010000062.1:0-11900 GCA_035509535.1 Xanthobacteraceae bacterium | reverse complement strand
TTAAAGCAACGACGGAAGGGCTTTTTTGGATGACTGCCGGCGCCAATGCCGGGGACACCGAAAGGGCTTGTCCATCTTTGCCAGCAGTGCGGAACGGGATTTCCCTCATCCGGACCAAGGCAGCAATCACGGCGGCGCAAGCGTTCCCGCATGGCGCGGAGCGGCGCGCGTCGCAGGAGGTTCACCTTCGGTGGCTGCGCCACCGGCCGGATAGGGAGCTCTGTGGCATGACCACACGCATCCGCGAATTTCTCAAGAAGCGTGCCGATAACGGACCTTGCCTGGTCGTCGATCTCGACGTGGTCCGCGAGAATTATCTGAATTTCGCCAAGGTGCTGCCGGACACCAAGGTGTTCTACGCCGTGAAGGCCAATCCGGCGCCGGAAATCCTGAAGCTCCTGGCCGGGCTCGGCTGCTGCTTCGACGTCGCCTCGCTCGCCGAGACGCATGACGTGCTCGCCGCCGGCGCCACCGCCGACCGCATCTCCTACGGCAACACCATCAAGAAAGAGAGCGAGATCGCCACCGCCTTCGGGCTCGGGGTGACGCTGTTCGCGGTCGATTGCGAAGCGGAAGTCGAGAAGGTGGCACGCGCCGCGCCCGGCAGCCGCGTCATCTGCCGCATCCATTGCGACGGGTCGGGCGCCGAATGGCCGCTGTCGCGCAAGTTCGGCTGCGAGCCCGCTTACGCCGCCGATATCCTGGAGTTCGCACACAAGAACGGCCTCGTGCCTTACGGCATTTCGTTCCATGTCGGCTCGCAACAGCATAATGTCGAGGCCTGGGACCGGGCGCTCGCGTCGGCCGCCGCGATCTTCCGCAGCTGTGCCGAGCGCGGCATCGGGCTCTCCATCGTCAATCTCGGCGGCGGCTTCCCGGCCAAATACATGCGCAAGACGCCGAAGCTCGAGAGCTACGGCAAGGCGATCTTCAAGGCGCTGCGCAAGCATTTCGGCAACAACCTGCCCAATACGATCGTCGAGCCGGGCCGCGGTCTCGTCGGCAATGCCGGCATGATCGAGGCCGAGGTGGTGCTGATCGCCAAGCGCAGCCCGGAGGACGAGGTGCGCTGGGTCTACCTCGACATCGGCAAGTTCCATGGCCTCGCCGAGACCATCGGCGAATCGATCCGCTACCCGATCCGCACCACGCATGATCGCGACGAGATGGCGCCCTGCATCATCGCCGGTCCCACCTGCGATTCGGTCGACGTGCTCTATGAGAAGACGCCGTATCCGCTGCCGGTGTCGCTCGCCATCGGCGACAAGGTGCTGATCGAGGCCGCCGGCGCCTATACCGCAACCTATTCCTCGGTCGGCTTCAACGGCTTTCCGCCGCTGCGGCAGTATGTGATCTGATCACGGTTGGACGCTCCGTCAGCCAAAGCAAAACCCCGGACGAGAGTCCGGGGTTTTTTGCATCGGATCGACGCCGTTCCTGATCAGGTCAGATCGACGATCCCGGCTTCGCCGCTCTCGGTGCCGAAGGCGAGGAACACGCCGTCGGCGCTCCAGTTCAGTGCAGTGACCGGCGCGTCGCCGGGGCGCTTCGCCAGTATCTCGGCGCCGTCCTCCATGCGGACCAAGAGCACCATGCCGTCCTCGTAGCCGGCGGCGACGATCTCCTGCCTGGGATGGCAGGCGATCACGGACACGCGATGCTCGGACGGCGCCAGCAAGCGCGGCTGCTTGCCCATCGGACCTTCCTTGGTGTGGAACGGCCAGAGGATGATCTGCGTTGCGCCGGACGTGGCGAGGAAGCGTCCGCCGACGGTCCAGCCGAACGACATCACGCGCGACGAATAGCCCGACATGCGCATGTGCTGCCCGTCGGCGAGCCGCCAGCCGTGCAGCATCGCCTCCTGCATCGAGGTGACCAGAAAGCGGCCGTCCGGACTCACGGTGATGCCGAGATGCGAGCCCTTCCATGCGAGCTTTTCCGGCTCGGCCTGCCCGGCATTGGGGAACCACAGCGTGGCGCCGTTGTAATGCGCGATGGCAAGCCGAAAGCCCTTCGGCAGGAAAACGAGCCCGCCGACGGTCGACGGCGCCTCGAATTGCCGCGGCTCTTTGCCGTTGTCTTTGGTTGTCCGCACGAAGGCCGTCTTGCCGGCGGACCAGGCGACCGCGCCGTCCGGCCCGAGCGCGAGCTGATCGATCCAGCGATGCTTCGCGTCGGCGGCAAGCGTGATGCACTCGCCCCCGGCGTCGGTCGCGATCACCTTGCCGTCATCGCCGCCGGTGACCACGCGCTTGCCGTCAGCCGCCGCGCAAAGGATCGCGCCGCCATGGACGCCGATGCGCTTCGGCTCGCCTTCAGGCTCGGCGAGCACGATCGCCTCTTCGGACAGGACGAAGGCGGCGGTCGCTCCGAGAAAATGCGCGCCAATGACGGAACCCGCGGCCGCGACCTGGTGGGTGCGGTCGATGACGGACGGGCTGTCGTCGCTGCGCGTGTCGGTCATTGAAGAACGAGGATTACGCTACACAGGCCTCGAAGCCTTCGGTGATCTGCTTGCCCGGCAGGTTGCGGCCGATGAAGACGATGCGGCTGACGCGCTTCTCGTCATCCTTCCATGGCCGCTGATGATCGCCGTCGAGGATCATGTGCACGCCCTGGAACACGAAGCGGCGGTCGTCGTCCTTGAACGACAGGATGCCCTTGCAGCGCAGAATGTTCGGACCCTCGGTCTGCACCAGATTCTGCACCCAGGGAAAGAACTTGTCGGGGTTCAGCGGCTTGTCGATATTGAGCGAGATCGATTGCATGTCCTCGTCATGGTAGTGCTTGAGCCCGCCATGCGAATGCTTGTGGTCATGATCGTGATGGTGGTCGTGATCATGGTGATGATGATCGTGGTCATGACCGTGATGATGGTCGTGGTCGTGATCCTCGCCTTCGAGAAAATCCGGCTCGATATCGAGGATGCGGTCGAGGTCGAAGGCGTTGCGGTCGAGCACTTCGTTCAAGGCGATCTTGGCGCGCTCGGTCTTGTGCAGCCGCGCATAGGGATTGATGCCGCGGATGTGGGCCTCGACGTCTTCCAGCTCGTCGCGCGACACGAGATCGGTCTTGTTGAGCAGGATCACGTCGGCGAAGGCGATCTGGTTCTTGGCTTCCGGCGCGTCCTTGAGCCGGTCCTTGAGCCATTTGGCGTCGGCGACGGTGACCACCGCGTCGAGCTTGGTCCGCTTGCCGACATTCTCGTCCATGAAGAAGGTCTGCGCCACCGGCGCCGGGTCGGCGAGTCCCGTGGTCTCGACGATGATGGCGTCGAACTTGCCCTTCCTGCGCATCAGGCCGTCGAGAATGCGCACCAGATCGCCGCGCACGGTGCAGCAGATGCAGCCGTTGTTCATCTCGAAGACTTCTTCTTCGGCGCCGACGACGAGGTCGTTGTCGATGCCGATCTCGCCGAATTCGTTGACGATCACGGCGTATTTCTTGCCGTGCGGCTCCGACAGGATACGGTTGAGCAGGGTGGTCTTACCGGCGCCGAGATAGCCGGTGAGCACGGTGACCGGGATTTTTTCGTTGTGCGGGGCGTCGGGCTTAGTGGCGGGCTTGGCGTCGGGCATGGCGAAGTCACTCCGGATGAGCGGCAGATATATTAAGTGTGGGGGCAAAACAAAACCCCTCGCGGATTGGGCAGGACAGGGCGGGGTCAGGCCTCCAAATGCCGGCCGGGAAAGGCCCGCCAGATCAGCCCGCCGACCGGTCCCAAGACGACCGAGCCGATATAGAGCAGTCCGGCAAACAGGGTCACCGCCGGTCCAGTGGGGATGCCGGCGTGATAGGCAAAGACCACTCCGGCGAAGCCGGAGACCAGGGCGCTTGCGACCGCGATCGCGATCATCGCCGAAATATCGCGGGTCCAGAACCGGGCGATCCCGGCGGGGATGATGATGATGCCGACGCCGAGCAGCGTGCCGAGCGCGTGAAACGCGCTGATCAGATTGAGCACGAGCAGCGCCAGAAAGGCGAGATGCGCGATGCCGTCGGCGCGGCTGACCGAACGCAGATAACCGGGATCGACGCAGCCGAGCACCAAGGGCCGGTAGATCAGCGCCAGCGCGACCAGGCTGATGGTCGCGTTCACGGCAATGACCAGAAGCTTCTCGGCATTCATGTTCGCGGCCGTCTCGCCGAACAGGAAAGTCATCAGCCGCTCGATGTCGATGCCGTGGAGCGTCACGATCACGACGCCGAAGGCGAGAGACACCAGCAGGAACACGGCGAGCGAAGCGTCCTCGTGCAGCGCCGTGGCGCGGCTGATCGCCCCGGCGAGCAGCGCAATGATGAGGCCGGCGGCGATGCCGCCAAGCGTCATGGCAAAGACGTTGAGCCCGGTGAGCAGAAAGGCGACGGCGACGCCGGGCAAGATGGCGTGCGACATCGCATCGCCGACCAGGCTCATCCGCCGCAGCATGACAAAGACGCCGATCGGACCGGCGCTCAGCGACAGCGCCAGCACGGCGGCGAGCGCGTGCCGGAACGCAGGATCGCCTAAAGGTTCGAGCAAGACATGGGACAGCATCACCCGGGACAGCATCGGCGCTAGGCCACTTCCCGCATCGCGCAGGCCTCGGCGCTGTCGTCGAAGGCCTCGCACATCAGCCGCGCTTTGGCGAGGTTCTCCGGCGTCAGCACTTTGGCGGTGGCGCCCCAGGCCACCGGCTCGCGCGCCAGCAATAAAGTGTCGGGGAAATTCGCTTTGACCAGATCGATGTCGTGCAAAGCCGCGAGCACGGTGCGGCCTTCGTCATGCCAGCGCCGCACCAGCTGCAGCAGGTCGGTCGCGGTCCGCTCGTCGATCGCCGCGAACGGCTCGTCGAGCACGATGATCCGGGCATTCTCAACCAGAAGACGCGCAAACAGCATGCGCTGCATCTGGCCGCCCGACAGCGTGCCGATGGCGCGCTGTTCGAAGCCGGTCAGGCCGACCGCGGCGATGGCGTGTTCAACGACGTGCTGGTCCTTGGCGGTGATGCCGCCGAACAGGCCCCGTGTGCGCAACAGGCCCATTGCCACCATGTCGTAGAGATTGATCGGGAAACTGCGGTCGATCTCGGCGGCTTGCGGCAGATAAGCGATCTGATGCGCTTCATGTCCGCCGCGCTCGATTGCGCCCGACAGCGGCTTCAAAGCCCCGATGATGCCCTTGAACAGCGTCGACTTGCCGGCGCCGTTCGGCCCCACAACCGCGAGGAGGGCGCCGCCGTCGACCGCGCCGTTGAGGTGATGCACGGCGGGATGGCGCTCATAGCCAAGCGTCAGATTGTGGAATCGGAGTTGGCTCATCGCAGGCTCAGCGGATCGCCCAGAGAAACGCCGTCCAGATCAGCACGATCAGCATCCCGGCGCCGGCAAGCCGCTGCGCGGCCGACAACCGGAGCAGCGACGGCGACAGAACAGGCGAGGGGTGCGGCGCGCCGCCAAGGTGGTGATGGCTCATGATCGCTCTTGATGAACCCCGGATTTTGGCAAAATGGCCAAGTTGCGCAATGTTATAATATAACGTCTATTTCCGGCCGCGCTACCCTCTTCCGGCCGCAGGAACGGAGTATGGTGAGCGAACCCATGCCCGGCCGGTGAGCGAAACCATGAGCGAAGAGCAGAAGACGGGTGTCGTTTGCGTCGGCGAGGTCCTGATCGAACTGGCGCGCGGCTCCGACGGCAGGTTTTCGCCCGCCTGTGGCGGCGACACATTCAATGTAGCGATTTATCTGGCGCGCGCCGGACTGGAGGTCGGCTTTGCCAGCGCCGTCGGCGACGATCCTTATTCCAACAGTGTGCTGGCGCTCGCCGCCGCTGAAGGCGTCGGCTCCGATCTCATTTTGCGCGTTCCCGGCCGCCAGCCCGGCCTCAGCCTGATCGAGAACGGCCCCGCCGGCGAGCGCATCACCCGCTATTGGCGCGACGGCGCGCCGGCCGGCGAATTGTTCGAGCTTCCCGACTGGGGGCGGATCGCCCAACGGCTGACGGCGGCGCGCCTGGTTTATTTCTCCGGCATCACGCTGTCGCTGTATTCGACTTCGGGTCTTGGCCGTTTTCTGGCCGCGCTCGAAATCGCCCGCCAGCAGGGCGTCAAGGTCGCCTTCGACGGCAATTTCCGCCCGCGCGCCTGGAAGGGCGATTTGCAGCGCACGCGCGCCATCTTCATCGAGACGCTCAAGCGCGTCGATATCGCGTTGCCGGCCTTCGACGACGAGGCCGTGCTGTGGGGCGACCCGAGCCCGGAAAGCACCGTGGAGCGGCTGCAAGCCTTCGGCATCGGCGAAATCGTGGTGAAGAACGGGCCCAATTCCGCGCTGGTCGCAACCGGCGGCGGCAAGGACGGCCACCACGAATTCGTGCCGGTGCCGGAGGTGCTGGCTCCGATTGACGCGACCGCGGCCGGTGACGCTTTCAACGCCGCTTATTTGGCGGCGCGGCTCTCCGGCACGATCCCGGCCGACGCCGCGGATGCCGCCCATCGGCTCGCCGGCAATGTCATTCGCCATCCGGGCTCGCTGCTGCCGCGCAGCGCCGCCGGCATGCACTAGCTTGGCCGCTAATTCGGAAACCGGTTCGCCGAAAGGCGCGCATTCAAACAACAAATTGGCGCTGCCGATGGTTTCGACGAAAAACCATTCTACGTTAGTCATTTAACGATTGTGGCTGGCGCCGTGTCCCTGGTTAGACAAAAGGGGCCATTGGCGTGCTGCCCACTTTCGCGCTAAGGAAAGTGCGAGACTGGCAAAACGACAAAAACCGACAGTCCGACCAGGTGGAATCACGGCGTGGCCATTGCCGCGCCCAGGGAGGAAATGCATGAAGTTCCAAGTCACTCGGCGTGAGGCCCTCAAGCGTGCAGCTCTTGGTGCGGCGGCGGCCGTGCCGGCTGTCGGCCTCGGCAGGCAGGCTTTTGCCGATCCGCTCGTCATCAAATTCAGCCACGTCGTGTCGCCCGACGCGCCCAAGGGCAAAGCCGCGCTGCTGTTCAAGCAGCTGGCCGAGAAATACACCGGCGGCAAAGTGAGCGTTGAAGTCTATCCGAACTCCTCGCTCTACAAGGACAAGGAAGAGCTCGAAGCCCTGCAGCTCGGCTCGGTCCATCTGCTGGCGCCGTCGATCTCCAAATTCGGCCCGCTCGGCGTCAAGGAATTCGACGTCTTCGATCTGCCGTTCCTGATGAGCGACGACGCCCACGCGCGCCAGATGATGGCGAGTCCCATGATGGCCGAGTTCAACAAGAAGCTCGAGGACAAGGGCGTCAAGCCGCTCGCCTATTGGGATAACGGCTCCCACGTCTATACCTGCAACCGGCCGCTGATCATGCCCGACGACTTCCAGGGCCTGAAAATGCGCATTCAAGGCGGCAAGGTGCTCGACGCGGTGGCGCGCCAGCTCGGCGCCATTCCGCAGATCATCGCCTTTGGCGAGCTTTATCAGGCGTTGCAGACCGGTGTCGTCGACGGCGAGGACAATGTGCCGTCGAATATCTGGACGCAGAAATTCTACGACGTGCAGAAGCATCTCACCGTCTCGCATCACGGGCGGCTGACCTATTCGCTCATCACCAATGCCAAGTTCTGGAATTCGTTGCCGGCCGACGTGCGGCCCGGCCTCGACCGGGCGGTTGCCGAATCGACGACGTTCTTCGATGAAACGGCGGCGCACGACAATGCCGCCGCGCTCGACCAGATCAAATCGACCGGCAAGATCGAATTCCACGTCCTGACCGACCAGGAGAAGAAGGCCTGGATCGCCAAGCTGATGCCGGTGCATCAGGAAATGCAGGGCCGCTTCGGCAAGGACTTCATCGAGCGGATCTACAAGGCGTCGGGCTTCACGCCGCCGCAGGCTTGAGCCGCATGTCCGGGAAAGCTGGAGCCGCGTTCCGATCGGGACGGTTTTCCGATGGGGCGGTTTCCGGTGAAGACAGTTTTTCGATGAGGGCATGGGCAACATCAAAGTAACGGGTTGATCCGCCCGCGGGCGGAACGCATTCGCTCGCGGGGGTGGGTCTAGCGTGGTGGGGACGCTGGGTGCTCGACCGTATCCTTAATCGGCTCGAAGAATGGATCATCGTCACGCTGATCGCTGCGGCGACAGTGCTGACGTTTGTCTCCGTGGTGCATCGTTATGGCGCCAGCAATTCGGCGAACCTGGCGCGCTGGGCCGGCGCGCATAACCTGTTGATGCTCAAGGCCGCCGCGTTCTTCGTTTATCTGAAACTTGCATCGATCAACCTGTCCTGGGCGCAGGAGCTCGCCACCTACATGTTCGTGTGGATGGCGAAATTCGGCGCCGCGCTCGGCGTGCGCACCGGCATCCATGTCGGCGTCGACGTCTTCGTGAAGAAGCTCACGCCCGCCACCCGCAAGCCGGTGATCGTGTTCGCGCTGCTCTGCGGCGCGCTGTTCACCGGCATTATCGGCACGCTCGGCGCCGTCTACGTCTATGAGCTCGATCCGGACGAAGTCTCGCCCGAGCTCGAATGGCCGAGCTGGATGATCTATCTGTGCATCCCGCTCGGCTCCTATCTGATGTGTTTCCGCTTCCTGCAGGTGATGTGGCGCTATCTGCGCACCGGGCGGGTGCCGCATCAGGGCCACGGCATCGATTATGAAGCGCCGCACGACGAAGACGCCGCCGCCGCGGCGGTGCCGGCCGGCGAGGGCGCGCGATGACGGCGATCCTGCACGGCTCGCAGCCGTCGGCCGAGTCGCGGCCCTATGCGGCTGTGACCTCGGCGCTGATCGTGCTCATGCCGATCGCGCTGGCGCTGATCTGCTTCGCGGCGCGCTTCCATTTCATCGATCTCTCCCATACCACGCGCGCCGAATTGCTGTTCGCGCTGCTCTTGGCGCTGATGGCGACCGGCATGCCGATCTCGATCGCGCTCGGCCTCTCGGTTCTGACCTATCTGTTCATTCTCTCGGACGTCGATCCGAAAATGGTGGGCCTCAAATTGTTCACCAGCATCGACCGCTTCGAGATCATGGCGATCCCGTTCTTCATCTTGGCCGGCAATTTCCTCACTGCCGGCGGCGTGGCGCGGCGCATGATCGATTTCGCCACCTCGCTGATCGGCCATTGGTATGGCGGATTGGGCCTGGCCGGCGTCGTCGCCTGCGCGCTGTTCGCCGCGATCTCCGGCTCTTCGGTCGCGACCGTCGTCGGCATCGGCTCGATCATCCTGCCGGCGCTGGCGCAGCAAGGCTATCCGTCGCGATTTTCCGCGGGCGTCATCACCACGTCCGGCGCGCTCGGCATTCTGTTTCCGCCGTCGATCAATCTGGTCATCTTCGCGGTGGCGACCAGCGGCATGCAGCCGCGCGGGCCGACCGGAGCCGTGGTCGATTCCGCTTCCGTCGGACAATTGTTCATCGCCGCGTTGGTGCCGGGCCTCATCCTTTCCGTGATGCTCGGCGTGACCACCTGGTACCGCGCCTGGCGCAACGACTATCCGCGCATGGAGCGCGCCGACTGGGGCGATTGCTGGAAGACCTTCCGCGAGAGCATCTGGGGCCTGCTTCTGATCGTCCTCGTGCTCGGCGGCATCTATTCCGGCCTGTTCACGCCGACCGAGGCCGCCGCCGTCGCCGCGGTCTATGCCTTCTTCATCGCGGTGTTCGTCTACAAGGGCCTGAAATTGTCAGAGGTGCCGGAGGTGCTGCTCAAGGCGGCATCGATGAGCGCGATGATCCTTTACATCATCACCAATGCCGCGGTGTTCTCATGGCTCCTGACCTCTGAGCAGATTCCGCAATCCATGGCGGGATGGATGACCGCGCAGGGCTTCGGCATGGTCGCTTTCCTGTTGGTGACCAATATCGTGCTGCTCGCCGCCGGCAATTTCATGGATCCGGCGGCGATCACCCTGATCATGGCGCCGATCCTGTTCCCGATGGCGGCGGCACTCGGCGTGCATCCGGTGCATCTCGGCATCCTGATGGCGGTGAATATGGAAGTCGGCCTGTGCCATCCGCCGGTCGGACTCAATCTCTATGTCGCCTCCGGCATAACAAAAATGGGCATTACCGAGCTCACCGTTGCGGTCTTGCCCTGGCTTCTCACCATGCTGGTTTTCCTGGCGATGGTGACCTACATCCCGGCGCTGTCGCTGTGGCTGCCGCATGCGCTCGGGATGCTGTGACGGCGTCGCCGCGTTTCCACATAAACAACAATAAAGACGCGTCCTGGCATCCGCCCAAAGTTGCACAGACGGATTTGATCCGACCGCGATAGGATTTTGGGGATTTATCCCCGAGAGGCCGCGCGCCAATCCCACGCGGCCGGCTTGGCGCGGCATATCGATCCGAGCCGATGTCCGGGTCGCCGAGACGACGGGCCGGGCGCGGCGTGATGCGGCTTCGCGCCGGCCGAAGCCGCAGTTCATCAAATAAGATGTCTCTGCGCCGGCATTTTGTGTTGTGCGCGGGTGCCGCGCGCCCTTATCTGCACTCTCACACGATAAGGAGGTCCCGCCATGGCAACGAACCGGCTGTTGCAGCGTCTCGGCATCGAACACCCGATCCTGCTGTCGCCGATGGCGGGCGCGGGCGGCACGCCGGAACTCGCAGCCGCGGTATCGAACGCCCGCGGCTTGGGCGCCTGGGGCGGCGCCTATGCCAAGCCGGAGGACATTGCAACGACCATCCGGCAGATGCGCGCGCTGACTTCCCGCCCGTTCAACATTAATTTGTTCGCCGGCGGCTACGGAGCCGACCACGCGATCGATCCGCGGCCGATGCTGGCAATGGTCGGCGAAGCCCATGCCGCGCTCGGCCTGCCGCCGCCCGTTCTGCCCCCGGTGCCGCGCGATCCGTTCAATGACCAGCTCCAGGCCGTGATCGAAGAACGGCCGCCGGTCTTCAGCTTTACCTTCGGCATGCCGTCGGCGGCGCGGATCGCGGCGCTGAGGGCACGCGATATTCTTGTCGTCGGCACCGCGACGACGGTCGAGGAAGCGATCCGGCTGGAACAGGCCGGCGTGGACGCGATCGCGGCGCAGGGCGCCGAAGCCGGCGCGCATCGCGGCACCTTTGCCGCGCCGTTCGAGACTTCGATGGTGCCGCTGGCGACGCTCCTTCGTGAGACGTGCGCCAGGGTCAAGCTGCCGGTGATCGCCTGCGGCGGATTGATGGATGGCCGCGATATTGTCGCGGCGCTGAAGCTCGGTGCCGCCGCCGTGCAACTCGGCACCGCGTTCCTGCCGTGTCCGGAATCGGGCGCGCCGGCGGCGCACAAGCAGGCGCTGCTTGGCGCCAAGACAGACACGACCGTCATCACGCGCGCCTTTTCCGGCCGGCCGGCGCGCGGGCTCAGCAATCGTTTCATCGCCATGGTGAACGGTGAATTGGCGAGCGGCAAGGAGCAGTTCATCCTGCCGTTCCGCCAGCAGAACGATCTCACGCGGCCGATGCGCAATGCCGCCGGGCAAAAGGGCGTGCCCGATTATATTTCGCTGTGGGCCGGGCAGGGCGTGGCGCGCTCGCGGCAGATGCCGGCGGCGGATCTGATGACGACGCTGCTCGGCGAAATGTCAGCCGCGGAAGTCGTTCGGGCGTAGCTCGATCGGCTCGCCGTGCGGGGTGCGGGCGCAGGCGTTTGCCCAGGCGTCGCGGGTGCGCGCGAGCTGTGCCGGATCGGTCAAGCCTTTTTCGGCGAGCATGCGCTCGAGCGTAGCGAGCCAATGATGATAATAGGTTTCGCCGGTGTCGGGGTCGCCGAGGGCTTGCGCCTTCTTGATCTCGTCGCCGAGCATCTGAGCCCATTCGCTCCAAGTGAACATGCCGCGCTCATTGAGAGAGAGCGCGAGCGCAAAGGCTTCGGCTTGCCAAGGTTCGCTGAAGACCGGGCCTTCGTCGTTATGCGGAATACTTAAATGGTCATTCCGGCCGAGCGAGCGA
>DATJLN010000061.1:0-2407 GCA_035509535.1 Xanthobacteraceae bacterium | reverse complement strand
CGAATACGGGCACGGGGTGCCGCCGCTTATCGTGGCGACACTAACAGTAGTCGTCGGCTGGATCGCCTGGCGGATGCGGCTCCCTAGCTCGGCATGACTGTCGCCGCTGGAGGCCGAGGCAATGTCCGCGTGCGAGCGTTCCCGGGTGAAAATCTCAACATCCGGGTCTTCAGGCGCCGACCGAGATCGTCCCTCTTCATGCCGGCTGAACGACGCGCGGAAACTCTTGGGCCTCGCGATCCCTCAATCCACTAACGAGAACAATTCCAACCGGTCGACCGAGCAAATCGGCCAGGTCGTGTTCAGCGGCAATCAAACAAAGGAAACATCATCACATATAGGCGCGCTTTTTTGGCCAATTACCGCACCGGCGGCCGCAGCTTGAGACGCGGCGGCGGATTGTGCTCGCGCGGGACGATGCTGGGCTCGGCGTGACTGGCGTGCAGCGCTTCGAGCTTGCCGCGCAGTTCGCCCGCCTCGCGTTCCAGCCGCCGCGCCAACCGGCGCCACTTGCCATGCCCGAGCCGGACCGCCAAGCCGCCGACAATCACGCCGACGATGAGCGTGACGATGATGATGACGAAAAGCGGCAGCGTCAGCGTTGCGGCCGGCGCCCCCGCGCTGAACGGATCGAGCGACAGCGTCACCGCCTGCCGGTTAGCCACCGCCAAGGCGATGATGACAATGGCGAGCGGCACCAGGATGAGCGCCCCAATGATCTTGCGCACCAAGTTTTCGCCCTTCTTCTGCTGCCTGCTTTGCCGAACACACCATAGCGCTTTTCCCGGGCGCAGCGCAGCATGGAGCGAAGCGCAATGATGCGATGCAGACCCGGGATCGTAACAAGCGCCGAGCTTGATGCGATCCCGGAACAGCGGAGCACCACTGCGTGCTGCGCCGCATCCGGGAAACGACCTCAAATTAGCGTGCGTGTGCGGCGGAGCCGATTAGCTCGCAGCCTCGCCCGTCGTGCGATTGAGCCGCTCGCGCATTTCCTTGCCGGTCTTGAAGAACGGCACGACCTTCTGATCGACGGCGACGTGGGCGCCGGTGCGCGGATTGCGTCCGGTGCGCGCCGGGCGCTGCTTCACCGAGAAGGCGCCGAAGCCGCGCAGCTCGACGCGGTCACCGCGCGCCATCGCCGCGGTGATCTCACCCAGAATGGCATTGACGATGTTCTCGACGTCGCGCTGGTAAAGATGCGGATTCTGGTCGGAGATTTTCTGAACCAGTTCGGACTTGATCATCGTTGCCGCCATGGTGCTCGCCGCCATTATGCTGGCTCGGTCGCTTGTCGGCCAGCGCTGTTTCTTTCTTCAGTTCGTCGCCGCAGGTTGCCAAAGGGCCAACAGACCGTCAAGGTTGAGGCGATCGAGCGAGCCGGTATCAAGCTCCCCAAGCTGGCGCGCCAGCCCGTCAAACCCCGCCGCATTCAGCAGCGCCAATGCGGTCGCGTGCAGGAATGGCAGGTCGTCGAGCCGGCTGTGCAGGGCATAGTCGCGTACCGGCAGGCCGGCTCTGATCTTCTTCTCCTTTTCGAGCCAAGTGATCGCGGCGCGCTCGCCGCCGATCCCATCAATGAGCTTGAGGTCCAGCCCCTGATGCCCGGTGAAGACGCGGCCGTCGTCGACCGCCGCCAACTGGTCGTCGGTCATATGCCGGCGGTCCTGCACCAGGGCTTTGAACCAGGCATAGGAATCCATGATGATCGATTGGATCGCGGCGCGCGCTTCCGGGCTGGTCGGTTCGAAGCCGTTCGGCGACGCCTTCAGCGGCGTCGACTTGATCGATTCGACCTTGACGCCGATCTTGTCGAGCAGGTCACTGAAATTCGGAAATTCGAACAGGACGCCGATCGAGCCGACCAGCGAGGTCTGCTTGGCGACTATGTAGTCGCCGGCAATCGCGGTGATGTACGCGCCGGACGCGGCCATGCTGTCGACCACGACTGCGATCGGCTTCTTGGCGCGCACGCGGCCGAGCGCGTCGTACAATTGCTCGGAGCCGGCGGTGGTGCCGCCGGGTGAATCGATGTGCAGGATCACCGCCTTCGCCGCCGAGGCGGTGGCGAGCCGGTCGAGCTGCTGCACCCGTTCCTCGTCGTCGCGAATGAGCCCGGTGATGGTGACGCGCGCGATGTAGGGCCCGGTGACGAGACTGTGCCGGCTCGCCGCGGCCGCCACCGCGCCGATCGCGAGCACGACCAGCGCAACGGCGGCGACGCGCCAGAAGGTGAGCTTGCGCCGCATGCGGCGGCGGTCGACGATCAGGTCGGCATCAAGCGACATTGGGCTTTTGCTCCTTCGGCTCCGCTCGCTGCTCCTTCTCCCCGCGGGCGGGGAGAAGGTTGGGATGAGGGGGCCTATCGGCCAGGCTCAGAACTGCGGCCCCGCGCGGCGGGGAGAGG
>DATJLN010000060.1:0-68872 GCA_035509535.1 Xanthobacteraceae bacterium | reverse complement strand
AATTGAGAGGATCTGTCCCTAGTACGAGAGGACCGGGATGGACGTACCTCTGGTGGAGCAGTTGTGGCGCCAGCTGCAGTGCTGCGTAGCTATGTACGGACGGGATAACCGCTGAAGGCATCTAAGCGGGAAACCCACCTCAAAACGAGTTCTCCCTTGAGAGCCGTGGTAGACCACCACGTTGATAGGCCGGGTGTGTAAGCGCGGCAACGCGTTCAGCTTACCGGTACTAATCGCTCGATCGGCTTGAACGCTCTCATTACTCAATGCTCATTCGCGTACGCCCAAGAGCGTGCGCCGATGGCAATCCAGAAACCCAGTTTGCTTCAATTTCCGTTCTTCGCCGACCTGGTGGTCATAGCGAGGAGCCTCTACCCGATCCCATCCCGAACTCGGCCGTCAAAGTCCTCTGCGCCGATGGTACTAAGTCTCAAGGCTTGGAAGAGTAGGACGCTGCCAGGTCTGCAAAGAACGGAAACATCCTCTTCACCGATGAATACAAAAGCCCCGCGGTTTGCCGCGGGGCTTTTTGTTTGCGGTATTGTGCGTTATCGCGGCGAGTCTCGGGTCGTGGACCGACAGCAAAGAGAAGCGCGGTGAATTCATCTGCTTCTCGATCCCCTGTTGCTTACGCGCTGACCGACGACGGCCTTCGTCTTCCCGTCATCGACGTCACGCGGCCTGAATTTGCTTTGCCCGACGATCCGCATGCCATTGCGGCGCTCGATGTGGCATATCGCGAGGCCGAGCGGCGCAATGCATTGATGCCGCGCTTCGTCATGCGTTTCATGATGCGATCGGGGGCGCGGCGGTCGCGCCTGCTGGCCGACATCATCGAGCCGGACACGTCCTATCTCGCCGGGCTGACCACCTATGTCATGAAGCTCGGCGTGGAGAATCTGCCGCCGCCGTTCACGGCCGATATCGACCGCCGCATCGCCGGCTCGCCGCAGGCGACCGCCGTGCGGCTGCGGTTGCAGCAGACCGCCAAGCTGATCGCCGCCGGGTTGGAGCCGCTTCTCGCCGGCAATCCGTCGGCGCCGCTCGTTCTGATCAATATCGGCGGCGGCCCGGCGATCGACAGTCTCAATGCGCTGATCCTGCTTCGTCGCTCGCAGAGCGGCCTGTTGCAGCGGCCGACCGCGATTGAGGTGCTGGATCTCGATGCGGCGGGGCCGCGCTTCGGCGCCGCGGCGCTCGCGGCCCTGTCGGCGGAGGGCCAGCCGCTCGCCGGACTGGATATCACCTTTGCGCACGAAATCTACGATTGGAACCGGCGGGCGCTGCTCGGCGACCGGGTCCACCGCGCGAGCGCGCAAGGCGCCATCCTTGCCGCCGCCTCGGAGGGCGCCTTGTTCGAATATGGCAGCGATGACGCGATCGTTGCCAATCTCGCGACGCTGCGCGGCCGAAGCCTCCCCGGCGGCGGCGCCAAGGTCGTGGTCGGTTCGGTGACCAGCGCCGATCCGCTGCGGCAGCAGTCTCTCGCCGGCAGCCGGTTCAAGCTGGTGCCGCGCGGGCGCGACGGGTTCCGGCCGCTTGCCGAGCGCGGCGGTTTTCACATTGCCCGCAGCGAAACGGTGCCGCTCGGCGACCAGGTTCTGCTATGCCCGGCCTGAAGCTCGCGCGACCCTGTGCGGCCCGAATCTATGCGGCCTACGCGGCGCAAGCCCGCGCGCCGCGACGGAGATCATCGATGCGCCGGACCGTCATGGCCGTGCTCGGATTGCTGATCGGCTATCCGCTGTTTGCCGTCGCCGGCTCCTGGATCATTCGGCTGTTCTCCGGCAGCGGCTTCGATCGCTCGATGGAAACGAATATGATCGCGGTGTTCGCGATCGGTCCGCTCGGCGCCGTGATCGGGTTTGTCGTTGGGATGATCCTCGGCGGAAAAAGGCGACTGCGCGAGATGCCGCCCGCCGCGGAAGAGATTTGATTGGATGTGCCATGTCAGACGTCGCCGATCCGCGCCAATATCGCCCGCATGTGCCGCGCAACCGCGATCCGATCCTGGATGTTTTGAGGCGCGTGTTGCCGTCGCGCGGCCTGGTGCTCGAAATCGCCAGTGGCTCGGGCGAGCATGCGGCTTTTTTTGCGCAAAAGCTGCCCTCGCTCACCATTCAGCCGAGCGACCCGGATCGAACCGCGCTTGCCAGCATTGCCGCGCACCGGGAAGATACAAGTCTTGCGAATTTGCTGCCGCCTTTGCATCTCGACGTGACGGCGGCGTCCTGGCCGCTCGCACACGCGGACGCCGTGATCTGCTGCAACATGATCCACATCGCGCCGTGGGCGGCGTGCGAAGGCCTCATCGCCGGCGCCGCGCGCGTGCTTCCGGTTGGCGGCATTCTCTATCTGTACGGGCCTTACAAGATCGGCGGGGCGCATACCGCGCCGAGCAACGAGGCCTTCGACGCCTATTTGCGAAGCCAGAACCCCGCCTGGGGCATCAGGGATCTCGATGAGGTCACCGCGCTTGCCGGCCGGAGCCATTTCACGCCGGTCGAAACGGTGGCGATGCCGGCCAATAATTTGAGCGTGATTTTCGCGCGCAAAGCGGTATGACAGCGCCGATGAACACCCTCTCGCCAAGCCTTTCCAAAGGTCTTTCCAAAGGTCTTTCCGAAGGCCTTGCCGGAAGCCTTTCGATCGGCCCGATCGCGCTGCCCAATCCGGTTTTGCTGGCGCCGATGTCGGGCGTCACCGATGCGCCGTTCCGCCGCCTGACGGCGCGGCTCGGCGCGGGCCTCGTGATTTCGGAAATGACGGCCTGCGCCGCGCTGGCCGATGCCGGGCACAAGCGGGCGCACATCGCGCAACAGCGCCTCGCCGACCACGGCACCGGCTTGCATGTCGTGCAGATCGCCGGCTGCGAGTCTTTTTGGATGGGCGAGGGTGCGCGGATCGCCGAAGGCGCCGGCGCCGACATCATCGACATCAATATGGGCTGTCCGGCCAAGCACGTGACCAACGGCGCCTCGGGCTCGGCCTTGATGCGCGATCTCGATCATGCGCTGACTTTGATCGAGGCCGTTGTCGCGGCGGTGCGGGTGCCGGTGACGTTGAAGATGCGGCTCGGCTGGGATGACTTTTCCAGGAACGCGCCCGAACTGGCGCGGCGCGCGGAAGGCGCCGGCGTCAAGCTCGTCACCGTGCATGGCCGCACCCGCTGTCAGTTCTACAAGGGCCAGGCCGATTGGGCGGCGGTGCGCGCGGTGAAAGCGGCGGTGTCGATCCCGGTCGTGGTCAATGGCGATGTCGAAAGCTTCGACGATGCCGATGCGGCGCTTGCGGCGTCGCGCGCCGATGCGGTGATGGTCGGCCGCGGCGCGCAGGGCCGGCCGTGGTTTCCGGGACAGCTCGCGCGTTATCTCGCGACCGGCGAGCGGCCGCCGCCGCCGCCGCTGCGCGAGCAGTTCGCCTTGGTCAGCGCGCTCTATGAGGAGATGCTGACGCATTATGGCGTTGCCGTCGGCCTGCGCCATGCGCGCAAGCATCTCGGCTGGGCGCTCGATGTTGCGGCCTCCGTCGCCGGCGCTCCGGCGCATCTCCTGAAAGCCTGCCGCGGCACCGTGCTGACCGCGACCGCGCCGAAGACTGTGCAGCAGCGGCTGGCTCAGGCCTTTGACGATCTTGAGGCTTTGAGCGCCGCAGCGTAGCCTCTGTCGCCGGAAGATCGAGTTTTCATCTCGTCATTGCGCAAAGCGAAGCAATCCAGAACGGCCTCGCGGCCTGGTCTGCCTGGTCGCTTTGCGCCTCGCAATGACGCCAAGGAATAGCAAGGCGACATGAAAGCTGCGATTGTCACCGAGCTGGGCAGGGCTCCGATCTGCGCCGATTTCGCTGATCCCGTCGCCGCCGGCGGCGAGGCGCTGATCGAGGTGGCTGCCGCGCCCTTGAGCCACGTCACGCGCTATCGCGCCTCCGGCACGCATTATAGTTCCGCGGGCAGTCTGCCCTTCGTCGTCGGCCTCGATGGCGTCGGCCGGCACGCCAGTGGACGACATGGTGGCGAACGCGTCTATTTCATTCTGCCGCGCGCGCCGTTCGGCAGCATGGCCGAGCGCACGGTGGTGCCGGCCTCGCATCTCGTGCCTTTGCCCGACGATATCGACGATGCGACCGCCGCCGCGATCGCCATCCCTGCGATGTCGTCCTGGGCGGCGCTGACGGTCCGCACCCAGATGACGCCGGGCCAGGTCGTGCTGGTCAATGGCGCGACCGGGATCTCCGGCCGGCTCGCGGTGCAGATCGCAAAGCTGTTCGGCGCCGGGAAAGTCATCGCCACCGGCCGCAACGCCGCGATGCTGCAGGCGCTGTCTTCGCTGGGCGCCGATGTCACGATTTCACTGCAGCAGGACGATGCCGCGCTCGACGCGGCTTTGATCGGACATTTCAGCGACGGCATCGATATCGTGCTCGACTATCTGTGGGGCGCGACCGCCGAACGCCTGCTCGCCGCCGCGGCCAGGACCAGCAAGAACGCCAGGCCGATCCGCTTCATCCAGATCGGCTCGTCGGGCGGCGCCAACATTTCGCTCGGCGCGACCGTGATCCGCTCGTCCGGATTGGAACTGATCGGCTGCGGCATGGGCAGCATCGCCTTCGACCGCATCCTCGGGAGCATCGCCGAGGTCCTCAAAGCCACTGTGCCGCACGCGCTCAAAATCGAGACCAAGGTGCTGCCGCTCGCCGGGATCGAAGCCAACTGGACGATCGACACCACGGCGACGCGCACCGTCTTCGTGCCGGGCTGAGACCGATAGCTGCATCAAGCCTATGTAAAGACGCCATTTTCTCTCTCCGGAAAAATTCTTCGCGCGCTGTCACGCGCCGCCGGGCTGGCTCGTCTTAGCGGGTGAGAGCCGGTCGAGCGGTAAACACGATCCGGCCGCAAAGGAGAACGGTCATGCTGAAATGGTTTCTGCGGCGGCAGCTTGCCGCCTTCGAGCGCGCCTGGAACTACGATGCGCGTTATCTGCACGAGATGCTCGACATCGACCCGCGGGCGCTGATGGCGTTCTGGAAGGTGCAAAGCCTGAGCCGTTACCGCAAAGACGTCCCGCTCGCGCCGTATTGCGCCGCGGGCATCGTTGCGGTCATGAACGAAGACTGCGGCCCCTGCACGCAGCTCGGCATCGACATGGCCGAAAGTCAGGGCGTCGATCCGGCCATTCTGCGCGCCGTCGTCGCCCGCGACTATCAGGCCATGCCGTTCGAGGTGGCGCTTGCGGTGCGGTACACCGAAGCGACGCTGCGTCACGCGCCGGAAGCCGACGATCTGCGCGAGGAAGTCGTCCGCCATTGGGGCCGGCGCGGCCTGATGTCGCTGGCGTTCCGCATCCTTGCGGCGCGGATGTATCCGACCGTCAAATATGCGATGGGCCACGGCCATTCGTGCACGCGGCTTCGGATCGGCGGCGAAACCAGACCGGTGCTCCGCGAATTGCCAAAGACCAGAACGGCCGCCGCATGACGACGAAACCCCGCGACCATGTGCAGGACGACGATGTGCAAAACTTCGAAGCGCAGCGTCGCGCGCTGACCGGGCTTGCCTATCGCATGCTCGGCTCGCGCGCCGAGGCCGAGGATGTGGTGCAGGACGCCTATCTGCGCTGGTACGCCGCCGACCGCTCGGAGATCAAGGAGCCACGCCATTATCTCGGCACCGTGGTGACGCGGCTCTGTCTCGACCGCATGAAGTCGGCGCGCGCGCGGCGCGAGCTCTATGTCGGGCAATGGCTGCCGGAGCCGGTGGTCGACGAGGCCTTCGACGACGAGACCGCCGGCGATCTGGCGCACGACATTTCGGTCGCGCTGATGCTCGTGCTGGAGCGCCTGACGCCGCTCGAGCGCGCGAGTTTTCTTTTGCACGACGTGTTCGGGCTCGAGTTTGCCGACGTGGCGCGCGCGCTCGGCCGCCGCGAAGCGTCATGCCGGCAGCTCGCGGCGCGGGCGCGGGCCCATATCGAGGAGGGCCGGCCGCGCTTCGCCGCCTCGCGCGAAGAGGGCCATCGCCTGGCGGCAGCGTTTCAGAAGGCGGCCGCGTCGGGCGACATCGCGGCCTTGCAGCAGATCCTCGCCGACGATGTCGTGCTCTACAGCGACGGCGGCGGCAAGCGCGCCGCGGCGCTCAACCCGATCTACGGCGCCGACAAGGTGCTGCGCTTCTTTGCCGGCGTGGCGCGCAAGAACACCGCGCTTGCGGCGGCCGAACTGCGGCCGGCCGTCATCAACGGACTGGCCGGTTTCGTGGTGCGCGAAGACGACGGCGCCATCGACACGCTGGCCTTTGCGCACCGCGACGGCCGCATCACGGCGATCTACGCGACGCGCAATCCCGACAAGCTGCAACACGTGCGGTTTTGATAAGGCCGTCGCTCGCAGGGGCGCGGTGGAGAGCTTTCAGGTTTCCGCCGAGCGCTCCCCCGAGGGGATTCGCTTTCGCGCCGGCTCGATTCTTCCGACGAAGCGCGCGAGGTCCCACACTTCACGCACATGACCTTTGAGCAGGCCGCGCGCCTCCCGCATTGCAGCCTCATCATCGCGGCAATCAACAACGTGCGGCGGCCCTGAAACGCGCCCATCCTCGCGAAGTTTGTAGACACGATAAACCGTCATGGCGCCCCCCGAGGCCCAACGAACAATATTCCACCTGCGCGCGGCCGAGCACGAGCGCGCCTAAGATGCTTTCACTTTGGAGAGTCCCCCGACTTTCCGACAGTCATTATCCGTAAACATTTGCGGCAAATGTCAGGCGAAGGCTGTCGATATCCGCATCTGGATGATTCCCGGACGCCTCGCTGTCATCCAGCGACGTTCGTTTCCGCCACGACGCGTTGCCTCTAATTCTTTGATGCGGACCGGTCACACGGGAACCGATTAGCCGCAGCCGCGGTCGGTCGCCGGCGCCGGACGGCCGATTTGCCCGCTGCAGCAAGGTTTATGTCGCTGATGATCAATTATTGCGCCCGCTGCCGGCTAGGCCGCGGCGGAATTTTTCTGATGCGCCAGTCCGTCCATTCTGGCTGGGACGTGGGCGAGATAGTTCGGCAGCGTGCGGAACGCGCAATGGAGGCAGCTATCGAAGGAGACGGTCTGGTAGCCGTAGCGGCCGAAGGCCGTGGCGAGCGCGTCTCCCGAAAAAATCGAGACATGGCCGTTGCGCGGCGCAACGTACCACCAAGTTAGCCCGACGAGATGAAGATCGTTCGGCTGCAGCGTGGTCGAATAGAGGATCATCCCCGGCTCGGCGGCACATTCAACGAGCGCGCCGATACCGGCCATGGGATCGGGCATGTGCTCGATCGTCTCGAAGCAGGTGACCAAATCGAATTTGCCTTCCGGGCGCTGCGCGAAGCGCGGCACGATCGGATCGTAGGTGACCGCGGTAGCGAAGCCCTTGGCGCGCAAGGTCGCGCACAACATGTCATTGCCGCCGCCGTAATCGAGCACCCGCAACGTGCCGCGGAGCTCGCCCCAGAATTTCTCGACCCAGCCGGCATTGCCGCTCGGCCGCACGACGGCATATTCCGGATCAACCGCGGCATAATCGTCATTATAGATGTGCGCGCGGAAATCCTCGACGCTCCAGTCGTCAAAGGCGTCGGTGTAGATGAAGCCGCACTTCGGACAGCGGCGATAATAGACCGGCACGCCGCACAGCGGCACCCGCAGCGGCTGGCCGGGCAAGATGCAATACTTGTTGAAATCGACGACGCCGTAAAGCGCGGCCGGGCCGCCGCAAATCTTGCAGGGCATCGATCCGGTCGACACAGGTCGCAAGGCGGGGAGCTTCATGCCCCATTAAGAGTCCGTTCACCCTAATATTTCGTTAAGGCCGATCAGACGGCCACTTTCGCGCGGGTGTGCTGGCGGAATTTCGGCATCACCTCCTGCGCCAAAAGCCGCATCGAATCGCGTTCCCAGGCGCGGTTCGGCCCGCTCCAGTCGAGCCCGGTCATCAGCAAGGTGCCGAACGGGCCGGCGGCGTCGCGGAAGGCGATCAGCTTGTCGAGGAAAGTCTTCGGCGAGCCGTAGATCGCCGAGCCTTCGGTGATCGCCTCGACGGTGGCTTCGTCGTCCGGCATGTCGGCGCGCGGCTTGAGCGCGGAAAGGAGCCCGACGCGGGAGAGCACCTCGCGCATGTAGGAATAGAAATAGCGGTTGGCGCCCTGTTCGCTGAAGACGCGGTCGCGCGCTTCACTTTCGCTCGGCGCGATCATGATATTGCGCGACACCCGCCAATTGTCGCCGCGCGCCGGCTTGCCGGCCTCGGCGCAGGCCTTGCTGTAGATGTCCCAATGCGAGCCCAGCGCCTCGCCCGGCACATTGTTGGCGGAGATGATGCCCCAGCCGCGCTGCGCGGCGACGCGCGCCGTCGGCGAATTGCGGCTCGCCACCGACATCGAGATCGGCGGATGCGGCTTCTGATAGGGCTTCGGCATGTAGCCGATGCCGAGCTCGGGAATGATGGCGTCCTTGAGCTTCACCGACCAGAATTCGCCATCGATGTCGTAAGGCGGATCCTGGGCCCAGATGCGCTCGATCATGGCGATCGATTCCATCGCCTTGCGCTCGCGCACCTTGCGGTCGCTGTTGCCGAACAATTCGAAATCGGAAAACAGGCCGCCGATGCCGATGCCGAGCATGAAGCGGCCGCGGCTCATGGCGTCGAACTGCGCGACTTCGGCGGCGACCTTCACCGGATGGTGGCTCGGCAGGCAGATCACCGCGGTGCCGAACGTGAGATTTCTGGTGCGCGGCAAGAGGCTCGCCATGAACATCAGCGGCGAGGGGATCGGCTCGGTGGTCGCGGAGAAATGCTCGCCGAGCCACAATTCGTCGAAGCCGAGCGCGTCGGCGTAAAGCGACTTCTCCTCGTCCTCGGCGAGCGTGTCGGCAAAGGCGCGGTTCGCCGGATGCACCGGCATCATGAACAGGCCAAGTCGCATGCGCATGTCCTCCCGCGGATGTTGCGCGCATGTAAGCAGAAATCGGCGCGCGATGGCAGCTCATTTGTCTTGATCGTTGCATGTGCCACATTGTGAAATAATCGCGGCCGCGGCCTTGCCTTGACAATGGAGGGCGCGCGACTGCGTATGACCGCGCCCAAGGGCCTGCAAACGAGGAAACCGCCCGCCATGAACGCTGCAGCAGCCGCTCCCAGCAACGGCCAGAAGCCGACCAATCGCGTCTACCGCATCGCCGTCATTCCGGGCGACGGGATCGGCAAGGAGACGGTGCCGGAAGGCGTGCGGGTCTTGGAAGCCGCGGCCAAGAAATACGGCTTCGAACTGCGTAACGACGATTTCGACTTCGCCTCCTACGATTATTACGAGAAGCATCAGCGCATGATGCCGGAGGATTGGAAGGAGAAGATCGGCCGCCACGACGCGATCTTCTTCGGCGCCGTCGGCTGGCCGGCGAAGATCCCGGATCACATCTCGCTGTGGGGCTCGCTGATCCTGTTCCGCCGCGAATTCGATCAATACGTCAACCTGCGCCCGGTGCGGCTGATGCCCGGCGTGCCGTCGCCGCTCGCCAACAGGAAGCCCGGCGACATCGATTTCTGGGTGGTGCGCGAGAACACCGAGGGCGAATATTCCGCGATCGGCGGCCGCATGTTCGCCGGCACCGAGCGCGAAGTCGTGGTGCAGGAGACCGTGCTGTCGCGCATCGGCGTCGACCGCGTCCTGAAATTCGCCTTCGAGCTTGCGCGCAAGACGCCGAGGAAGCATCTGACGTCGGCGACCAAGTCCAACGGCATCGCCATCACCATGCCGTATTGGGACGAGCGCGTGGAGGAGATGGCGAAGAATTTCCCCGACGTGAAATGGAACAAGTTTCACATCGATATTCTCTCGGCCTTGTTCGTGCTCAAGCCCGATCAGTTCAATGTCGTGGTGGCCTCGAACCTGTTCGGCGACATTCTCTCCGATCTCGGCCCGGCCTGCGCCGGGACCATCGGCATTGCGCCGTCCGGCAATATCAATCCCGAGCGCAAATACCCGTCGGTGTTCGAGCCGGTGCACGGCTCGGCGCCGGACATTGCCGGGCAGGGCATCGCCAATCCGATCGGGCAGATCTGGTCGGGCGCGATGATGCTCGAACATCTCGGCGAGACCGAAGCGGCGAGCGCCATCGTCAAGGCGATCGAGAAGGTTCTTGCCGAGCAGAAGCTGCGCACCCGCGATCTCGGCGGCCCGGCGAGTACCATCGCGTGCGGCAAGGCGGTGGCGGCGGCGCTGTAGTTCACGCCCTATGCCGCGGCCGGGCGGCAGACGGCACGTGGAGTGAGCTGTTCATTGCGGCGGCTCTCCGGTCTGCGCGAGCTTTGCAAGTTGTTGCGAAGCGGCGTCAGACCCGAGTTCCACAGCCTTTTCGTACCAGTGGCGGGCCAGCGCAATATCGGGCTTGGTGCCGAAGCCGCCGATCGGCCGGACGACGAACGGGTCATATGTCGCGCCAAGCATCAGCGCGGCGCTCGCGCTGCCGGCTTCGGCGGCCCGTCGCAGTAGCGGCCGCGCCGAAGCATAATCGCCCTGCATAAAGAAATCCGTGGCACGGTTGACGAGCAAGGCTGTCTCCCGGGCCGCAGGGCGCGAGGCTGCGCCGCTTGCTTCTGCCGGCGCCGATGGCCCGGACGCAGCTTGAGTGCTCGCCACTTCCGACGGCTGCGACGGTGGTGGCTGTGGCTCGATTACGAACGCCGACGCGCTCCGCGTCGGCTCGTTGGCCTCGGCCGGCTGATTGTGGACCGACGGTGACGCTGTTGGCGCGACCGCCGGGGGGACGCCGTCGCGGTTGATCGGGAGCATCCAGGCGACGAGTGCAACAGCGGCGCCGACGGCGAAAGGTCGCAGCGCGACCGGCGCAAAGCTTCGAGCACCCGCGACGGGCGGACTCGGCATCTCTTCCAGCCGAACAGACGGCTCCAACTTCGATTCTGCGCCGGCAATTTCGTCCAGGTATTCCGAAATGGCGTCGATGTCTTTGACAAGGTTGGCCGACTCTCGCGTATCGACGGGCTGTTCGCCACCGTCCGGTCGCGGCTGGCCCGCAGCATCGACGGACTGTTCGCCGCCGCCCTGTCGCGTCAGGCTCGCGGAACTGCGATCCTTGACGGTTTCATGTGGACCAGCCACCTCCGTCAGCTCGAACTTCGTCCCCCGGCCGGCGAATGCCAGCACTTTGGCTGTCTCGTCGTTGGGCCAGTACTCATGAACGGCATGTACCATTTCCAGAAGGCTGCCGAAGGTCATCACCTCCGCGAAACGGCTTTCCAGCTTCTTGACGAATTCTGCGCGCTGCCCCTGCGCATTCGTTCCGGCCTTGCCAAAGCCGAGGTTTACAATCTCATAGACCTTGCTCCCATCGCCGGCGATATCGAAACTCAGAGGACCAATAACGGTCAGATCCGAATGAAAGACCGCGCTCGGATTGCCGTCGGTGTCGAAGTAGCGATACGTGGAAATCAGAGGGCCGACCAGGATCAGCCCGGGATGAAACCGGCTAAGCAATGTTTCTACATCGCTTGCTTCAGTGATCATGCCGTGTCGCGCCAATCCCGTTTGGTATCAAACATTCAACTCCTGAAATACGGCCCTGACAAGCTTCCTCAGGCACCCGGCAATCTTGGCGACGAACCGGCCGTGGCTAAATCGCCGCGACTTTCAGAAGAGATTCCGGCCGCTTGGGATAATGCAACACGAAAAAGGCCGCCGACTGAGGCAAGCAAACAAAAAATGCCCCGCCATCGCGGTACCGGCGCTGGGAACTGTCGTGACATTTCCAAAGGGGCATAAACGTGGCGCTAAAAACGATGCGCCCGTTCAGCGACGTCCGTCCGAACCAAGTGGTAAGCCGCTGCCGCCCCGCCGGGAACAAATGGGCCGCCGAGCGGTTTCTGCCAAGGACTTCAACAAGGACTTCAATATGCTGCTCCTGGAGCGCATTACGCAATTGCGTATTAGAGCTTAGAGCGACACCATGCTTCAGAAGCGTTCGTCCGAGTTTGCGACAAGCGTGCCTTCGATCCAGCAGCACCTCAGTGCCGTTGAAAAGGAGCTTGAGAATATCGGCCGCGTCGCCGGCCGCCGCGGCTCTGCCGTCGCCAGTGCCGTATCCGAACAAATCGGTGATGCACTGACGCCCGTCCTCAACGACCTGGTCGAACGCTTTCGCGATGGCGGCCGCCAGGCTCTGCGAACCGGCTCCAATTATGGCGATAACGCTGTCCGGCGCGTGAGCGCCGAAGTCCAGGCGCAGCCGCTCATTACGGTTGCTGTGGCGCTTGGCGTGGGAGCCTTGATCGGGGCCGCCGTTCTCGGCACGACGTGGCGGTACACGACTTGGCGGAAATGAGCCGTTTGTAAATGAGCCGTTTGTCATGGCGGCCGATTTGACGGCCGATTTCGTTCGTCCGCCACGCGATGCGTAAGCGCCGCCTCATCATGAATTGCGCCATTTGCCGAGCCCGCAAACCATAATTGCCGGACAACGAAGCATTTCGACCCTGCGTACGAAGCGCGGTCTGCGGCCGGGACGCGCCGTTAGCTGCTGGTGGTCGTGAACAAGGCACGATTCCTGAGATCGAACGGCATCATCACTCCCGCAGGAGTTCCGAAGCTCGAAAACGGACAGATGGCCGTTCCTTTGACAGGCTGACCGTCGCGATATTCGACGTCCAGATCCGGCAGCAGGAATGTCGATGCATCCTCGCCAAGACCGGCATTTGGTCCCAAGCTGCTGAAAAGTTCCGGATATGCCGTCCGATAGGCCGAAGCGCCGTTGCAGACGAGCCAGCCCTCCAAGTCCCGGCGGCTCGCGGTGTTGATGATCGCACTTTGGAAGGCGCTGATGACCCCCTTCGGAAGTATGAATAACCGCGGACGTCCCTGTGCTGCAGCGGGCACCGTCAAGGCCATCGCGGAGCAGATAATCAGATCGCGCCGACTGATCATGATCCCCTCTCGAATCGCCGTTTGCAGCCAGCCGTGATTCTTTACAACCGTAGCAGGAAAATCACTGCAAGCACCATGCCGAATTGGATGTCTACCGCTGCAGCCGAAGCGGACGTATCGTCGGCGAACCGCATGTCGGGTTTTGACCCAACGCAGAGATTTAGAACCACTCGCAACCGTCGAGCATGGCTATGTTCATGCGCCAGCGGCGGATTCTCCGACATGGAACCGACGATGCTTCGCCAATCGCAGCCCTGCGCAATTTCCTCAACATGTGCTGCGCTATTTCCCCGGTCCGCTTGCTCTTTACATGGCGGCGCCCGTGGGCGGGGATGTTGCCGCTTGGCGCCGAGCACTTTCGAGTGCGGCTGCGCGCGAGGGGCCGCATTTGCCCTTGCGGACACTCCGTTCGGGCCCACGCATGTCAGTCTTGGCTATGATACAGTGCCGAAATGTTCGCTATGAATTGAAGCCGCTATATCCGCGGCATTCGGCGAACGCGATCGCCTCGCAGCCATCACGAGGTGGATATGAAGGATCTACTGCTCGGTGGCCTCGGCTGGACCGACCTTGCGCTCGCCCTGAACCGGATCGCGGTCGGGGCGTTCTTTATGCTGTCGGGATATCACAAGCTGTTCGACGCTGAGCGCCACCGTTCGTTCGTCGAGGAATTGAAGGGGCTCGGTGTTCATGCGGTGGGCTTCAATCAATGGTGGGTGCCGTTGGTCGAGTTCGGCGCTGGCGGCGCCGTCCTGATCGGACTCTTGGCGCCGCTCGCCGCGCTTGGCCTGCTTGTCCTCATTCTCGTCGCCATCGCGACATCGGGGCGGCAGCGGATCAAACTCTACAAGCCGATCGACGAAGCGGATCGCATCGATGATTGGCTCTATCTACCCGAGACGCTTTATGCCTTGATGCTGATCTTGGTCAGTTCGGCCGGCGCCGGGCCCTACAGTCTCGATGCCCTGATCCTGAGCCTGATAAATAAGCACGCCGTGTAGCATCACGCCGCGTAACTAGCGTCTTCGCCGGTCATCTGTCTTTACCGGTTATTTTCTTCCGATGCCGCCGCAGGCTGGCAAATCGCCGCCATCGTGAGTGAACTGCCATGATTGTCACGACGTTTCCAAGACCGGTGCGCGTCATCGAGCATGTCTTGATCCCTCTGAAAGACGGCACGAAACTCGCCGCCCGCATCTGGCTGCCGGAGGACGCGGAACAGAATCCCGTTCCCGCCATTCTGGAATATCTGCCTTACCGCAAGCGCGACGGGACGTACGAGCGCGACGCGCTGACGCATCCGTATCTCGCCGGTCACGGCTACGCCGGCGTTCGCGTCGACCTTCGCGGCTGCGGCGAATCGACAGGCTTGTTGTTCGACGAGTATGCCGAGCAGGAACAAGACGATGGCGTGGAGGTGATTGCCTGGCTGGCAGCTCAGTCCTGGTGCAATGGCGCGGTCGGAATGATGGGAATTTCCTGGGGCGGGTTCAACGGACTTCAAATTGCGGCGCGCCGTCCGCCGGCACTCAAAGCCATCGTCACCATTTGTTCGACTGACGATCGCTACGCTGACGATGCGCACTATATGGGCGGCACGTTTCTGACCAAGGCCGGACTCGAATGGGCGTTTTTCTTTTTCAGCTTGATGTGCCTGCCGCCCGATCCGGCGCTGGTCGGCGACGGCTGGCGCGCGATGTGGCGCGAGCGCCTGCAGAACATACCGCTGTTCCAGGACAATTGGCTGCAGCACCAACGCCGCGATGCCTATTGGAAGCATGGCTCGGTGTGCGAGGACTACGCGGCGATCCAGTGCCCGGTCTACGCCGTCGGCGGCTGGACCGACGGCTACAAGAACGCGATCCCGCGTCTGCTCCAGGGACTGAAGGTCCCCCGCAAGGGTCTCATCGGGCCATGGGCGCACGCCTATCCGCATTTTGCGTTTCCCGGCCCCCAGATCGGTTTCCTCCAGGAAATTTTGCGTTGGTGGGATCATTGGCTGAAGGGCATCGATACCGGCGTGATGGATGAACCCATGCTGCGGGCGTGGATGACGGACAGCGTGAAGCCGGCGAGCCACCACGACACATTGCCGGGCCGGTGGGTTGCAGAACCGTCGTGGCCATCGCCGGCGATAACGCCGCGGCGCCTGTTCCTGACCGACCAGGGGCTGCGAGACGCCGCCGAACCCTTGACGGCGCGCGCCGTGTGCTCGCCGCAGACGGTTGGCGATAAGCGTGCAGGTGACTGGGTCCCTTTCGGCCGTGGGCGTGATCAGGCCGGCGACCAGCAAGATGACGACGTCCGCTCGCTGGTCTTCGAAACCCAGCCGCTCGATGCGCCGATCGAGATCCTTGGCGCCCCGGTCGTCACGCTCGATATCGCGGCCGACCGGCCGATTGCCACTCTGGTCGCCCGGTTATGCGACGTGCACCCGACCGGTGAATCGCTGCGCGTCAGCTACGGCGTGCTCAACCTCACGCATCGCGAGGGCCACGAACAGCCCGCCCTGCTGACGATAGGCGAGCGCACTCGCGTGCGTATCCAGCTCAATGATGCCGGCTCGGTATTTCCGACAGGCCACAAGATCAGGCTTGCACTATCGACGGCCTACTGGCCGATGACCTGGCCCGGTCCGGCGACGGCGACGGTGCAGATTTTTGCCGGCACGCTCGATCTGCCGCGACGCGCGCCCAACGCCGCGGACGCCAGGCTCTCGCCGTTTCATGAACCGGAGACGGCGCCGCCCGAGAAGCCGACCATCCTTCATCGCGATGGTGTGCGGATCGAACGCATCGATCGCATCGGACTGGAATTGGGCACACAGTGGCAAACGCAGTATCACGTCGAGGACAACGATCCGCTCAGCGCCGTTGCCGAACTGCAGAATGTCCAGACCATGTCGCGAAATGAATGGCAAATCCGGGTCGAGACGCGCATGCGGCTGTCATCCACCGGCGGCGCCTTCCTGCTGCAGGCAAGTTTGCGCGCCTTCGAGGGCGCGAACGAAGTGTGCCGCCGCGACTGGGATCGCTCTATCCCCCGAGATTTCATGTGACGATCTGGACAATGGGCTGAGCGATAGGACGTCGGAGGTCCATCATGCCGAACTATGATGCGATTATCATTGGCGCCGGGCAGTCGGGGCCGGCCTTGGCGCGGCGATTGGTGGCTGCAGGCCGCACGGTCGCGGTCATCGAACGCAAGCAGTTCGGCGGCACATGCGTGAACACAGGCTGTACTCCGACCAAGACGTTGGCTGCGAGCGCCTACGTTGCGCATGTTGCGCGCCGAGCCGGTGATTACGGCGTCAGGATCGAGGGAGCGGTCGATGTCGACATGAAGGCAGTCAAGGCGCGAAAGGATGCCGTCGTGGCTGTCTACCGCAATGGCGTCGAGCGATCGCTGAAGACCCTGCAAGGATGCACGGTTTATGAAGGCCATGGCCGCTTTGTCGCCGAAAAGAAAGTGGCGGTGAACGCCTCCGAACTCGCGGCCGATCAGATTTTCATCAATGTCGGCGCCAGAGCCGCGATTCCGCCGATACCCGGCCTCGATCAGGTTCCGTACCTGACCAACAGCTCGATGATGGACATCGATTTCCTCCCCTCGCATCTCATTATCCTGGGCGGCAGCTATATCGGTCTTGAATTTGCTCAGACCTATCGTCGCTTCGGCAGCGAGGTGACTGTGATCGAATACGGACCGCGCCTGATCTCGCGGGAGGACCACGACGTCTCGCAAGCCGTCGCCGGTTTCCTCACCGAAGAAGGCATAGACCTGCGCCTCGACAGCAAGACGGTCGGCGTCGAGAAGCAGGGGAGCTCGATCGCGGCGAAAATCGAATCGAGGGGAAGGATCTCGCAGGTTGTTGGAACTCATATCCTGGTTGCGACCGGACGACGACCGAACACCGACGACCTTGGCCTCGACAAGGCGGGCATCGCTGCGGACGCGCGCGGATATATCCAGGTGGACGAGCAGTTGCGCACCAACATCTCCGGCGTCTGGGCGATGGGCGATTGCAACGGCCGAGGCGCGTTCACCCACACGTCGTGGAATGACTTCGAGATCGTGGCGGCCAATCTTCTCGACAATGACCAGCGACGCGTGAGCGACCGCATCACGGCCTACGCGCTCTACACCGATCCGCCGCTCGGCCGCGCCGGGATGACGGAAGCGGAAGTCCGCAAGTCGGGCAAGCCCGCACTGATCTCGACCATGGCCATGACGGACGTCATGCGCGCGCATGAGAGGGCCGAGACCAAGGGTTTTATGAAAATCCTCGTGGATCGAGACAGCAAACAAATACTAGGCGCCGCCTTCCTGGGACTCGAAGGTGACGAGGTCATCCATTGCGTTCTCGATATGATGTATGCCAGGGCGCCCTACACGGTGATACAACGCGCGATGCATATTCATCCCACGGTATCGGAATTTATTCCGACCATGATGGATAAGCTCGCGCCGCTGCAATGACCGGGTCGCGCTGAGCTCTGCGATCGTTGCTCAGCGACTTCTTGGCCGGAGGGAGCGCTGCTTGAAAACCGCTTCACTGGACTCGACATCCGCGACGACGACCTATCACCGCACGACGGTTGATGGTGTCGGCGTCTTCTATCGCGAAGCCGGTCCGAAGGACGCGCCGACGATCGTGCTGCTGCACGGTTTCCCCTCGTCCTCGCGCGAGTTCGATACCCTCATTCCTTTGCTCGCGACACGCCATCATCTCATAGCGCCGGATTTTCCGGGCTTCGGCCACAGCGATGCGCCGCCGCCATCGTCGTATGCATACACCTTCGACAATTTGGCCAAGACGACCAACTCGCTTCTCGAGCAACTCAAGATCGACGAATATACCTTTTACCTTCATGACTACGGCGGGCCGGTCGGCTTTCGCATCATGTCGGCGCATCCGCAGCGGTTGCAAGCGCTCATCGTCCAGAATGCCAATGCATATAAGGAAGGCCTGGGCGCCAAGTGGGCCGGCATCGCGCAATATTGGGCCGACCCGAAAGCGCATCCTGAAGTGTTCGATGCGTTCGTATCGCTCGCCGCCACCGAACAGCGTCACACGCTCGGCACCTCGCATCCCGAACGTTATAATCCGGACGCCTGGACCGACGAGTATGCCCACCTGTCGCGACCCGGCCAACGCCAGATCCAGGCCGATCTGCTGTACGATTACCGGACGAACATCGCTTTGTACCGGGCGTGGCAAGCGTGGTTGCGCGAGCACAAGCCCCCGACTTTGGTGGTCTGGGGGCGGAACGATCCATCCTTCATCGCCCCGGGCGCGGAGGCGTTCGAGCGCGATCTGCCCGACGCCGAAATTCATCTGCTCGATGCCGGCCATTTTGCCCTGGACGAGCAGAACGATGAGATCGGGCGTCTCATTCTCGCGTTCTTGGCCAAACATCTCGTTTGATCGGACCGGCAGATTAAATCATGCGCTCGTTCGCGGTCGTGACGGCAAGGCAACAGGGAGCGAGGGCAGGATTGTGATGAACGGCATCAACGATGAGCTCATTCTCGCGGCCCGTCTTCTGCTCGCGACACTATTTCTGGTTTTCGGCTGGAGAAAGGTGAGGGACTATCCGGGCACGGTCAATCAAATGGTGCAGCTTGGCGTTCCGACGCCGGTCCTGGCGACTCTCGTGGCGATCTTCATGGAGCTCCCGGTCGCGTTCGCGATCGCTGTGGGCGCGTTCACGCGTCCTTCGGCCGTACTCATGGCCTTATACACGCTGGGAACCGCGCTGATCGGGCATCGCTATTGGACGGTGAAAGGCGCGGATTACGTCGACAGCCTGGATGGCTTTTACAAAGACCTCAGCATCATGGGAGGCTTCTTGCTGTTGTCCGTGACCGGCGCCGGAAAATATTCGATCGATGCATTGTCCGGCATCGTCGTGCCATAACGCTTTTGTGTCTCCAGCCGCAAGTCACGGTTCATTGCTAAAGCGCGCCGCCGGACGTATCCTGCTAAAGCAGGAAATGCGATGTCCGAATTGGAGTCGCCGATGAGTCAAGTCCAAGTCGACCAGAAAACTTATCAGATGCCGCCGCAGGATGGGATTACCATCGCACATTTCATCACCGTGGCCGATATCGAACGATCGGCGCGATTTTACGAAAAGGTCTTCGGTGCCCGCATCCTGAGCAGGGGCGACAGCAAGGGCGCGCCGGGCTACATGCAGATCGCGAATACGTGGCTCATTGTCAATGTCGGGGGCGGTCCGACACCTGACAAACCAACGGTAACGCTGAGCGTCCCCGCCGATCCCGATTCAGTCAACAGTTTCATGAATATCCGCGTCGCCGATATTCAAGCGTGCTATGAACTGTGGCGAAGTCGAGGAGCAGAATTTATCACGGAGCCAAAGCCCAAATACGGCGAGACGCGCTGTTACATTCGCGACCCTGACGGCTATATTATCGAGGTCGGGCAAAGCAATCCGGGTGTTGCTTACGGCTGAATGCCGCGACGCATGAGAGCACTCCGATGAACGAGAGGGACGGCATCAATCCGGCGGTGGAACCGAGCGGAACGGGCTGCGTCGAATGCCTGGCTCGGGGCGGCTGGTGGTTCCATCTGCGCAGATGCGCCGAATGCGGCCACATCGGCTGCTGCGATACTTCACCAAATCAGCACGCATCGAAACATTATGCCGCCACGGGTCACCCGATCATCACGAGCTTCGAACCGGGCGAGCAGTGGTTTTACGACTATCGTACGGAAGAATTCGTCACCGGCCCGAAGCTTCGTGCTCCGCACGCGCATCCGTTGGATCAGCCTGCCCCCGGACCGGCCGGAGCGGTGCCTTCAAACTGGAAAAGACTGCTTCACGACTAAGCGAGGCGGCTCTAGGCGGCGGCGTGCGGCTAAAGAAGCTTTCGGCAAATCGGAATTGATTTGAGATAAAGGCGCGGCATTTTGCGCGCGTTCCATCGCCGAACCTCTGGCCGGCCGTGGAACTATCGCCCGTATCATGGCGTTTGTTCTGCTAGGCTCCGCTGGTGCGCGGATCTCTATGAGTGCAGCGCAAATGCAACGCGAACAGCAAAAAGAACTGCAGGAATACCGTCACCGCGCGGCTGAATGCGCGCGCAAGGCTCTGGCCTGCCGCGAGCCGACGATCCGGCGCAGTTTCGCCGAAGCCGCGCGGCGCTGGCGCAACCTGGCGCAGCGCACCGAAGATGACGCGGCTTGCGAGCCGGTCAACATCATCGCGCTTCGCCGCTGAGGACCGCGTTACGCCGCGACGCTGCCGGGATCGCGCACCGGAACCAGGTCGCGCAGCTTGGGCGCGACCTGCTCCATGAACAGGCGCATCGAGCGCGCCACCTTTTCCGGCGTGGACCACTTTTTCCCGGCGACGATCAAGAGCGTTCCGAAGCCGCCGGCGTCTTCGTAGAATTGACGGAGCTGTTTTGCGACCGTGTCGGGATCGCCGAGACAATAGAGGCCGGTTTCCGCCATTTCGTCGAACGTCACCGTATCGCCCTTGAGCTTCAGGCCGAAACTCGAGGTCACGATGCGGATCAGCCCGCGCTTCATCTGGAAACCGAGTTCGTAGTTGATATCGTCGCGCAGGTCGTCCATCGCCTCGCGGCGGCTGTCGGCGAGATAGACGTAACGCGCCGCCGTGATGTTTTGCAGCGGCGTGGCGCGGCCGGCGGCATTGGCGGCGCGCAAGTAAATGTCGGCCTTCTTGCGCAGCGAGGCCGCGGGTTCGAGTTGCGCGGAGAGCAGCGTGTAGCCGCGCGCCCCGGCGAGCTCGATCATCGCCGGCGTGTCGGTCGCCGTTGCCATCGGCATATGCGGCGCGACCAGCGGCTGCGGCATCGCGACAACGCCTTTGCCGCGCCAGTGCTTGCCCTCCCAGTCGAACGGCTCGGTCGCGGTCCAGCACTTCAAGATGAAGTCGAGCGACTCGCGCAGCCGCTCATGGCGGTCGGTAAAAGTGAGGCCGCGCTCGTCGGCAAAGAACGGGTTGGGGAAGCCCGAGCCGAAGCCGAAAATGTAACGGCCGCCGCCGATGACGTGATCGGCCACCGCCGCCTGCATCGCAGTATCGACCGGATGGGTGAGGTGGATAAGCTTGACCGCGGCGCCCATGCGGATGCGCTTGGTCAGCGCCGCCGCCTTGCACATCAAGAGTTCGGGAATCGGCAGCGTGTCGACCTTGCCGAGATAGATCGGCTCGCCATGGTGCTCGCTGATATAGGCATCGCGAAAGCCGAGCTGGTCGGCGAGCACGATTTCGGCCAGGTCTTGCTGGTAGCTCTCAGCGGCGGTGGTGTGGGGCCGAAAACCGTTCGAAAATATTCCAAATTCCATTGGCAATCCCTGCGTGCGCCCCGGTCTGGCAAGGGCCGCACGTTACGATCCCGGCCGCGCCTTGACAACGCATCCTTGACAACAGATCAGCGGCGACGCGTATGTGCTGAACCAGCCAAGAGCGCGCAAAGCGCGGCAAAGCATGTGCCAAGCGTGTCCGGGGACGCTGCATGACCGGTCTGCATATTTACGGCGTCGCCCGCACCCGCGCCTTTCGGGCGCTGTGGGCGGCGGAAGAGCTTGGCATTGCCTATGAGCATCGGCCGATCGAGATCGGCGACGCCGGTGCGCGCACGCCCGAATTTCTGGCGCTCAACCCCAACGGCCGCCTGCCGGTGATCGTCGACGGCGACTTCGTGCTGCCGGAATCGCTGGCCATCACGCTTTATCTCGCCAAGAAATACGGCCTGGGGACGCTCTATCCGCGGCGCCTCGAGGACGAGGCCCGGGTCTGGCAATGGAGCTTTTGGGCCGTCGCCGAGGTCGATCGCGGCGTCAACATCTGGTCGCTGCATGCGGTGCGCCTGCCGCCGGCCGAGCGCAACAGCGCCCTGCGCGAGGAGGCGCTCAAGGTGATCGCCGTGCCGTTCAAGGTGCTCGACGCGGCGGTGGCGGCGCAGCCTTATTTGCTCGGCTCCGATTTCACTGTCGCCGACCTCAATGTCGCGGCCGTCATCAGCCGCGCCGCCGACATGGACCTTTCGGCGTGGCCGCATCTGCAAGCGTGGCTGATGCGCTGTCTCGGCCGCCCCGCGGCGCGGGCCGCGCTTGCGCTCAAGAACAAATCCGACCATGAGACGCCGGCTGACGTGACGCGCCGCATCGCGCAGATCAACCGGCTATGAGCGCGCCCTTCAATATCGGCGAAGCGATGAGCGAGGCCGTGACCGCGCATCGGCAAGGCCGGCTGCGCGATGCCGAGAAAATCTACGCCCGCGTACTCAAGGCGGCGCCGAACCATTTCGACGCGCTCAATCTGCTCGGCACCATCAAGGCGCAGCAAGGCCATGTCGGCGAGGCGCATCGGCTGTTCGCGGCCGCGGTGAAGGCCAATCCGGCGGCGCCGCCGGCTTTGAGCAATCTCGGCCAGGCGCTGCATGCGCTCAGGAGGAACGCGGAAGCGCTCGAATATCTCGATCGGGCGCGGGCGCTGGCGCCGGACGATGTCGACATTCTCTGTCAGCACGCCAATGTGCTGTTGAGCCTGGACCGGCCAAGCGATGCGCTCGCCGAATTCCAGGCGGTGCTGGCACAAATACCGCCGCATGCCCCGCGACATGTCGAGGCACGCATCAATTGTGGGCTGGCACAGGCTGCGCTTGGCCGGCCCGAGCCGGCGCTGGCGGAATTCGATGCGGCGCTCGCTTTGATGCCCGGCCATCCGGCTGCGCATTACAATCGCGGCGTCGCGCTGATCAAGCTCGGCCGTTACGAGGAGGCGGCCGCCGCCAACGATGCCGCGCTCGCGGCCGAGCCCGGCCATGGCAATGCCTGGCTCAACCGCGGCAAGGCGCTGGCTCAGCTCAATCGCTATGACGAAGCGATCGCGAGCTATGGCAAGGTGCTGTCGCTCAAGAAGGATCACGCCGACGCGCATTTCAACCAGGCGATGGCGCTGCTGACGCAAGGCCAATATCAGCGCGGCTTCGCCGCATATGAATGGCGATGGCGCCGCACCGGCATGCCGCCGCAGAAGAGCCGCGGTAAGCCGCTCTGGCTCGGCGAATATCCGCTCGCGCGCAAGACCGTGCTGCTGCACGGCGAGCAGGGGCTCGGCGATACCATCCAGTTCGCGCGCTATGTGCCGGTCCTGGCCGCGGCCGGCGCCAAGGTCGTGCTCGAAGTGCAGCCTGAATTGAAAACATTGATGTCGCGGCTTGACGGCACGTCGAGCGTGATCGCGCGCGGCGATGCGCCGTCTCCGTTCGACGTGCATTGTCCGCTCGGCAGCCTGCCGCTCGCCTTGAAGACGGAGCTTGGCAACGTGCCGGCGCGCGTGCCTTATCTCACTGCCGATGGCGCGCGGCTCGCCAAATGGACGGCGGAGATCGGCGCGCTGCCCGCCCCGCGCGTCGCGCTGGTCTGGTCGGGCAATCCGGACCACGACAACGACCGCAACCGCTCGATCGCCTTGCGCCGCCTCAAGCCGCTGTTCGAAGCAAGCGCGGCGAGCTTCATCAGCATTCAGCGCGAGCTCCGCGGCGACGATGCCGAAGCGCTCGCGGCAAGCCGCATCACCCATGTCGGCGCGGAGCTCGAGGATTTCGCCGACACCGCCGCCGTCTTGGCGCTGTGCGATCTCGTCATCGCCGTCGACACCGCGGCGGCGCATCTTGCCGGCGCCATGGGCCGGCCGGTCTGGGTGCTCGTTCCTTTCGCGCCGGATTGGCGGTGGACGCTCTCGGGCGAAACCACGCCGTGGTATCCGACCGCGCGCCTGTTCCGGCAGACCAAGCCTGACGGCTGGGACGACGTGATCGCGCGCGTCGGCGCCGCATTCAATCGCGGCCGGTAGAGCCGGCGTTCAATTCTGGATCGCAGGCGGCTTTGTCGGCGCGGCCGGCGACGGTGCAGCATTATCTTCGTGGGCGTGCCGGGGCTCAGGCGCAGCCGGAGCAGCCGCCGGCTTTTCCGCTTCGGGCGTCTGCTGTTCCTTCGGCGCGGCGCTCGGGTGTCCGACGACCGCCATGACTTCGCTGATGGCCCGGGCATGCGTGCGCGGCGCCTTGTCGATGTTGATGTGGTCGATGTTCTTGTCGAAGCTCACGTCGATATTGGCAAGAGTGCCGTGGAAGCCCGCGCCGGCGCGGGCATAGGCATAAGAGCGCTGCGTGAGATTGACGACACGTCCCACATTGGCAGGCGCGATCAGCGGTTTGGTGCCGTCGAACGGAATCACCAGCGCGACCGGGACGTTTTTGCGCCCGAGATAGGCGGCCATGTCCATGACGGCATCGGCGCCCAGCGAATGGCCGATCAGAATGATGGGGCTTTCGCTGCCGGCCTTGTATCGCGCCGCGGCCTGACTGGCGAGCGCCCGCCAATCCGCGTAATTGTCCACCGAGGTCTCGACGCCGCGCCGGCTCAGCTCCGCGGCAAGCGAATCCATGCCAAGCGAGAACACATTGAACAGGCCGCGCAACAGATAGACGTGGGCGCGCGGCGCATGGGGTTGTTCGGCATGCGCTTGTCGGGCGTGCGGCACTTGAACGTGGAATTGCGCGTTCGGTTGCTGGGCGAAGGCCGAATGCGCCCCGAGAAGGAGCGCAAAGGCTGCGCCGAGCAGGCCGAACGAGGCCAAACGTCCGTGTAACCGGCCGAGACAGTCAAGGAACCGCATCGCTGAGCCTCACCTGGTTTTGATTCCAAAGACTTCACCATATCCCCGGCGCTTGCGGCGGCATGCCGAAACCCGTCGGCGATAAGCTCAATGCCGAGATCAGCCGCATCCTGTTTCTTCCTGACGTGAAGAACAAGATGGCGGCCATCGCCGCCAAAATCGGGCAAATGACCCCGGAACAAGCTCATCAAGGAGCCTGGCATCACGGCGAGCCGACGAGGCGGCGCAGAGCGGACGTGCGAACGGCGCGACAGGAACAATGCCGGCCGCTTTTCCTGAACCCGGGCAAATGGCAGACTGAGAAAGCCGGATGGGGAGGCTGGCGCGTTCATGGTCATTGTCCAGGTGATCGCTGGCGGCCTGTTGCTGGGCGCCATCTACGCGCTGTTTTCGTCGGGCCTCACCTTGATCTGGGGCATGATGAATTTCATCAATTTCGCCCACGGCGAATTCGTCATGCTCGGCATGTATGTGGCGTTTCTCGCCGTGGTGTGGCTGCATGGCGGGCCGCCGGTGTTTGCGCTGGCCGCGGCGCTCGCCTTGTTCGTGCTCGGCATCGGCATCTATGCGTCGCTGATCAAGCATGTGATCCGCGGCCCGATGCTGTCGCAAATCCTCTCGACCTTCGGACTGGCGCTGTTGCTGCGTTACACCGCGTTTTTGATCTTCTCGGCGAATTTCGTGACGCTGCCGCCCAATGCGCTGTCCGGCACCATCAATGTCGGCGGCGTGTTTCTGCCGCTGGCGCAACTGGTCGCCGGCGCGGTGGCGATCGCACTGACGCTGGCGCTGCATTTTCTGCTCACCCGCACCACGGTCGGTTCGACGCTGCTTGCGGTCGCGGAAGATCGTGCGGCCGCGATGCTGATGGGCATCCGGCCCGACCGCATGCAGGCGCTGGCCTGGGGCCTGTCGGCCGGCGCCGCCGGCATCGCCGGCGCGCTGCTCGCGACCGCCTATCCGTGGTCGCCGTCGGTCGGCGAGACCTTCGGATTGATTGCGTTTGTCGTGGTCGCGCTCGGCGGCTTCGGCAGCGTCATCGGCTCGCTCTATGCCGGGCTGATCATCGGCCTCATTCAAGCGGTGTCGGCGTTCTGGCTCGGCGCCATCTATAAGGACATTGTCGTCTACGGCCTGTTCGTCGCGCTGCTGTGGTTCCGTCCGCAAGGTTTGATGGGGAAGTCCTGATGGGGAACGCGCGAGCATGACGCTGTCGCCGCGCCTGGGGATCTGTTTGCTCGCCGCAGTGCTGCTGGCTTATCCGCTCATGCTGCCGAGCGCATTCTATCGCGATATCGGCGTGACGTTTCTGCTTGCCGCGATCTCGGCCTCGGCCTGGAACATCGTCGGCGGCTATGCCGGCCAGGTTTCGGTCGGCCACAGCATGTTCTTCGGGCTCGGCGCCTATCTGCCGCTCCTGTTTTATAATTTGTGGGGCTGGCCGCCGGTTGCCGGCATTCCCGCGGGGATGGCGCTGAGCGTCGCGCTGGCGCTGGTGATCGGCCTGCCGACCTTTCGGCTTACCGGACACTATTTCAGCATGGCGACCATCGCGGTCGCCGAGCTCATTCATATCTTCGCCGGCACCTGGGATTTCGTCGGCGCCGCGATCGGCCTGCAGGGTCCGGCCACCGCGCGTAACCTGTGGGACCTGACGTTCCGCAGCGAGCTGCCTTATTACTACATCTTCCTTGCCGTGCTCGCCTTGGTGCTGGTGACGACCGCGCTGGTCGAGCGGCGGCGCTTCGGTTTCTATCTGCGCGCGATCAAGGCGAGCGAGCGCGCCGCCAAAAGTCTCGGCGTGCCGGTACGGCAGACCAAGATGCGGGCGCTTGCGCTCTCTGCGGCTTTCACCTCGGTTGCCGGGTCGCTTTATGTGATCAAGACCGGCTTCATCGATCCGGATTCCGGCTTCGGCATTCTGGTGTCGGTGCAGATGGTGATCGTCGCGGCGCTCGGCGGCGCCGGTACGTTGTTCGGCCCGCTCGTTGGCGCGCTGATCCTGATCCCGCTGCAGACCGCGACCAATAGCTGGTTCGGCGGCGGCGGCACCGGGCTCACTTACATTCTCTATGGCGGCATCATCGTCCTGATCGCGCGCTTCGAGCCCGGCGGCCTGTTCGACCTGTGGCATCGCCTCTCGCCACGATTGCGGAAGCGCGCGCATGCTGCTTGAAGCGAAAAACGTCTCGAAAGCCTTCGGCGATTTTCGCGCCGTCGCCGGCGCCGATCTTGCGGTCGACGAGGGCGAGATCATCGGCCTGATCGGCCCCAACGGTGCCGGCAAGTCGACCTTTTTCAATTGCCTGGCCGGCGAGACCATGCCGACGACCGGGGCGATTTCGTTCGCCGGCAAGGACGTGACCTTTGCGCCGTCCGAGGCGCGCGCCCGTCTCGGCATCGGCCGCACCTTTCAGGTGCCGACCACATTCGAGGACATGAGCGTCCTGCATAACGTGATGGTCGGGGCGTTCCTGCGCCATCCGCACCGCGACGATGCGCGCGAGCGGGCGCTGCGCGTCGTCGAATTGACCGGGCTGCGCGCCGAGCAGCCGGCGCGGTCGCTCGGCACGCCGGGGCGGAAGCGGCTTGAAATCGCGCGGGTGCTCGCCACCGAGCCGCGGCTCCTGCTGCTCGATGAATCGCTCGCCGGGCTGACGCCGGCCGAACTGCGCGAGGCCATTGCGCTGGTGCGGCGCATTCACGCCATGGGCATCACCATCGTCATCGTCGAGCACATCATGGAAGTGATCATGACGCTGACCAAGCGTGTGCTCGTCTTCAATCAGGGTCGCGTCATCGCCAGCGGCACGCCGGAACAGGTGGTGCGCGAAGAGGCGGTGATCGAAGCCTATTTGGGCCGCGCTCATCGCCGCCCGGCGGGTCAATGACGATGCCGGAGCTGAAGGTCGAACATCTCGAAGTGCGTTACGGCGACCTGGTCGGCGTCGCCGATATATCGCTCAAGGTCGATGCCGGGCAGGTGGTGGCGCTGCTTGGCTCGAACGGCGCCGGCAAGACCACGACGCTCAACACGATCGCCGGATTGGTGCGGCCGTCGCGCGGCGTGATCGAATGGCGCGGCGAAAGCATTTTCGGCGAGCCGGCCTATGCGATCGTGAGCAAGGGCCTGGCGCTGTCGCCGGAAGGCTGGCGGCTGTTCGTGTCGCAGACCGTCGAGCAGAATCTGCGGCTCGGCGCCACCGCGCTGACCGACCGCTCGCGTCTCGCCGCGCTGTTCGACCGCGTCTACGCCTTGTTTCCACGACTTGCCGAGCGGCGGCGGCAATCGGCCGGCACGCTGTCGGGCGGCGAGCGGCAAATGCTGGCGCTCGGCCGCGCGCTGATGAGCGAGCCGCGGCTGTTGATGCTCGACGAGCCAAGCCTCGGCCTCGCGCCCGCCGTGGTCGAACAGCTCTACGACACACTGGCGCGGCTGCACGGCGAAGGCCTCACGCTGCTGCTTGCCGAACAGTCGATCCCGCTTGCACTCGGCATGGCCGATTATGCCTATGTGCTGCAGACCGGCCGCATTGCGCTCGAAGGCCCGGCCGCAGCGCTCGAACGCGATCCGCATGTGCAGGAGATTTATCTCGGGATGAACGCGAGCGGCGCGGCGCTGTGATACGCCAAGCCGCCGCCCGTCACTGCGTCCACAGCGCCTCGAGGCGCTGGCGGAACGCCTTCGGCCGTTCGGCGAACAGACGCACGGCGATCTGCGCGGCGCGCTGCGCGAGCTCCGCCGAGCGCTCGGCGCAGGCCGGAGTCAGCCGCGAGCGCCAATGCGCCAGGATCTGATGCGGCGCTGTGAGCCGCGTCAGCACTTCGATGTCTTGGCATTGGCCGAGGCGCCCGCGGATGCGCTCGGCCTCGCCGATCCACATCCTGCCGAAGCGCGGCCAGAGCGGCTCGACCAATTCCATCTGGTAGCGCAACGTGACGACACGCTGACGCAGCTTATGCAATTCCTCGCCGTTGGCCGTGGTCCAATCGGCCGGAATCTGGCTGCGCGCGCTGCGATAGCTCTTGGCGAGCTGTTCGGCGACGGCGGCGAATTCAAGCGTATCGAGCGGCCACATTTCGATCGCCGAGGCGGCGACATCGAGCCAGACGAGAATGGCGTCACGCAGCATCGGCGTGAGGCCGGAACGCTCTTGGCTTGCGCGCAGCGCTTCGAGCCGGGCGCGAATGGTCTCGCTGGTGCGCGTCGACAGCACGAGGTTGCCTCTATCGAGCAGACCGTCGAAGGCATTCAGTGCCGCGGCGCCGTCACGGGCCTGCGCCAGGGTGCGGGCATGATCGCGTGCCTCATGCCGCCAGCGTGCGGAATCGGCGATGAACGGCGCCAGGAGCCGCATCAGCGCGCGCCATTCCTTCATGGCGCGGCGGAACTGGTGCACCGCCGCCTCGTTGGTGCGCTCGGGGTCGGAAATCGCTCCACGCGCGTCGGTCAGGATGGCGGCCGCGATCATGCGCAAAGCCGGCCCGATCGCCGCTTTGGGTTGTAGAGCTTGTTTTTCGGCCATAAACGCTTCTACGGGGCCGTGCATGTCGGTTCGATGGGTGACTTTGTGACATTATGACGAAAAATAAGGCCTTCTGCACTTCCCTTATCGCAGGACGCTTGCTACATGACCCTGCGAAAAATCAAAGTTTGGCGCGGGGTGGAGCAGCCCGGTAGCTCGTCAGGCTCATAACCTGAAGGTCGTAGGTTCAAATCCTACCCCCGCAACCAACATCCCAAGGGCCCCGACTGGGGCCCTTGGCATTTTTGCGGCTGGCGTCAATTTGAACCCGGCTTTGAATCGCGCTGCCGGCGAGGCCAGCAGCGCTGCCGGCACGTCACTGACGGTCACAGTATCACTGACGGCCATAGTAACGGTCATAGTAATTGTAATAGCGCGGCGCGCGGGCCGCATTCGCTGCGGCGCCGTAGCTGCGACGCTGTGCCTGCCAGGTGCCGTAGCAGGCGCCGATTGTGCCTTGGCCTTGCCATATGCCGCTGCCGTAGGTGCGTGCGAGACGGCCGGAACCGTTGGCCCATTGCGGACCGGACCGTACGCTGACACTGACACCGCCGCGCCGGGACACGCGTCCTTGAACCGTGGCCGGACCGCTATTGGGGCTTGTGACCACGCCGTTGGTGATCTCGACGCCGTAACGAATGGCTGGATCGCAAGCGCCGCTTTGAGTCTGGATCAGAACGCTCCAGTCGCCGTCGTATTCGCTGGGGGCCATATATCCGCTCCGCGCGATGGCGGGAACCGCGGTGGTCGCACCGAACCCAGCCACAAGACACATGATGGCGCCGGCGCGGCGCCACCGGCTGTTCGTGCCTCTCGTGCCGGGCGGGACAGATGCTGAGGCCATTGGTTTTGCGAGCGGTGTTGCGAGCGTCGAGGGCGTGTCGGGCATTTGCCGTCTCTCCTGCTTGAGCCGAGATCTATCCATCCCCGCACTCCAAGAAATTTCCGATGCGCACTTCTGTTCCCGGCTTTTCGGAACTCACATCCGCCAAATGCCGCAGGCGCCGTCGCCGTCGATGCGTGGCGCACATTGCGGCGCGCGGGCGACGCGATATGCACACAACGATCGCCGCGCGCGACTGCGATCAGGCGCGATGGAATAGATTTAAATATTCGGAGGAATTTGCGGTAATGGCTTGCCGCTGAAGGCAATGAGCCGCCTTGACGAATAGGCTGCGAAGCTCGCAAAGTGCGGTGCGAGCCGGTCACAACGTCATTTCTGCGTCATGGATTTCTGCGTCATGGCGAAGCGTGTAGCGTGATCGGCGGCCATCCGGGGCGCGACACAACAGAGTGGCAATTCAGCAGGAGGCAGGCGTGAACGATTCCACCAAAGGCCGATTAGACATCAATCAGGTTGCCGACATTACGAATGAGTTGCACGAGGGCCGGCTGTCTCGCGGCGGTCTGTCCAACCGGCTGAAGGCGCTTGGTCTGGGATTCGGCGCGGCGTTCGTGCTCGGCATGACCGGTGCGCATGCGGCTACCGCGCCGGAATCCAATGTGGTGCTGAAGTCGACCAATCCGGCGCTCAACTCGATCATCCAGAGCGGAACGGAATCCGGCCAAGCCGCCACCGACGACAAGATGCAGCAGCTGGCTTGGTTCCGCCGCTGGTTCCGCCGCTTCTACCATCGCTGGTATCGCCGCTGGTGATCGTTGCGGCGAAACGCGAGTCGCTGCCAAGAAACGAAATGAAGCGCCCGGGCGGGATCTCGGGCGTTTTCCATCTTTTCGGCGCGATCTTGCGTGTCCGCACGATCTTGGCAGTCGCTCACGAGCGCACGATAATGACCGGGTGACGCCGAACGGCTGCACGAGGGCGAGCGCATAAGGCGAGAGCAGGATCGAGCCAGTGAGCAAGCCGAAGAGGCCAGCATGACATCTGCCGATATCCCCGCCGCCGCATCGGAGGCGATGCTCCGCCGCTTTTCGACGTCGCCGATGGCGTCGCGCCCCTTTACATTCATTCTCGTCAAGCTGGCGTCACGCTGCAACATCAAGTGCACCTATTGCTACTGGTTCCGCGACGCGATGGTCTACCAGAAGCCCGCGGTGCTGACGCCCGAGGCCGAGGATGCGTTCTGCTCGCGGCTCGAAGAGCACATCCGCGAATTCGAGCTGCCGTTCTTCCTTCTGGTGTTTCACGGCGGCGAGCCGCTGCTGTTTCCCAAGCGCCGGTTCGACGCCTTCTGCAAAAAGCTGCGCGGGGTCGAAGAGCGCACCGGCTGCGCCATCAAGCGCGGCATCACCACCAATGCCATCCTGGTCGACGATGAATGGATCGCGCTGTTCAAGGAGCATGACGTCAGCGTAAGCGTCAGCCTCGACGGCCCGCCCGAGATCAACGACAAGTATCGCGTCGATTTCAAGGGCAACGGCACACTGCAGGAAACGCTGGAAGGTTTGAACAAGCTGCAGACGGCGGGATTGGAGCCGGGACTGATCTCGGTCTGCAATCCGGGCACCGATCCGGAGAAAGTGCTGGATTTCGTCGTCAATGAGCTCGGCTACACGCATTTCGACATCCTGCCGCCCGATGCGACGCATGCCGACAATCCGCCGCCGATCGACGATTATTTCATCCGGCTGTTCGACGTCTGGTTCGATAAATATGCCGCGCTTGGCGTCAATATCGACACGCTCGATGCGATGATCCGCGGCCTGGTCGGGCAATTGTCGCTGTCGGACACGATCGGGCTCGGCCCGATCGACACCATTACGCTGATGCCGGACGGCTCGCTCGAGCCGCTCGATGTGCTGCGCATCGCCGGCAACGGCTCGACGGCGACCAAGACGCATGTCCGCGACAACGCCATCAAGGACGTGCACAAGGATCCGGTCTGGGAGGAAGCCTACGAGGCGTCGACGGCTTTGTGCGAGACCTGCCGGAAGTGCGAGTTCCTCGACGCCTGCGGCGGCGGCCATCTGGCGCAGCGCTGGTCGACCGAGCGCCGCTTCGACAATCCGAGCGTCTATTGCGAAAGCTGGAAGCGCATCCTCGGCCATATGTGGGGCCGCATCGCGCCGACGCTGACGGTCGAAGTCAAATCCCCCGTCGAAGCTTGAGCGGCGCGCCGCTCGCGATGGATGCATCATCGTGCGGGAGCGAGGCCGGCAGGCGGCGAGGCGCGGCCGTACATCCGGGCGCACGCCCCGCTCCCCCATGCCGGCGGTCGAGGCCGCCTATGGAAACTCAAACTCTGCCCGATCGCTGAACAAAAAACCGCCTCTTACGAAGCGGTTTGCATCTTGGCTCGCAATCGATCGAGGAAGGCCATTGCCGCGCGGCGCGCTGCGCTCTGATCGTGGCGCGCCTCTTGGTGGGTGAGGGAACCGTCGCTGCCGATTTCGAAGCGGTAGGTTTCAGCGGTGCGGCGGCATCTCACGAAGACATTCGGATAATCGTAGCCCGTGACTTCAAACATGGAATGTCATCCGTCGCAGATTAGATTTCTCGTTTGCGCATGAACCTTGCGGTGTCATGCTCTGCCGCCACGATTACGAACCTGGTTGTTTAACGAAAGGTTAACGGGAACCCCGAGCCGTCCGGCTGCGGCGCGGTTCCGCACGCCGCGGATCGCCGTCTGCGGACGACAATCAGGAGGTTACGGCGCCAGCGGAAGAACGTGATTGATGAGGAAAAGCGCCGCGAGCAGGAGAAGGCCGATGCCGAGGCTGAAGCCGATCAGCTTCTTCTCCACTGGCTGCAAGTGGCCGGCGGCCGGCAGTCCGCCGTGCAGATCGGGATACAGCAGATCAGGGCGCAATTCGCTCTGCGCAAGACGCGGCAGGAGTTGCTCTCTCGCATCATAGGTCGTCATGCCGGCTGCACCCTCGTCGCGTGGTCCGGTCCCGCGTCGGGGGCCGGGTTGCTGATCTCAGCATCACGCGGCGTTTCGTCAATGCAGTCGGGTAAAATAAGAGAGTCTTGATCGTCCGCGACGGCTCCCGGCGAATGATTTCGTCCGCCCGCCCGCGGCCGGAAGAAACAAATTTTCCGGCAAAATCCACGAAAAGACCGGGACCTGCGGGCCGAACGTCACGCCGCCTGCTGGGCCAGGCGGTTCATCTCGCGCTGTACGAGCTGGCGGTAAAGCCCTTCGTCGCGCATCAACATATCCGGCGGGCCGTCCTGCATGACCCTGCCGGTCTGCAGCACGACGATGCGGTCGAAATTGCGCACTGTCGACAGCCGGTGCGCGATGGCGATCACGGTGCGGCCGTTCATCAGCCGCCCGAGCGCCTCGCGGATGGCTTCCTCGGACTCGCTGTCGAGCGAGGACGTCGCCTCGTCGAGCAAGAGAAGCGGCGCGTCTTTGAGGAACGCGCGGGCAATGGCGATGCGCTGACGCTGGCCGCCGGACAATTTCACGCCGCGCTCGCCGACAATGGTGCGCATGCCGAGCGGCAGTTCCTCGACGAAGTCGCAGCGCGCGGCGAAGGCTGCTTCGAGCACCTCGTCGTCGGTGGCGTCCGGCCGGCCATAGCGGATATTTTCCATCACCGTGCGGTGGAACATGGAAATGTCCTGCGGCACGACGCCGATGGCTTCGCGCAGGCTCTCCTGCGTCACCAGAGCAATGTCCTGGCCGTCGATGAGAATGCGGCCCGACTGCACGTCGTAGAACCGCTGCAGCAGCGCGAACAGCGTCGATTTGCCGCCGCCGGAGCGGCCGACCAGACCGACGCGCTCGCCCGGCCTGAAGCTCAAAGTGAAGTTCTTGAAAATCTGCCGGCCGTCGGCATAGCTGAATTCGACATTCTCGAATTTCACGCTCGAGCCGCGGCGCACGAGCGGCTCGGCTTCGGGGTGATCGCACAGATCGTGCGGCACCAGGAGCGTGGCGACCGCCTCCGACAGGCGCGCGATGTGCTGGGTGATGTCGACCAGCGCGACCGCCAGATCGCGGGTGGCACTGAGCACTGAAATCGCCAGCGTGCAGGCGAGCACGACATCGCCCGTCGTTGCCGCGCCCTGCTGCCAGAGCGTGATCGCCCAGGCGAGGAGACCGAGCGCCAGCAGCACGGTGACGGCGGCGTGAAAGATGCGCAGCTTTTCCAGATAGAACAGGCTGCGCCGCCGCGCATCCATCTCGCGCGCGACGGTGGCGTCGAAGCGGCGATGCTCGCGCAGAAATCCACCAAAGGCGCGCACCAGCGGCATGTTGTTGATGACGTCGATCATCTCGCCGTCGACCGCCGCCGCCTTTGCGGCATAGTCGTGATGCAGCGGCTTGCCGGCCGCGGCGAGGCGAAACATCAGCACGACCATGATGCCCGCGATCGAAGCGAGCGCGCCGGCCATCGGCAGGCTGATCGTCGTCACCAGCGCGATGGCCGCGACCGTCGCGACGCAGGGCGGCAGCACGTTCCAGATGAACATGTTCTCGGTCGTGAACACCGCGTTCGACGTCGCGGTGACGCGGCTCGTCAGCGTGCCGGGCAGCCGCTCGGCAAAGAAGCCCGGTGAATGGCCCGTCAGGTGGCGGAACAAGTCGCGCCGCAGGTCGCCGGTGACGCCGACGAAGGCAAAATTGGCGATCCAGGCGGCGACGCGCCACAAGAGATTGTCGCATGCGATCAGCGTGCCGAGGAGCGCAAACGCGATCCATACATCGGCGCCGTGTCCTTTCGACAAGGTATCGACCAGGAATTTCACGCCATATTGGGTTCCGACCGAACAGGTCACCGCGCCCAGCACGGCAATCAAGATGACCGCATGAGCAATTGGACGAAGCCGGATATAACGGAACATGAAGGCGAGCGGACGCGAGGCGTAGTCACCAAGCTCGGCCATGCGCGATTTCGTCTCCACTGACACACACGGAGTTCCGCCCCCGCAACTAGAACGAACGGAACCGGGTCCCGTTCCGCCGAGACTTGGCGCGTGAAGCGGCTCATGCGCGACACTCATGCGCGACACTCATGCGTGACTTGTGTTGGGCAGATACCAGGCATCGATTTTTTGCATCTTTGCCGGCGTATCGCAGCGCAATGTCCGGAGCAGACAAAAGTTCCCGCTGCCATGACAATTAAGTTCCTTCCACAAATTGAAATTTTTTCGGCTTGCCGCGTTGTCGTGGGTTGCGAGGTGAGGAACTTCACTGAAAACAAAAGGCAAGTTCGATGCACATTGCTCAGATTGCGCCGCTCACTGAAGCCATTCCGCCGAAGCTCTATGGCGGCACCGAGCGCGTGGTGTCGTGGCTGACGGAAGAGTTGATCGGGCTCGGTCACGACGTGACGCTGTTCGCCAGCGGCGATTCAACCACGTCGGCGAGGCTCGAAGGGATGTGGCCGCGGGCGTTGCGGCTCGACGGCTCGGTGCGCGATCCCAATGCGCTGCACATGATGATGCTCGAGCATGTCCACCGGCGGGCCGACGACTTCGATTTTCTGCACTGCCATCTCGACTATTACCCGTTCTCGCTGTTCTCGCGGCAGCCGACGCCGTTCGTGACGACGCTGCACGGCAGGCTCGATCTGCCCGAGCACCAGCCGGTGTTCGACACATTTTCGTCGGTGCCGGTGGTGTCGATCTCGAATGCGCAGCGGCGTCCGCTGCCGCAAGCGAATTGGGTGCGCACCGTGCATCATGGCCTGCCGGAACGGCTGTTGACGCCCAAGCCGGTGAAGCCGTCTTATTTCGCCTTCCTCGGCCGCATCGCGCCCGAAAAGCGCGTCGACCGCGCCATCCGGATCGCCGAGCATTGCGGTGTGCCGCTCAAGATCGCGGCCAAGGTCGACCGGGCCGACCGCGAATATTACGACGAACGGATCGCGCCGATGATCCGCGCCAGCAAGGCGGTGGAATATATCGGCGAGATCGGCGATGCCGAGAAGGCGGATTTCCTCAGCGGCGCCATCGTGCTGCTGGTGCCGATCGATTGGCCGGAACCGTTCGGCCTGGTGATGATCGAGGCGCTGGCCTGCGGCACGCCGGTGATCGCCTATAACCGGGGCTCGGTGCCGGAGATCATCGAAGACGGCCTCACCGGGTTTGTCGTCGAGGACGATGCCGGCGCGATCGGCGCAGTCGACCGGCTCGGCCAGCTGTCGCGCGAGAAGATCCGTACGCGCTTCGAGGAGCGCTTTACCGCGCGCCGCATGGCGCAGGATTATCTCGCCGTCTATCGCAGCCTGTCGGCGAACGCCGAACCGCGTCTGCGCCTGGTCACGGACGACGCGCCGGCGCTTTGATTCACTCTTCCGGCTCTTTCTCGGGCGGGCGTGTCTCCGGCATCGACAGCGCCACAAGGGCAAATCCCGCGGCGCCGATGACGGCGAGCGCCGCGAAGGCCGCCGAACTGCCGAAATGATCGGTGACATAGCCGCCGAACGTCGCCGACAGCGAGGCGCCGATGCCGGTCGCGGTGCCGAGAATGCCCTGGCCGAGATTGAAGCGCCCGGTGCCGCGGGTGAGATCGGCGACCACGAGCGGCACCATCACCGCAAAGACCGCTGCGGTGATGCCGTCGAAAATCTGCACGGCAAGAAGAAGCGAGGGATCGGTCACGACCGCAAACAAAAAGCCGCGAATGGGGAGCGCCGCAAAGCCGATCAGCAACAGCGGCCTGCGGCCCCAGACTTGTGCTTTGGTGCCGATCCATGGCGACAGCACTGCGACAATGAGCTGTGGCACGACGATGCAGGCGGCGATGATCACGGTCGCCCATTGGCTCGAATGCATGGTGACGAGGCTGCCGACCAGCGGCAGCATGGCGGAATTGGCCATGTGGAACAGCAACAGGCACGCGGCGAAGATCAGCAGCGGCACGTTGTGCAGCAATTCGCTCGGCTTGATCGGCGGCTTGATCTTGGGCCGCCGCGGCTTGGCGCCGTGCGCGCGCTCGGCGTCGATTTCGCTGTTGGAGATTTCGCGCAGCGCAATCAGCGCCGGTACGAGCAGCAGCACCGTGACGACGAAAACCGAACGCGGCGAGATCAGATAGCCGATCGCGCCCATGGCTGCCGCGGCAAAGCCGTTGCCCACCGAGGCAAAGCGCGCGTTGCGGCCCAGCCGTTCGCCGATCAGGGCCGGACCGACCAGGCCCAGACTGATGGCGGCCAAGGCCGGCCCGAGCACGCAACTCGCCGCCGCATGCAGGACGGATCCCGCAAACACGACAGGAAAAATGGGTACCGCCGCATAGGTCAGCGCGCTCAGGCAGATCACGACAATGGCGCAGCCGGCGACAAAGCGCTCGGACCTGGCGGCGTCAACCAGCGCGCCGCCCGGCATCTGGCCGATCAGCGAGACGAAGCTCGCCGCCGACAGGACGAGGCCGATATCGACCTGCGTCCATTTCTGCGCGGTCAGGTAGACCGAGACGAAGGGGCCGAAGCCGGTCTGCACGTCGGCGACGAAGAAAATGAACCAGTCGAGTCCGCGCAGGCTGCGCCGCGACGGCGCCAGCGGCGGTTCCGCCGTTGGGGCCGCGGGCTGCGCCGCTACATGATCAGGCGCGGCCATGTTGTCAGGCCCGCTCTCGGATCCCGGCAGATTCGTGTCTTCGCGCCTGTCTTCGCGCTTGGCCGCCGACTGCGGCTCGGGCCTCTCGGGCGATCGCGATGAGCGACGTAGCGAGCGCAGGGAACGTCTCCTGCTTGTTCTTGCGGATGGCTATTGGAATGGCAGCGGCTCGAGCTTGCCGAGCGCGCCGAGCACGACGACCGGCTTGCCGTCCTGAAATTCAGGCGCCGCTTTCACCTGGTCGCGGGTCAGTTCGAGCCTGATCTTGGCGTCGGCCTGCGCCGGCGGCGGGAAGTGCAGCGCGCTCCATTCCACCGCGATCTTGCGGCTGCCGACGCCGAGGAAGCCGCCGAAGTCGATGATCGCGGCGCGCACCTCGCCGCTGCGATCGACCAATACGTCGACAATGCGGCCCATGTTCTCTCCGTTCGCGCTCAAGACCTCGCGGCCGAGGATGGTCTGTACTTCGTGACTGGGCAGGATTGTGGCCGCAGCCGGCGGCGGCGGTGCAGGCGCCGGTGCGGGTGCCGGTGCGGGTGCGGGTGCAGGTACGGGCGCCGCCGGTTCCACCTTGTCGGCGCTTTGCGGCGGCTGTGGCGCGGCGTGCTGCGGCGAGGTCTTCTGCGGTAACGCCTTCTGTGACCGTGCCACGTTGATCGCGGCAGACAGACTGACCGCCACGATCAATATCGCCGCTCCGACCGCTGTCGCATGTGACGTGCGCATCATTGCTTCCCGCGCTGCTGTGGAACCTCAGTTCACTAAGCCTGCCCGGTCATACAGGTTCCACACACGGCGGTTCCGGTTCACAGGCAACAGTTCCACGGCGGCAGCTTTCACGCGCGTTTTTTCGCCGCAGCAAACAAAACTGCTCAGGACGAAAATACGATCGATACCCGGATATCGCCGCTGATGCGCGGCGTGTCGAGCGACACGCTGTCGCCGTGACGGCGCACATGCAGGTCGACCCGCGCTGCACCGAGCCGCATATCGCGCAGCGTGACGTCGTCGAGGAATGCAGGCAGGCTGGGATTGCGCAGGCGAATCTCGCCTTTGAACGGATCGAATTCGAGGCCGAGCGAAGCTTCGAGCAGCGTGTACGGCGTTGCGCTCGCCCAGGCCTGCGGCGAACAGGCGACGGGATAAAGCGTCGGACCTTGGCCGTGCTGGCGCTGAAAGCCGCAGAACAGTTCCGGCAGCCGGCGCTGATCCATGTAAGCCGCGGCGCTGAACAGGCCGCCGAACAGCGTCTCGACCGCGCGCTTGTGGCCGTAGCGCGCGAGCCCGAGCGCGATCAGCGCGTTGTCGTGCGGCCAGACCGAGCCGTTGTGATAGGACATCGGATTGTAACGCACGGCCTCTCTGGCGAGCGTGCGAATGCCCCAGCCGGAAAAGAAGCTCGGCCGCAGCAATTCCTTGGCGACGCAGGCGGCGCGATCGATTCCGGCAATACCGGTGAACAACACCTGTCCGGCATTCGAGGTGCGGACTTTGCATTGCTTTTTCTCGCCGTCGAGCGCGAGCGCATAAGTGCCGAGATCGGGACACCAGAAGGCCGCCTCGAAATGGTCGGCGAGACGGCGGGCCTGCGCGTCAAGCTTTTCAGCCGCAACTTTGTGGCCGAGATGGCGCGCGCAACGCGCCGCCATCATCTTTGCGGCATAGACATAGGCTTGCACCTCGACGAGCGCGATCGCGCCTTCGGCGAGCCGGCCGTCGGCATGAAAGATGGCGTCATGCGAATCCTTCCAGCCTTGATTGGCAAGGCCCTGCTCGGTGGCGCGCCGATATTCGACAAAACCGTCGCCATCCGGATCGCCGGGGCCGTCGATCCAGCCCAGCGCCGCTTCGATGGCCGGCCATAACTCGGCGATGGTTTCGATGTCGCCGGTGCGCTCGGCATAAAGGCCCGCCAGCAGCACGAACAGCGGCGTCGCGTCGACACTGCCGTAATAAAGACCGAACGGCACTTCGTGCAGCGCCGCCATCTCGCCGCCGCGCATCTCGTGCAGGATCTTTCCGGGCTCCGCATCGGCGCGCGGATCGGTCCTCTTGGCCTGATAGAAGGCGAGCCGCCGCAATACGCCGCGCGCCACGTCCGGCCACCACCACAGTAATTGCAAAGCCGTGATCAGCCCGTCGCGGCCGAATGTCGTCGAGTACCAGGGAATGCCGGCATAGGGGTAACGGCCCTGCGGCGTGTCGGTCATCAGCATCGCGAGATCGGCGGCCGAGCGGCAGAGGATCTCGTTGAAGCGGTCGTTGGAGGTCTCGACCGAGGTGCGCTCGCGCGATTGCCGGCGCAACTCGCGCCGCGCCATGATCATGCCGCGCAGGAACGGCAGCGGCCGCGTTTGCGTTTGCCCGCAGGTCGCGGCCAAGAACAGCGGCCGCGACTCGCCCGGGGCGAGATGCAGCCTGTAGATGGCGGCGTTGACCGCGAGCCGGTCCGGCGGCGGATCGAAGGTCAGGCCGGTGCGGCGGATCCTGGCATCGAGGCCCTCATAGGTGAGCATGACGCGATCCTTGCCTTGCACTTCGGCGCTGGCGGTGCCGCGCTTATCGCGCAACGCGCCGCGGACTTCGAACAGGTCGGCGAAATCGTTGTCGAACAGGATCGAGAGCTGCAGATCGATGGCGTGGTCGCCGTAATTGCGCACGCCGAGCCGCTGATAGGCGGTGTCGCGCCAGAGAAAGATCGTGCGCAGGATGTGGACGCGGTCTTTTTCCAGCACGATACGCTGGCCGTCCATCAGATCCGGATTGGTGATGTCGATGACGAAGGCGGAATTGTCGTCGCGCAGCGTCGAGCCGAGCAGGAGCGGAGGCTCGCCGTTCACCAGGAGTTCGAGCCGCGACAGGTGACGGGTGTCCTCGTGGAACAGGCCCGCGGAACCGCCGGATAAATTGCCGCCGCTGTCATTGCGGATATCGCCGCGGCTATCGAGCACGATGAATGTGTCGTCGGATTTGAGCGTCCGCGGCAGGCGCGCCGGCTGCGAGGCGGTGATGGTGAAAGGCGCTTCCTGTGCCTCGCTTGTGGGCGTCGGCGGATGGGCCAATTCGCCAAGCTTGCCGGCGATCTGGTCGGGATTCTTGTTGTCGGAGTTCCTGCCGGAGGTCTTGGCGCCGATTTTGGCCGCGGATTTTGGCGACATGTTTCTCGTCTGATCCTTCGCTTGCTGACGGACCGTCGGTTCCCGATCGCTCACGGCGGGAAGTTGGCGCCCCGGACGATGCGGCAGCGCAAAATGCGCAAAACCCAAACGCCGGGCCGAAGACGCGGCGACGATTGACGCGAAAGCGAATGCCCGGCCGGGTTAAGCCTTCGCCAAAGGCCATCCAAGGCAATCTTGTTGCAGTGCACCCTGACTTTAAGATGGCGGCTTAGCCATTGCGGCCATTCGCCACGCATTTCCTGAAAACACACGCAACGAACTGGTAAAAACCGATCCGCTGCTCTAAGGTTCCTGGCAGGAATAAATAATACCAACAAACTTTGGGGAAACGTCATGACGGTCACGTCTACGCTCGATCGTACGCAAACTGCGGCGGCAGCACCTTCGACGGCCCGGTGGGGCTATCTGACGATCTGCATCATCTGCATGGTGATGATCGCCAACCTGCAATATGGCTGGACCTTCTTCGTCAATCCGATCGCCAAGGCGCATGGCTGGTCGCTGGCCGAGATTCAGTTCGCGTTTGCGCTTTTCATCGCACTCGAGACTTGGCTGACGCCGATCGAAGGCTGGATCGCCGATGCAATCGGTCCGAAGGTCGTGGTTGCCTTCGGCGGCATCATGGTTGCGATCGGTTGGACCATCAATTCCTATGCCGAGACGCTGGGAATGCTTTATCTCGGCGCAGCTGTGTCTGGCGTCGGCGGCGGCGCGATTTATGCCACTTGCGTTGGCAACGCCGTGAAATGGTTCCCGGATCGACGCGGCCTCGCGGTCGGTCTCACGGCGGCAGGTTACGGTGCGGGCACAGCTCTCACAGTCATCCCGATTCAACACGTCATTGCCAATTATGGCTACCAGGCCGCCTTTCTTTGGTTCGGAATCGCCCAAGGCGCTGTCGTTTTCGTCTTGGCATGGGTGCTGCGCGCGCCGGAGCCGGGCGAATTGACAGCCGCGCCTGCCGCAAAAGTCGCGCAGTCGACGCGCAGCTATAGCCCCAAGGACGTGCTGATGACGCCCGTCTTCTGGCTCCTCTACATCATGTTCGTCATGGTGTCGGCATCGGGCTTGATGGCGACCGCGCAACTCGCGCCGATCGCCAAGGACTTCAACGTTGCCGGCGTTGTCATTCTGGGCGCCCTGTCGACGCTCAGTCTCGCGGCCATTATCGACAATATTTGCAACGGCGGCGCGCGTCCGCTGTTCGGCTGGATCTCGGACAATATCGGCCGCGAATACACGATGGCGCTGGCTTTCGGGCTGGGCGGTGTTGCCTATTGGCTTCTCGGCACGTTCGGACACGCGCCATGGGGCTTCGTGATCTTCGCCGCAATGATCTTCCTGACCTGGGGTGAAATCTTCAGCCTGTTCCCCTCGACCTGCACCGACACGTTCGGGCCGAAATTCGCCACGGTGAATTTGAGCCTGCTCTACACCGCCAAGGGCACCTCGGCGTTCCTGGTGCCGGTGGCCAATCTGGTCAAAGCCTCGACCGGCTCCTGGCACATGGTGTTCGTGGTCACCGCGGTAATGAACTTCGTCGTCGTGGCGCTGGCGCTGTTCGTGCTCAAGCCGCTGCGGGCGCGGACGATGCAGCAGGGCTGAGGCGCTGCCGATACAATGAAGGGCGTGGAAGAAATTCTGCGCCCTTTTTGCCGCCGCGTAGGGACGGCGACAGCCGGAGCGGCCTCCCGGGCCGCACACCGTCCGGCGCGAATTTCGGCCGGGAAATAGGCCGTTTAGGCGCTGGCATAATGTATTATAGTGCGCTATGGCTGCTGGCCCGAACGCGGCGCCAGCACCTTCTGCCACAGGGTTGTGAAGCGTCTTTGGTAGCGAGCGTCTTGTGATGTCATCCGGTGCCGATCGACTTTCCGTCTCCGCCAGCGGCGACGCCGCCGTGATCGAGCGGCCGCGCCTGGCGCCGATCGACACCTCTTTCAGCTTCAAGAACAAGGCCTATGCGGCGCTGAAATCCGCCATCGTCGGCATGGACGTCTATGGCAGCCGCAACGACATCCGCCTTGACGAGCGCAGCCTCGCCGAAGAATTCGGCATCAGCCGCACGCCGGTGCGCGAGGCCATGGCGCAGCTCGAGCGCGAAGGCTTTGTCCGCACCGTGCCGCGCCGCGGCGTCTATGTGGTGCGCAAGACCAAGCGCGAGGTGATCGAGATGATCGCCGCCTGGGCGGCGCTCGAAAGCATGGCCGCCCGTCTCGTCACCGCCAATGCCAGCGCCGACGAGATCGCTTCGCTGCGCCGGATGTTCGCGACGTTCGAAAACGGGCAGGTGCGCGCGCATCTCGACGAATATTCCGAAGTGAATATCGAGTTTCACCAGGCGCTGATCCGCCTGAGCCGCAACAGCGTGCTGGCCGAGCTTGCCGAGAACCTGTTCACCCATATGCGGATGATCCGAAGAAAGACGATCGGCGAGAAGGATCGCGCCGACCGTTCGATCCGCGATCACATGCACATCATCGAAGCGCTGGAGGCGCGCGACACCGTGCGCGCCGAGACGCTGGTGCGCGATCACGCGCTCGGGCTCGCCGAGCATGTCGAGAAATATGCCGATTATCTGGATTAGACCGAAAATACAGGGAGCATCCCTATGGCCGACGCAGCAGTGAAAACCAAACCGGAAACCGCCGACGCGCCCGAGCGCGAACTCACCGACGGATTCCATCTCGTCATCGAGGCGCTCAAGCTCAACGGCGTCAAGACGATCTATAACGTGCCGGGCATTCCGATCACCGATCTCGGCCGCATGGCGCAGGCCGAAGGCCTCCGCGTGATTTCCTTCCGGCATGAGCAGAATGCCGGCTATGCCGCCTCCATCTCAGGCTATCTGACCAAGCAGCCCGGCGTCTGCCTGACGGTTTCGGCGCCCGGCTTTCTCAACGGCCTGACCGCGCTGGCGCATGCCACGACCAATTGCTTTCCGATGATCCTGATCTCCGGTTCTTCGGAACGCGAGATCGTCGACCTGCAGCAGGGCGATTACGAGGAAATGGACCAGCTCGCCATCGCCAAGCCGTTGTGCAAGGCGGCGTTCCGCGTGCTGCATGCCGCCGATATCGGCATCGGCATTGCGCGCGCGATCCGCGCCGCGGTGTCCGGCCGGCCGGGCGGCGTCTATCTCGACCTGCCGGCGAAATTGTTCGGCCAGGTGATGGACGCCGAAGCCGGCCAGAAGTCGCTGGTGAAGGTCATCGACCCGGCGCCGGCGCAGATTCCGGCGCCGTCCGCCGTCAAGCGCGCGCTCGACGTGCTCAAGAGCGCCAAGCGGCCGCTGATCATTCTCGGCAAGGGCGCCGCTTACGCGCAGGCCGACGAGGCGATCCGCGCTTTCGTCGAAAAGAGCGGCGCGCCGTTCCTGCCGATGAGCATGGCCAAGGGCCTCTTGCCCGACACCCATCCGCAATGCGCCGGCGCCGCGCGCTCGACGGTGCTGAAAGACGCCGACGTGGTGCTCTTGATCGGCGCGCGGCTGAACTGGCTGCTGTCGCACGGCAAGGGCAAGGCCTGGGGCGAGCCGCACACCAAGAAGTTCATCCAGGTCGACATCGAGCCCAAGGAAATGGACTCCAATGTCGAGATCGCCGCTCCCCTCGTCGGCGACATCGGCTCCTGCGTCGAAGCCATGCTCGGCGCGATGGGCGGCAACTGGACGGCGGCTCCGGCCGACTGGGTCAAGACCGTCAATACCAAAAAGGACGAGAACGTCGCCAAGATGGCGCCGCGGCTGATGAACAACAATTCGCCGATGGATTACCATGGCGCGCTCGGCGTGCTGCGCACCATCGTCAAGGAACGTCCCGACGCGATCCTGGTCAATGAGGGCGCCAACGCGCTCGACCTGACGCGCGGCGTCATCGACATGTATCAGCCGCGCAAGCGGATCGACGTCGGCACCTGGGGCGTCATGGGCATCGGCATGGGCTATGCCATCGGCGCCGCGATCGAGACCGGAAAGCCGGTGCTCGCCATCGAAGGCGACAGCGCCTTCGGCTTCTCCGGCATGGAGATCGAGACCATCTGCCGCTACAAGCTGCCGGTCTGCGTCGTCATCTTCAACAATGACGGCATCTATCGCGGCACCGACGTCAATCGCTCCGGCGGCGCCGATCCGGCGACGACGGTTTTCGTCAAAGGCGCGCGCTACGACAAGATGATCGAGGCCTTCGGCGGCCACGGCGTCAACGCGACGTCGCCGGACGAACTCAAGCGCGCCGTCAACGCGGCGATGGATTCCGGCAAGCCGACCCTGATCAATGCGGTGATTGATCCCGCCTCCGGCAGCGAGAGCGGCCGCATCGGCAATCTCAATCCGCAAAGCGCACTGAAGAAGAAATAAGCGACGGCCTGCGTCGGGTCCGAACGAACTCAAGGAGAGAAGCAAATGGCAACGCGCAAGAAGGCCGGCAAAACGAAGTCCAAGGCCGCGGCCAAAAAAGTCACCGCGAAAAAATCCGTCAAAGCCGCGGCGAAGAGGTCGTCGAAGAAAGTGGTCAAGCTCGCGGTCAAGAAGTCCGCGGCGAAGGCGAACGGCAACGGCCATCCGCGTCCGAGCACGAAGCCCTGGGGCCAGGCCGGCCTGGCACTGCAAGGCGTCAAGATTCTCGACTTCACGCACGTCCAGTCGGGTCCGACCTGCACGCAGCTGCTCGCCTATATGGGCGCCGACGTGATGAAGGTCGAACGTCCCGGCGTCGGCGACATCACGCGCGGTCAGTTGCGCGATGTGAAGGGCCAGGACAGCCTCTATTTCACCATGCTCAACGGCTCGAAGCGCTCGATCACCATCGATTCCAAGCACCCCAAGGGCAAGGAGATCCTCGATCGAATGATCAAGCAATGCGACGTGCTGGTGGAGAATTTCGCTCCCGGCGCGCTCGATCGCATGGGGCTGACGTGGGAGCACATCCACAAGCTCAATCCGCGCATGATCGTCGCCTCGGTGAAAGGTTTCGGCCCCGGTCCCTACGAGGAGTGCAAGGTCTACGAGAATGTCGCGCAATGCGCCGGCGGCGCCGCCTCGACCACCGGCTTTCGCGACGGCCCGCCGCTGGTCACCGGCGCGCAGATCGGCGATTCCGGCACGGGCCTCCACCTTGCGCTCGGCATCGTCACCGCGCTGTTTCAGCGCACGCGCACCGGGCGCGGCCAGAAGGTGCTCGCCGCCATGCAGGACGGCGTGCTCAATCTGACGCGCGTCAAGCTGCGCGACCAGCAGCGGCTCAAGCGCGGCCCGCTCACAGAATACAGCCAGTACGGCGAGGGCGTGCCGTTCGGCGACGCCACGCCGCGCGCCGGCAACGATTCCGGCGGCGGCCAGCCCGGCTGGATCGTCAAATGCAAGGGCTGGGAGACCGATCCGAACGCCTACATCTATTTCATCACGCAGGCGCCGGTCTGGGCGCCGATCTGCGATCTGATCGGCAAGCCGGAATGGAAAACCGACGCGGATTTCGCGACGCCGCCGGCACGGCTGCCGCGGCTGCGACAGATCTTCGACACGATCGAGGAATGGACCAAGACCATGACCAAGTTCGAGGTCATGGAAACCTGCAACAAGCACGACATTCCAGTCGGCCCGATTCTGTCGATGAAGGAAATCGCCGAGGAAGAGTCGCTGCGCAAGACCGGCACGGTGGTCGAAGTCGATCATCCGGGCCGCGGCAAATATCTGACCGTGGGCAATCCGGTCAAATTGTCGGATTCGCCCGCCGACGTGCGCCGCTCGCCGCTTCTCGGCGAGCACACCGAAGAGATCTTGCGCGACGTGCTCGGCTATTCGGCGAAGGAAGTCGACACGATCAAGCTCTCCGGCGCGATCACGCCGCCGGAAAAGCCGGCCAAGGCGGAGGCGGCGTAAGTTCTTTCCCCTGCCATAAGGGGAGGGGACGTTCCGAATTCGTTGAGAGGTTTTTAAATGCGTATTGTGGTTCACGGGCAGCAGGCCTTCGGCAAGGCGGTGCTCGAAGCGCTGCTCAAGCGCGGCGACGACGTCGTCGCGGTCTATGTCGCGCCGGAAAAGCCGGGCGCCAAGGCCGATCCGCTGAAGGAAGCGGCGCTTGCAGCGAAACTCCCGGTCTATCAGCCGGACAATTATCGCAAGCCCGAAGTGTGGGACGAGTTCAAGGCGCTGAAGCCCGATCTGCAGGTGATGGCTTTCGTCACGCTGTTCGTGCCGGAGGAATTCCTGAACATCCCGACCCACGGCTCGATTCAGTATCACCCCTCGCTCTTGCCGGCCTATCGCGGCGCCAGCGCCATCAATTGGCCGATCATCAAGGGCGAGACCGAAACCGGGCTGTCGATCTTCTGGCCGGACAACGGGCTCGATACCGGCGACGTGCTGATCCAGAAGAAGACGCCGATCGGCCCCAACGACACGCTCGGCACCGTCTATTTCGACCGGCTGTTTCCGATGGGCGTCGACGCGATGCTGGAATCCGTCGACCTGGTGAAGGCCGGCAAGGCGCCGCGCATCAAGCAGGACGAGTCGAAGGCGACTTATGAAGGCCGCTGCACGGCGGAGAACGGCAAGATCGACTGGGGCAAGCCCTGGGAGCAGATCGACCGGCTCATCCGCGGCTGCAATCCGGCGCCCGGCGCCTGGACCACGCTCGACGGCAAGCAGCTGAAGATCTTCGACGCCAAGCCGCTGCCGGCGAAGGACCCCAAAGGCATCGCCGGCAAGCTCGGCGAGATCGTCGCCGTCGACGCCGACGGCTTCACCGTGGTCTGCGCCGACGGCCGTTTCAAAGTCATGCGCGTTCAGCCTGCCGACGGCAAGAAGATCGAGGCCGGCGAATGGGCGAAGTCGGCCAATCTCCAGCTCAAGGCCAGGTTCACATGACCTGACGGCCGAGACAGCCGGGAACGCTCTACTCTTCACTCCAACACTTCACGGATCAAACAATGCCCGCCTCGCAACATCAGTCGCCGAAATCCGACATCGAAATTTCCCAGGCCGCCAAGAAACGGCCGATCCTCGACGTCGCCCGCGAGCGGCTCGGCATCGCGCCGGAAAATCTCGAGCCCTACGGCCATTACAAGGCCAAGGTGTCGATGGACTACATCAAGTCGCTGCAATCCAAGCCCAACGGCAAGCTGATCCTGGTCTCCGCGATCACGCCGACGCCGGCCGGCGAAGGCAAGACCACGACCACGGTCGGCCTCACCGACGCGCTCAACTACATCGGCAAGAAGGCGATGCTGTGCCTGCGCGAGCCGTCGCTCGGCCCGTCATTCGGCGTCAAGGGCGGCGCCGCCGGCGGCGGTTACGCGCAGGTGGTGCCCATGGAGGACATCAATCTGCATTTCACCGGCGACTTCCACGCCATCACCTCGGCCAACAATCTGCTCGCCGCGCTGCTCGACAATCACATCTATTGGGGCAATGCGCTCGGCATCGACGAGCGCCGCGTCGCCTGGCGGCGCGTGCTCGACATGAACGACCGCGCGCTGCGCTCGATCGTCTCCTCGCTCGGCGGCGTCGCCAACGGCTTCCCGCGCGAGGACGGCTTCGACATCACCGTCGCCTCCGAAGTCATGGCGATCTTCTGTCTGGCCCGCAATCTCGACGACCTGAAAAAGCGCCTGGCCAATATCGTGGTCGCCTATACGCGCGACCGCAAGCCGGTCCGCGCCGGCGATCTGAAAGCGCAAGGCGCCATGAGCGTCCTGCTCAAGGAGGCGCTGGCGCCGAACCTGGTGCAGACGCTCGAAGGCACCCCGGCCTTCATCCATGGCGGTCCGTTCGCCAATATCGCGCACGGCTGCAATTCGGTGCTGGCGACGACGACGGCGCTGAAGCTTGCCGATTATGTCGTTACCGAAGCCGGTTTCGGCGCCGATCTCGGCGGCGAGAAATTCATCGACATCAAATGCCGCAAGGCCGGCCTCGAGCCGGCCTGCGCGGTGCTGGTCGCCACGATCCGCGCGCTGAAAATGCACGGCGGCGTCAAGAAGGAAGATCTCAAGACCGAAAACCTCAAGGCGCTCGAAGCCGGCATGAGCAACCTCAAGCGCCATGTCGAGAACGTGCAGAAATTCGGCATCGTGCCGGTGATCTCGATCAACCGCTTCTCGGCCGATACCGAAGCCGAGATCAAGCTGGTCGAGGAGACCTGCAAGTCGCTCGGCGTCAAGGCGCTGATGGCCGATCATTGGGCCATGGGCGGCGAGGGTGCGGCGAATGTCGCCAAGGCCGTGGTCGAAGTGGCCGAGAGCGGCAAGAGCAAGCTGAAATTCCTCTATCCCGACGACATGCCGCTCCTGGAAAAAATCCGCACCATCGCCAGGGAAATCTATCGCGCCAAGGACATTACGGCGGACAAGCCGGTGCGGGATCAGCTCGCCAATTTCGAGAGCATGGGTTACGGCAAGTTCCCGATCTGCGTCGCCAAGACCCAGTACAGCTTCTCGACCAATCCCGACCTCAAGGGCGCGCCGGCCGACCACGTCATCAATGTGCGCGACGTGCGGCTGTCGGCGGGCGCCGAATTCGTGGTGGCGATCTGCGGTGAGATCATGACCATGCCGGGCCTGCCCAAAGTGCCGGCGGCGGATGTGATCGACATCGGGCCGGATGGCAAGATCGTCGGGCTGTTCTGACGCGAGCGACTTCCTAGCCGGTCGGCTCCAGCACAAGCTCGAAGCAGATCAGCACCGGATTGCGGCCGCGCACCGGCTGGCCTTGGTGCAGGTCGCCCTTGGTGTCGGCCACGGCGATCGACAGATCGGCGCGCGGCTGGCCGCCGCGATCCGGTGCTATCTGCCCGCCGAGAACCAGTATTTCGGTCGGATGCTCGGCAATGATCCGGCCGTCTTCAAACTCGGTGCCGACAATGCTGCCGACGCCGCTGCGCACGACGGCGCGGCGAATGGCATGCCGCCGGCAGACCTCCTCGATGCCTTCGATCAAGTCCACATTCGGCTTGAGCCGTGCCAGGATGCAGCGCGGCTCTGCGGTGTTCGTCACCGGCGCCGCGTCGGGGGCGACAGGCCGGAACAGGGTGAAATTCGTCTCCGGATCGAATTTCGACAGCATCGCGATTTGCGTGGTGCCAAAGGCCACCGCCTGTCCCGGCGCCGACACGAAGGCTTCGGACGGCAGCACATGGCCGCCGCACAGGCGTCCGGTCCGATCGCGCCACATCGCATGGCAGTGCAGGAACGGACCGCCGTCCTTGCGGCCATAAGTCAGATTCGCGCAGACGACTTCGATTTCCTCCTCCGGCGCATGGGTTGCGCTGTAATAGGCGACATGCGCGGCATCGGGCGAGAAGGCCGGCAGCACATAACGGAACGGCTTAAATCTGACTTGCCTGAAGGCGACACCCGCGCCCGTCAGTCCCGCCGCATCGAGCGGCGTCGCCACCGCGTCGAGCAGGCTCATGCCGCGAGCGAGCGAAAAGTCCAGAGCATGCGAGCGGCCGGCCAAGCTGTCGATCCGATTGGGGTCGACGGGGCCGGGATGCCGGATATGTCTTGGCCGTGCCGTCAACGCCGTTTCCTCTCGCAGCGGTAAGATACGGTCAGGCGCGCCGGAGTTTGTCTGAAACTTTCGTCTTTTCCAAAACCGACGGCCCGACTATACCGAGAGGCGAGCCTGGGCCGGACCAGGAGGAGTGTGAGCCGTGCGCACATCGATCGCCTCCTCTTCTTCTTCGCGTCGTTTTCACCCGCGGGCCTTGACGGTTTTCTCGACGGCTACCGCCTTCGCGGCCGCGATGACTGCAGCCGCGCAGGCGCAGACTCTGACCAATCCGAATCCCGCTCCGCACGCGCCCGCGGCATCGTCACAGCAGAGCAAGGCGCAGAAATCCTGTCCCATCTACGGCCCCGGTTTTGTCCAACTTCCCGGCAGCGATCTTTGCGTGAAGGTCGGTGGTTTTGTGCGCGGCGAGGTCGCCGCCGGCCACTAGGCCATGATCCGATGAGATTGGATCCAATCGCGGTCCGGATACTTCGTTGGAGCATGATCTTTTCCGAAAACCGGTTCTCTCTTTCGGGATCAAGCTCCAGCGCGGCGTTCCGTCGCTGAATTCTATTTGCCTCCGCCCAGCGCCTTCTTGGTGGCGTCCATGACCGTTATGTCCAAATTCAGCCGGCAAAAGTCTTGCACCTTGTCGATGTTCTGCCCGAGGCGGCTCATGTCCACCACGGTATTGCGCTGCAGGCCGCTATAGTAGCCGGCCAGCCAGACCGCGATGGATTTCGACAGCGCGATATCGTCGAATATGAATTGACGGCAGGTTATCTTGGCAACGTCGATTGTTGTCTGCGCCGGCGCCGGCGAAGCTGCAAGCGCCAACAGAATACCGGCGATCATGGTCGTTATCTTCATTGCTGATGCCCCGGATGACCTTCTAAAAGTCCGCACGCCGCGCGCGCCCGCTTGGATGGAGACGGCGACCTATTTTCCGGCGCCCAGGACATTCTGGACCGCGTCCATCAGACCCGCGTCGAGGTTGGCCCGGCAATAGGTCCCGACCTTGTCCGCGACGTGTTGTACGGTGCCGGTTTCGATCACGGTATCGTTGCGCGTCCCGTTGAGATAGCCGCTCAGCCACAGCGTCAGATAATCCTGCCGTACGATCTTGCCGGTCAAATATTGCTTGCACGAGATTTTCGCGACGTCGACGATCTGCGCCGACGCCTGCGCCGCCGCAAAAATCGCAACCAGCGATGCCAAGGCTATGCGTAAGGCCCTCACCAGACGTCTCTCCCGGTTACTTTCCTGCTCTATCTCATTTCGGCACATTATATTTGTGGGGACAAGGGGAAACGCAGGCATGACGGGGAGGCAGGCGTGTCGGGGAAAGCAGGCATGCGGGCGGCGGGCGCGGAATTCGCGGTTGCGATCACCGGCCCGGATGGCAAAATCGCCGGGCAGTTCTAAATAAGTTCACGGGCCGCCCGCAGCGGCCTGCAAAAGACGTAACCGGAGACAACAACGATGCTTAAGTTCTATTACAGCGGCGCGCCGAATCCGACCAAAGTCGCGCTGTTTTTGGAGGAAGCCGGCCTGCCCTACGAGGCCATTCCGGTCGATACCCGCAAGGGCGAGCAGCACAAGCCGGAATTCCTGGCCATCAATCCGAATGCCAAACTGCCGGCCATCGTCGACGGCGATGTCACTGTGTTCGATTCGAGCGCGATCCTGCTCTATCTCGCCGAGAAGACCGGAAAATTCCTGCCGGCCAAGACCGACAAGGCGCGCGGCGAGTTGCTGTCGTGGATGTTCTTCGTCTCGTCCGGCGTCGGCCCGTATTTCGGCCAGGCGGTGCATTTCCGCAATTACGCGCCGGAGAAACTGGCCTATGCCATCAACCGTTACGTCTTCGAGGCGCAGCGCCATGCCGGCATTCTCGATGCGCGGCTCGCCAAGCACAAATACATGCTCGGCGACACTTACACGATCGCCGACATGAACGTCTGGGGCTGGGCGCGCATGCTGCCGATGGTGATCGGCGACGGTGCCTGGGACAAGTTCGAGAACCTGAAACGGCTGGTCGACGAGATCGGTGCGCGGCCGGCGGCGCAGAAGGCGTCTACCCTGAAGGATCGCCACAAGTTCAAGACCGAAATGGATCAGGAAGCGCTCAATGCGATGTTCCCGCATCTGGCGCAGAAGGTCGCGTAATCGCGCGGCCGGATAAACCGTGCTGTGGCGCGGGCCGGACGAGGACGTCATTGACGCTCCGTCCGGCCCGAAAATTTGTTTGGTTACCGAATTCTTTTTGGCTCGCCGGATGAACGAACCCGCGCCTTCTCAGCTAATTCCCTAAAATTTGTGTCGTTTTACGTAGCCCTTATAGGCGTTGTTTTTTGCACTTTCCCGCTAAGGTGGACGAATTCCGCCTTTCGCTGTCTCCGCGAGGAGGACGGCGGGCGCGCCGGTGAGCACATAAGTATTTGGAAAGTCCCCATGTTTCGCGCTGCTGCTTCCAGGATTGTTCCGCCGCTGGAGAACCTCGCCGATAATCCCGGCCTGGTGCCGAGCGATTCACCTCATCAGATGCCAAACCGGCTGCGGCTGGATCCGTCGCTCAGCCGCTCGCTGATCGACGAGCTCAATGAAGCGGTTTCGTCCGGCGGCGATGTGCAGCGCCAGCGCATCCTCGAGCGCATTACCGATCTGTTCGCCGCCGGTTCGCGCGGCTATAGCGGCGACCAGATCGCGCTGTTCGACGACGTGCTGCAGGAGCTGGTCGCCGATATCGAAGTGAAGGCGCGCGCCCGTCTGGCGCAGCGCCTCGCCCATATCCACAGCAGCCCGCCCGGAATCATCCGCACGCTCGCGTTCGACGACGCCATCGTCGTCGCCGAGCCGATCCTGAAATATTCGCAAGCGCTCAGCGACGCCGATCTCGCCGAAAATGCGCGGACCAAGAGCCAGGAACATCTGCTCGCCATCGCGCAGCGCCTGAAGCTGTCCGAAACGGTGACCGACGTCCTGGTCGATCGCGGCGACCATCGCGTCGTCGACAAAGTGGTGAAGAACAAGGGCGCCCGGATCTCGCTTTCCGGCTACGAGAAGCTCACGCACAAGGCGCGGCGCGACCGCAAGCTGACCCTGGCGCTGAGCCGGCGCAGCGACTTGCCGCGGCAATATTTCCTGAAACTCCTTGAGACCGCTTCCGCCTCGGTGCGCGCCAGGATGGAGCAGGAGAATCCGCAGGCCGCCGCCGAGGTTCACGGCGCGGTCGATGAGGTCGCTACCGACATCCAGCACGAAGTGCGCGAGGCGTCGCGCCGCTTCGCCAATGCCGAACGCGACGCGACGCGCTGCGCCAACGTCAAGCCGTTCACCGAAGCCAATGTGCATGCGCCGGCGAGCAAGCAGGAATTCGCCCGCACCGCCATCGCGCTTTCGAAGCTCTGCAAGTTCCCGGTCGACGCGGTCGAGCGCGCGCTGCTCGACAAGGGCGAGGACATGATCCTGGTGCTGGCCAAGGCCGCCGGCTGCTCGTGGACCACGGCGCGTGAATTGCTTCTGATGCACGTCGCCGAGCGCAATCTGCAGTCGACCGATCTCGAAAAGTCGTTCGAGCGCTACAAGAAGCTCCGGCAGGACGTCGCCCGCGACGTCGTCAGCTTCCACGGCCAGCGCATCGAGCTGCGCGGCAAGCGTGCGCCGGACGCGTAAAGCGCGCGTCCACGCTTCAGTGCGGGAGTGGCCGCGGCCGCGCCGCACTCATTTTTTTATTCAGCGTGACAATTCCGATCTGCTGGTGGTCTTTGTCTGAGGCGCGAATCCGCTTTCCTGCTGCAAATAGGCGATGATATCGCGGCGCGACGTTGCCTCGATGACGCGGACCGGCATTTTAGCTCCCGGCACGAATTTTTGCGGATCGGTCAGCCACTGATCCAGGCTGCCGCTCGACCAGATGAAATTGGCGGATCGCAGCGCCGGCGAGTAGGGGTAACCGGGAGCCGAACCGGCGCGGCGGCCGACGACGCCGCCGAGCCGCGGACCGAATTTGTTGCTGTCGAGCGCGTGGCAAGCCGAGCAGCGCTGGCTGAACAGCGTCTTGCCGTGAACCGGGTCCGGTGGCGCATCGGGAAGAAACCGGGACAGGTCGCTCGCATTCGCGGGATTCGCGGAGCGGAAGAATGTATAGGCCAGCGTGATCGTATCGAGACTGCGGAGTTCGCTGTCCTTGTCCAGGGCCGGATCGACAAAGAAGACGACCGGCATGTCGACCTTCTGATGCGGGGCGAGCCGCTCCTCGGTGAAACAGAAGCACTGGATCTTGTTGAAATAGATGCCGGTCTGCAGCGGCGTCACATTGAACGTGGCGTGGCCGACGATCGGCTCGTCGCTGGTATTCTCGGCCGAGAAGTAAGCCAGTTTCTGCTCGCCCAGATGCACTGTGACGGCGCGCTGCTCCGGCTCGAAGCGCCACGGCAGGCCCGGATCGACATTGCTGTCAAACTGCACGGTGATCATTCGCGTCGAGATGGCGGCGGTGTCCGAATAGACCCGCTGCGTCGTGCCGCCGAGCCCGGTCGCGCCGCAAAACAGGCGATAGAGGGTTGGCGAATAGGCGACAAGGCCGAGCATGACCGCTATGGCGGCGAGACACGGCGCGATGACGTAAAGATTTTTGCGCTGCTGAGGGGATGCCATCGATCCGCGGACCTGCCCGCCCTGATACCGCGCTTGTCCGCGGCGGCGTTTCATTGGTGAGGGTACCGCGGACGGTGGCGATACCAAGATCGGAGTCCGCGGCGTTTTGTCCGAACCGGTCTCCGACCGCCGAGACCCGCGCTAGTGCGCGACCGCGTGCATAGGCCAGGGGTAATCGGGAAGGCGCAGGTCGTCAATGATCTCGCGGCCGACGGCAAGCTTTGCCGCCCCCGGAATAGCCAATGTCTTGATGATCCGGTTGCGTACGAACAGGCCCCAGGCGGTCCTCGGTGCGAAGGCGGTGGCGAAGCGCTTGGCGCCGCGCCGCTTGGGTTCGATGAATCCGCGCAACCGGTTCTCATAGTTGGCGAAGGCCGCCTCGTATCGTCCGGCGGCCGCAGCAAGTTCGCCGGCGAGCACGTAGGCCGATATCATCGCAAGCGCCGAACCTTGCCCGGCCATCAGTGAGACGCAAAATGCGGCATCGCCGATCAAGGCAACACGGCCTTTCGACCATTTGTCCATTTTGATCTGGCTGACCCGGTCGAAGTAAAGCTCCCGGGCTCGCGCCAGGTCGGCGAGAATGGATTCGCATTCCCAGTTCGCCTCGCCGCGGCCGGCGAATCGCCGCTGCAACAGCGCTTTCTGCGCCGGCAGGTCGGCTGGCAGCGGCGCCAAGGGGTCTTCCAGCGCGACAACGAGCAAAAAAAGCGTCCGATCATCGGCGAGGGCGATGCGGCCGAGCATTCGTCCGGGCGCGTTGAACAGGACGTAGATATTCTCATCGCGCGGGCGGTAACCCTGCGTCTCGAAGGCGGCAACCAGATAACCGAGGCGTTCCTCGAACGCATCCTCCGGCCCGAATGTCAGTTCACGCACCCGCGAATGCAGGCCGTCGGCACCGATCACCAGATCGAAACGGCGAATCCCGCCCTTTTGGAATCCGACTTCGACGCCGTCCGCCCGCTCCCGTATCGCGTCGATCTCGTCGCCGAAAATAACCTCGGTGTGCCGTTCGATCTTGTCAAACAGCAGACGCGACAGATCGCTGCGGCGCAGGGTGACAAAGCGCCCGCCGGTGAGTTCGTTGAAGACATCGATGCCGAATCCCGCAGCCCGCCTGCCGCGGCCATCGACGATCCGCAACTCGCGCATGCGATAGCCGGTGCCACGAATCGCGGCGGCAAGGCCCATCCGTTCGGCGATCTCGTAGCCGAGGCCCCAGAAGTCGATGACGTAACCGCCGGTGCGCAACCGTGGTGCGCGCTCGACCAGCGTCGGTTCGAAACCCGCGGCGTGCAGCCAGAATGCAAGCGCGGGCCCGCCGATGCCGGCACCCGAAATGAGCACGGTCTTCGTATTCATGCGGGCGACACTAGCAGATGGCTCGGATCGGTGCTCGGCGCGGCATAAAACTGCGACTTTCGCTAAGCGCTGACGCGCTCCACCACCAGCATCACCGCGCCGAACAGCGTCATGCCGAAGGCGACCGCGGCGATGGGGAGCAGGATCTGCGTCGCCGCCTGCATGCCGCTCAGCCGGGATCGGTCTCCGCCTTGGCCGATCTCGAAGTCCCATCGCGCCCATTCCCGCAACGGCGGCAGGTCGGTTTGGCGCATCTCGGTTTGGCGCATCGCGGCGGTGCGCCCGACACGCGAGAGGATCAGGATCAGCGACACGACGACGGCAATGAAGCCGCTGACGACGAAGAGCAGATAGTCCATCACGCCGGCCCCGGCGAAGAGCCATACCGAGAGGATGAGCCAGACCGCGAGACCGACAACGGTCGCATAGATGCGATGATCCAGCTTGGTCGTCACCGGCCGCCGTTTGCCGGGTTTGCCGGCGCTCGCACTCTCCGTCGAGAAATGGTCCTCGGCGTGACTATCGGTCATCGGCACGCTCCCGCCTGATACGAAGCAACTGTCGGGCGGCCGTGCACTTGCCGCACGCTTGGCGCACTTGGCGCTTGCCACACTTGGCGCTCGCCACACTTGGCGCTTGCCGCACCGCTTGCGGCACTTGCCGCCGGCCGCCTCATCCTGCCAACGTGCCGGCGCGGTCCGAAGTTCGATCAAACGCCCGAATTGCCGCGCGCTCAGTTGTCGCGGCGCAAAGAAAAACGGCGCGGCCTTGTGGGCCGCGCCGTCGCGTTTGCAAATGAGCCGCTGTTACTGGAACAGCTTCATCGCGTTTTCCAGCGTTTGGATCACGCCCCAAGCCAAGGGGATACCGACAAAGCCCCAGGCCAATATCAGTTTGAGCGTCGTGCTGCTGTCTTGGTGTTGTTCGGCCATCATCTCCTCCCTTAGGCTCCGGCCGGTTCGCCGGCGGCGTCGACCGCCAATTGACCCTGCAAGGCCTCGTGGTCGGGCCTCATATGGAAGCGGTGATGCACCGCTTTGATCATCAGATTGCAGAAGAAGCCGACGACCAGGAGCGCCGCCATCACATACATCGTCACGTTATAGGCCTGCGCCTTGGGGACGCCGCTGTCGATCTGATATTGGCGGATGTAGTTCACCAAGACAGGCCCGAACACGCCGGCCGCTGACCATGCCGTGATCAGCCAGCCGTGAATGGCGCCGACATAGCGGGTGCCGAACATGTCCTTCAGATAGGCCGGCACGGTGGCGAAGCCGCCGCCGTACATGCTGATGATGATGACGAAGCACAGCACGAACAGCGAGACACTGCCGATCGTACCGGTATGCGGCACGGCGCAATACAGCGCGGTGCCGATCACGAAGAAGCAGAAATAAGTGTTCTTGCGACCGATATAATCGGAGATCGAGGCCCAGAAGAACCGGCCCACCATGTTGAACAGGCTGAGCACGCCAACGAAGCCCGCGGCCGCGAGGGCCGACACTTTGCCCGGGAACATTTCCTGGCTCATGGCCGAGGCCTGACCGAGCACGCCGATGCCGGCGGTGACGTTGAGGCAGAGCACCCACCAGATCAGCCAGAACTGCGGCGTCTTGATTGCGTCATAGACGTAGACGTCGTTCTTGGTGATGAGCTTTTGCTCGACCACCGGCAGCGTATAGCCTTCCGGCTTCCATCCCGGCGCCGGCACCCGCACGATGGCGGCGCCGACCCACATGAAGATCAGATAGATGATGCCGAGACAGACGAAGGTTTCGGCGACGCCGACATGGGTCGGGGTTGAGAACTTCGCCATCAGCCAGACCGAGAGCGGTGAGGCGATGAAGGCGGCGCCGCCAAATCCCATGATGGCCATGCCGGTCGCCATGCCGGGGCGATCGGGAAACCATTTGATCAGCGTCGACACCGGCGAGATGTAGCCCAATCCAAGCCCGATGCCGCCAAAGACGCCGTAGCCAAGATAGACGATCCACAAATTATGGATGTACACCCCGAACGCCGAGATGAAGAAGCCCAGCGCCCAGCACAGGCCTGCCGTGAACATCGCCTTGCGCGGGCCGCCTTCCTCGACCCAGCGGCCGAAGATCGCGGCCGATGTACCCAGCACGAAAATTGCGATGGAAAAGATCCAGCCGAGATCCGTCAGCTTCCAATCGCCCGGAGCTGACTGGGTAATGCCGATCAGCTTGGTCATCGGCAGATTGAACACGCTGAACGCGTAGGCTTGGCCGATGCAAAGGTGGATACAGAGTGCCGCGGGCGGCACCAGCCACCGGCTGAAGCCCGGTCCCGCGATCGTGTGGCTGCGGTCAAGAAAGCTCATTGCGTGATTCCTCCTTAAAGATCCCCCCCGTCACCAATTTCCGCTTTATTGTTTTCATCCCAACTGTGCGGGACGGCGCGGACTGGCGCTTCTTATGGCGCAAAATGTTCCTATACCGTCGGCTGAATAGCAAGCTCGACCAAAGTTGGCGCAGCCGCTTTACGCACTGCTTCAGAAGATAAAGTTGCGCCTGCGATCAAATCATTTTCGCAATGCAAAAGTCCGCGTTCCGGGCGTATGCGTCATCATCAGAAAACGAAATGATGCGATCCGGAAAGCAAATCAAAAGCGCTATTGATTATCTGATCTGGCGCTTTAGCTCTGTTCTTATTAGCATTTTTCGCTCAGACTGGGCGCCGGCCGAGGCCAGCCAAAGCCCGCCAGCCAAGGCCCGAACGGAACCCGGAACGGTACTCCATGAGTCTCACCGAACTGCCGCCGGCGCCACCCGCCGAGAAGACCGGAAGAGGGGGGCGGCGCCGTCCGCCGCGCACGCCGAAAGGCCGCCAGGTCGATCCGCGGGCGGTCGCCGAAATCGAAGCGCTTTTGACCGACCGGCCGCGCCGCCGCGACCTCCTGATCGAGCATCTTCATCTGATTCAAGACAAATACGGCCACATATCGAGCGCGCATTTGGCGGCACTGGCCGCCGAGATGAAGCTCGCGCAGGCCGAAGTTTATGAGGTCGCGACCTTCTACGCCCATTTCGACGTGGTGAAAGAAGACGAGACGCCCCCGCCGCCGGTGACGGTGCGGGTCTGCGACTCTTTGTCCTGTGCAATGGCGGGCGCCGAAGGCTTGTTGGCCGACCTGACCAAGGCTTTGGGGCCGGATGTGCGAATCACGCGCGCTCCGTGCATGGGCGCCTGCGACCGGGCGCCGGTCTGCGCCATCGGGCACGTGCAAGAGGCCAAGGCGACGCGACAGGCCGTCGCCAAGCGCGCCCATGTCCACACCCATGCGCAAGCGCACAAGCCCGGCACCGATTTCGACGGCTATGTCGCCGCCGGCGGCTATCGCCTGCTCAACGCAGCGCTCGACGGCAAGCGCACGCGCGACGATCTCATCAAAATCGTCAGCGATGCCGGCCTGCGCGGGCTCGGCGGCGCGGGCTTTCCGACCGGGCGCAAATGGTCCCTGGTGCGCGCCGAGCCGGCGCCGCGCCTGATGGCGGTGAATGCCGACGAGGGCGAGCCCGGCACGTTCAAGGACCGCTACTATCTCGGCCTCGATCCGCATCGCTTCCTCGAAGGCATGCTGATCGCCGCCTGGGTGGTCGAAGCCGCCGAGATCTACCTTTACATCCGCGACGAATATCCCGAATTGCGGCTGATGCTCGTCGATGAGATCAAGAAGCTCGAAGACGCCGGGCTCGACCGTTTCAGCAAGATCCATCTGCGCCGCGGCGCCGGCGCCTATATCTGCGGCGAAGAGTCGGCGATGATCGAGTCGATCGAAGGCAAGCGCGGCCTGCCGCGGCACCGCCCGCCCTATGTGGCGCAGGTCGGCCTGTTCGGCCGCCCGACGCTCGAACAGAATGTCGAGACGCTCTATTGGGTGCGCGACATCATCGAGAGGGGCGCGGAATGGGTGACGTCACAGGGCCGTCACGAGCGCAAGGGCTTCCGCAGCTTCTCGGTATCGGGCCGGGTCAGGAATCCCGGCGTGAAGCTGGCGCCGGCCGGCATCACGGTGCGCGAACTGATCGACGAGTTCTGCGGCGGCATGGCCGACGGCCACGCGTTCAGGGCCTATCTGCCGGGCGGCGCATCGGGCGGCATCCTGCCGGCCGCGATGGCCGACCTGCCGCTCGATTTCGGTACATTGGAAAAATACGGCTGCTTCGTCGGGTCGCACGCGGTTGTGATCCTGTCCGACAAGGACGATGTAAAGGCCGTCGCGCTTAATCTGATGAAGTTCTTCGAGGACGAGAGCTGCGGCCAATGCACGCCGTGCCGCGTCGGCACCGAAAAGGCCGCCGAACTCATGACGCACGGCCCGTGGGATGAAGCTCTGCTCGAGGAATTGTCGGCCTTGATGCGCGACGCCTCGATCTGCGGGCTCGGCCAGGCCGCGCCCAATCCGCTGGTCTGCGTGCTGAAATACTTTCCGGACGAACTGAAAACGCCGCTGCGGAGCTGGTAGCGAAGCCGAATAATCATCGGGCGAACCCTAACGAAGCGAATGCATCCATGAGCGACGCGAAATCCAAAACCTTCACCATCGACGACCGCGAGATCGATATTCGCGAGGGCGAGACGATCTTCCGCGCCGCGCGCCGGCTCGACATCAAGCTGCCGCATCTGTGTTATTCGCCCAAGCCCGGCTACCGGGCCGACGGCAATTGCCGCGTCTGCATGGTCGAGATCGAGGGCGAGCGCGTGCTGGCCGCGAGCTGCCTGCGCACGCCGACGCCGGGCATGAAGGTCAAGACCCAGACCGATCGCGCCAAGACCGCGCGCAAGATGGTCGCCGAGCTTCTGCTGACCGACCAGCCGGCGGTCGAAGTCGCGCACGATGCGGATTCCGAGCTTTGGAAGACCGTGCGGCGGCTCAAGGCCGAGCCCGGCCGCTTTCCCAAGCGCAAGGCGGCCGAAGTACCGAAGCCCGACCGCAGCCACGTCGCCATGGCGGTCAATCTCGATGCCTGCATCCAGTGCAATCTCTGCGTCCGCGCCTGCCGCGAAGTGCAGGTCAACGACGTCATCGGCATGGCCGGCCGCGGGCACCTCGAAAAGATCGTGTTCGACTTCGACGATCCGATGGGCGCCTCGACCTGCGTCGCCTGCGGCGAATGCGTGCAGGCCTGCCCGACCGGCGCGCTGATGCCGGCGACCATGGTCGACGAGAACAATGTCTACAAGGGCAAGCCCGACCGTACCGTCGACAGCGTCTGTCCCTATTGCGGCGTCGGCTGCCAGCTCACCTATGAGATCAAGGACGACAAGATCGTCGCCGTCACCGGCAAGAACGGCCCGGCCAACGAGAACCGGCTCTGCGTCAAGGGCCGTTTCGGCTTCGATTACGTGCACAATCCGCAGCGCCTGCTCAAGCCGATGATCCGCAAGGACGGCGTGCCGAAAGTGCCGCATGAATTCATCGATCCGTCCAATCCGTGGACGCATTTCCGGGAAGCGACCTGGGACGAGGCGCTCGATCGCGCCGCAGCGGGCCTGAAAAAGATCCGCGATCGCGATGGCGGCAAGGGGCTCGCCGGCTTCGGCTCGGCCAAGGGCTCGAACGAAGAGGCCTATCTGTTCCAGAAGCTCGTCCGCACCGGCTTCGGCACCAACAATGTCGATCATTGCACACGGCTGTGCCACGCTTCATCCGTAGCGGCACTGCTTGAAGGCGTCGGCTCCGGCGCGGTGTCGGCGACCTTCAACGAGGTCAAGAATTCCGACGTCATCATCGTCATCGGCGCCAATCCGACCGAGAACCATCCGGTCGCGGCGACCTTCTTCAAGCAGGCGGCCAAGAAAAACGCCAAGCTCATCGTGATGGATCCGCGCGGGCAGGCGCTCAAGCGCCATGCCTGGCGCATGCTGCAGTTCAAGAACGGCGCCGACGTCGCCATGCTCAATGCCATGCTCAACGTCATCGTCACCGAGAAGCTCTACGACCAGCAATATATCCAGACCTATGTCGAAGGTTTCGAGGCCTGGAAGGAAGGCATCAAGGACTTCACGCCGGAGGAAATGGCGCCGATCTGCGGCATCCCCGCCGACACGCTGCGCGAAGTCGCCCGCACCTATGCGCGCGCCAAGGCCGCCATCATCTTCTGGGGCATGGGCGTGTCGCAGCACACCCACGGCACGGATAATGCGCGCTGCCTGATCGCGCTGTCGCTGATCACCGGCCAGATCGGCCGGCCGGGAACGGGGCTGCATCCGCTGCGCGGCCAGAACAATGTGCAGGGCGCGTCCGACGCCGGCCTCATTCCGATGTTCTTTCCCGACTACAAGTCGGTCGAGGCATCGGACGTGCGCGCGCAATACGAGACGGCCTGGGGCGTCAAGCTCGACCCGAAGAAGGGCAAGACCGTGGTCGAGATCATGGACGCGGTCCACCACGACGAGATCAAGGGCATGTACATCATGGGCGAAAATCCCGCGATGTCGGATCCCGATCTCAACCATGCGCGGGGCGCGCTGGCGCATCTCGAACATCTCGTGGTGCAGGACCTGTTTCTCACCGAGACCGCGGTCTATGCCGACGTGGTGTTGCCCGCCTCCGGCTGGCCGGAAAAGGACGGCACCGTCACCAATACCAATCGTCAGGTGCAGATGGGGCGGCAGGCGCTGCCGTTGCCGGGCGACACCCGGCACGATATCTGGATCATCCAGGAACTCGCCAACCGTTTGGGCTGCGGCTGGAACTACAAGCATGTCGGCGAAGTCTTCACCGAGATGGCGTCGCTGATGCCCTCGCTCGCCAACATCACATGGGAGCGCGTCGGGCGGGAAAGCTCGGTGACTTATCCTGTCGATGCCCTCGACGTGCCGGGCCGCGACGTCGTCTTCGACAAGGGTTTCCCGCGCCCGGGCGGTTTCGCCAAGCTGGTGGCGACCAAGCTGCAGCCGCCGGATGAGGTGCCGGACGAGGACTACCCGTTCATCCTCACCACCGGCCGCGAGCTCGAACATTGGCATACCGGCGCCATGACCCGTCGCGCCACCGTGCTCGATGCGCTCGAGCCGAGCGCGGTCGCTTCGGTGTCGCGCGGCACTATCGCCAAGCTCGGCGTCAGACCCGGCGACATGATCCGGGTGACGACGCGGCGCGGCTCGGTCGAACTGCATTCGCGGCAGGACGACGCCATCCCGGACGGCGTGGTGTTCATACCTTTCGCCTTTGTCGAGGCGGCGGCGAACCTTCTTACCAATCCGAAGCTCGATCCGTTCGGCAAGATTCCCGAATTCAAGTTCTGCGCGGCGAAGGTCGAAGCGGCCGTCGATCCGGCGACGCGGGTTGCGGCGGAATAATTCGGAAACAAGATCGTCGCCGGCGCCAGCCGCCCGTTGCTCCAGTTGAAGCCGACTCGCGGCTTGACGCCGGTCGCCTTCGCCAGATCGCCTTCGCGGGCCGTCTTTATTTGAACCCGTCGGTCAATGTGCTGACCGCGTCGCAGCCGGCGAGGCCGATTGCGGCCGCAACAAGTGCCGCATTCCCGCGTGAATCTCCCCGGCGCGGCGGCACTGCGATCCTGTCCGGCGCCGCGCGGCGGCTTTATTTCGCGTCCTTGAAATAGACTTCGACCGGGCCGCTGAGCTTGATGGTCAGCGGATTGCCGTGGCGGTCTTTGGTCTTGCCGGCTTCCACTTTGATCCAGCCTTCGCTGATGCAGTATTCGGCGACATTGGTCTTCTCGGCGCCTTTGAAGCGGACGCCGATATCGCGCTCCAGCAATTTCTCATTGTAGTGGGGGCTGCGCGGATCGTTGGAAAGCCGGTCCGGTAGCGCTTGGGTTTCCTTGCTGTCGCTCATGCTGTCCTTGTTTGCGGTCGCTGCAGTGCGAGAGTTCCAACACATTCCAATACGTGTGAAATCCGTATCTCATTTCTTACAGACTTTTAAGTATCGCGTGCGGTTTACGCCGGAAACCCGCGGCATTGTGACGGCCAAGACGATTTTTGTTCTTCCCTTGCGCGTTGAACAAAGAGGCCATGCAGCTACGGTTGTCGCCGCGGCTGCAGCATACCAAGTGCGAGATCACGCCGTCGATGGCAGCGCAGCCGCCCATGCAACTCACGAGCAGGCTTCGGCCCTTGGCGCCGTGCCTGTTTGCTGCGGTGATCGGCATTGGCGTGTCGGCGGCGGCCGCCGGCCTCACCGCGAACTGGGAGGACCGGCGCGCCGAAGCGCAATTTCACGTCGTCGCCGACAATCATTTCATGACCGTGCAGAACGGTCTCACCGAATATGTGAACCGGCTGCGGGCCTTGCGCGCGCTGTTCGATTCCACCGACGGACCGGTGTCGCGCCGGTCGTTCGAGGCCTTCACGCGGCCGCTGCTCGGCGACAACGGCGTCATCGCCACCCTGTCCTGGGTGCCGCGCGTGCTCGGCAGCGAGCGTGCCGCGCATGAGCGCGAGGGCGTGCAGCAGGGCATCCCCAACTATCACATCAAGGCCATGGGCGAGGACCGCAAGATGTCGGTGTCGCCCGATCGCGATGAATATTATCCGATCTTCTACGTCACGCTGCCCAAGACCTCGCCGCTCTATGGCCTTGATCTGCGCTCCGAGCCGGAGACGCTAGTCGAGCTCGAACAGGCGCGCGACTACGACAGGCTCGGCTTCTCGGCAATCCGGACGCTGGTTTCGAGCGGCGGCACCAAGCCGGGGTTTTTGTTCTCGCTGCCGGTCTACCGGCACGATGCGCGCCACGAGACCATCGACGAGCGACGGCACAATCTGACCGGCTTCGTGCACGGCTCGTTGCTGACCAGCAGGATGATCGACAGCATCGTCGCCGCCGATGCGCCGGAAGGGCTCGACATCTATTTCTTTGCGCCGAATGCCGGCGCCAATGCCATGCCGGTCTATGTGCACGGCTCGCGGCTGCGCCATGAACCGGCGGCACAGGCGAGCCAGGCGACGCTGGCCAAAGGCCTGCACGTCTCGCGCAACCTCATCGCCGACGGGCAGCGCTGGCTCACCATGGTCATGACGCCGATGCCGGACGGCCCGCTGATGCCGGCGCATGACCGCGCCTGGCTGGTTCTGATCGCGGGTCTGCTCATCACCGCTGCGATCGCCACGTATATCCAGGCGTCGCGCCGGCATGCCTTGCGCATGACGCGGGTCAACCGCAGATTCTCCGATCTGGCGCAGACCGACACGCTGACCGCGCTGCCCAACCGGCGCGCCTTCATGCAGCGTATCCATGCCGCCTTCGCCGCCGCCAGTCGCGGCGGCAATCCGTTCGCCGTGCTCTATTTCGATCTTGATCATTTCAAGGACGTCAACGACACGCTGGGTCATGCGGTGGGCGACGCGTTGTTGCGCCAGATCGCGGCGCGGGTGCGCGGCGCGATCCGCGAAACCGACGTGGTGGCGCGCTTCGGCGGCGACGAGTTCGCGATCCTGCAAGGCGATGTCGACGAACTCGACGCCGCGGGCGCGCTCGCGGCGAAAATCGGCCAGATCCTGGCCGAGCCGTACAATATCGACGGCAACATCGTCCACATTTCCGCGAGCATCGGCATTTCGCGCTTTGCGGACGAAGTTGCCGGACCCGAAGCGATGATGATCCAGGCCGATCTCGCGCTCTACCGCGCCAAGGAAGAGGGCCGCAACTGTTATCGCTTTCACAATGCCACGCTCGATTCGCAGGTCCAGGAGCGCGTGCTCATCGCCGACGACTTGCGCGGCGCGCATCTGCGCAACGAGCTCGAGCTGCATTACCAGCCGCAGGTCGAATTGCGCAGCGGCCGCATCATCGGGCTCGAGGCGCTGTTGCGTTGGAATCATCCCAAGCGCGGCCAGATCCCGCCTTCGGTCTTCATTCCCATCGCCGAGCGCTCGGGTCAGGTGCGGGTTCTCGGGCGATGGGTGCTCGACGCCGCCTGCCGGCAACTGCGCACATGGCTGGACGAAGGCATTGCGCCGCCGCTGGTCGGGGTGAATTTCTCGGCGATCCATTTCAAGGCCTCGACCGAACTCGACAGCGAAGTCGCCGAGAGCCTGCGCAAATGGGGCATCGCGCCGGACCGGATCGAGATCGAGCTCACCGAAACCGTACTGATGGATATCACCCAGCAGCACAATGACCGCTTCGAAAAGCTGCGCCAGCTCGGCGTCCGCATCGCCATCGACGATTTCGGCACCGGCTATTCCTCGCTCAGCTATCTGGCGAACTATCCGATCAACCGGGTGAAGGTGGCGCAGCAACTGGTGGCGGGGGTCGATACCGACACGCGCAGCGCCGCGGTGGTGCGCGCCGCCATCGGACTAGCCCACGAGCTCGGCATCGAGATCATCGCCGAAGGCGTCGAGACCGAGGGGCAGGAGAAGTTCCTGCTGTCCGCCGGTTGCCCCTACGGCCAGGGTTACCGCTTCGGCTGGCCGGTCAATGCGGTCGAGGCGACGGCTTTGCTGCGGATCGGGTCGGTCAAACCGGCGCGCAAGACGCTGCGGCTGGTTGAAAGCAGCGCCGCCTAAGGCGCCAAGCGGGGCGTACCGATGGCCAAATCAGCGGCCAGGGCTCTCGTTTGGGCATGGCTTCCCCGAAAACCGGTTTCCCCTTTCCGGGATCATGCTCTAAGACTAGCCCCATGACGCTCGCCGCCGACGCCTCGCCCCATTTTGCCGCCGCATCCCTGCCGCGACACGACTGGACGCGCGAACAGGTGCGGGCGCTGTTCGACCTGCCGTTCCCGGAACTGATATTCCGCGCCCAGACCGTGCACCGACAGAATTTCGACCCTGCCGAGGTGCAGATTTCAACCTTGCTCTCGATCAAGACCGGCGGCTGCCCGGAAGACTGCGCCTATTGCCCGCAAAGCGCGCATTACGAGACCGGCGTCGCCGCCGACAAGCTGATGACGCTCGACACGGTGCTTGCCGAAGCGCGCGCGGCCAAGGCAGGCGGCGCCAGCCGCTTCTGCATGGGGGCGGCCTGGCGCTCGCCCAAGGATCGCGACCTCGCCGCCGTCTGTGCCATGGTCGAAGGGGTCAAGGCGCTCGGGCTCGAAACTTGCGCCACGCTCGGCATGCTCACCGGGGCGCAAGCGCAGCAGCTGAAAGACGCCGGCCTCGATTACTACAATCACAATCTCGACACTTCGCCGGAATTCTACGATCACATCATCACCACGCGGACCTATCAGGACCGCCTCGACACGCTCGGTCATGTGCGTGAGGCCGGCATCCATGTCTGCTGCGGCGGCATTGTCGGCATGGGCGAGGCGCGCGAGGATCGCGTCGGCATGATCGCGACCTTGGCGCGTCTGCCGGTGCATCCGGAATCGGTGCCGATCAACATGCTGGTGAAGGTCGCCGGCACGCCGCTGGCGGATGAAAGTGCATTTGATCCTATCGAGTTCGTGCGCACCATCGCCGCGGCCCGCATCACCATGCCGCGCTCGATGGTGCGGCTGTCGGCCGGACGCGAGAGCATGAGCGAGGAGACGCAGGCGCTGTGCTTTCTCGCCGGCGCCAATTCGATCTTCTACGGGCCGAAACTGCTGACCACGCCGAATCCCGGCCGCGATCGCGATCGCGAGCTGATGGAGCGGCTCGGGCTTTCACCGATGGAATAGCGGCTCCCCTGTCGCCGCTCACTCTGACGACGAGTTTGGTTCGATGCAAACACAACGGTACAGCAAGAATCTCACGCCGCGCGGCCTATTGGCTTATGCCTTTGCCGCGATGATCGCGGTCGGCGCGCTCTCGATCACGGCCTTCGCCTCCGACCCCAACAACATTCTCAGCCGCGATGCCGTGTTGCGCGATCCGGAAATCCCCGTGCTCGGCAATCCGAAGGGCGACATCACCGTCGTCGAATATTTCGACTATCAGTGCCCGTTCTGCAAGAAGCTCGCGCCGGAAATCGCGCAGGTCATCCGCGAGGACGGCAATATCCGCCTGGTGCTCAAGGACTGGCCGATCTTCGGCGATGTTTCGACGTCGGCGGCGAAACTGGCGCTCGCGGCGAAATACCAGGGCAAATACCAGGAGGCGCACGATGCCCTGATCGGCGCCACCGAGAAATTGACCGACGCCAATATTGCCGACCTTTTGACCAAGGCCGGCGTCGATGTCGACAAGGCCAAGCTTGATCTGCAGGCGCACCAGAAGACCATCGAGGATCTGTTGATCCGCAACAACGACCAGGCCGATGCCTTCGGCTTTCAGGGCACGCCCGGCTTCATCGTCGGCACGTTCCGCGTGCCAGGCGTGGTCGAGATGAAAGTGTTCAAGCAGATCATCGCCGACGCACGCGCCGCGGCGAAGAAGCGCAAGGCCTAGACTTCCTTTCGGATAAGAACGGCGGCCGGCGGGGCAGCGCCCGTCGGCCGCCGTGGCATTGTCGACGGGGGGCAGCGCTTACGGCTGCTGGCCGTGCTCGACCATGCAGCCGTTGTAGATCGAGAACTGCATGGTCTGCCAGGTGCTGAAATTGTACGGCTGCGCCTTCATGTTGCAGTCGTGCATCGCCTGGGCGCGGCTCTCGCTCAT
>DATJLN010000059.1:0-45395 GCA_035509535.1 Xanthobacteraceae bacterium | reverse complement strand
CGGCAATCAGCGTGCGGTCGAGCGCGTGCGCCAGCCGATCGAGCGCCGCCTGCCGGGACGGGGCATGCGCAATGAGCTTGGCGATCATCGCATCGTAATAGGGCGAAACCTGCCCGCCCGCGGCAACGCCGGTGTCGATGCGGATGTCGTGCGGCAACTGCATGCCCACGATCGGGCCCGTCGAGGGCAGAAAATTGTGTTCCGGATCCTCGGCATAAATGCGCGCCTCCACGGCATGGCCGTCGAGGCGAACGGCGTCTTGCGCAAGCGGCAAGCTTTCGCCGGCGGCGACGCGCAACTGCCACTCGACGAGATCGAGCCCGGTGACAGCTTCGGTCACCGGATGCTCGACCTGGAGCCTGGTGTTCATCTCGATGAACCAGATGGCATCGGCGGAAAGCCCTTTGCTGCCGTCGGCGACGAACTCGACGGTGCCGGCGCCGCGATAATCGACCGCCTTGGCCGCGGCGACGGCCGCCGCACCGATCTGCGCCCGCAGTTGCGCGGTCATGCCGGGCGCCGGCGCTTCCTCGATCACCTTCTGGTGCCGCCGCTGCAGCGAGCAGTCGCGCTCGCCGAGATGGATCGTATTGCCGTGGCCGTCGGCGAAAATCTGGAATTCGATATGCCGCGGCGCGACGATGTATTTCTCGATCAGGATGCGGCCGGAACCGAAAGCCGTCGTGCTTTCGCGAATAGCGCCGTCGAGCGCGGCGTCGAAATCGGCATGCTTGTCGACACGACGCATGCCGCGCCCGCCGCCGCCTGCCGAAGGCTTGATCAAGACCGGATAGCCGAGCTCGTAGGCTTTCTCCTTGAGGAATTTCGCGTCCTGCCGCTCGCCGTGATAGCCGGGCACGATCGGCACGCGCGCCTTCTCCATCAGCGCCTTGGCCTGGTCTTTCTGCCCCATGGCGCGGATCGCCGCCGCCGGCGGGCCGACGAAGACGATGTTGCTCCTGGCGCACGCCTCGGCGAATTCCGCGTTCTCGGAGAGAAAGCCGTAGCCCGGATGAATGCACTGGGCGTTCGCTTTCTTCGCGGTCTCGATCATGCGCGCGATGTTGAGATAGCTCTCGCGCGGCTCGGCTTTGCCGATCAGATAGGCCTCGTCGCAGAGCCGCATGTGCAGCGCGCCCTCGTCCGCCGTCGAATAGACGGCGACGGTGCGCATGCCGAGGCGCTTGGCGGTGCGCGCGATGCGGCACGCGATTTCGCCGCGATTGGCGATGAGGACGGACGCGAACATGGCGCTGGATGCGGAGCTGGGCATGATCCGCGCATCCTAGCGGGCCTGAGAACGCTCGCCAGTGGGGTCGCCGCGCTGTGGGCGGCGATGTTCAAATCGGCCGATGTGACGTCGCTAGTGCGGCGGCGCCGAGGTGTAGGGCGCGAGCTGGACCGGCATGCCGGCGAGCGGCACGCCGGCCGGTCCGGAACTCGCTGCCGGCGCGCTGGCCGCGGGCGCACCGGCCGCGGCCGCGCCGGCGACAGATGCGCTCGCTGCCGCACCCGCTGCCGGCTGCGGCGAGGCGAGCGTGGCGCCCGGAGACCAAACCGGATCAACCGGCGGAGCGGCTGGCGGCGGCGCCTGCGCGGCGGTTCGGGCAGGCGGCGGATTGGCGGCTTGCCTGCGCTTGCCTTTGGCCGGGGTCTCCCGCTCGCGCGATGCCGTCGCCGCGGGCGTGCCGGGCATCGGCGGCATGCGCTGCGGCCCGACCACCTTGGCGCTCGATTGCTGGCCAGCCTCGACGGCGGCAGTCGCACTTGCCGGCGTCACCGGGCCTTTCGGCTCCGGATTCATGATGCTGACGGCGGGAATGGAATCCGCGGACGGGAACTCGATATTGAGCACGCTTTTGCGCGGCGGCGCGGGCTCGCCGGTTTGCGCGGCGACTGCCGTCGGCGCCGCGCCGGTGTCGGCGACCGTCGGGCCCGGCGCCTGCGCCCACAGCGCGACGTAGCGATCGAGATAATGATCAAGCGTGCCGTTGACCAGATTGCCTCTCACCCTGCTCGGATCGTGCAGCAGCGACAGCGCCGGGCAGCGATTGCTGGTGCAGCCGTCGCGCACCTGGAGCATGTGCGCGACAAAGCCGAAGCGATCGGTTTCGAGCCCGCGCCGCAACGGCAACAGGATGTCATCGATATCGCCGCCACCGTGTCGCGCATAGGCATTCATGTCGGCCAGCAGAGCGAGCCGCGCCGCGACGTAGCTTTCCGCCATGGCGACGGTCGCCGGCGTTGCAAACAGCGCCTTCTCGCACGCGACTTCGACACTGTCGCCGGAAAGCGCGTCGAGACAGGGCAGCGGCGAACCCGGCGCCAGAACTTGAACGTTGAGCGCGGCCACGCGGGTTTCGAGCGCGCGCCGCTCGGTGCTGCGGTCGCGCTCGCCGGCCATGTTGAGGAAGGACCAGGCCAGCGTGCCGCCGAGAACCGCGCCGATCACAATGGCGCTGACCCGCGCAAGGGTCCGGGTGCGCGTCCAGTCGAAAGCGAGCACGCAGATGAAAACGAGAAGCGCAGCCGATCCCGCCGCGATCCACAGCCGAACTGCCGAATTGCCGATGTCGGGATCAAGGCCGAACATCAATCCCTGCCCCCCAAGCCGCCGTTTTCGCGTCGGCCGGCCGCCGCAACAAGCCCACCGCGCGGCCATCTCCGTGCTGCGATTCTATCGCAGCAAACTGTGGCGCCGCCGCGGCCTGGAGCTGTCAGAACCTTAATGGTCCAGCTCGAGTTGGCTCTCCTTGGCGACGCGCTCGAAAGCCTCGCCCGGATTTTTGATGCGGTACTGATAATCATCGCCGTCGGACGGCAGCAGCCGCACCACCTGATAGCTGCCGCTCGCGCCCGGCCGGCTGATCGGGCTCGATGTATACGACACGGTCTGGCCGACGCGGAATTTATGGGCGCGCACCGGCGGACTCAGCGCCGCCACTTCGGCGACGGAGATGGCCGCAACCTCACGCGAAACGATCTGCTCGTCGGCGGGAAGCTGTACGACCGCGGCCTTCACGGCCACGGCCTTCACCACGACGGATGCCGGCAATGCCGCAACGACTTTGGTCGCGCCCGACACTTTCGTCAGCGCCGATTTCTTGGTGGCGGTCGAGGCCTTGGCAGCGGAAGCTTTGAGCGTCCTTGCGGCGGTCGATTTCTTGGCCGCTTGACGCGAGGCAGTCTTGCGCGAAGCCGCAACGCGAGAGGACGCCTTGCGAGCCGTTTGACTCCGACCTGCCTTCGGACTCGCTTTGGCCGGCCGTTTCTTCTTTACTAAACGCCTGTTCATGGAACCAACTATATCATCCGATCTAACAAATGAGCAAAAAATATAATGCTTCCAAAGGCACTTTGCAGGCCTCGAACGGCCGGATGATTAAGATCGGCAGAACACCGCTTTTTCAATATCTTAGACAGGTCTGTTGATTTAATTTTATAGGCGGTTTTGGTTACCCTTGACGCTGCCATCGGCCGTTCTCGTCGGCACGCCAGTAAGTGACCTCGGCACCCTCGGCTTTGGCCCTGCTCCAGCGGGCGCGAGCGGCCTCGACGGCGTCGGGATCGTCGCCGTCGAACAGCATGACGATACGTTGGTAACCGGAGGCATTTTCGGGCAGTTCGGTGCCGTCGACGAGGAAACGGACCGCGGCGTGATTGGGGTTTTCCTCGCCCGCGGTGAGCACGATCGGCTGCTCGGCGGCCTGCGCATCGCGCGCCGTTCCGTGCGGCAGGAAGCTGTCGTCGCGCCAGGTCCACAAATGCGCGTCCAGCGCTTCGACGCGCTCCTCCGACGCGGCCTGCACGACGACGCGCCAGCCGCGCTCGAGCGATTTTTGCAACAGCGCCGGCAGCACCTGTTCCGGCGTCTGGCCCTTGAGATGATAGAACAGGACCTCGGTCATGCCGCCGCCCTCAGCGCTCGTAATATTCCTCGACCAGATGATCGAGCAGCCGCACGCCCCAGCCCGAGGCCCAGCTCTTGTTGATCTCGGTTTGCGGCGATCCCATCGCGGTGCCGGCAATGTCGAGATGCGCCCACGGCGTCTTGCCGACAAAACGTTGCAGCAATTGCGCCGCCGTGATCGCGCCGCCCCAGCGGCCGCCGGTGTTCTTCATGTCGGCGAATTTTGAATCGATCATCTTGTCGTATTCTGGACCGAGCGGCATGCGCCACACCCGCTCGCCGATCGCCTCGCCGCATTTGGCGAGCCGCTCCGACAGTTTGTCGTCGTTGGAGAACATGCCGGCATATTCCTGGCCAAGCGCAACGATGATGGCGCCGGTCAGCGTCGCCAGATTGACCATGAATTTCGGCTTGAAGCGCTTGTTGACGTAGTGCAGCACGTCAGCGAGCACGAGCCGGCCTTCGGCGTCGGTATTGATGATCTCGATGGTCTGCCCGGACATCGTCTTGACGATGTCGCCCGGCCGCTGCGCCTTGCCGTCGGGCATGTTCTCGACGAGGCCGATGGCGCCCACCGCATTGACCTTGGCCTTGCGCGCGGCGAGCGCGCGCATCACACCGACGACGCAAGCGGCGCCCGCCATGTCGCCTTTCATGTCCTCCATGCCCGCGGCCGGCTTGATCGAGATGCCGCCGGTGTCGAAGCACACGCCTTTGCCGATGAAGGCGACCGGCTCGCTGCCGCGCTTGCCGCCGTTCCAGCGCATGACGACAAGCCGCGAATCGTGAGCCGAGCCTTGGCCGACGCCGAGCAGCGCGCCCATGCCGAGCCTGCGCATGGCGGGCACATCAAGCACTTCGACAGTGACCCCGAGTTTCGACAGGCCGGAGGCGCGGCGAGCGAATTCGCCGGGAAAGAGCACGTTGGCAGGTTCATTGACGAGATCGCGCGCGAACGCGACGCTTTCGCCGATCGCCGAAGATTTCGCCCAGGCCTTTTGGACCGCCGCCGGCCCGGCGCAGCCGAAATTGACCTCGATCTTGTCCGGCCGCGCGTCGTCGTCCTTGCGCTTGGTCTTGTACTGATCAAACGTATAGGCGCGCAGGCGCGCACCGAGCGCCAGTTCGGCAACTTGATTCGCCTTCAACGGACCGGATCCGAATTCGCCAAAAATCGTCGCGGTCGGCGCCGCGGCCGGCACTTTGCCCATGGCGACGCCGCCGAGCTTGACGATGTCGCGCGGCTTAAGCTCGCTTTCCTTGCCGACGCCGATCACCACTACTCTGGGTACGTTCAGGCCGGACGGCGCGATGATGTCGAGGCTCGATCCCTGTTTGCCGGTGAAGCGATCGGCGGCCGATGCGCGGCGGACCAGATCGCCGAGCGGCGTCAAGATCCGTTGGGTCGCCGGACCGAATTTCAAATTTTCTTCGCAGAACACAACGAGAACTCCGCGCGGACGCGCGAACGGGGTAAACCCGAATTTGAGCACGGCGGGCATCAGGCAATCCTTGGCTGCAATCTTTGGCTGATCGATTTGTGGAAGACCACGGAAATTACCCCTCGAGAACCCTTCCGCACTCAATGTTTCCAAGCCCGGATGGACCACAAAGGGAACGCTTGGGATCAGTTAGCGAACGTTTTTGGCGTCCTGACCGGAAACGTCTTGGCATTGCGACGGCTGAGCGACAAGCCGAACCCTGACGCGAATCCCCAGCCAATCCGGTACCAAGTCGGGAAACCAAGCCAACCCGGCAGGTTATGGCCCGGACCGCAAGGCCATGCAAAGCCCGCCGTTTCGGACCGAAGCGTGGGCTTTTTGCCACTACCTTTATCAAACGGCCGTATTAACGCTTTAGTGTGCATATTCAATAGCTTTGCCTTGGCGAAGCCACTTTGTCACCGCATGAAAATAGCTGCTCTGGGGAGTCCGGCCCGCAGGGCGATATGGCGCCGAGGGGCGGTGCCGTGATCGCGCGTGCCGGTGGGTGGGGAAATTGAGACCGATGGGGTCGATCGGCCGCTACATATTTCGCGCCACCATGGGCGCGTTCCTGATCGCCCTCGTCAGCCTGACGGTCGTGATCTGGTTCACGCAGGCCATGCGCGAATTCGACCTGATCACGAGCCAGCGGCAGACGCTGCTGGTCTTCGTCGGCATTACCGGGCTGATCATTCCGCTCCTGGTCATGATGATCGCGCCGATCGCGCTGGTCATGGCTTCGGCGCACGTGATCAACAAGCTGAGCTCGGATTCCGAAATCATCGTGATGAATGCCGCTGGCATTTCGCCTTGGGTGCTGCTGCGCCCGTTCCTTGTCGCGGCGGCGGTCGTTTCGGTCTGTCTCGCGGTGATCGCCGCTTACATTTCGCCGCTGAGCTTGCGTGCCTTGCGCGACTGGAGCGCTCAGGTGCGCGCCGACATCCTCACCAACATCGTGCAGCCCGGCCGTTTCACCACGGTCGGCGGCAACCTCACCTTCCACATCGCCGACCGCCGCCAGAACGGACTTCTGGTCGGCATTTTTGTCGACGACCGCCGCGACCCCAACGAGCATGCAACCTATCTCGCCGAGCAAGGCGAGATCGTGAAAAACGACCGGGGCTCGTTTCTGGTGCTCCAGGGCGGCAGCATTCAGCGGCTGGAAGCCGGACAACGCGATCCGCGCATCATCGTCTTCGACCGCTACGCGTTCGACCTGTCGCAATTCACCGGCGGCGCTCAGAACGTGGTCTATACCGTGCGCGAAAAATACATCTGGGACCTGATGTGGCCGAAACCCGACGACCCGGTCTACGCGACACAATCGGACGAATATCTTTCCGAGCTGCATGACCGGCTGTCCACGCCGCTCTACCCGCTCGCCTTTGTCATCGTCGCCTTCGCCTTTCTCGGGCCGCCTCAGACCACCCGGCAAAGCCGCTCGCTGGCGCTGATGGGCATGATCGGGACCATCGCGGTGCTGCGTCTTGTCGGCTTCGTCAGCGTGATCGTCGGCGTCCGCGTGCCGGCGGTTCTTTCCCTGCAGTACATCGCGCTGTTCGGAGCGATCGGCGCCGGCCTGTGGCAGATCGGCCGTGGCCGCGCGGTCGAGCCTGCGGCCGCGGTGTCCAAAGTCGCAACCGCGATCACCGATCGTATCGCCAAGGCAACGAGCTAGAGGAGCGCACATGGTCATCGGCGGTACGCTCTCGCGCTACTTCGGCATGCGCTTCCTCAGCTCGGTCGTCGGCTCGTTTATCGGCGTCGTCGCGCTGGCGGCGATGATCGACTACGTCGAGCTGATGCGGCGCGGCGCCGATTGGCCCAATGCGACGCCGTGGATATTGGCGAAAATCTCGATGTATCGCGTGCCGCAGCTCACCGAGCGCATCATGCCGTTCTCGGTGCTGGTCGGCGCAATGTCGTGTTATCTGTCGCTGTCGCGGCGCCTCGAACTCGTGGTGGCGCGCGCCGCCGGGGTTTCGGCCTGGCAATTTGTGGCACCGGCGATGATCGCCGCTTTCATATTCGGCGTCGCCGCGACCACGGTCTATAATCCCGTGGCCGCCGTGCTGCACGAGCGCTCCAAGCGCCTCGAAGCCGACATGCTGGGCGAGAACATGTCGGCACTGCAGGAGAACGTGTCGGGTTTTTGGGTCCGGCAAAAGAGCGCTGACGGCGCGGCGATCATCAATGCCAATTCGAGCCAGGAGCAAGGCGCCGTCCTCGGCGGCGTCACCGTCTATACTTTCGACAGCGCGGGCCATTTCGAGACGCGCATCGAGGCAAAGAGCGCTTCGCTGCAACAGGGCTATTGGCAACTCAATGAAGCGCGTGTCTATTCGAGCGGCAAGGCGCCCGATATCGAGGACAGCTATCGGGTCGCCACCAATCTGACGCTCGAACAGGTGCGCGAAAGCTTTGCCACGCCGGAAACTGTGCCGTTCTGGCAACTCCCAACATATATCGACATGGCGGACCGCGCCGGGCTTGGCGCGGCGGGCTATCGGCTGCAATATCAGCTCCTTCTGGCGCGTCCTTTCCTGCTTGCCGCGATGGTGATGTTGGCGGCGTCCGTTAGTCTGCGCTTCTTCCGATTCGGCGGCGTGCAAAAGATGGTCTTGAGCGGTATCACCGCCGGCTTTCTGCTGTTCGTCCTGTCGAAGATCACGGAGGATATGAGCAAGTCCGAACTCATGTCGCCAATCGCGGCGGCATGGATTCCTGCAATTGTCGGGGGCCTCACTGGGTTCGTCGCGTTGTTGTACCAGGAGGACGGATAGTGGCGCGTCGGCGTAGCCCTCTCTGTCCAAGTCTGAGTCGTGGCGTCCGAGTGAGTGCGACAGCTCTCGCTGCGCTCGGGCTATGTCTGGCGAGCGCGGTGCTGATACCGCGCGCCTCAGCGCAAGACGCGCAGATGCTTCAGGGCTCGGGGTCGGACGGCCCGCCGGGCAGTCTTCTGCGCTTCACGCCGCGGCCGCCGCCGCCGCCGAAGCCGCCGGCACCGCCGAAGAACCAGCCGATGCTGGTGCAGGCGACCGAGATCCGGTACGACTACACCAACAACTCGGTCGCCGCCGTCGGCAACGTGCAGATTTATTACGGCGGCGCGACGATCGAGGCCGACCAGGTCACCTACGACGAGAAGACCAAGCGGCTGGTGGCGGAAGGCAATGTCCGGCTGACCGAACCGGACGGCAAAATCACCTACGGCCAGAAGATCGACCTGACCGACGACTATCGCGACGGATTCGTCGATTCGCTGCGCCTGGAGACCCCCGAAGACACGCGCTTTGCCGCGGCGCGCGCCGACCGCTCCAAGGGCAACTACACGGTACTGCAGAACGGCGTCTACACCGCCTGCGAGCCGTGTAAGAACGACCCGAAGAAGCCGCCGCTGTGGCAAGTGCAGGCCGCCCGCATCATCCACGATGAGGGCGAGAAGATGCTGTATTTCGAGGATGCCCGCGTCGAATTCTTCGGTGTCCCGCTCGCCTATATCCCCTTCATGTCGACGCCCGATCCGACCGTGAAGCGCAAGAGCGGCTTTCTGTTTCCGGAAATGTCGTTTGGCACATCACAGTTCGGTTACGGTTTCGAGCCGAAATATTTCTGGGCACTGGCGCCCAATTACGACGTCACGCTCGGCACCATGATCACGACCAAGCAGGGCGTCTTGTTCGACGGCGAATGGCGGCATCGCCTGCTCAACGGCTCCTATTCGATCCGAGCTGCCGGCATCTTCCAGCAGGACCCGGGCTACTTCGCCGGCCGCGACGGACCTAACAGCCCAACCGCCCAGACCTTCCGCGGCGTCATTCAGTCCGCGGGACAATTCGCAATCAACGACAAATGGACCTGGGGATGGACCGGTCTTCTCATGACCGACAGCCAATTCCTGCAGGACTATCAGCTCAACTCCATCGCCGGCTCGTTCGATCCGTTTCAAACCGGATTGGCCTCGGCCGGCGTGTCGCAGCTCTATCTGACCGGCGCCGGCGACCGCAGCTATTTCGACGTTCGCGCGATGTACTATCAGGGCTTTTCCGAGCTCGACAATCAGGGACAGATTCCGGTCATCCACCCCGTGCTCGATTACTCCAACGTGCTCAAGCAGCAGGTGTTGGGCGGCGAGTTCAGCTACAAGTTCAACCTGACCAGCCTGACTCGCCAGCAGGCGGAGTTCGATGCCATCAACACGGCCGCGGCCGCCGGCGGCGGCTGTTCGAGCCCGACGGCCGATACGGCGATCCCGGGCAATTGTCTGTTGCGGGCCATCCCCGGCAACTATACGCGCTTCTCCGCGCAGGCGGATTGGCGGCGCACGCTCGTGACCGACAACGGCCAGATGATTACGCCGTTCATGCAGTTGCGCGGCGATGTCGCCGAGCTCGAGGTCAACAATCAGCCCGGCGTGTCGAACTTCATCTCGACCGGCGACAGCTCGCTGGTCCGCGCCATGCCGGCCGTCGGCGTCGAATATCGCTATCCGTTCGTCGACGTGGAGTCGTGGGGCACCCAAACGATTCAACCGATCGCGCAGGTGATCATCCGGCCGAACGAGACAGATATCGGCAAATTCCCCAACGAAGATGCCCAGAGCCTGGTGTTCAGCGACACCAACCTGTTCTCGATCGACAAATATTCCGGCTATGACCGCGTCGAAGGCGGCAGCCGCGCCAATGTCGGCTTTCAGTACACCGCGCAGATCAACCGGGCCGGTTCGCTCAACGTGCTGTTCGGACAATCCTACTCGCTGTTCGGGCAGAACTCGTTCGCGGTGGGCGATATCACCAATACCGGCTTGGATAGCGGCCTCAACAAGGCGGCTTCGGACTATGTCGGCGGCGTCACCTATCAGCCGAACGCGGTCTACACATTCGCGGCGCGCGGGCGCTTCGATGAAGCCACATTCACGCCGCAACGCCTCGAATTCGAAAGCCGGGCCAATTTCGACCGCTGGACCCTGCAGATGCTCTACGGCGACTACGCCGCGCAGCCTGCGCTCGGTTTCCTGACCCGGCGCGAGGGCATTCTCGGCGGCGCCTCGTTCAAGGTGACGGCGAACTGGATCGTGCTCGGCTCGGCGCGCTACGACCTGGCGAATAGCCAATTCGACCAGACGCGGATCGGCGTCGGCTATGTGGACGATTGCTTCATGATGTCGATTAACTGGCTACAGGGCTTCACCTATACCCCGACGCAGCCTCCGGTCCGCGACAACACGTTCATGTTCCAGTTCAGCCTGCGGACCCTGGGACCAGATGTCCTAGCCCCCATCGCCTCGACTTTCTAAATTTTGCCGCAGGTTGCAACAATGATCGGGCGTGAATGCGGGGCCCAGGAGGTACCGACCGGCGTCGTGCCGGCGATTGAGGGAGAACAACAAGCGATGTCGCAGATCCGGGTCCGCGCCCGCCATGGCGCCGCGGCAAGGGCCGCGCTGGTCCTGTTGGGCGCGCTCGCCTTCGCGCCGATGCACGGCACCGTGGCCCGTGCACAGGAAGTCGTGCTGCTTGTCGACGGCCAGCCGATCACCGCGCTCGACATCGAACAGCGCACGAAATTCATCGCCATGAGCACGCACCGGACGCCGACGCGCCAGGAAGTGATCGACGGGCTCATCGACGAGACGTTGGAGATCCGGGAGGCCAAGCGCTACACCATCGACCCCTCGGATGCCGACGTCAACGACGCTTTCAACACCGTCGCGTCCAACATGAATATCGACTCGCAGAAACTAACGCAGATCCTGGTCAGCGGCGGGGCGAGCGCCGCCACGCTCAAGCACAAGCTGCGGGCGCAGATGGCCTGGAACAGCCTGGTGCGCGGCCGCTACAAGGCGAGCCTCGAAATCCCCGACAGCGACGTCGAAGCCCAGATGCATCTGCACGATGCCGCCGACGCCAACCAGGTCGGCTACGAATATATCCTGCGGCCCGTACTGCTCGTGGTGCCGCGCGGCTCCCCCGATTCGGCTTTCGACGCCCGCAAGAAAGAAGCGGAGGCCTTGCGCGCCCGTTTCGCCGATTGCAATTCCGGCATCTCCTTCGCCCGCGCGCTGCGCGAGGTCGCGGTGCGCGATCCGGTCAGCAAATCGTCGGCGGATTTTTCCGATGACATTCGCAAAATCCTCGACAGCACCGATCTCGGCCACCTGACGCCGCCCGAACAGACCTCCGAGGGCATCCAGATGTTCGCAGTCTGCTCGAAGCGCGAGAGCAAAAACGACTCGCCGGGCATGCAGAAAATGCGCGCCCAGCTGTTCGAACAGAAATTCGGCGCCAAGGCCAAGCGCTATCTGGCAGAACTGCGCCAGCAGGCGATGATCGAATACAAGGAGCCGCAGCAGGCCGACACCGCGAGCGCGGCCGGCCGGCCCGGCGTCAACCGGCGCTGACGCCATCGGGACCTGATCGCCGTCTCGGATAGCGCCACGGCGAGGCTATTTTCGTTCGTCCCGGTCATGCGCTAGAAGACGCATGTGCAAGCTCTCGCATTGACCCTCGGCGAACCCGCCGGCATCGGCCCCGACCTCGCTTTGGCGATTTGGCGCCGCCGCGCCGAACTCGACCTTGCGCCCTTCTACATGGTGGCCGACCCGGACTTTCTGCACCGACGCGCGCACCAACTCGGCCTTGACGTGCCGATCGTCACGGTGACGGCGGAGGCTGCCGGCGCAAGCTTTGGCAATGCGCTGCCGGTCGTTCCGCTCGACGTCACGGTCACGGCCGAATCCGGACATCCGGACTCGTCAAGCGCGCCGGCCGCCATCGCCTCGATCCGCCGTGCCGTCGCCGACGTGCTGAGCGGCGCGGCGGCCGCGGTGGTCACCAATCCGATCGCCAAGAATGTGCTCTACAATTGGGGTTTCGCCGAACCGGGCCATACCGAATTCCTGGCCAAGCTGACGCAGGAAGCGACCGGCAAGGCGCTGCGCCCGGTGATGATGCTGTGGTCGCCGGAGCTTGCCGTCGTGCCGGTGACCATCCATCTGCCGCTCAAAGACATCTTTGCGCAGCTCTCGGCCGAACTCATCGTCGAGACCGGCCGCATTGTCGCGCGCGATCTGGCGCAGCGGTTCGGCCTGCGGCGGCCGCGGCTGGTGATTGCCGGCCTCAATCCGCACGCCGGCGAAGCGGGCAATCTCGGCGCAGAAGACGAGGCGATCGTCGCCCCGGCCGTGGCGCGCCTCGTCGCCGAAGGCATCGACGCCAAGGGACCGCTGCCGGCGGATTCGCTGTTCCACGAAAAGGCGCGCGCCGGCTACGACGCGGCTTTGTGCATGTATCACGACCAGGCCCTGATCCCGATCAAGACACTTGCCTTCGATCACGCCGTCAATGTCACTCTCGGGCTGCCTTTCGTGCGCACTTCGCCGGATCACGGCACGGCGTTCGACATTGCCGGTACCGGCACCGCCGATCCGGCGAGCCTGATCGCGGCGCTGCGGCTGGCGAAACGCCTTGCGGCCGCAACGAGCGCCGAGCGTCTGCCGGTATCGTGAGCGGCGCGCACGACAGCCTGCCGCCGCTGCGGCACGTCATCCGCCGGCATGGCCTCGCCGCCAAGAAATCGCTCGGCCAGAACTTTTTGTTCGACCTCAATCTTGCCGCACGTATCGCCCGCGCCGCGGGGCCGCTCGAAGGCGCCACCGTGTTCGAGGTCGGACCCGGACCCGGCGGCCTCACGCGCGCACTGTTGGCGCTCGGTGCCGCGCGCGTCATCGCCGTCGAACGCGACGACCGCGCCATCGCGGCCTTGCAGGAGATCGCCGCGCTTTATCCGGAGCGGCTCGATATCGTCGCCGCCGATGCGTTGACATTCGATCCGGCGCCGCGCCTGCAGCACGGTCCGGCCCGCATTGTCGCCAACCTGCCCTACAATATCGCGACCGTGCTGCTGGTCTCGTGGCTCGGCATCGAGCCGTGGCCGCCGTGGTACGATTGCGCGGTGCTGATGTTCCAGCGCGAAGTCGCCGAACGCATCGTGGCGCAGCCCGGCTCGAAGAATTACGGCCGGCTGTCCGTTCTCGCACAGTGGCGCTGCGAGGCGCGCATCATGTTCGACGTCAATGCTTCGGCCTTCGTGCCGCCGCCGAAAGTGACGTCTTCGATCGTGCGCCTGGTGCCGCGCGCCGCGCCATTGCCGTGCGACCGCGCGCTCCTCGAAAAGGTCACCCAGGCCGCGTTCGGCCAGCGCCGCAAAATGCTGCGGCAAAGCCTGCGTTCGCTCGGCACCGATGCCACGACCCTCCTCGACGCCGCGAGGCTCGAGCCGACAGCGCGGGCCGAGGACATCCCGGTGTCCGGGTTTGTAGCGCTGGCGCAAGCGCTCGCCGCCGCTCGCTCCCGATCCAATTGAATCGGACCGGGGTCTGGGGGCATGATGCCCGGCATCGCTCCTGACTCGCAGCCGTCACAGCACCCATGGCCGCGCGCATGCCGCAATTTCACCGCCAGTCGCTCATCGCTTACGGCCAGCCGCTGTGCGAGACCGTCGCCGAGCTTCCCCAACCGCACGGTAGCGAAGTCCTTGTCCGCGTCGCATGCTGCGGCGTCTGCCATTCCGACCTGCATATCCAGGACGGTCATTTCGACCTCGGCGGCGGCCGCCAGCTCGACATTACGAAAGACCGCGCGCTGCCGTTCACCCTCGGCCACGAGATTGCGGGCGTGATCGAAGCGGCCGGCGAACAAGCCGATGGTGCGGTCATCGGCAGCCATGTGGCGGTCTATCCCTGGATCGGCTGCGGCAAATGTGCGGCCTGCCGCGCCGGCAACGAGAATCTGTGCTCCGATCATCATCATCTCGGCGTCGCCGTCGACGGCGGCTACGCCACCCACGTGCTGGTGCCGCATCCGCGTTATCTGCTCGATTACGCGCCGCTGTCGCCGTTCTTTGCCGGCCCGCTGATGTGCTCGGGGCTGACCGCCTATGGGCCGCTCAAACGGCTCGCCGCGCACGGCAAAGATGCCCCGGTGCTGCTGATCGGGCTCGGCGGGGTCGGCATGATGGGGCTGGCGATCGCGCGCGTGCTGTTTGGTCGAGCGCCGCTCGTCGCCGATATCGACGCGGAGAAGCGCGCGGCCGCGCTCGCGGCCGGTGCGGCACAGGCCTTCGATCCGTCCGACCGCGAAGCGCGCCGCGCCGTCATGGCGGCGACCGGCGGCCTTTTGGCGGTCTGCGATTTCGTCGGCTCCGACAAGTCGCTGCAATTTGCCACCAGCGTCCTCGCGCGCGGCGGCAAGGTCGTGGTGACGGGACTCCTCGGCGGCAATTTCTCGATCGCCGCCGCCATGATCCCGATCAAGGCCATGACCATCGAAGGCTCGCTCACCGGCACGCTCGCGGAGGCCCGCGAACTCATCGATCTGGCGCGCACCGGCAAGCTCGCGACCATTCCGACGCACGACCGTCCGCTCAAGGACGCGCAGGCGTCGCTCGAGGCGCTGCGCGCCGGCCGCGTCGTCGGCCGCACCGTATTGGCGTGTTAGACCGCCTCGGTTTACAGCTTCGCCTGCAGCGCGCGCACGAAGCCAGACAGGCCGATCTGCCGCTCGCGTTTGAGCCGCTCGGCGGCGAGGATGGAGCGCACCTCGGCGAAGGCCTCGTCCTTGTTGTGGTTGACGATGACATAGTCATATTCCGGCCAGTGGCTCATCTCATCGCCGGCTTTGGCCATGCGAGCGCCGATCACGGCCTTGGTATCCTGCGCGCGGCTTTTGAGACGCCGTTCCAATTCTCTCACTGTCGGCGGCAGAATGAATACGCTCACCAGATCGTCGCGCGCCCTCTCGCGCAGCTGTTGTGTGCCCTGCCAGTCGATGTCGAACAGCACGTCGCGGCCATCCTCCAGCGCCTTGACCACGGGCCGGCGCGGCGTGCCGTAGAAATTGCCGAACACTTGCGCCCATTCGAGCAATTCATTCTTTCTGACCATGGCGTCGAACCGCGCACGGTCGATGAAATGATAGTCGCGCCCGTCGATCTCGCCGGGCCGTTTCGGCCGTGTCGTCACCGAGACCGACAGCGCGATCTTGCGGTCCGCTTTCAACAGCAGACGCGACAACGTGGTCTTGCCGGCGCCCGACGGGGACGACAGCACGAACATCAGGCCGCGGCGCGCGACTTTCTTCTGATTTTTTTTGGCGCCAGCCATGATGTCCCGGTCTATTCCACGTTCTGCACTTGCTCGCGGAATTGCTCGACCGCGACTTTGAGCTCGAGCCCGATATTGGTCAGCTCGACGTCATTGGCTTTGGCGCACAGCGTATTGGCTTCGCGGTTGAATTCCTGCGCAAGAAAATCGAGGCGGCGGCCGACGGCGCCGCCCTGCCCGATCAGATGCCGCGCCTGCGCGACATGCGCTGCAAGACGATCGAGCTCTTCGCGCACGTCGGCCTTGGACGCCAGCATGATCGCTTCCTGATGCAGCCGGTCGCGGTCGAAGCGCTCCGACTGATCGAGCAGCGTTGCGATCTGTTCGGTCAACCGCGCCCGGATCGAGTCGGGCTGGCGCGCCGGCGATTTGTCGGCGCGCTCGGCGAGCTTTGCGATCTCGTCGAGCCGCGCCGACAGCACGCGGCCGAGCGCGGCGCCTTCATGGCGGCGCATCTCGCCGAGCGCGCCGATCACGCTGCCAAAGCCGGCGATGACGGCCGCCTCGGCGTCGCGCCGTTCATCTTCGCGCTCTTCGGATTCGCTGACTTCGATCACGCCCTTGAGCGCGAGCAGTCCGTCCAAGGTCGGCGGCGACGCTTCGACCTTCGGCGCGAGCTGTTTCATCGCCGCCAGCACCGCGTCGAGCACGGCGGCGTTGACGCGGACGACCGGCGCGGCACCGCTGCGTTCGACCGTCAGATTGGCCTGCACCGAGCCGCGCGCCAGCGCTTCGGCAGCGCGCGCCCGCACCGGCACTTCGATCGCGTCCCAGCCCGGCGGCGTGCGCAGCCGCAGATCGAGCCCCTTGCCGTTGACCGATTTGATCTCCCAGGCCCAGGCGTAAGGACCGGACACGCCATGGCCGCGAGCAAATCCGGTCATGCTCGAAAGCGCCGTCGTCTGCGCAGTGGTCGGCGCCATGAAAACGAGTCCCCCGGTTCGGCGGCAATGACAACAAATGAATCGATATCGCGGCCGAACTTAACGGCGGCCCCGTACAGTCACAAGTGCGCTTGAACCCTATTGAGTCCGCCCGCGCTCAGCGGGCAGGCGGCGCAGACGGGCTTTGCGGGCGGGGCTTTGCCGGAGAACGCGGCGCGCCCGCGGGTGCCGTGGCGGACGTGCCCGCCGCCGGCGTCATCTGCGCGTCGAGCGGCGCCTGGTCTTTCTGATCGGTCTCCATGGCGCGCAACCGCGCCACGTTCTTTTGATGCTGCTCGTAGGTCTCGGCGAAAGCATGCCCGCCGGTGCCGTCGGCGACGAAGTAGAGCTCGCGCGTGCGCGCCGGGTTGGCGGCGGCTTCGAGCGACGCCCGGCCCGGATTGCTGATCGGCCCCGGCGGCAGGCCGGTGATGACATAAGTATTGTACGGCGTCGGCTGCTCGATCTCGGTTTTCGAGATCGGCCGGCCGAGCGTGCCCTTGCCGCCGACCAGGCCGTAGATGATCGTCGGGTCGGATTGCAGCTTCATGTTCTGCTTCAAGCGATTGATGAAGACGGCGGCGACGCGCGTGCGCTCATCGGCCTTGCCGGTCTCCTTCTCGATGATCGAGGCGAGAACGACGAGCTGGTCGGGCGACTTGAGCGGCAAATCCGGAGAGCGGTGATCCCAGATCTCCTTGACCAAGCGCTGCTGCGCCTGCTGCATGCGCGCCAGCAGCTGCTCGCGGGTCACGCCGCGGGTGAAATTATAGGTATCGGGCAGCAACGTCCCTTCACGCGGAATCTGCCGCACGTCGCCGATCAGGACGCCGTCGTCCGACAGGCGCGAGACGATCTGCTCCGAGGTCAGGCCTTCCGGAATGCTGACCTGATGCTCGATGACTTTGCCTTCGACCATGGTGGCGACGACGTCGCGCAAGCTCGCATGCGCCTTGAACTGATATTCGCCGGCTTTCAGGTCTGAAGCCGCCTTGAGCACGATGATGCCGCCCATGAACACATAGGGCTGATCGATCACGCCTTGCCGCTGCAGCACGTCGGCGATGTCGCGGACGCCGCCCTTCGGAATATTGACCACGGTGTCCTGCGCCAGCGGGCCGGGTTGTTCGAAGCGCTGCTTGCCGACAATCAGCACGACGCCGGCGACGACCGCGAGCAGCACGAAAATGCTGATCACCGCATTGCCGATGACGACCAGGGGATGGTGAGCGCCGGCCGAACGGCGCGAGGGCAGTTCGACCTTGTCCGGCTCGATCGCGGTGCGCGGGCTGCGTGGATTGATGCGGCCGCCGCCGCCGGCGTCGATCGGTGCCGTGCCGACGCCGCGCGCGTGACGATCCGAAATCGGCGGCACGGGATCGCCCGCGCCGACCGCAGTCTTGCCCGGTTCGCGCGGCTTCGGCGGCGGCGCTGCCGAAGCCGCGGCCTGGGCGGTCTGTTGCTGTGCGGGCTGAGGTGCGGGTTGAGACGCAGGACGCGGCGGCGCTGCGGGGCGCGCGGGGGTGGCCGCCGGTGCTGCTGCGGCCGTGCGCGCCGCGGCGACGTCCGCCGCGGTTGACGCGGGCATTGTCGTCGCAGGACGCGGTGCCGAAGCGGCCGCATTTGTCGCCGGCCGCGTCGTCGCGGCGGTCGTGGCAGATGTGTTTTCCGGTCGTGACGGTGTCGGCGCCGGCTTCAAAAGATCGCCGACCGTCGGTTGGCGCGCCGCAGCACCGGACGCTTTGGTAGCGAGTCGCCCCGCAGCATTCGACATTGCGTGAGAGACCGTACCGGAGGCCAGGCTCGGCGATGAGGTTGCGGGCTTGGCGGCGGCGCGCGGCGCCCATCCCGCCGCAGGCGTCAGCAGATCGCCGATGCTCGGCATCGCCGCGCGCGGTGACGCACCAGATGCAAGACCGGATGCAGATTTGGCCGGCGGCGCCGGCGATTGCGTCGCCGGCTTGTCAGTGGCGCGCGCGGACGCCGGCCGTGATGTTGGCGCAGGTCGCTCGTTGCCGTCGGGCGGTGGATTGGATCCTGTCACCACCGGGTGTCCACTCTTACCAGTTGCATTGTCGATGTCGGAAAGGGCCGCCCAATCAGGAAGCGATGTTCGCAGATTCTGCCCGGTCTGCCCAGTGCTAGGACTGGTGGCAAATCAACTCAGTGAATCGCAAGCGAGTGAGGAGCAAATAAGGCGGAACGGTGCTCGGTTGCCTACACGCGACGGAACACGAGCGAGGCGTTGGTGCCGCCGAAGCCGAATGAATTGGACAGCGCAATGGTGACTGGCCGCTTCTTCGCCTTGTGCGCCACCAGGTCGATCGCGGTCGCGACCGACGGATTGTCCAGATTGATCGTCGGCGGCACGATCTCGTCGCGCATGGCGAGCAGGCAAAAAATCGCCTCGACCGCGCCCGCGGCGCCGAGCAAATGACCGATGCAGGATTTGGTCGACGACATCGAGATACGGCCGGCGGCATTGCCGACGACGCGCTCGACCGCCTTCAACTCGATTTCGTCGCCGACCGGCGTCGAGGTGCCGTGGGCGTTGATATAGTCGATATCGCCCGCCGAAATGCCGGCGCGGCGCAGCGCCGCCGTCATGCAGCGATAAGCGCCGTCGCCGTCCTCCGACGGCGAGGTGATGTGATAGGCGTCGCCGGACAGACCATAGCCGACCAGTTCGGCATAGATGCGTGCGCCGCGCCGCTTGGCGTGCTCATATTCCTCGAGCACAACGGCGCCGGCGCCCTCGCCCATCACGAAACCGTCGCGGTCGCGGTCGTAGGGCCGCGAGGCTTTTTGCGGTGTATCGTTGAATCCGGTCGACAGTGCGCGACACGCGGCAAAGCCGGCAAGCGAAATGCGATTGACCGGCGACTCCGTGCCGCCAGCCACCATCACGTCGGCGTCGCCGAGCGCGATCAACCGGCCGGCATCGCCGATTGCATGCGCGCCGGTCGAGCAGGCGGTGACCACGGCGTGGTTGGGCCCTTTGAGACCATGGGTAATCGAGACGTAGCCGGAGGCAAGATTGATCAGGCGGCCTGGAATGAAGAACGGCGACACCCGGCGCGGACCGCGGTCGCGCAACAAGATCGCCGTCTCGGCGATGCCTTCGACGCCGCCAATACCCGAGCCGATCAAGACGCCGCTGGTGATCTGATCCTCGTAGTTCTGCGGATGCCAGTCGGCGTCATTGAGCGCCTGGGTCGCCGCCCCCATGGCATAGATAATAAAGTCGTCGACCTTGCGCTGCTCCTTCGGCTCCATCCAGACGTCGGGATTGAAGGTGCCGTTCGCGCCGTCGCCGCGCGGCACTTGGCCCGCGATTTTGCAGGTGATGTCAGAGACATCGAATCTCTCGACGCGCGTGATGCCGCTCTCACCGGCGGTGAGGCGCTGCCACGTCGTGTCGACATTGCCGCCGAGCGGCGTCACCAGACCAAGACCTGTGACGACGACGCGTCTCATCAAGAAAGCTCCCGCCGGGCTTTGCGCCCGGACGCGGTCAAAAGGTTACGCGTACTGAATTCCTCGGCGCGCCCGCCGGCGCATTGTTGCGCGCGGTTGCCGCGGTGTCGCGCCCAATTCATACGGCAATTGACAGCAAAAATCCGGCAATCAGCTTTTCGCGTTCTTCTCAAGGAACTTGATCGCGTCGCCGACCGTCAAAATGGTTTCAGCCGCATCGTCGGGAATCTCGCAGCCAAATTCTTCCTCGAACGCCATGACGAGCTCGACGGTGTCGAGACTGTCGGCGCCGAGATCGTCGATGAAGCTGGCGCTTTCCGTCACCTTGTCGGGCTCGACGCCGAGGTGCTCAACGACAATTTTCTTCACCCGCTCGCCAATGTCACTCATCGTTCCAACCTCATCTTTCAACGCGACCCAATCAACTGGTCTCGCAACCTAGTCTCGTTCGAACACAAGCTTTTCAATGAACCTGCCGACGGGGGGTCGACAAGCTCAATTGGGTCGACACCGATCAGAGGCGGATGGTGCTGCCCCGCTCTCCGGCATTCCGGCTCCCCCAGCCCGATTTTGGTTCGGTTACCATACTTCATTCGCGTTGACCAGCGCGGCCGAATTTCCGCTGGCGTCGCTCCTATCATCTTCAAATCACGGCCTAAATCATCAATCTGCACCGGCATCGGACGACCGCTCAGATCATGGCCATGCCGCCATTCACATGCAAAGTTTGCCCGGTCACATAAGCCGCTTCATTCGAAGCCAGAAATGCGACCGCAGCCGCGACTTCCGCGGTGGTGCCGGCGCGGCTGGCCGGAATTTTCGCGAGGATCGTCTCGCGCTGCTTGTCGTTGAGTTTGTCGGTCATCGGCGTGACGATGAATCCCGGCGCGACGCAATTGGCGGTGACGCCGCGCTTGGCATATTCCTGGGCGATCGCCTTGATCATGCCGGTGATGCCGGCTTTGGCGGCGACATAGTTGCCCTGTCCGGCATTGCCGGTCGCACCGACCACCGAGGTGATGGCGATAACGCGCCCGAAACGCCGCCGCATCATGCCTTTCACCGCGGCGCGCGCCAGACGGAAGGTCGCCGTCAGATTGACGGCGATGACCTGATCCCAGTCTTCGTCGCGCAATTGCACCAAGAGATTGTCCCGCGTGACGCCGGCATTGGCCACCAGAATATCGAGCTGGCCCATGGCCTCTTCCGCGCGCGGCACCAGCGTTTCGATTTCGGCCGGATCGGCGAGATTACAGGGCAGCACATGCACGCGGACGCCGAGCTCGCCGGCGAGCTTGTCGAGCACCTCGCGCCGGGTCCCCGACAGCGCGACGGTGGCGCCCTGGCCATGCAACGTGCGGGCGATGCTGCCGCCGATCGGGCCGGTGGCGCCGGTGACAAGCGCGGTCTTTCCGGTGAGGTCGAACATCTGCTGTCCCTGTTGCCTAGGCCGCGCCGCGCACGGCTTTATAGCGGCTGATGTCGTCGGGTACGCCGATCGCGGATGCGGTCGCGGCATCGGCAATGCGCCTGTTCAGGCCGGTGAGCACTTTGCCGGCGCCGACTTCGTAGAAGGTCGTCACACCGGCTTGCGCCATGAATTGAACGGACTCGCGCCAACGCACCGTACCGGTCACCTGCTCGACCAGGCTTTTGACGATCTCGGCGGGATCGCTGATCGGCCGCGCCAGCACGTTGGCGACGAGCGGAACGACCGGCGGATGGACCGTGACCTTCGCCAGCGCCTCCGCCATGGCTTCGGCGGCCGGTTGCATCAGGCTGCAATGGAAGGGAGCGGAGACCGGCAAGAGCATCGCGCGCTTGGCGCCGCGCGCCTTGGCGACCTCGACGGCACGCTCGACGGCGAGCTTGTCGCCCGACAGCACGACCTGCCCGCCGCCATTGTCGTTGGCGGCGGCGCAAATGCCGGCGCTCTGCGCCTCGGCTGCGATCGATCTCACGTCACTCAGCTCGAGCCCGATCAGCGCCGCCATCGCGCCCTTGCCGACCGGGACCGCCTTCTGCATGGCGAGGCCGCGGATCCGCAACAGCCGCGCCGCGTCACTGATCGACAGAGCGCGCGCGGCGGCAAGCGCCGAATATTCGCCGAGCGAATGGCCAGCGACGAACGCGGCATCACGCTTGAGGTCGACACCGGCTTCAGCTTCGAGCACGCGCATCGTCGCGAGCGACACCGCCATCAGCGCCGGCTGCGCGTTTTCAGTGAGCGTCAGCGTATCGCTCGGCCCGTTCCAAATAACGTCGCTGAGGCGCTCGCCGAGCGCCGTATCGACCTCGTCGAAGACCCGCCGTGCGCTCGGAAACGCATCGGCGAGCGCCTTGCCCATGCCGACCGTCTGGCTGCCCTGTCCGGGGAAAACAAACGCCGTGGTCATCGATAGAGTGCCGCCCTTGCCGCGCTTCGGCCCTTGCCGCGCTGCCGCCTGTTTCGGAAGCGGCGAAAGATACCGCGAAGCCGGGGTTGTCAAGGGAAACCGGAAACCGGCGCGCCGGGGTAAGAAAACAACAACCGCGTACTGTTAGGCTACCCGGTCGTGGGGCGAGACCGCCGCAGAAGCTGCCTTTTTGGGCCGCCTTCGCCCCAAAGCGCCGGCCCAGGCGCGTTTGCGCGGACGCTTGCGATGAGCACTTTTCCAGGGGTGAACGAGGAAGATCTGGCGCGCGCCCGGTCCGATCCGGCGTTTCGCCAGAAGCTGCTTACCGCAAGCCTGGAAGCGCTGCTGGCCAAAATTCAAAAGCTGCGCAAGGCGGCGCAGTCGGCGCCTTCGGACGCGCAGTTGCGGGAAGGCGTGGAACTCGCAGTCCGCCTTGCCGAATTGATTCAGAAAGTCGAAGGCCACCCGAGCGGGCCCGAGATCCGCTCCAGGAGCCCGGCGCGGGCCCGTTCCTGACGCACGGAAACTCCGACGGAAACTGCACTCGCCTGCACTTGCGAACTTGCCTTTCTCGGAAAGCCGCGTATAAGGCCGCCTTCCGCTCGACCCCGGCCGGGGGCTGAACGGACGGCCGCTTTTCCAAGCGCAAAACCGCAGGAATTGGTTAACCGATTTCTCGGCGGCGCACGAAAGCTCGCGGTAGGACTGCAAAATACGGCGCTTCCGCCAGTTTTGGGTCCGACGTCCGGTGTCCCCGCCTTCAGAGCATTCGAGCCTTTCCCGAAGGGTTCGAGGGGCTTCGCGCCAGGGCGGGCACAACGACAGAGGAAAGGGCAGCCATGCCGCTCTATGAACACGTCTATCTTGCGCGCCAGGACGCCAGCGCGCAGCAGGTCGAGGAATTGACCGCGCAATTGAAAGGCGTCATCGAAGGTCTCGGCGGGTCGGTCAAGAAAACCGAATACTGGGGCGTGAAGTCGCTCTCCTATCGGCTGCGCAAGAACCGCAAGGCCCATTACACGCTGATGGACCTCGACGCGCCGCCGGCGGCAATCAACGAGATCGAGCGCCTGGAACGCCTCAACGAAGACGTCCTGCGCTATCTGACCATCCGGGTCGAGGCGCTGGAAGAAGGCCCCTCCGCCATGATGCGGCGCGCCGAGCGCGATCGTGACCGTGACGAGCGCCGTGGCGATCGTTTCGACCGTGGCGACCGCTTTGACCGCGGCGACCGCTTCGGTGGTGATCGTGGCGACCGCGGTGATCGCGGCGACCGTTTTGACCGCGGTGACCGTGGCCGCGAACGGCGCCCGCGCGAGGGCGACGAGCCCGCAACAACCGCTACGGAGGAATAACCATGGCAATGTCACCGCAAGGCGCTGGCGGCCGCCGTCCGTTCTTCCGCCGCCGCAAGAGCTGCCCATTCTCCGGCGCCAACGCCCCGAAGATCGACTACAAGGACGTCAAGCTGCTGCAGCGTTTCGTGTCGGAGCGCGGCAAGATCGTGCCGAGCCGCATCACCGCGGTGTCGGCCAAGAAGCAGCGTGAGCTGGCGCAAGCGATCAAGCGTGCGCGTTTCCTGGGCCTGCTGCCCTACGTGATCCGCTAAGGGAGGCCGCAATGGAAGTGATCCTCCTGGAACGTATCTCGCGGCTCGGCCAGATGGGCGATGTCGTGCGCGTCAAAGACGGCTTTGCCCGCAATTTCCTGCTGCCGCGGGGCAAGGCGCTGCGCGCCACCGACGAGAACCGCACCCGTTTCGAAGGCATGAAAGCCGACCTTCAGGCGCGCTCCGCCGCGGCGAAGGCCGATGCGGGCCAGGTCGCCGACAAGATCGACGGCAAGAGCTTCACGGTGCTGCGCCAGGCGTCGGAAGCCGGCCAGTTGTTCGGCTCGGTGTCGCCACGCGATATCGTCGCCCTGATCACCGCGTCCGGCTTCCAAGTCACCCGCAACCAGATCGAGCTGCATTCGCCGATCAAGATGATCGGCCAGCACAAGGTGCCGCTGTCGCTGCATCCGGAGATCGAGTCTTCGATCACCGTCATCGTCGCTCGCAATGCCGACGAAGCCGAGCGCATCGCCCGCGGCGAGGACATGACGCAATTGCGTGAGCCGACCGAGCAAGAGGTCGCGCTCGCCACCGCCGAGTCGTTCTTCGAGCCGGGCGCCGAAGGGGCGAAGCCGGAAGAAAGCGAAGACGCAGCCGAGGCTGCGCCGAACGCCGACGAGAAATAATCAAGTCACGACGGACGTTGTCAGAGCGGCAGTTGCTTCGGGCCGAAGCGATTGCCGCTCTTGCATTTTGCGCACGATGCGTCCGGCTCTAATCCGGAATATCGTCGCGCGGGACCGGCGCGTTGTCCGCCGGCTCCGCCTCATCGGCCGGCGGCGCTCCAGTCGGCGCCGCGGCGCTTGCGGAGGGGTTTGTTTCCGAATTTGCAGGCGTAGCGATCGGCGGCGCCGAGCCGGAGTCCGGAGCCGCGCTCGGCGCGGAGGCGGTGACGGGCATGGCCGGCGGCGGCTCGGTCGAACGCTCCGGACTTGATGTCTCCGTCGCGGGCGCGGCCGGCGCGGTCGCGACCGGGGCCGGATTGGTCTCAGGCGTCGCCACGGGCGCTGTCATCGGTGCTGTCATGGGCGCTGTCACGGGCGCCGCTTCGGGCGCGCGCGGCGGGGCTTGCGGCTCCTGCCGTGCGCCGCGACTCGCCGTGACCGATCGCGGCTCGTGCCTGCCGGCAGCCGGCTTGCGCCCGGCAGTCGCTGCTCCCGGTTCATGGGCCGGCTCAGCCTCGACCTTGGTGTCTTGCTTAGTGTCTTGCTTGGTATCCTGCTCGGGCGACTGCAGTTTTGCCGTCGTACCGGGCTCGGACCGTCCCGGACGGGTCCTTTCGCCGGGCCTGGTCTCCTGCCTGGTTTCCTGCCGGGTCTCCGGCTTGGCCTCGGTGGTCTTCGATTCGGCCGGCCCCGCCCCCGGCTTCAAATTCGCTGCCGGCGCCGGCCCGGAGCCTGCGCCAAGGACGTAAGCAGCGAGCGAAGCGGCCTGCTGGGGACTCGACGTATAATGTTCGCGCAGAAAGCCTGTGAGGGCCCCGCTGCCACGGCCATTCGCCAGCCCCTTGGCGCTCTTATGGCAGGTCGCGCAATCGCCGGAAAACATCTCGGCCGCCGATTTGCCCTGATCGATATTGACCTGGGCCTGCGCCGGGACGGTGCAAAGCGCGAAGCCGCATGTGGCAAAAAGGCCGATCATCGGCGCAAAATGGCGGAACACGCAGCTCCCCCCGGGCTTTGCCAGCTTGAGACGCTGAGACCTGTGCATTGCAAAATGAGCGATCATACTTGAGCCAATCTGCCAAATGCGAGGCCAGCCTCGCGGCGGACAGTCATACCTTCGCGGCATTGCTGGTCGACGAGGATTTTGTTTTAATCACGGCAATCAATCACACCCTAGGGGGCGCGATAGCTATCGAGCGGCAAAATGGCCGCAATGCGGAACATGGCGCTGTTCGTCGCATATTGCGCAAGGGTGTGTTGTGAGGCGTGGAGGCGGCCGTGGACCGGTTGCTGCTCATTTTTCTGCAAAAGTATATTCGCCGCGGGTCTTTGAAGGTCACGACGGCAAACGGAATAACTCGCACATTCGGCGACGGCAGCGGCCCGGCTATCGCGGTGCGCTTTACCACCGCAGCGGCTCAGCGCGCCATGCTGCTCGATCCGGAATTGAAGCTCGGCGAAGCCTATATGGACGGCAGCTTCGTCGTCGAGCAGGGCTCGATTGCCGATGTTCTGGCTGTGCTGCTGCGCCAGGAACGCATCGGCGCCGCGAATTGGGCCTGGCTGCCGCACCAGCTCCGCCATCTGTTCCGCCGGCTGCAGCAGTACAATCCGCGCGCGCGGGCGCGCCAGAACGTGGCCCATCACTACGATCTCGACGGCCGGCTCTATTCGCTCTTCCTCGACGGCGACCGCCAATATAGCTGTGCCTATTTCGAAAACCCGGACCAGTCGCTCGACGACGCCCAGCTCGCCAAGCGGCGGCATCTGGCCGCGAAGCTGTGTCCGCCGGCCGGCGCCAAGGTGCTCGACATCGGCTGCGGCTGGGGCGGGCTTGCGCTCTATCTCGCCGAAAATACTGGCGCCCAGGTCACCGGAATCACGCTGTCGCAGGAGCAATTCCAGGTCGCGCAAAGCCGTGCCCTGGAACGCGGCCTCACCCGAGAGACGAATTTCCGCCTGATCGATTATCGCGACGTCGAAGGCACGTTCGACCGCATCGTTTCGGTCGGCATGTTCGAACACGTCGGCGTCGGCTTCTACGGCACGTTCTTCGACAAATTCTCGAAGCTTCTTGCCGACGACGGCCTCGCCGTCCTGCATTCAATCGGCCGCTCAAGCCGGCCGGGCATCACCAATCCCTGGATCGCCAAATACATCTTCCCGGGCGGCTATATCCCGGCGCTCTCCGAGGTCCTGCCCGCGATCGAGCGCGCGCAGCTCATCGTGACCGATGTCGAAGTCCTGCAACTGCACTATGCCGAGACGCTGAAGGCGTGGCGCGAGCGCTTCCTCGCCCACCGCGACGAGGCGGTGAAGCTTTACGACCAGCGCTTTGTGCGGATGTGGGAATTCTACCTCGCCTGCTCCGAAATGGCGTTTCGCGAAGGCGATATGGTCGTGTTCCAGATCCAGATTGCCAAGCGCAAGGGCGTCGCCCCGCAAACGCGCGATTACATCGCGCAGGAGGAAGCGCGGCTGCGGGACATCGAGACACGCCATGCCGCGCCGCTACGGCTCGCCGGCGAGTGACTTTCGCCTTTACGCCGCCGCAAACCTGCGTCAAGCATAAAGCGAAGTCGTCTTTGTGCTCACTGCCTGACAGTGGGTAGTGGGGAAACCGGCAACGAGCGTTTCCAATCGTTGTGCCGCTGGATTATCGAAAGCGTCCCTGTTGCGTGCGGTTTCTGGTGCCGCTCACTTTGGCGCGCCGCTGACTGCAGTTCCGCTTCTGTTAACAGTTTCACTTCTGTTAAATGCCCCGCAATGTTGCGTAATCACAACACGATCCTCACGTGCCGTATTCCGGCCACAGCCGACTATTGCTTTGATCGGGACCATGCCAGCCTTCGATTCGACAGCACGCAAACAAGCCCCGCCGGAACCGACGTTCCGTTCGGCGCCGCACAATATTGAGGCGGAGCAGGCGCTGCTCGGCGCCATCCTGGTCAATAACGAAGCGTTCTACCGGGTTTCCGACTTTCTCGAGCCGAAACACTTCTTCGAACCGATTCATCAGCGCATCTACGAGCTCGCCAGCGGCTTGGTGCGCGCCAACAAGCTGGCGACGCCGGTGACGTTGAAGACATTTCTGCCCGGCGACATCGACATTGCCGGGCTGTCGGTCAATCAATACCTGGCGCGGCTCGCCGCCGAGGCGACGACCATCATCAACGCGCAGGATTACGGCCGCACCATCTACGACCTCTCGGTCCGCCGCGATCTCATCATGATCGGCGAGGACATGGTCAATCTCGCCTATGACGCGCCGGTCGATTCCACGCCGCTGCAGCATATCGAAGACGCCGAGCGCAAGCTTTACGAGATCGCCGAGACCGGACGCTACGATTCCGGCTTCCAGCGCTTCGCCCAGGCGCTCACCACCGCGGTCGATATGGCGGCGCGCGCTTATCAGCGCGACGGCAGCCTGTCGGGGCTTGCCACCGGTCTCACCGATCTCGATGCCCGCATGGGCGGGTTGCAGGCGTCCGACCTGATCATCCTGGCCGGCCGCCCCGGCATGGGCAAAACCGCGCTTGCCACCAACATTGCCTATAACGTCGCCAGAACCTACGTGCCTGAGACGCGACCCGACGGCCAAACTGCGGCAGCCAATGGCGGCATCGTCGGCTTCTTTTCGCTGGAAATGTCGGCCGAGCAGCTCGCCACCCGTATCATTGCCGAACAGACCGGCATTCCATCCAACAAGATCCGGCGCGGCGGCATCGACGAAGGCGACTTCGAAAAGATCAAAGACATTTCGATCGAATTGCAGAGCCTGCCGTTCTATGTCGACGAGACCGGCGGCTTGTCGATCGGGCAATTGGCGGCGCGCGCGCGGCGGCTCAAACGCCAGCGCGGACTCGATCTCTTGGTGATCGACTACGTGCAGTTGCTGACCGGTTCGAGCCGCCGCTCCAGCGAGAACCGCGTGCAGGAAATTACGGAAATCACCACGCGCCTGAAAGCGCTCGCCAAAGAGCTCAACATTCCGATCCTGGCGCTGTCGCAATTGTCGCGCCAGGTCGAAAGCCGCGACGACAAGCGCCCGCAGCTCTCGGACCTGCGCGAATCAGGCTCGATCGAACAGGACGCCGACGTCGTGATGTTCGTGTTTCGCGAAGAATATTACCATCAGATGCGCAAGCCGACGGAAGCAAACCGGGAAAAGTTCAACGAGTGGCTGGCCGAAGGCGAACGCGTCGAAGGCAAAGCCGAAGTCATTATCGGCAAGCAGCGCCACGGCCCGACCGGGACAGTTGAATTGCAATTCGATTCCGCGGTCACACGCTTCGCCAACCTTGACACCGTACATCGGCCGAACTTCTAGCGCACGATCCGGCAAGGCATGCCCCTGGACGTGATCCGTGGGTGGGCACCGGTTTTCCGACAAGGCCACGCGCGGAATCATGAGCAGAATCCAGCCACTCCACCATGCCGCTTTACCCCTGCCGCGGCAGCAGCCATAAGGCGGGGCATGGCGCTTGCGATCCCAGTTCCGGAACACGTCCCCTCTCCGGCCGCCGCCGAAACCGGCGGCACGCTGACCATCGATCTTGCCGCGATCGAAGCGAATTGGCGCACGCTGGTCCGTGAGCTGCTCACGGCGGAATGCGCCGGCGTGGTCAAGGCCAATGCCTATGGGCTCGGCCTCGAGCCGGTGACCGCGACGCTGGCAAAAGCCGGCTGCAAGACGTTCTTCGTCGCCGACATGGCGGAAGCGCGCGCGGTGCGCTCGTGCGCTCCCGGGGCCACGATCTATGTGCTCGACGGCTACGCGGCGGATTGGGGCGACGCCTTTCTCGAGATCAATGCGCGGCCGGTGATCAATTCCACCACCGAGCTTGCCGAATGGGATGCTTTCGTCAGCGCGAATTCCTGGCGCGGCGGCGCGGCGCTGCATATCGATACCGGCATGCGCCGGCTCGGCATCACACCGGAGGAAGCCGCGGCGCTGGCGCCGCGCGCGCAGACCGAAAATCACGGCATTGCGCTGATCATGAGCCACCTCGCCTGCGCCGATACGCCCGAGCATCCGCTGAACGAAACGCAGATCAAATTGTTTCGCGAATTGCGCGCGCTCTACAGCGGCATTCCGGCTTCGCTGGCGAATTCTTCCGGCATTTTTCTCGGCGACACGGCGCATTGCGATCTGGCGCGACCGGGAGCCGCCCTCTACGGCGTCAATCCGACGCCGGGCAAAGCCAATCCGATGCAAGGCGTGGTCGAATTGACCGGCCGCATTCTGCAAATCCGCAACGTCGCGCCGGACGAGACGGTCGGCTACGGCGCCACCTGGACGGCGAGGCGCCCTACCCGCATTGCCGTCGTTGCGCTCGGCTATGCCGATGGCCTCGTTCGCGCCGGTGGTGGATCGGATGATCGTCCAGGCGGCAGCGCGATCATCGCCGGACAGCGCTGCCCGATCGTCGGGCGCATTTCGATGGACCTGACCTGCATCGACATCACCGATCTTCCGGCCGGCGCCGCGCATCGTGGCCACCATGCGACGCTCATCGGCGACGGGATCGGCGTCGATGACGTCGCCGCTGCAGCGGGCACCATCGGCTATGAGATTCTCACGCGGCTCGGCCCGCGCTGTCACCTCGTCTATCGCGGCGGATGAAATGGCGGCGCGCGCACCGAACTTCATCTGCCAGAACTGCGGTGCGGCGACCGCACGCTGGGCCGGCAAATGCGAATCCTGCGGTGAGTGGAACACGATCGTCGAGGAAATGCCGGAAGGACCGCGCCGCTCGCCGCACAAGGGACGCGTCTTCGCCATCGAGCAGATCAAGAGCAGCGAAAGTGCGCAGGCGCCGCGGCTGCCGTCCGGCATTGCCGAGTTCGACCGTGTCACCGGCGGCGGCCTCGTCCGCGGTTCGGTGCTTCTGCTCGGCGGCGACCCCGGCATCGGCAAGTCGACCCTGCTTCTCGAGGTCGCGGCAGCCTTTGCGCGCAACCGGCATCGCGCCGTCTACATCTCCGGCGAGGAGGCCGTCGCGCAGGTGCGGCTGCGCGCCGAACGGCTTGGGCTCGCCGAAGCCGCGGTCGAAGTGGCGGCGGAGACTTCGGTCGAGGACATCATCGCCACGTTGTCGCAAGGCGCAGCGCCGCGGCTCCTCGTCATCGATTCAATCCAGACCATGTGGACGCAGACGGTCGAGGCATCGCCCGGCACGGTGACGCAAGTGCGCGGCTCGGCCGGCGAACTGATCCGCTTCGCCAAGCGCAGCGGCACGGCGGTGATCCTGGTCGGCCATGTCACCAAAGACGGTCAGATTGCCGGCCCCCGCGTCGTCGAGCACATGGTCGATGCGGTGATGTCCTTCGAAGGCGAAGGCTCGCAGCAATTCCGCATCCTGCGCGCCATGAAGAATCGATTCGGCCCGACCGACGAGATCGGCGTCTTCGAGATGACCGGCTCGGGCCTGCGCGAAGTCGCCAATCCCTCCGAACTGTTTCTGTCCGAACGCGACCTCGGCAGCCCCGGTGCGGCGGTGTTCGCCGGCATCGAGGGCACGCGGCCGCTTCTGGTTGAAATCCAGGCGCTCGTCGCCCCGACCTCGCTCGGCACGCCGCGCCGCGCCGTCGTGGGCTGGGACCAAAGCCGGCTGTCGATGGTGCTTGCGGTCTTGGAGGCGCATTGCGGCGTGCGCTTGTCCGGCCACGACGTCTATCTCAATGTCGCCGGCGGACTTCGCATCCAGGAGCCGGCGGCGGACCTCGCCGCCGCGGCGGCGCTCGTGTCCTCCCTCGCGCATGCGCCCTTGCCCGCCGACGCGGTCTATTTCGGCGAAATCTCGCTGTCCGGCGCGGTGCGGCCGGTGGCGCAGACCGCGCCGCGACTGAAAGAGGCGCAAAAGCTCGGCTTCACCAAAGCCATGGTGCCGGAGGCCGCGCGCAACGAGGCGCCGGACGGCGTGACGCTGTCGGCGGTCGGTTCGCTGAGCAGCCTCGTCGCCGAAATCGCCCGCGACGGGACCCGAGACGGCACGCAGGCGCGCACCGAAGGACGCACCCATGCATCCACCCGTGCGCCCACCCATGCACCCACCCATGCGCCGCGCCGCTTCGGCGGCCGGGACGGTTAACGCATGTTCCGGAAAAGCATCCCTTGCCTTGATCCGCGTATAGAGCGCGGTTTTCCGATAAGGCCATGCGCAAAATCGAACGTCCGGAATGCGCCTGTTGAGCGCATGAGAAGACGGGTGACGCGGTGCCGGAGCCCGGCTATACACGCGGCTGATGGGCGGACCGACGTCAGGCGCGGCGGAGGCAACTTTCCTGAAACCGGGCGGCAACCATAAGCGGGAAGGTCGGGCCGTAAAACCGTACTTGGGTCATAGAGTTGCTGGTGTCTTCGCTGATTCCGGGATACGCATGAGCCTTGGCCGCGGGCGGTTGCGCATCGGGGAATCGGGACACGAGCGGGCGGACTGTTAACCGATGCCGATTTCGCTGCTCGATATCATTCTTCTCGTCGTGATGTTGATCTCGGGGCTGCTCGCGATGGTTCGCGGCTTCATGCGCGAGGTCCTGTCCATCGCCGCCTGGGTGCTCGCGGCCGGCGCCACGCTTTATTCCTACGGCAAGCTGCTGCCGCTCGCCAAACAGTACTTCAACAACGATATCGTCGCCGCCGTCGCCGTGGTTGGCGGGGTCTTCCTGCTGACACTCCTTGTCGTCTCGGTCCTGACCATCCGGGTGTCGGACATGGTGCTCGACAGCCGGGTCGGCGCGCTCGACCGCACGCTGGGCTTTCTGTTCGGACTCGGCCGCGGGCTGATCATCGTCGTGATCGCCTTCCAGTTCTTCACCTGGCTGGTGCCCGACCGCAGTCAGCCGGACTGGGTGAAAAGCGCCAAATCGCGGGTTGTACTGGCCGGCGCCGGACAATGGCTGATGTCGATGTTGCCGGACGACCCCGAGAGCACCATCTTAAACAAGCTGAAAAAGCAGCATCCGGGCGATAACGACGCTCCGGGCGCAACGCCGGACCAGCACAGCTGACGCGACAAGGATCGCAAAGATCATGACCGAACCTGCTGACGTCTTCGATCCTGATGCGGACCGGTTGCGCGAGGAATGCGGCGTGTTCGGCATTTTCGGCCATCCCGACGCAGCCGCGATCACGGCGCTGGGGCTGCATGCGCTCCAGCATCGCGGCCAGGAAGCCGCCGGCATCGTCTCCTATGACGGCAAGCGCTTCCATTCCGAGCGCCGCCTGGGCCTGGTCGGCGATACCTTCTCGCGGCGCGAAGTGATCGATCGGCTGCCCGGCACCACCGCGGTCGGTCATGTGCGCTATTCGACGACCGGCGAAACCATCCTGCGCAACGTGCAGCCGCTGTTCGCCGAACTGAACGCCGGCGGCTTCGCCGTCGGCCATAACGGCAATCTCACCAATGGGCTGACGCTGCGGCGGCAACTGGTGCGCGAAGGCGCCATGATGCAGTCGACCACCGACACCGAGGTGATCCTGCATCTGGTGGCCCGCTCGGGCCGCAATCGTTTTGTGGACCGTCTCATCGAAGGCTTGCGCATGCTCGAAGGCTCCTACGCCTTCGTCGGTCTCACCAACAAGAAGCTCGTCGGCGCGCGCGACCCGCTCGGCATCCGCCCGCTGGTTCTCGGCAAACTCGACGGCTGCCCGATCCTCACCTCGGAGACCTGCGCGCTCGACATCATCGGCGCGCAATATGTGCGTGACGTCGACAACGGCGAGGTGCTGATTTTCGACGAGGACGGCGCGCATTCCTACAAGCCCTTCCCGGCCATGCCGCCGCGGCCCTGCATCTTCGAATACATCTATTTCGCACGGCCGGATTCGATCATCGGCGGCCGCAGCGTCTATGATGTGCGCAAGGCGAGCGGCGCCGAATTGGCCCGTGAGGCGCCCGCCGCGGCCGACGTCGTCGTGCCGGTGCCGGATTCCGGCGTGCCGGCGGCGATCGGTTATGCCCAGGAATCGAAAATTCCCTACGAGCTCGGCATCATCCGCAATCACTATGTCGGCCGCACCTTCATCGAGCCGACCCAGCAGATCCGCCAGCTTGGCGTGCGGCTGAAGCACAGCGCCAACCGCGCCGTCGTCGCCGGCAAGCGCATCGTGCTGATCGACGATTCCATCGTGCGCGGCACCACGTCGGTGAAGATCGTGAAAATGATGCGGGACGCCGGCGCGCGCGAAGTGCATTTCCGCATCGCTTCGCCGCCGATCACCCATCCCGATTATTACGGCATCGACACGCCCGAGCAGGACAAGCTTCTTGCCGCGACCCACAGTCTCGAAGACATGCGCAAATTCATCGGCGCGGATTCGCTTGCCTTCCTGTCGGTGAACGGCATCTACCGCGCCATGGGCGAGAAGAGCCGCAACCCGGAGCGGCCGCAATTCACCGACCATTGCTTCACCGGCGAATATCCCACCGCGCTCACCGACCGCACCGCTCAGGACGCCGCGCCGCGACAGCTCTCGCTGCTCGCCGAGGCGAGCTGATCCGCCGCAGAGCATGTCAAAGCCTCTCGCCGATTGTATTGCGCTGGTCACCGGCGCCTCGCGCGGCATCGGCCGCGCCGCCGCGCTCGCCCTGGCCCGCGACGGCGCCCATATCGTCGCGGTGGCGCGCACCGTCGGCGGCCTCGAAGAAATCGACGACGAGGCGAAGAAGCTCGGCAGTTCGGCGACGCTGGTGCCGCTCGACATGCGCGACTATCCCGGCTTTTACCGGCTCGCCGCGGCGCTCAACGAGCGCTATCAGCGCCTCGACATCCTGATCGGCAATGCCGCGATCGGCGGCCAGCGCTCGCCGCTCGGTCACATCGAGCCGCAGGCCTGGGACGACGCCTTTGCCATCAATGTCACCGCGAATTTCCATCTCATCCGCGCCATGGATCCCCTCCTGCGGCGCGCCAAAGCCGGCCGCGCCGTTTTCGTGACCTCCGGCGCCGCCACCAATGCGCGCGCCTATGCCGGGCCTTATTCAGCCTCGAAGGCCGCGCTCAACGCGCTCGCGCGCACCTATGCAGCGGAAACGGAGTCGACACCGCTGCGCGTCAATCTGTTCAATCCCGGCCCGACGCGCACCCGCATGCGGGCGCAGGTGATGCCGGGCGAAGACCCGATGACCCTGCCGACGCCGGAAGAGGTCGTGGAGAAGATCGTCGAACTGTGCCAGCCGGGCTTTTCCGAAACCGGTAGGCTTTACGATTTCCCCGAGCGCAGGCTGATGGACTTTCAGCCGCCGGCTTAAGGCCCAGGTGATTTACCGGCGCCGCTTCCTCTTGGCGAAAGGATTGGCCTTGGCCCGCAGCGCCAGCCGGATCGGCGTGCCCGGCAGTGCGAAGTTTTCGCGCAGCCCATTGATCAGATAGCGGCGATAGGTTTCCGGCAGCGCTTCCGCGCGTGCGCAGAACAGCACGAAGGTCGGCGGCCGCGACTTCGGCTGCGTGATGTAATCGAGGCGGAATTTGCGGCCGCTGATCGCCGGCGGCGGATTGGCCGAGATGGCATCGCCAAGGAAACGATTCAGCGCCGCCGTCGGCAAGCGGCGGTTCCACACCGCATGCGCCTTCATCACCGCTTCCATCAGCTTGTCGAGACCGTTGCCCGTCTTCGCAGATAGAACGACAACAGGAACGCCTTTGATCTGCGGCAGCATGTGATCGACCGAAGTCCGCAGCCGCGACAGCGCGCCGGGCTCGGCTTCGACGGTGTCCCATTTGTTGATGGCGATCACGATGGCGCGCCCTTCCCGCTCGACGAGATCGGCAATGCGGGTGTCCTGTTCCTCGAACGGCGCCTGCGCGTCGATCAGGACGATCACCACTTCGGCGAAGCGGACGGCGTTGAGCGTGTCGGCGACGGACAGCTTCTCGAGCTTCTCCTCGATCCGCGAGCGGCGGCGCAGGCCCGCAGTGTCGTGAATGCGAAATCGCCGGCCTTCCCAAGTGAGGTCGACGGCGATGGCGTCGCGGGTGATGCCGGCTTCGGGGCCGGTCAAGAGCCGCTCCTCGCCGAGAAGGCGATTGATCAGGGTCGACTTGCCGGTATTGGGACGCCCGACAATGGCGATGCGGATCGGCTGCTGCTCCGCCGCGGCTGCGACGTCCTCTTCCGGCTCGTCTTCGTCGTGTTCCGCCGTGGCTTCGGGCAACGCCGCGCGCAACGCCTCGTAAAGATCGGCAAGGCCTTCGCCGTGTTCGGCGCTGACGGCGACCGGATCGCCGAGGCCGAGCGTGTAGGCCTCGAACGCGCCGTCCATGCCGGCGCGACCTTCGCTTTTGTTGGCGACGACAATGGCGGGCTTGCCGGATTTGCGCACCAGATCTGCGAAAGCGCGATCGGCCGGGGTGACACCGGCCCGCGCATCGACGACGAACAGCACCGCATCGGCCTGCGCGACCGCGGCCGCGGTCTGGGCCTGCATGCGCGCCGACAGGGTATCGCGCTCGGCATCTTCGAGGCCGGCGGTATCGACCGCCTTGAATTCAAGATCGCCAAGCTTGGCGTCGCCTTCGCGACGATCGCGCGTCACGCCCGGCAGATCGTCGACCAGCGCCAGCCTCTTGCCGACCAGCCGGTTGAACAAGGTCGACTTGCCGACATTGGGGCGGCCGACAATGGCAATGGTGAAGGACATGACGGGGCCGAGGTCTAACGGGTATCGCTCATTCTAGCCGAGACGGCGCCGCAAGGCGTGAGACTTGTGCCGCGCATAAATGGCTTTGTGGCAAATAGCTTCTTAGGACGCGATCCGGAAGAATGGCGACCGACTTGGCGAAAGATCATGCCGCAACGAAAAATCCAGAGCCTGATCTGCTTCAACTTGATTGGATCGTGCTTTCCCGGTCATTCGCGCTTACTGCGCGGTCTTTGGCGCCGACGCATTTGAGGAGGACGACGGCCAATCCTCCTGTATGCGCTGGGCTGGCGAGTTTGAAGCCGGCGCAGGCCAATTGGCCTGAGCGGCATTTGACGACTGCGGAGCCGGCCAGTTGGTCTGAGCCGCATTTGACGCCGGCGGCGGGGCCGGGGCCGGCGCCGGCCAATTGGTTGCCGCGGCCGCGTTTTGGTCCTGTCCGCCGCTCTGCCCGGGTGCGGCGGAGCTGCCGACATTGATGCGCGTCGGGCCGCCCTTGACGGGACCGGGCTGGGCTCGATTCCAGACCGAGTTTTGCGTTTGCCCTGCCGGCGCGCTCGCGACCTTGGGCTTGCGCCGCGGCTTCGGCTTGGGCTTGGCTTCCGCGACCGGAGCCGCAGCGGCTGACGCCGTCTTTGCCGGAGCCTCTGCTGCACCGGCCGGCGGCGGAGGCGTTTGCGAAGCATCCGCATCGCTCGGATCCGGCGGCGGCTGATAGCCCTTGACGAGATCGGCGGGAACGCCTGTCGTCGTACCGGGGACGCCATCCGGGAAGACCGGTACGCGTTGGCCGCTCAGCTTCTTCTTGGCGTCGAATACGTCGGAATTGAACATCTCGGTCGGATCGAACTGGCCGCCGGGCGTGCAGGCGGCAAGCAGCGGCAACGCGACGAGCACAAGCGCAAGCGCTGAACCGGCACGACGGAATGGACGGCCTTGCGCTTGCATCGCCCTAGCCTTTCGCCGTCGCAGCCGAAATCAGCTGGCTCAGAACTTCGACGCGGCTGCGCATGCCGGACGGCGTTTGCGGATCGGTCACGATCAGGTCGGTCCACTGCTTGGCCGCGGCCAGATCACCCGACTTCCAAGCCGACAGCGCCAGAAGCTCGCGCGCGCTGTGGCGGAAGACCCGGTCCCCCGCCGTCAAAGGCTCGAGCCGGGTGCGCATGTCCGCATAGGAGGCGCTGTCGACCAGCAGCAGGGCGGCGCGGATCGCCGCCAAATCCTGGACGGCCTGGCCGGCGCTGCTGTCGGCGGCGATGCGATCGTAGGCCGCGACTGCGGCTTTAGTGTCCGTGTGCGCCAATTGGGCAGCTTGGCGCATCCCCGCCAGCACCCGGTAACCGGGCGTGCCGTCACTGGCGAGCTTGGCAAAGGCGGCCTCGGCCTCCTGCACCTTCCCGGCCTGGGCGAGCTCGGCGGCCTGTTCGAAGGCCGCGCCCGATATCGCCGCCTGCTTCGCTTCCCACCATCCATAGCCGCGCCAGGCGGCCACGCCGGCGACGAAGAGAACGCAGAGCGCCACGAGATATTTCCCGTATCGCTGCCACAGCTTGTTGAGTTGTTCGCGACGAACTTCCTCGTCGACTTCGTGGAAAATGTCGCTCACGGAACCGGTCCCAAACCCAACTCGCCCCAACACTCACACAACCGGGCAAGCTATCCCGGTCATGGACCTTGAAACTTCAAGCCGGCTCTTCCACGGCAGTGCCAAATCGTGGATTTCGGGCCCGATTGAAGGACCTCTTGGCGGCCCCTTTATCGCGGCCCCTATCCCTCGTGCCGGCCCAAAGTGCCCCGCAAAGCCTTGTCGGACCTAGTTTAATGATGTGGCGCGAGCAAGGCAAAATAGGACTTTGCGCCTCGCCCGTCGCCCTTGGCCTGTGCATAATGGTTGAGAAAGCGGCCCGCCTTGAAAGACCGCTCTCACCCCCGCGAAGGCCCCTTGCCGCGCTCGGAGAGCTTGGTGACGCTGGCAGGCCCCTGGCTGGGCCGCATCGGATAGACGTGTTCGGTTCCCGGAAAGGTCCGCGCCCGAACCTCCTGCGCATAGCTTTTCACCGCCTGCTCGATCGCGGGCCCCAGTTCGCCAAAGCGCTTGACGAATTTCGGCACCCGCGGCGACAGGCCGAGCATGTCTTCGAGCACCAGGACCTGGCCGTCGCAGGCGGCGCTGGCGCCGATGCCGATGGTCGGGATCGGGATTTGTGCGGTGATGCGGCGGCCCAGCGGCTCGGCGATGGCTTCGAGCACCACGGCGAAGGCACCGGCATCGGAGACCGCGCGTGCATCGGCCTCGATCGGCGCCCAGTCGCTCTCCTGGCGACCCTGGGCACGAAACGAGCCGATCGTGTTGATCGCCTGCGGCGTCAGGCCGACATGCGCCATCACCGGCACGCCGCGCTCGGCCAGAAAGGAAATGGTCTCGGCCATGCGCCGGCCGCCTTCGATCTTGATCGCGCCGCAGCCGGTTTCCTTCATCACCCGCGCCGCCGAGGCAAAGGCCTGCTCTTTGGACGCCTCGTAACTGCCGAACGGCAGATCGACGACGACCAGCGCGCGTTTCGAGCCGCGCATCACGGCATGGCCCTGCAGGATCATCATGTCGAGCGTTACCGGCACGGTGGTTTCGAGCCAGTGCATCACCATGCCGAGCGAGTCACCGACCAGGATGACATCGCAATACGCATCGACGATACGCGCGGTATGCGCGTGATAGGAGGTCAGGCACACGATGGGCTCGCCGCCCTTGCGGGCGAGAATGTCGGGTGCGGTGAGCCTGCGGCTTTCGTTCTGTGCTGACATGACGCTGTTGACTCGCTCAAACGCTGTCCGGTCCGTTACAACCCAAACGCCGCGGTGCCGAATGCCGGGAGACCGATGACGATCGGATGGAACACCAGACCGAGCGCCAGATAGATAATGGTGCCGACGATGATGGCAATGATGTCGTTTCGGGTGCCGCCATAGGGGATCGGCGGCCCGCCGGGATCGGTGCGGTATTTGAGCGAAATGCGGTCATAGACCCCCCAGGCCAGCACCGAGCCGAACAGAATGATGCCGCCGAGATCGCCGTTGGCGCACAGATGCGCGAAGGCCCAGGTCTTCACCGCTACCAGCAAAGGATGCTTGAGCGTCTTTTTGATATTTCCGGGAACGTAAGCTGCGGCGATCAGAATGCTCGCCGGCCACATCAGCACGATCACGATATGGCGCGTCCAGGCCGGCGGGTTCCAGATTTGAATGAGGCCGGAGGCGCGATACTGCGCGAAACCATAGACAATCAGGCCGAGGCCGATAAGGGCGACCAGCGAGAACAGGCCGCGATATGGCCATTCGCCCAAGCGCGCGACCAGTGCGGCACGCTCGTTGCGCCGTGTGACAAAAACATGCGCCCCGAGAAAGATCACGAGCCCCAAGATTTCAACGGCAAGTCCCATTGCCAGCCCCAAAGCCCAGGCCTGTTCCGGCTGCGGCCGGATCATGGCAAGCGCGCTCGCCATGTCAACCGCGTCTCGTGCCGGCCACGCCGGACGTCAACGGCGCGCCGGTGGGTTAACGCGCGGCGATCTCCGCCTGGTAAAGCTCGGGCTTGAAGCCGACCAGCAATTTGCCGCCGCCGAGATCGAGAACCGGACGCTTGATCATGGACGGCTGCGCCAGCATCAACGTGACGGCCTTTTTCGCGTCGAGCCCACCCTTGTCCTTGTCGGGGAGCTTCTTGAAAGTCGTGCCGGCCTGATTGAGCAAGGTCTCCCAGCCGACCTTCTTGCTCCAGGCTTCAAGCTGTTCGCGGGCAATGCCGGCGGTCTTGTAATCGTGGAATTCGTAGGCGACGCCGTGCTTGTCGAGCCAGGCGCGCGCCTTCTTCATCGTATCGCAGTTCTTGATGCCGTAGATCGTGAGCGCCTTAGCCTTTGCCATCTCGCTTCGCCTCCCGTCGAGGAGGCAACGATACGACAGATCGCGACGCGCCGCGAGAAACTCGGCGCATGATCCCCAAAAGGCGGGAGGCGCCTTTCTAGCCCCGCTCGGCCTCGCGGCTTTCCATCGGGCGGGCGACCAGCGCCATCGCCACGAGAGTGCCCACCGCGCCGGACAGCAGATAGCCGCCCGACGACATCAGGCCGAACCGGCTCGACAGATAAAGCGCGACGAAGGGCGCAAACGCCGCGCCCACGAGCCACGCCAGATCGGAGGTCATGGCGGAGGCGGTGTAGCGATAACCCTTGGAAAAGCTCGAAGCGACGGCGCCCGAAGCCTGGCCGAAGGACAGGCCGAGCAGGATGAAGCCGAGGGCGACGAAGATCGATTCGCCGACATCGCCGCCATCGAGCAATTGCGGCGCGAAGCCGCTGAAGGCGGCGATCGCTCCCGCCGTCACGGTCAGCAACATGCGGCGTCCGAACCGGTCCGCGAGCAGGCCCGAGGCGATGATCGCCAACACGCCGATCGCGGCGCCGATCGATTGAATGATCAGGAAGCGCGCCGGCGATTGCGGCGTGAACAGAAACACCCAGGACAGCGGGAACACCGTCACCATGTGGAACAGCGCAAAGCTCGCCAGCGGCGCAAAGGCTCCAATGATGATGTTGCGGCCTTCGGTCCGCACCGTGTCGATGACCGGCGCCGGCTCGAGATCGCGGTTCTCGAATTGCCGCTCGTATTCCGGCGTCACCACGATACGCAGGCGGGCGAACAGCGCCACGACGTTGATCGCGAATGCGACAAAGAAGGCGTAGCGCCAGCCCCAATCGAAGAAATCGTCGGCGGAGAGATTGGCGACGAAATAAGCAAACAGCCCGCTCGCCACCATCAAGCCGAGCGGTGCGCCGAGCTGCGGGATCATCGCGTACCAGCCGCGCTGCCGTTCCGGCGCGCTCATTGCGAGCAGCGAGGCCAGTCCGTCCCAGGCGCCGCCGAGCGCGAGCCCCTGCCCGACGCGGAACAGGCCGAGCAGCACCGCGGAGCCGGCACCGATGTCGGCGTAGCCGGGCAGGAACGCGATGGCGACCGTCGAACTGCCGAGCAGAAACAGCGCCACGGTCAATTTCACGCCGCGGCTGTAAGTGCGGTCGATCGCGGTGAAAATGAAGGTGCCGATCGGGCGCGCGACAAAGGCCAGCGCGAAGATGGCAAACGAATAGAGCGTGCCGCGCAATGCATCGGTCTCGGGGAAAACCAGCCGCGGAAACACCAGGACGGAGGCGATGGCATAGACGAAGAAGTCGAAGAATTCGGACGTGCGGCCGATGATGACGCCGATCGCGATCTCGCCCGGATGCAGCTCGTCGTGGCCGGAATTCACAAGACCCGCACCCCGTTCCACTGCCGTAGATGACGCCAATGTAGCCTCCGAAATCCGCGGGCGGACCCGATTGTCGCCCCGCCGCTAGCGCGGTTTGCCGGCGCCGAGCGATACCCGCCTCACGGCAGCCCAGCCGCCGGATTGCAGGCGCTTAGACTTTATACCGCAGATGCACAATAGCCATCTTGCTGCAATGCAGCTAGTTAATGCGGCGTTATGCCGTAGATTTAGCATTGCATTGGCGAATATCTGCCATACCATTCATATTGCACTGCAGCTAGACATTAATATTGCAGTGCATTAAAGCGGCCAGACCGGGCGGCGTCAGGCACCACTCCCGGGCCGCCCCTGACCGTTCACAGGACCTGTCTTGAAGCGCATTCGTCGTCTTGCCCTGCTGCCGCTATTTGCCCTGCTGGGCGGCTGCAACCTCGTGGTTTTGGACCCTTCCGGCGCCGTCGCCACGCGCCAGAGCCAACTCCTGATCGAATCCACAGGCTTGATGCTGCTCATCATCGTGCCGGTGATCGCGCTGACGCTGTTTTTCGCCTGGCGCTACCGCGAATCGAACACGGCGGCGACCTATCAGCCGGATTGGGACCATTCGACACAGCTCGAACTGGTCATCTGGGGCGCGCCGCTTCTCATCATCATCTGCCTCGGCGCGATGACCTGGATGGGAACGCATCTGCTCGACCCGTTCCGCCCCATCAACAGCGCCGCCGCGCAGCAAACGAATGCCGCGGCCAATGCGCGCACAAACGCCGCGCAAGCCAACGTCACACAGACAGCCGCCAATGCGCATCTCGAAGTCGACGTCGTCGCGCTCGATTGGAAGTGGCTATTCATCTATCCGCAATACGGCATCGCCACGGTCAATGAGCTCGCCGCGCCGGTGAACCGCATCATCGACTTCCGCATCACGTCGTCATCGGTGATGAACTCGTTCTCCATCCCGGCGCTGGCCGGCCAGATCTATGCCATGCCGGGAATGGAAACGACGCTCTACGCGGTGATGAACGAGACCGGGAGCTATGACGGCTTCTCCGCCAATTACAGCGGCGCCGGCTTTTCCGGCATGCACTTTCCGTTCGTGAGCCTCGCCAGCGGTGATTTCGACAAGTGGGTCGCCAAGGTCAAGGCCGAAGGCGGTTCGCTCGGCCGCACCGACTACCTGAAGCTCGAACGGCCGAGCGAGAACGAACCGGCGCGCAGCTATGCGAGCGTCGACAACAGCCTGTTCGACGCCATCGTCAATGAATGCGTCGAGCCCGGCAAGATGTGCCTCAGCCAGATGGCGACGATCGACGCGGAAGGCGGGCTCGGCCTCGCCGGCATCAACAACGTGTTTCCGCTCGAATACGACAAAGAGGCGCGGCGCGGCGCATTCGGTCCCGCGGCGGGCTATGTCGCAGACCTCTGCGATCCGCAACATCCGTTGGGCGTGAGCGCATCCGCGGCGGGCGCCGTTCCGGCTTCGCCGGCAACGCCGGTCCCCAGCGGCGGTACGGACGGCACGCCGCTGCGTGGCGCAGCACTGCCGCGGCCGCCGTTCGCGACCTTCCTCGGCTCACCGGCCCCCGAGCGGCCGACCTCTACATCGTTGCCCGCAACCGAGCCGCAGATGTCGGCACCGCTGAACCGCCCGTCCAACACTTAAGCCGCACGCGCCATGTTTGAGAACAAAGCCGCCATCCTGAAATTCATCTTCGGCCGCCTGACGCTCGACGCCTTCCCGATCCATGAGCCGATTCTCGTCGGCACCTTCATCGTGGTGGCGACCGGCGGCGCCTTGGTGCTCGGCGCCCTCACCTATTTCCGGCTTTGGGGCTATCTGTGGCGCGAATGGTTCACCTCGATCGACCATAAGCGCATCGGCATCATGTATATGGTGCTCGGCGTCATCATGCTGCTGCGCGGTTTTGCCGATGCGGCGATGATGCGGGCGCAGCAGGCGCTCGCCTTCAACGGCTCCCAGGGCTTCCTCCCCGCGCATCACTACGACCAGGTCTTCACCGCCCACGGCGTGATCATGATCTTCTTCGTGGCGATGCCGATGATCGTCGGGCTGATCAATATCGTCGTGCCGCTGCAGATCGGCGCCCGCGACGTGTCGTTCCCCTTCCTCAATAATTTCAGCTTCTGGATGACGGCGGCCGGCGCGATCATCGTCATGATCTCGCTGTTTGTCGGCGTGTTCGCGCGCACCGGCTGGCTCGCCTATCCGCCGCTGTCCGAATACGCCTACAGTCCCGACGTCGGCGTCGACTATTACATCTGGGGCCTGCAGGTCGCCGGCCTCGGCACGCTGCTGTCCGGCGTCAATTTCATCTGTACAATCGTCAAGCTGCGCGCGCCCGGCATGACGATCATGAAGATGCCGATTTTCACCTGGACCGCGCTCTGCACCAACATTTTGATCGTCGCCGCCTTCCCGGTGCTGACCGCCGTCCTCGCGCTGCTGACGCTCGACCGCTATGTCGGCACCGACTTCTTCACCAACGATTTCGGCGGCAATCCGATGATGTATGTGAACCTGATCTGGATCTGGGGTCATCCGGAGGTCTACATCCTCATCCTGCCGGCCTTCGGCGTATTCTCCGAGGTGACCTCGACGTTCTGCGGCAAGCGGCTGTTCGGCTACACGTCGATGGTCTACGCCACCGTCGTCATCACCATTCTCTCCTATCTCGTGTGGCTGCATCACTTCTTCACCATGGGCTCGGGCGCCAGCGTGAACTCGTTCTTCGGGATCACGACCATGATCATTTCGATCCCGACCGGCGCCAAGATGTTCAACTGGCTGTTCACGATGTACCGCGGCCGCATCCGCTTCGAATTGCCGATGCTGTGGACCATCGCCTTCATGGTCACGTTCGTCATCGGCGGCATGACCGGTGTGCTGCTGGCGGTGCCGCCGGCCGATTTCGAGCTGCACAACAGCCTGTTCCTGATCGCCCATTTCCACAACGTCATCATCGGCGGCGTGCTGTTCGGCATGTTCGCCGGCATCAATTACTGGTTCCCAAAGGCGTTCGGCTTCAAGCTCGATCCGTTCTGGGGCAAGCTGTCGTTCTGGTTCTGGGTGGTCGGCTTTTACTTCGCTTTCATGCCGCTCTATGTGCTCGGCCTGATGGGCGTGACGCGGCGCCTGCGCGTCTTCGATATCCCCGACCTCCATATCTGGTTCATCATCGCCGCTTTCGGCGCGCTGTTGATCGCCGCCGGCATCGGCTGCTTCCTCGTCCAGATTGGCGTCAGCGTGCTCAAGCGCGAGGAATTGCGCGATGTCACCGGCGATCCGTGGAACGGCCGGACGCTGGAATGGTCGACGTCCTCGCCGCCGCCGGCCTACAACTTCGCCTTCACGCCGATCGTCTACAGCGCCGATGCGTGGTGGGACATGAAGGAGCGCGGTTATCATCGCCCGCTCTCGGGCTTCAAGCCGATCGCGATGCCTAAGAACACGCCGACCGGCATCATTCTTGGCGCGCTGTTCGCTACATTCTCCTTCGGCATGATCTGGTACATCTGGTGGCTTGCCGCAGCGAGTTTCGTCGCAGCGCTCGTCGTCGGCATCGCTCACACGTTCAACTACGCACGCGAATACGACCTGTCCGCGGACGACATCACCCGCACGGAAGGCGAGCGCACGCGACTCTTGACCGCGCAGGCATGACATGACGAGTTTGGCTGAAGCTCCCGATACGCTTGTTTTGACGCCGAACGCCGGCGCGCGCCAAGTTGTGACCGCGCGGCAGAGCGCGGCTCCCTTCTATGTCCTGGACGAGCATCCGCATCCTGCGGGCTACA
>DATJLN010000058.1:0-3127 GCA_035509535.1 Xanthobacteraceae bacterium | reverse complement strand
CGTCAGGATCATGAACGGCAACAGCGCGTGCACCAGTCCGATCACCACGCCGGTGAAGTTGTTGATCAGCGGCAGCGGCGCGCCGATCAGGCCGAGTTTGAGCAACACCCAGTTCACCAGACCGGATTGGCTGAGCAGCGGGAACCAGCCGATATTGCGCACGATAGCGCTGACCAGAAGCGGCGAGATCACCAGAAACAGCGCCATGCCGCGCCAGCGCGAGGCGGTGCGTGCCAGGTAATAGGCGACCGGATAGCCGATGACGAGGCAGCTCGCCGTCACCAAGAGGCCGAGCCAGGCGGTGCGCAGCAGCATTTCAAGATAAAACGGGTCGGTTACGAAGGCCCGGTAATTGGCAAGCGTGTACGACGCGCCGACCTGGGCGGGGCCGGACATGCGGTGGAAGCTGAGCAGCATCAGATCGGCGAGCGGCGCGGCGAAGATGACGCCGAACACGGCGACGGCCGGCAGCAGGATCCACAGCCAGATGTCGGTTCGCCGCCGCGTCTTTTCCAACAATGAGGTGCGCTCAATCGCGGTCGTGCTCACCGGCGGCTCCTGCCGAGCGCCCGCGCGCGGCTATTTGGACGCGATCTTGCGATTCCACAGGTCCACGGCCCGCGGATATTGCTGGTGGAAGACGTCCCAATTGATGGTCCTGAGGCTGGCAATGTCCTCTGGCGAGGCCGGGAATTTCTTCGCCACGTCCGGATAGGCCGCGAGTATGGGAGCGAGCAGCTTGTTGGTCGGCCCGTAGGGAATCTCGCTGATCATGCCGAGTTCGGCGAGTGGACCCAGCACCTCGTTGACGAAGGCCAGCGCTTCCTTGCGGTGCTGGGTGTCGGCGGTGACGCTGATGGTCGTCATGCCGAAGTAGCCGCCCTCCTTGGGGATGACGAAGCGCAGCGGCACGCCGCGGCCGATGAGACCCCAGGTGCGACCGTTGAGCCAGGGCGCCGCCCACACGTCGCCCGAGGTGAGCAGCGGATCGAGCACCGGCGAGGAGCCGGGATAGGATTGCGCCTTGATCTGCGCGATCTTGTCGATGCCCTTTTCCGGCGCGCTTTCGTCGCCGCCGGCCAGATGCTCGGCGGCGACCAGGAAAGCGTGGCCCATCGTGTTGTCGAGGGTGGGCACCGCGACATGGCCCGCCAGTTGCGGATTCCACAGATCGGCCCATGAGGTCGGCGCCGGAATTCCCGCCGCCTTGAATTTTTCCACGTTGTAGGCGATGCCGGTCGAATAGAAGTTCAGCGCCGGACCGTAACCGTCCTTGTTGATCGCCTGCTGGTAGAGAAATTTCAGATTCGGCAGGTCGGCGGGGCCGCTCTTGCCGAGCACGCCCGCTTTGATCGCTTCGGCTTCAACGTCGTCGTCGAGGAAGACGACGTCATAGGGATCGGGGCGGCCTTTGCTGGCGATCATCTTCGCCAAATGATCGCTTGGATTGGCATTGATCCACTCGATCTTGATGCCGGTGCGCGCGGTGAACGGCTCCGCGGCAAATCTTTGTTCGACGTCGGTGAAGGCGCCGCCGTAGCAGCCGACATGCAGAGTGACTGTGGATTGCGCGAGAGACACGGTCGAGCTGCCGGCAAGAAGCAAGACGGCCCACAACAACTTTTCGACGCGCAGGCGCATCCTGCCGCCCCCTTCAAGTTGCATGTTTGTCCCGAGCTAACGAACCATACACATTTGCCGACGCCGATGACAATATGCATTCAGCTGCAGGCAGGCTTGGCAGGTCTGCACAGGCCGATTGAATGTTATTGTGGCCGTTCAAACGTGCTCACGGCCGGCGTCCAATGAACTCGCGAAGCTTAAGCGCACAACGATGAGCAACACCTTGCGCGGCGCCGACGTCGTCGCTCGCTCGCTTGCCCGCCTCGGCTGCCGGCGCGTGTTCACGCTGTCCGGCAATCACATCATGTCGATCTTCGATGCCGCGCTCGACGCCGGCATCGATCTCGTTCACGTGCGCCACGAAGCGGCCGCTGTGCACATGGCCGATGCGCATGGACGGCTCACGGGAGAAGTGGGCGTCGCGCTGGTCACCGGCGGGCCGGGTCACGCCAATGCGGTCGGCGCTTTGTACACGGCGCTCGCCGCCGAATCGCCGGTGGTGCTGTTGTCGGGGCACGCGGCGAACTGGGAAATCGGGCGCGGCGGATTTCAAGAATTGCGTCAGGCCGACATGGCCAAGCCGGTGACCAAAGCGTCGTGGACGGCGAGCGACGCCGGCTGCCTCGGCCGCGATATCGGAGAAGCTTTCCGCATCGCGCTATCCGGACGGCGCGGGCCAGTGCATGTGAGCTTGCCGTCGGACCTGCTCGATGGCCGCCTCGACGAAAACGCCGTCGCATGGCCGGCAGTCGGCGCGGCCGAGCGTGCGGCGCTTGGCAATGCCGAGTGCGCGACAATCCTTTCTTTCATCGTCGCCGCCAAGCGGCCGATCATTTTTGCCGGCCCGCAGATGTCGAATGCGTGCGGGCGCGCATTGTTGGCGGACCTCGAAGCGGCGACCGGCGTACCGGCGGTCATTTTGGAGAGCCCGCGCGGGCTCGCCGACGCGACACTTGGGGCGCTGCCCGATTTGGCAAAAGAGCTCGATCTCGTTGTGCTTCTCGGCAAGTCGCTCGATTTTTCGCTCAAGTGGGCGGCCGCGCCGAGCTTCCCATCGGATGTTTCGCTCATCTCGATTGATCCGGACGCGGAACTCACCGCGCGGGCGAAACGCGAGAAGGGCGGGCGGCTCCTTTTCGCCTGCGTGGCGGATCCGGCGCTTGCCGCTGAGAAACTCGCCGCGGAGGCCGGCAGAGCAGGCCGGCGAGACGGGGCGTGGCGTGCGCAAGCGCGCCGCGCGCTCGGTGCGCGGCCGCAGTCGTGGGCGCAACTCGCCTCAAACACACCCGGCCGGCTGCATCCGGCGGAAGTGTTTCGGACTTTGCGTTCGTTCGTCGAGCGCGATCCGGACACCGTGCTGATCTGCGACGGCGGCGAATATGCCCAGTGGGGCCAGAGCATGCTTCCGGTGCGCCGCCGTCTCGTCAATAGCGTCGCCGGCTCGATCGGCAGTTCGCTTTCTTTCGCGCTCGCCGCGCGTCTGGTCGAGAGCGGGGCGCCGGTA
>DATJLN010000057.1:0-3582 GCA_035509535.1 Xanthobacteraceae bacterium | reverse complement strand
ACCGCAAAACGCGGCGAGGTCATCGAGATCAAAGCGATGGTCGCGCACGTGATGGAGACCGGCTACCGCATCGGCGTCACCGGCAAGCCGATACCGCGGGACATCATCACACAGTTCGTCTGTACCTATAACGGCGAAGTTGTGTTTCGCGCGGAATTTTTTCCCGCCGTCGCCGCGAATCCGTTCCTCTCGTTCTTCACCGTCGCCACCGACAGCGGCACGATCGCGTTTTCTTGGACCGATCAGAACGGCACGACGAAGGTACAAACCGCCGCGATCACGGTGGCATGAAGAATGCGGACGGCGGCGTTCATCGGCATTGCCGCATTCCTGACCACGCTCGCCGCCACACTGAGCGCGACCGTCGCTGCCGAAATCCCGCTCGATCAGCGGCGCCCGGACACTGACTTCATCGGCGCCGACACGCGCGCCATGCAGAACGACGATACCGCCAATCCCGGCATGCTGGTGGTGCTCGATGGCGAAGCGTTGTGGCAGGAGAAGACCGGCGGCTCGGGCAAGTCGTGCGCGGACTGCCACCGCGACGCCGCAACGAGCATGAAGGGCGTCGCCGCGCGCTATCCGGCGTTCATGCCGAAACTGAGCCGGCCGGTCGACCTTGAACAACGCATCAACATGAGCCGCGTGGCCGACCAGAAGTCCGCAGCGCTGCCGTTCGAGAGCAAGGACCTGTTGGCGCTCACGGCCTACATCGCCAACCAGTCGCGCGGCATGCCGGTCGCGGTGGTCGAGAACGCACAGTCGAAGCCGTTCATCGAAGCGGGGCGCGAGATTTTCGAGCGCCGTCAGGGTCAGCTCAATATCGCCTGCGCGCAGTGCCACGACGACAATTGGGGCAAACAGCTTGCCGGCAATCCGGTGCCGCAGGCGATGCCGACCGGCTACCCGATCTATCGCCTCGAATGGCAGGAAGTCGGTTCACTGCAGCGGCGGATGCGCGACTGCATGACAGCGATGCGTGCCGAGCCCTACGCCTATGGTGCGCCCGAACTCGTCGATCTCGAGTTCTTCCTGCTGTGGCGCGCGCGCGGCATGAAGGTTGAGGCGCCGGCCGTGCGTCCTTAGCCCGTCCTCCGGAATGACGCATTGCCGGGATCATGCTCGCCGCCTATGGTCCGCCCGCAGGAATTATGAGGGATCGGCAATGGACGACGTCGCCACAAAATCAGAAACGCAAGCAAGCTACGCCAAGAAAGCCTGGCAATCCGACGTCATCGTCGATCTCATCAAGCACTACGGCTTCCCCTATATCGCGCTCAATCCGGGCGCGAGTTACCGCGGCTTGCACGATTCGCTGGTTAATTACGGCGGCAACCAGCCGCCGATCCTGCTGTGTCAGCACGAGAAGATCGCCGTGCAGATCGCTCACGGCTACGCCAAGGCGACCGGCAAGCCGATGGTGGCGATCGTGCACGACGTGGTCGGCATGCTGCACGCCACCATGGGCATCTACTACGCTTACATCGACCGCTGCCCGGTCTACGTGATCGGCGCTACCGGCCCGATGGATGAAAGCCGTCGGCGGCCGTTCATCGACTGGATTCACACCGCCAACGTCAACGGCGAACAGCTGCGCCATTACGTGAAGTGGGACTATCAGCCGTCCAGCATCGAAGGCGTGCCGGATTCGTTTGCACGTGCCTACGCGGCGATGATGACCGAGCCGCAAGGCCCGATCTACATGTGCTACGACGCCTGGCTGCAGGAGCAGCCACTGACGCGCGACGTGGCGTTGCCGAAGCCGGCCGACAACAAGGTGCCGGTGCCGATGGCAGCCGACCCGATGGCGCTCGCCGAGGTCGCCGACCGCCTGCTCGCCGCCAAGTACCCGGTGCTGATGGCCGAATACGTGGCGCGTAGCGCCGACGGCTTCGACAATCTGGTGGCCTTGGCCGAGACGATCGGCGCCGGCGTGTTCGACGTGCACGCGCGGCTCAATTTCCCCAACCGCCACAAGCTCAATCTGTCCTGCGAGAAGGAAATCTTCCGCGACGCCGACTTGATCGTCACGCTGGACACCCGCGACTGGGAGAAGTCGACCCACTACAACGACCGCACCAAGCGCCAAGTCGTGCCGCACTACCCGGCAAACTGCGAGATGATCGAGATCGGCTTCGGCGAGATCAATCTGAGCAAGTGGTCGATGGATTACGCGCGCATGCCGACCTGCTCATTGCGCGTGCTCGGCGACACGCTCACCGCCATTCCCGAACTCACGAGGCTGTGTCGCGAGCGCATCGCCAACAATCCGGCGCTCGCCAAGACCGTCGCCGAGCGCACAAAGCTGGTTGCGAGCAAGCACGATGCGCTGTTCGCAAAATGGGCGGCGGAAGCAAAGAAAGATTGGGACGGTTTGCCGATCACGCTGCCGCGGCTCGCCAGCGAAATCTGGGACGTGATCAAAGACGAAGACTGGGTATTGACCGGCGCCAATCTGCAGGAGTGGTGCTACAAGCTTTGGGACCTCGACAAGCCCTATCGCCACCCGGGCCAGGCGCTCGGCACCGGCACGCAGATCGGCACCTCGCTCGGCGTGGCGCTGGCCCATCGCGGCACCGGGCGCCTTGTCGTCGACATCCAGCCTGACGGCGATCTGTTGTTCGACGCCGGCGCGCTGTGGAGCGCGTCGAAGAACAACATTCCGATGCTCATCGTCATGTACAACAACCGCGCCTACTACAACGACTGGGAACACCAGATCCGCGATGCCAATTTCCGCGGCACCCCGGTCGAGCGCGCCTACATCGCCCAGGACATCGCCGGCCCCGAGCCGGACTTCGCGACCATGGCGAAAAGCATGGGCTGGTACGCCGAGGGTCCGATCGAAAAGCCCGCCGATATCGCGGCAGCGCTTCGCCGCGCCATCGCGCAGGTGAAGGCCGGCAAGCCGGCGCTAGTCGATACGGTGGTCAGGCATCGGTAGATAAGGGTTGCTTCCCGGATGCGGTGCACGGCTGATCCAGGATCGCCGCAGTGTATAACGATCCCGGGTCTGCAGCGCACCACTACGCTACGCTTTGTGCTGCGCTTCGCCCGGGAAACAGCTACCAATATCTCCCCGTGCCGCCGACGATCACGACGGCGATGCCGAGCGCGAGATTGATCGCCACGATCTGACGGATCTGATTGAGCGCGGCTGCCGCGTCCGGCAGCTTGCCTGCATCGAGCGCGGTGCGGAAGCGTTTCCACGGCGCGAACAACAGATGCAGATAGAGCAGCACCATCAGCCAGCCCAAACCCTGCATCACGTTGACGTATATCGGCGCGCCGGCAAAGCCGCCGAAAGAGCGCGATAGCATCGCGTAACCGCTACCGAGCAGCACAACGATAGCGACGCCGACCCAGGGCAAAAATCTTTCGAACACGCGCCGCCACAGCGGCAGCCGCAACGGCGGATCGAGCGGCCCGGCGGCCGGGCGCAGCACCCAATAAGCGAACGCCATGCCGCCGACCCAGAAGATGGCGGCAAGCAGATGGAGGGCGAGCAGAAAGGCGAGCATGGGTCATTCCTTCACGCTCTTCACCGGCGTCTCGGGAGTGAGACCGGCGCGCCGATGCGCG
>DATJLN010000056.1:0-151345 GCA_035509535.1 Xanthobacteraceae bacterium | reverse complement strand
GAACCTGGAGCCCATCCCATTCGGTCGAAGCGGGATGTACTCTGGCAACGAGTCCGGATAGCGAATGGCGAAGGAAGAACTGCTGGAATTTCCCGGTGTCGTGACGGAGTTGCTTCCGAACGCCACTTTCCGCGTCAAGCTCGAGAACGAGCATGAGATCATCGCCCACACCGCCGGACGCATGCGCAAGAACCGCATCCGCGTCCTTGCCGGCGACAAGGTGCTCGTCGAAATGACGCCTTACGATCTCACCAAAGGCCGGATCACTTACCGATTCAAATGATCGGCTTTTAAATGATCGGCCGCCCGAAACTCGTGCTCGCCTCAGGATCGCCGCGGCGCTTGTCGCTGGTCAACCAGATCGGGCTCGAGCCCGATGCGCTGCGCCCGACCGACATCGACGAGACGCCAAAGCGCGGGGAATTGCCCCGCGCTTGCGCCACACGGCTCGCCCGCGCCAAGGCCGAAGCCGCACTGAACATGATCCGCATCGATGAAGAACTCAAAGGCGCCTATATCCTGGCTGCCGATACTGTGGTCGCGGTCGGCCGCCGCATTCTGCCCAAGGCCGAATTGCTCGATGAAGCGGCGCAATGTCTGCGGCTTCTGTCGGGACGCAATCATCGCGTCCACACGGCGGTGTGCCTGGTGACGCCGCGGGAAACATTTCGCCAGCGCCATGTCGAAACCAAGGTGCGGTTCAAGCGGCTGTCCGATCAGGACATCGAAGCTTATCTCGCCTCCGGCGAATGGCGCGGCAAGGCCGGCGGCTATGCCGCCCAAGGCATCGCCGGCAGCTTCCTGGTGAAAATGGTCGGCTCCTATTCCAGCGTGGTCGGGATACCACTCTACGAGACGCTGACGCTGCTCGGCGGCGAAGGCTATCCGATCCATTTCGGCTGGCTGAACACGGTTTAGGGCATGATCCGGAAAAACGGGAAACGGCGTTCCGAAAAGACCATGCGTAAACCCGAGTGCTGACAGCGCCGAAGGCCGCTCCCCATATTCGGATCATGCCGCAAGCCAAAAATCCTCCCGCTCGGAACAGCAAGCGCTGCGTCATCTGCGGCAAGCCGGTGGACGAGGTGTTCAAGCCGTTCTGCTCAAAACGCTGCGCCGATGTCGACCTGCACCGCTGGCTGTCCGGGGTCTATGCGGTGCCCGTGACCGAGGACGAGGAGGAAGACGAGCGGCGCGACGACGGCGAAGGAATGCCGCATTAGCGCATGTCCCGGAAAAGAGGATCCGGTTTTTCGAAAAGATCATGCTCAATCAAAAGGCTAGCGCGGAAAACTCGGCTTAACGCCGATTCTGGACAGTCGGGGGGCGACCCTTTATAAGACGGCGCTCTCGCGAGACCCCTCGTTATCAAGGGGCTGCTGCAGCGAGAGTACAGAGCCAAATTGCACGGATTGCACGCTCTGGCCCAGGTAGCTCAGTTGGTAGAGCACTGCACTGAAAATGCAGGTGTCGGTGGTTCGATTCCGCCCCTGGGCACCAAAGCCAAAATTCGATTTTGATTCTGCTAAGTTTTTCCTGAAAAAGTCCCACCCAAAAAACGGAATCGAATCTCGTCTACTTCCGACGCCGAGTCGACGTGCCACTGCGCCCTGGGAGTCTGCGCTCGGGGACAAAGGGACACCAGGAATCAAAGCCGTCGCAGCAGCTCTTGGACCCATCGCTGACATCGGACTTAGTGCGACGCGATGCCTGCGGTTGAACCGCCATCAACTGGAAGGGCCACACCCGTGACGAAAGAGGCATCGTCGGAAAGCAGGAATGATATTGCTGCGGCAACTTCTTCAGGTTGGCCTTCGCGACCAACAGCGTGAGCCGCGCGGATTCGCCTCACATTCTCAGGGTCCCTGAACATGACTTCCGTCAACGGTGTACGGATCATTCCGGGCACCACGGCATTGACGCGAACTCCAAGTGGTCCAAGTTCCAACGCCATGGTTTGGGTGATCCCGACGATCCCGTACTTCGATGCGGCATAGGGAAGCCGATTGGGCACGCCCCTGATCCCGGCCGCAGAGCTGAGGTTTACGATGGCTGCGGGAGTGCTCGCTTCCGTCACGACGCGGGCAAATGCCTGGCAGACGTTGAACGTACCGTCGAGGTTGACCGACAGAACCCGCCGCCAAGTTTCGGGATCCACATCCAGCACATTGCCGACTCCCCGGATGCCGGCACTGTTGACGAGCCCATAAAGCTTCCCAAACCGTTGAACCGCTCCTGACACGAACGCGGCTACCTGATCGCGATCCGAAACGTCAACGGCGACGCCATATATCCTTTCGGTTTCAGGAAATTCTGAAACGACCTTGTCGACCGCTTCCTTGCGGACGTCTGCGGCGACAATCGACGCGCCCTCAGCGACCAGCCGTCGGACACAAGCTGCCCCGATGCCGCTACCGGCGCCGGTCACCAAGACAGTTCTATTTTCAAAGCGGTTCATGGGAAAAACTCCATAATATTTATCCGAAATGGCTTAGATCTCCTGCCGAGTCGGCCTGAACAAAATCTCGTTGATGTCTACGTCCTCCGGCTGGCCGATCGCGAAAGCGACAGCCCGTGCGAACGAGTCGGCGGGTATCGCAACATCGGCATAGAATTTGCGGATCCTCGCGGCGGCGTCCGGATCGGTCACGCTGTCCGGCAGCTCGGTGGCGACCGCACCTGGCGAGATCATCGTGGTGCGGATGTTGTAGGGCTTCACTTCCTGGCGCAGCCCTTCGGACAGCGCCCGCACGGCGTGCTTGGTCGCCGCATAGACCGCAAAGCCCGGGCCGACCTTGTGGCCGGCCACAGAAGAGACATTGATGATGTGACCGGCCTTCTGCTGCTGCATGTACGGCAGCACCGCCGCGATTCCGTAGAGCACGCCCTTGATGTTGACGTCGATCATACGGTCCCATTCGTCGACCTTCAGCCGCTCAAGCGGCGCCTGCGGCATCAATCCGGCATTGTTGATCATCACGTCGACGCGACCATATGTCTGCACAGCCGCGTCGACCAATTTCTTGACCTGATCGCGGTGAATCACATCGGTTGTGAGGGCGATTGCCTTGCCGCCGGGGCCGGTCAGCTCCGTTGCCAATAACTGGATACGATCCTGCCGCCGTGCGCCGAGAACAACGCTTGCACCCTGCGCTGCGAGAAGCCTTGCACTTGCCTCGCCGAGCCCGCTGCTGGCGCCGGTAATGACGACGACTTTGCCTTCGATGTTATCGCTCATGCTTTTGACTCCTGGGGTGCCATGAGGGCCGAGCGTTGCGATCAAGCCCGGTATTGTTCGTCGCTGACCTTCTCCATCCAATCGACGACCTTGCCGTTAAGCCCCTCCTGAATGGCGATGTGCGTCATTGCCTTAGTCGGCGATGCCCCGTGCCAATGCTTCTCGCCCGGCGAGAACCACACAACATCGCCCGGACGGATTTCCTCGACGGAGCCGCCCTCGCGCTGAACGCGCCCCACTCCAAATGTGACGATCAGCGTCTGACCGAGCGGGTGCGTGTGCCAGGCGGTTCGCGCTCCCGGCTCGAACGTGACACTGGCGCCGGCGGCGCGGGCCGGATCGGGCGACTGAAATAGTGGGTCGATGCGAACCACGCCGCTGAACCAGTCGGCGGGTCCCTTGGCGGATGGTTGAGCGCCGTTGCGTTTGATGTCCATGGCGGCTTTCTCCTTTGACTGCCAGGCCTGCCGCCCTTTCGGGCTGGCTGCTGATCCTGATGTAGAGCCGCGCATCGTCCGCGATTAGTCGCTATAATCCGCATGAACTTATGAGCGGATGCCATAAATGCAGCGTGGCCATTTGGATGACCTTCTGGCGTTCGTGGCCGTAGGCCGGGAACGTAGTTTCACAAAGGCGGCGGCGAAGCTCGGCGTCTCGCAGTCCGCGCTGAGCCATACCATTCGTGCGCTCGAAACGCGGCTAGGCGTCCGGTTGTTGACGCGCACCACACGCAGCGTGTCCCCGACGGAAGCGGGGGAACGCCTCCTACAAACGCTCGGCCCGCGGTTCGAGGAGATCGAGGTGGAGCTTGCGGCCGTGAGCGAGCTTCGCGAGAAGCCGGCTGGCACGATCCGACTCACGACCACCGACTATGCGTCCGACACGGTACTCTGGCCAAAGCTCATCAGATTTCTGCGGCGGTACCCAGACATTAAGGTCGAGATCATTTTTGACTACGGCCTGACTGATATCGTCGCCGAGCGTTTCGACGCCGGCGTTCGCGTCGGCGAGCAGGTCGCGAAGGACATGATCGCGGTGCGCATCGGGCCGGATCTGCGCATGGCTGTCGTTGCAACGCCGGGGTACTTCCGCAAGAACCCACAGCCGAAGCGGCCGCAAGATTTGGTGGGTCATACCTGCATCAATCTGCGCCTGCCCACGCACGGCGGATTATACGCTTGGGAATTCGCAAAGGGCGGTCGCGAGATCAAAGTGCGCGTCGACGGTCAGCTCACCCTTAACGGCACGTTCCAGATGCTCAATGCCGCACTGTCGGGATTTGGCCTCGCCTATGTACCGGAAGATTTGGTGCAGCCGTATGTTGCCAAGGGGCTTCTTGAACGTGTGCTCGAGGACTGGTGCCCGCCGTATTCCGGCTATCACCTCTATTATCCCAGCCGACGCCAGCCTTCGGCGGCGTTTGCGCTCTTGGTTGAAGCGCTAAGGTATCGAGAATGACTAGTGGATAGTGTAGCCGCCGTCCGCCACCAGCGCGTGACCAACTACCAAGCTGGCGGCGGGGCTGCATAGCCAAAGCACAGCATCGGCAATCTCCTCGGCGCGGCCAAAGCGACCGATGGGTACGTCCTTCAGCATCGTATAGAGAGCGTCCGTTTGGCCGCCAGCCATCATGCGCTCGGCCATTGGCGTGTGGATGAGCCCCGGGCAGACGGCATTGATGCGAATGCCCCTCGCGGCATATTCAATAGCCGCACTCTTGGTAAGCCCCAGGACGCCATGCTTCGTGGCCTGATAAGTCCCGCGTCCGGCTCCGCCCACGAGCCCGCCAATCGAGGAACAGTTGACGATGGCACCGCCGTCCTGCTTGCGCATCTGGCGCAGCTCAAATTTCATGCAGCTCCAGACGCCACGCAAATTGATCGCCATCACCCGGTCGAAGTCTTCACGTGAAGCATCTGCGGCTTCCGCAACAATATTTTGAACGCCAGCATTATTGTAGGCTGCGTCCAGCCGGCCGAAAGTAGCGATGGTTCGCTCGACCATGGCCTCCACCTCGGCGTCATCAGCGACGTCGCAGCGGATTGCGAAGGCCTTGTGACCTTGGGCGGTTAGGTCCTCGGCGGCAAAACGTGCTGCCTCTTCGTTCCAGTCCGCTAATGCCACAGACGCACCCGATTGGGCAAAAGCCTTCGCTGTGGCAAGCCCCAGTCCCGAGCCAGCGCCTGTAACGAGCGCAACTTTGTTTTCAAAGGATATGTTCATAGCGGAGTCCTTATTTTTTTAGCGGGTCGTATCCTGGCTTTTTGAAGATCGTTTTCGGCTTGCCCAGAATGTCAGGCTTAAAAACCTTCTCCACCCAATCGTCGGGCCTGATGTCTTCGATACCCACCGAGACCGCGTCTTCGCCATGTTTCAACGTGGTCATGACCGCTTTGGTTATTGCATCAGCAAGCTCGGTTTTTTGCTTATCCGATCGGCCTGCCGATAACGTGAGGCATGGCTGTCTCCCTCAAACCTCTAACGCGAAAGCAGACGTAGGCTGGGTGCTCGCCTTTTTATAAGGCGCACCATGACACGCGATTAGCGGGCGGATTTTGCATGGACTTATGAGCGCAGCTCATGGATGCGGCGCACGACTAGCAAGACGCCGATCTGTGCGTGCTGTTGGCCCGAAGGTGACATGCCAACGATCCAAAATGACGTCCGATTATAAGCGAAAAAACGGACTGCCCGCGTGGCGGCTCAATCCGGTGGGACAATCTCAAAAATAATCGTTGGGACTCAATGGGACGTTCGGCAAAGGTGGGACACGTTAAGTTGTTGAGGCTTTTAGAAAGTCCGACGCCGCCCCTGGGCACCACTTCAAAAATTCGGTTTTGATCCACGTCCGGCTTGGCGCCGCATCGGCGCCGCAGATGCTGTGGCGACCACCATCTCAGCCGAGGTCAAGGCGTCAGCCGCGCGCTACACTTCGGCGCTCGACGACGCGTCACAGGCCCTTGAAGGCCGGATTACTGAGTACCGCCTCGCTGCCCGAATCGATCAACAGGTCCACATCTTCGGTCGGCAACTTCAAGCGTGTCGGGATCGACGACAGCTTGGCGGCGCGCTGCGGATCGAACTGATCGAATCCCACCTGCACGATCTCGAACGAGAAGCCACTGCAGCGCCAATCGGCCGAGGCGCCCAGCCGCCGCGCTTCGGCCGCCGGCAGGCTGCATCGCCATTTGCGGATCGCGTCCTCCCAATCGTGCAGGCTCAGGCGAAAGGCGTCGAACCCGCTGCGCACGGCGGAGTTCACCGCCGTGTCGGTGACCGCGTTGAGCAAATCGGCGCCGTTGGGTCCGTTGATGGTATGCGACCAATCTCCCGCCGGAGCCTGGCCGGCATTGACCACGATGAAGACGACCCGGCGCAATCGCACCACTTTTTCCGGCGTGAGCGGGAAGTAGGGCTTGTCGGCCGCCGCCCGCGCGATGACCAGGCCAGAAAGGCCGAAATTGTCGGTGATGCCGCCGTCGGCGAGCTTCAGATATTGCATCTGCCCGGGCTCGCGATAACGCGTGAGCGCTCTGGCGAAGGCCCGCACCTGCGCCCCCGCATTGCGGTCGGCGAGGACGCGGCTGACCCACGGCGGCAGCGGCACCGTGCACGCCGTTGGAAAACTCTCGAGCACGGTCGGCACGAAAGCGACCGGCACGGCGGCCGACGCGGCGACCGCGTTGGATAACGGATATTTCCTGATATCGCTGCAGAGCGCGGCGAATGTCTCCGGCGAAAACAGAAACGGTGTCCTGTTGTAAAGATCGGAAGCGTTGATCCAGACCAGCGGCTTGCCGGGCTGAAACAGATCGCCCAGCGTCGCGTTGTTGAACAGGTTGCGATCGAGCCAAGCCGGCAGCCGCGTCGAATCGTTCACGCCGCCGTCAAGACCGCGCGCGATATTTCCGAGGCTGACCGTCGTGTTCAAATCTTCTTCGGCATTGCGGATAAGGAAGCGCTCGCGAAAATCGGCAAGCGCCGCGCGGCCCTTGAGCCCGTAATAGGCCGCGGTGATCGAGCCGCCGGACACGCCCGACACGAAGATCACCCGATCCAGGTAACTTTTTCCGCCGTGTGTCGGCAGACGATCGAGGCCGCGCAAGACGCCGAAGGAGAACGCAGCCGCGCGCGTTCCGCCGCCGGAGAAGGCGAGCGCGACAGCGGTATCGCCTCCGACGTCCGGAGGCATGAATTGTCCCATCGGACTTGCGCCGGCGGCGACGGGCACATTGACGGGTTTGTTGAAGGTCGCGCAACCGGCGAGGAGCAGCAAAGAGAAGAGCATCGCCTTCGGACGGGGCCCGACGATCACGCGCGGCGCAGACGGCAATCGCAGGCGGGACGGAAGCTTCGCCGAACACCCCCTCTTGAGCGCGGCCAAGATCACAAGGGCAGCTGTTTTACGCATACTCGTGATACATCCCAGCCCAGCGCCGTGGCGCAGACCGGCCATGGCAGCAAGATCCTCGCGCCGTGACAGCGCGGCTGCGCTAGATCCCGGTATTCCGACTGACCAGAGGAGTGTTTGCTGTCGTCCCTTGATGGCCCCGGCGATCTTTTAGCGTGGCGTCCGTTAGGGATGGCTTAACTGCCAAGTGCGTGTGCGGCGGCAGGTCATGAGCGAAGCACCCGCAAGCGAATCAGCGCATAAATAGGCTGAACGATCCTTGGGGGAGGCGCCGTGAAATACTGGCTTGCCGGTTTGGCTATCGCGCAATTGCTCGCAGCGGCCGCGTCAGCCGGGGTGACGCAGGCGCGCGCGCCGGACAAACCGGTCTGGACCATCCCCGAGGTCGGCGCCCTGCCGCGCGATGCGCATGGGCTGCAAGTGCGCGAAGGCCGCGATCTGATCACCGCCACCTACGCTTATATCGGGCCGCACGCGCCCGATGCGGCGAAGCGATATGCCGGCAACGATCTCGCCTGCACCAATTGCCATTTGCAGGCCGGCACCAAAAAGTTCGGCTTGCCGCTGTTTGGTCTCTATGAGGACTTCCCGCAATATAGCGCCCGCACCGGCGGCGACATCAGCATCGAGGATCGCATCAACTCCTGCATGGTGCGCAGTATGAACGGCCGTCCGCTGCCGGTTGATGCGCCGGAAATGCAGGCCATGGTTGCCTACATCAAATTCATCAGTTCGGGCGTGGCACCGGGCCAGCGCTTGCCGGGGCTGGGCACCGGTCACATGCCGGAACTGAAACGCGCAGCCTCGTCGTCGCGCGGCGCGCCGCTTTATGCCAGCACTTGCGCGGCCTGCCACAACACCAATGGATCGGGCCTACGCAACAACACGACGAATTCAGACCTCGGCTATTATGTGCCGCCGCTCTGGGGGCCGGACACGTATAACGACGGCGCCGGTATGGCGCGGCTCATCACCTTCGCCAATTTCATCCACTTCAACATGCCGCACGGCACCGATTATGTGGATCCGCAGCTCAGCATCGCCAACGCCTGGGACATCGCGGCCTATGTGCTGTCGCAGCCGCGGCCGCATCTGAAAGGTCTCGAGCATGACTTTCCCGATCTGCTGAAAAAGCCGGTCGACGCGCCTTACGGTCCCTATGCCGACCATTTCAGCGAACGGGCGCACAAATACGGGCCGTTCGGTCCGATCGAGGCCGCGCTCGCACGCCTTGAGCGGCAGAAGCACTAGACGTGATCCAATTCGACTTAACCCGACCACGGTCCAGATTTTCGCTGGAGCGTCGTTAAAGCGCCGGCAACACCGCGCGCGACAGATAAAGAAACAGCGCAATGCCGAGGAGGCCGATCAAGCCCGCCAGCACCAGATCGAAACGCTCGCCGGGATTAGCGACATCCTGTTCGGATTCGATGTCTCTTGCGGTCTGCCAAAATCGCAATGCTGCGAGCACGCAGATCGCCACGCCAATGGCGATGAAGGCGAGACCGGCGACATTGGCGAAGGCCTGCCCGTGCGTGCCAAGCTGGGCGTTCAGCTGCCGCTGCGCAAGCTGCGGCGCGACAACCTGGATGAACAGATCGAACCGTTCGATGACAAAGCCGAACGCCATCACGGCAATCGCGGTCCGGACCCAGGCGAGAAAGGTGCGTTCGTTGGCGGCATGATCGCTGTAGCGCTTGATCATCGAAAAATTCCCTGCTGCACTGCTCTAGATTTCCCGCTCGAACATAGTCTTTTCTGAAACCGTTCCGCTCTTCGGAATCAGACTATAGCGCGGCATCATCGCGGACGCTTGCTGGCGCGGACGGAAACAGGCAATGTGCCCGCCAAACCCGACAAAAGCGCATTGCCGGGGCGTGGAAATTGCGTCTGGGGAGCGATATCGATGTCCGACAAACCTGCCGCCACAAGCCCGAGCAAAGGCCGCTGGTACATCCTGCTGCTGATCAGCCTGATGTACCTGATCACCTATCTCGATCGCGTCAACATCTCGACCGCGGCGCCGGAGATCACCAAGGAATTCGGCTTCGACAAGGTGACGATGGGCCTGATCTTCTCGGCTTTCTTGTGGTCCTATGCGCTGTTTCAGGTTCCCGGCGGCTGGCTGTCCGACCGGTTCGGCCCGCGTGCGGTGTTGAGCGGTGTCGTGGCCTTTTGGTCGGTGATGACAGCCGCCACCGGTCTCGCCACAAGCGCCACCGCGTTCAAGGCCGTGCGCTTCCTGTTCGGCGTCGGTGAGGCCGGCGCATTCCCCGGCGCAACGCGCGCGATGCAGCTTTGGTATCCGCGCAGCGAGCGCGGCTTTGTCCAGGGCATCACCCACAGCGCGAGCCGCGCCGGCGCGGCGCTTGCGCCGCCGCTGGTGCTTGCGATCATGCTCAATTTCGGCTGGCGTGCGGCGTTCTTCGTCTGCGGCGCGATCGGCCTCGCTTGGTCGATCTGGTGGGCGTTTAGCTATCGCAACCTGCCGGAAGACCACGTCATGGTGAATCGCGCCGAGCTTGCGAACATCCGCGGCGTTGACGCGAGCGGCGCGATCAACCCGCCGCAGATCCAGAAGCAGACGCAAGTGCCATGGGGCCGGCTCCTGAGCTCAGGCAATATGTGGGCGGTGATGTGCGCCTATTTCACTTACGTCTATTGCCTGTGGATTTTTCTGAGCTGGCTGACGACATATCTCATCGAAGTGCGGCACTTCACGCTGCTCAAGGGCGGCTTGCTGGCGTCGCTGCCGCTGTGGGCGGGCGTCATCGGCGACACCGCGGGCGGGCTTGCCACCGACTGGCTGCTGCGGCGAACCGGCAGCGCCAAGATTGCGCGGCGCTCGGTCGCGATCACCGGCCTCCTCGGCTGCGCTGTGTTCATCACGCCGGCGGCACTGACTGAAAACGCGATGACCGCCGTGACCTGTCTCACCATCTCGATGTTCTTTTTGGAATGCACCATCGGCCCGTCCTGGGCGGTGCCGATGGACACCGGCGGCAAATATTCCGGCACGGTGTCCGGCATGATGAACATGGCCGGCAATTTCGGCGGCGCCATCTCGCCGATCGTGTTCGGTTACCTGGCCCAGGGCGGCAATTGGCAGGCGCCCTTCATCGTTGCCGCTGCCCTGCTTGTGGCTGGCTCCGCCGTATGGGCGTTCTGGATCGACCCCGACAAACCCATCCTCACCGATTGAGCGGTATATTTCGCGTTCTTGTCGGTCTGCCTACGCGCTCGCGCCGTGTCACGGCGCAGCGCCACCTTTCGTCCGCTAATTAACGAGCCGGAAATGGATGTTGTTTACCAATTAGGTAACTCATTTGATCCGGCAAGCTGGCGGCGCAGATCTGAATGTTTCGAGTCTTCAATTGCTTGACGACACAGCACGATCTGCGCCTGGTCGCTGTGGCCGGCATCGTCTGCTTTTTGTCGAGCCTGACCGCGATCACGCTGTTCAACCGCGCCCGCTCGACCGGTAAACGCGCCCGGCTGATCTGGATCGCCGCCGCAGGCGCCGCCTCCGGCTGCGGCATTTGGGCCACGCATTTTCTGGCGATGCTGGCCTACGACCCCGCCGTGCCGGTGGCCTATGACATCAACCTCACGGTGCTCTCGCTGCTGGCGGCGGTGCTGATCACCGGACTCGGCATAGGGATCACGGTTTACTTTCCCCGTGGCGCCGGTCCGCTGGTCGGCGGCGCCATTATCGGCATCGGCGTCGCCTGCATGCACTATCTCGGCATGTCGGCGCTCGAACTGCCCGGGCACATCGCGTGGGAGTTGCCCTACGTCGTCGCTTCCATTCTGATCGGCATCGTATTCGCCGTGGCGGCGCTGGCGGTGGCGGCACGATCGCAACAAAGTTTTGCGACCGGGCTCGCGGCACTGCTGCTCACGCTCGCCATTGTCTCGCATCACTTCACCGCCATGGGCGCCGTCGATATCGTACCGGATCCGACCCGCACCCTGACCGAGCTGTCGCTGTCGCCGGATTCGCTGGCACTCGCCATCGCCAGCATCGCGGTCGCGATCCTCGGCATGAGCCTGATCAGCGCGCTTGCCGACCGCAGACTCGACGACAAGGGCCGCCTGCTCGAGCTCGCGTTGAATAACATGCCGCAGGGCGTGGTGATGTTCGACGAGTCCGGCCGCCTCGTTGTCTGCAACGAGAGCTATTTGCGCATGTACAAATTGTCGCCGGCCATCGTCAAACCCGGCGCCAACCTTATCGACATTGTCAACCATCGCTCCAATACCGGCAGCCTGCAGCGGGATCCCAAGCAATATTTCGCCGAGCTCAGGGAGAAGATGGCGTCCGGCAAGACCGTGAGCTTCATCACCGAAGCGCCCGACGGCCGTTCGATCTCGGTGGCCAACCGCGCCACCACCGGCGGCGGCTACTGGGTCGGCACGCACGACGACATCACCGAGCGCCTCTCGGCGGAGCAGAAGACCGCGCAGCTGACCGAGCAGGAAGCCCGCCGCGCCATCGTCGACGAGGCCATCGGCTGGTTCCGAACCAGCGTCGAGGGCGTGCTCAAGACCGTCACCGAGAGCGTCGCAGCGATGAAGTCCACCGCCACCGCGCTGTCGACCATGTCGAACGACACCACGGCGCAAACGACCGGCGCGGTGCGTACCTCGAACGACGCCTTCAGCGGTGTCGAAAGCGCCGCCGCTGCGGCCGACGAATTGTCGAAATCGATCGCCGAAATCAACCGGCAGCTGGTCAGCGCCAGCAACGTCGTCGGCGCCGCCACCGTGGAAGCGCAAACCACCAATACGGTGATCGGTGAGCTCGCCCAGTCGGCGCAGAAGATCAACGACGTCGTCAAGCTCATTCAAAGCGTGGCCGGGCAGACCAATCTGCTGGCGCTCAATGCCACGATCGAGGCGGCGCGCGCCGGAACCGCCGGCAAGGGCTTTGCCGTCGTCGCCTCCGAGGTCAAGGCGCTGGCGGTGCAGACCGCCAAGGCGACCGACGTCATTGCCGGACAGATCGCTGCGGTGCAGTCCTCGACCCAGAGCGCCGTGCGCGCCATCGGCAGCATTGCCGGCCGCATGGAAGAGATCAAACTGTTCACGTCGGCAATAGCAACGTCGGTCGAGCAGCAGAATGCGGCGACCGGCGAAATCTCCGACAATGTCGCCGCCGCCGCCACCGGCACGCGCGCGGTGGTCGGCGTTCTGGAGAAGGTCTCGAGCGCAATCGCCGACATGCACTATTCGGCGGACACCGTGCTGACGGCCTCAAACGCCGTCGAGAAGGCGGCGGTCAATCTAAGCGAAAGCGTCGACGGCTTCCTGCGCCGAGTCGCCTTTTGAATTCATAAGACCCGTCGAAACATCGGTTCGGCTGCGACGCGGGCGAACGTCGACATGATCCTGATGCCGGCCTTCAGCGAGCCGCGCAGCGAGCCCGCGACTTTCGATTCCCCGCCGAGCCGGCGGCGGTAGACGACCGGCAATTCCAGCACGCGCAGGCCTGCACGCGCCACCCGCATCTGCATTTCCAGATTCCAGCCATAGGTCAGTTCGCGCATGCCGAGCCCGAGCAGGGTCTCGCGGCGGATGGCGCGAAATGCCGACATATCGGTATAGCGGACGCCGTAAAGGAGACGCGTGAGAATGCCGGCGGCATGGCCGGCAAGCACCTGATGCCAGGCCATGCTGCCCGGTTCGCGCTCGCCGCGCGCGCGTGAGGTGATGACGAAATCGCAGTCGCCGCGCCGAATGGGCGTGATGAGCGCCGCGACAACCGAGGCATCGTCGGCGCCATCGCCGTCCATGAAGACGATGATGTCATCGGCGCCAGCAGCTTGCGCACCGGCGAGGCAGGCCAGACCATAGCCGCGGCCGACCGCGATCACCTCGGCGCCGGCGGCGCGGGCGATATCCTGCGTGCGGTCGCTGCTGCCGCCGTCGGCGACGATGATTCGCGCGACGACGTTGCACGCCAGTTCGGCGACTACGGTGCCGATCGATTCCGCCTCGTTGAAGGTCGGGATGACGACGGTGACGCCCTCTGCTCCCCTCACAGCTAGAGACTCCAGCGCAGACCGCAGCTCGCGCAGGCCTCCGGCGGCGTCTTCGACATCAGCGCCTTGCGGAAGCTCGCATAGGCGGGACCGGACCAGATTTCGCGCAGCGACTGCTGGGTGGCATCGCCGAGCGTGTAATTCTCATAGCCGCGCTGGGAAAACGGCGCGATGCAGCACGGCAGCGCGCGGCCATTGGCGGTGAAATACATCACCGTCCACGGCCGGCGGCACATGGACCAGGGTGAGTCCTTATCGGTGCGTTTGAGACTGATGCCCGGCTCGGAGGCGCCGCCGGACGCGCTGAAGGTGATGCCGAGCGAACGCGCCAGCACGGCGGCGCGATCGATGTGAACGGATTCATCACGCGACAGCTGCTCATAGAGCGCTTGGTCCGGCCGGGCGAGACCGACGGCATGGTCGTTGAAGAACACCAGCCGCTGCAGGTGCACTTCCTTGACCCCGGTCTCGGCTGCGACGCGGACAAAGTCGGGTAATTCCTCGATGGTTTCGCGCAAGCCGGTGAGCCAGGCCGACACCCGCGGCTTCAAGTGGCCCTCGCGCTCCTGCAGGTCGCGGAACGCCTTCACGTTCCTCACGATGCGATTGAAATAATTCTTGCCGCGGATGATCCGATAGGATTCCGGATTCGAGGCGTCGAACGAGACGCGCAGTTCGTCCAAATCCGCTTCGATGAGCGCGCGGCCGTTCTTCTCGTTGAGCACCGTGCCGTTGGTGTTGAACAGCACATAGGTGCCGCGATCCTTGAGATAGCGCACCATGCGCGGCAGATGCTTGACCAGCATCGGCTCGCCGACGCCGTGCAGCACGGCGCGTTCGAGCCGCGGAATCTGGTCGACGATCGAGGTGAACAGATCCCAGCTCATATCGGCCGGCGGCTCGAGCTCCTCATAGGTGCGCGGGCATGTCGTGCACAAGAGATTGCAACGATTGGTCGTCTCCAAATAAAGACAGACCGGCTCGCGCTCGGGAATTTCGCCGCCGGCCTCGACACTCTCGAAATAGCGTCGTGGATCGATCGCCTGTATGGTCGCTGTTGCTTGCATTCTGTGTCGCCCGAATTCTTGCTTGTGCTGCCGCAGCCTGCGCTGCCGATTCAGATACGCGCTCCGGCGAGCCGCAGCACCTTATCGATCCGCTCGTCAAAATCGCAGTCGCGCGCGAGTTCAGCCATCAGCTTCGCGGTCTGCGCCGCATAATGCGGAGCGTGCCGCACCGACGCCCGCTCGGCCGACCCGGCGCCGGACAGATCAGCGTGCAGCCGCCGCAGGCCCTCGACGTCGTCGACATCATACCAGACCGGCAGGTGGTGCAGTTCGAGCCCGATCTCGCGCGCGCGCTCACGAGTCTGTTCGGCGACGCGTTCCGTGCTCCAATCGATATTATCGAACATGTGCCGATGCGCAGCTTTAAGCCCGAGCAGATAATAGCCGCCGTCGCTCGACGGCCCGAGCACGGCGCGATCGCCCGGCCGCGCCAATATGTCCGCAGTTTCGATCAACAGCGCCGTCGGCAAGGTCGGACTGTCGGCGTTGAGAACGACGGCCGCGCCATGCCCGCGCGCGAGAATCTGTGAAATCGTCTGAAACAGGCAGTCGCCGAAATTCGGCAGCCAAGCGCCGATCAGGCCGATCGACCGCGGCAGCGTATCCTGGAAAAACGTCTCCGCGCCCGGCGGGCCGTAGGCGGCATAGCCGGCGATACCGGCCTGCGGCGAAGCATGCCGTGCGGCGAGCAGCACGTTGTCGGCGACATCGCGCAGAAAGACGGTGTTGAGCTTGGCGGCTTCATCGAAGCTGAGCGGCGGGACCAAGCGGGTCTTGGCGCGTCCCGGCGCCGACGCTTTCGCCATGAATGCGATGCCGCAAAAAGCGGTCTTTGACGCCGCTTGCCGAGATGAACGTCGATCGGATTTCGCGGTAAAATGTTCCGCGCGATTCATGCAATGCCCCCGATGCAATCGACAAAACGACGCAGCGCCCTGCTTGCCAAAGCGGCCTGCAAAGCGCCAATCACTTCCGTCTCACGCTGGACAATTCACGAAACACTGAAAAGTTATCCGTTTCACAAAGTCGTGATCGACACCCGCCGTCAGCGCCGCGCCAGTGCGATCTGCACCGTGTCGTTGTTGGGAAGGACCGTATCGCCTGAAGCGCTTTGCCATACGGGCGCGCTCGCATAGGCACTGCGCGGCCAATCCAGCGACGCCACTTCGCGTCCGAGCGAACCCAGCACTGCGATTGGAACCGCGACTTGGCGCGAGCCGAAACCGAACCAGCCACAGCAATCGACGACAACCTTGATGCGGCCCTGCGCGGTGCGCACCACCTGCTGGATGGTGCCGATGGTGCGGCTGTCATTATCGCTGACGCGCGCGCCGATCAGGGCACCGACGCGGATCGGCTGCGGGAAGCGGTGTTTCATGCGCTCGTCCTCGGCCATATGAGCAGCGGCCATGGCCTTGTCCTCCTTGCCCATTCCCGTCGGCGGAATATTGGCCTGTGCGAGGATCAACGGGCGCCCGGTGCGCGGTGCAAAGAACGCGGCCTGCGCCGCGGCCCGGACAACGCCGGCACTGATCAACAAAGCCGCACCAATCGACAAAACCGCGACGACAAAGCAACGTTTCATTGCTGCTAATTCCCGATCAAAACCGTCTCGATCAAAAATGCCCCGCGAATTTGTGAAGCATCGTTTATTGCAGGCGGCATCTTGCAACCGTAGTGTCCGAAAGTCGTCTCAACAAACCGTGTGCAGCAGCAAGCCCTGCGAAGAGCGCCGCGCGAATCGTTCTCGAATCGGCAGCGGTCATATAAGACCAATATTGCAATTGTGTGTTTATCCGGCGATCAAGGGGTCTCGATGTCAACGACGACGATGACGCAAGTACCGGCGCGAACGCACCGTCTGCATCCTCTGCCGCTGCGCATCATGCATTGGATCAACGCGGTTGCGATCTTCATCATGATCGGCAGCGGCTGGAAGATCTACAACGATGATGCGATCTTCGGCTTCTTGCATTTTCCGGACTTCCTTGTCATCGGCAAATGGGCCCAGCACGGGCTGCAATGGCATTTCTTCGGCATGTGGATCTTCGTGCTCAACGGGCTTGCTTATTTGAGCTACGGCATCGCTACCGGCCGCTTCCGCAGGAAGCTGTTCCCGATCTCGATCCGCGAGATTCTGGCGACCGTCGGCGACGCGCTGCGCTTTCGCCTGCGCCATGACGATCTGACCCACTATAATGCGGTGCAGAAGATTCTCTATCTCGGCGTCATGTGCATCGGCGTGCTGATCGTCATTTCCGGGCTGGCGCTGTGGAAGCCGGTGCAATTCTCCGAGCTTGCGGCGCTGTTCGGCTCGTTCCAGACCATCCGCCTCGTCCATTTCCTCTGCATGTCGGCGATCGTCGGCTTTGTCGTGATCCACGTGACGCTGGCGTTGCTGGTGCCGCGGAGCCTCGTCGCCATGATCACCGGCGGACCGGCCGTCGATGACGGGCCCGGCGCCACGACCGAGATGAAAGCGCACTGATCGCTTTCGCAACCACTCATCAGCTGGGGCGCCAATCAATGTTCCAATCCCGATCGCGGTCCTTGTTCCGGCCAAAGCGGCCGATCGACCAGAGCGTGCTCAAGGAGAACCGCAAGCTGGTCCGCGACATCAACCGCCGCGGCCTTCTGCGCGGCGCGGTCAGCCTCGGCGCACTGACCATGCTGACCGGCTGCGACGTCACCGAGAACGATTCGGTGCAGAAAGTGCTGCGCGCGGTATCGGCCTGGAACGACGGCGTGCAGGAGCTCATCTTCCGGCCGAATCATCTGGCGCCGACCTTCAGCCCGTCGCAGGTCGTCAAACCGCCGCGCTTCAACGCCTATTACGACATCGAAGACGTCAAGCCGGTGAATGGCGCGACCTGGAAGCTCGAACTGGCCGGCCGCATCGCCAACAAGCAGCCGTGGACGGCGCAGCAGATCTATCAGCTGCCGGAGCAGGAGATCATCATCCGCCACGTCTGCGTCGAAGGCTGGGATTATATCGGCCAATGGTCGGGCGTGAACCTGCGCAGCTTTTTCGAGCGGATCGGCGCCGACACGACCGCGAAATACGTCTATTTCATCTGCAACGACGACTATACCGAGAGCATCGACATGGCGACCGCGCTGCATCCGCAGACGCTGCTCGCCACCAAATATGCCGGCGACATTCTCGCCGACCCGTTCGGCTATCCGTTGCGGCTGCGCACCTCGACCAAGCTCGGCTACAAGAACGCGAAATGGATCAAGGCCATCGAAGTGACCAACGATTTCCGCGAGACGTTCTGGAGCAAGCAAGGCTTCAATTGGTTCGCCGGCATTTAGTTGCTCTTCACGTAAATCCGCCAGCGGTTTTCGCGCGATTCAGCCAGGCTATAAAAAGGGCTCGCGGCAAACGGATCCTTGGTCCAGGCGCCATCCTGCGGCACGACAACGACGACGTCGCAGCCGTAATCCTTGGCCATGGCGCCGACATCGTCCGGCGTGCCTTCGCCGGCAAACACGCGAATGAACTGCCGATTGATGGCCTCGCGCCGCTCCGGCGACAAGGGTGCGAAGGCCAGCGCCATTTCACGGCCGGCAAAGCATGAGTTGCGATCGGCAAGCAGCGCCCATGAAATATTCACCGGCCACGGCGTCATGTCCTGCAGATAGAGCGGATTGTTGGCGACGCGCGCATCCGGCGCCGCATGGCGGCGCACCGCCGCCCAAAGCTCCGGCGCTTGCGCGAACAAGGCTTCATCCGGCTGTGCGGTGCCTTCGATATATAGCGCCAGCTTCCCCGCCGTATCCGGCAGGCTGAGCACAAGGCCGCCAAGCGCGAGCACCGCAACCGCCGCACGCCAGCGCGACACCATCACGATTCCCGCCGCGGCACTTGCCATCAAGACCATGGCGGCAGGCAGAACCGCGCGCATGGTCAGGTCGCTGTTGTCGCCGACCGTACTGATCAGGAGCCAGGAGATGCAGAGGCCCGTCAGCGCGAGCGCAGCCAGCGCAAGCGCCGCGGTTCTTTCCATGCCCTGTGCGGCGCTGCGCGCGATCATCGCCAGCGCAATCGCGCCGGCCGGAAAAATCGCCGGAAACTCTATCGGCAGCAAGACGAGCCAATAGGCCGGCAAATCGAGCAGGCGCCGGATTGCCGGGGGAAACATCTCACCGAGCACCTCAAAGGGATGGACTGCGATCGGATGGTCCGCACCGCGCGCCACGACATCGGCGAATTGGTCGCGGACGAACGGTGCGGCGAGACAACCCACCAGCACGACCGCCAACGCCAGGCTCGCTGCGAAGCGCACGCGCTGTTTCGGCGCGACGCCGGCGAGCAAGATCGGCGCGCAGACCACGGCCGCGATCCCGAATGTGACGCCACCAACATAGGTCGAGCTTTCAAAGCCGGCGGCAACGGCAAAGACGAGAGCCAAGAGAACCGCCGGTGATTGTCGCTGCGCGTAATGGACGAGCAGCAGCATCGCCGCCACGACGCATGACGCCGACATCAGGTGCTGCGGCACCCAGGCCGACTGAAACAGCCAGCCGGCAAAGCCCGTGGGCCACTGCAAGAACGGCGTCAATTCATAGGAACCGAAAACCCAGCTCAGCGTGACGCGCAGCGAGGCCGCGGCGGCGACAAGTATGACGAGCACCGCTGCGCTTGGCTTTTTGCTCAGCCAGACGGCGACGCCCATCGTCAAAGCGAGCGAAGCAAAAGCCGTGAACCAGGTGAGCCCGATCGCCGCTTCCCAGCCGGTCGCCTGCAGCGGCAGCGCGATCTCCGCCGCGCTGAAATGCCAGAGATAGTAATAGGCGAGCCGGCCGGCCGCGCCGAACCCGCCGAAGGTCGGATCGACCGGCGGCAGGCCCTGCCGCGCCATGGCGTCGATCGCGGAGATTTTGGCATGGTCGAAGATCGGATCGGCAAGGCGCACGCCGGCCGCGGTCGGCTTCGGCAGCACCGCCGCGGCGGGACCGATCGCCAGGAGCGCGGCGGCAAGATAACTCCAGATCGGAATTGCCGGTCCTGAAAAATCATCGCGCTCACGCGGGCGCAATACGACAAGGCCCGCGCCGCCGACAAGAAAAAGCATGGCGACGGCGATAACCGTCACGGCATTGAACCCGATGGCCGTCAGGATCGGCAGCGTCGCCGCGGCGAACACCGCCCAGCCGAGAACGGGGGCCGCACCGGCGGCAAGCGCGCGCGGCAGAACATGGCGCGTAATGCCATGGCCGAGAACCGAATAGAACGCCGCTGCGACAAGCGCGCACAGCACAACATGAAAAGACGACGGCACGCGAATTCGGCTCCCGAGCCCGGTCAGGCGGAATCGACCCTCACGCGATCATGATGCGGTTGCAGGCCCGTGTCGATAACGCGCCCGCTGCGGATCGCTCATTGAATAGCAACCATGATTGTTCGCTCGCGGAACTGCCGGCGAGACTTCCAAGTTGGCGCAGAGGTTGCTCCATTCAGGAGGCCAAAGTGACGAGCACGATCGGAGGAACGAGCAGCATTTTTCGCAGATCGCTTGTGCCCGCCGCAGACTGCAAACGGCCCGCGGAGCGAAATTTCAACCGCCGCTTATTGGCCGTCACTACAGCGGCTATCCTGTTTGGCGGTGCGAGCACCACGCGGAGCGGTCCATGCACCGTCCAAATCGAACAAATTGAACATCAAATTGGAAGCGACGTAGCCGGTCCCACTTTTGGCCTGACGGCTCCGCAATCCGTGGACGCTCAGCTTCATCATCAGCCGACCCCAAACTCGGTGGAACACGCGGAGCACGTCGCCAACACGGATGGCGACGTGGCGATCAATCGCGCCATCAGAGCAGACGCCGCCGGGGACGGAACGCGCTGCAGTCAGGACCTGGGCGTGGCGCGGCGGTACTATAACATCAAGCAGTAGGCGCCCGCCGCACCGGCATCATTGCGGGCGCAGCAAAGCAGATGAGCGCGGGCGCCAAGAGTCCGGTTGCTTCGCCGCCGCACGCCCCGCAACGGCCGGAACCGGCTAATACGCGCCTTCGGTATAGATCGGATCGACCGAGCCGCCCCACTCGCCGTGATATTTCGCCAGCAGTTCTTCTGCCGGCGTCGTGCCGCGGGCGAGGCGATCCTCCAGCACGTCGAGATAACGCGTCTCGTCGCAACCGCCGTAATCGTAGTATTTGCGTCGCTCCAGCCCTGCGCGCGCGAGCTTGAGGACTTCGCCCGCAAGCTCAAAGATCGTGCGCCCGCCGATCTTGGCGGCGAGCCCGAGCTTCGGCACTTCGTCGCGCAGCTTCTGCCGCTGCTCCGCGGTCCACACCTTGGCGATATCCCAGGCCGCATCGAGCGACACGTCGTCATAGAGCAGGCCGACCCACAGCGCCGGCAGCGCCAGGAGATTAGGCAGCGGCCCGGAATCGGCGCCGCGCATTTCCAGATAGCGCTTGAGCCGCACTTCCGGGAAAGTCGTGCTCATGTGATTGGCCCAATCGGACAATGTCGGCCGCTCGCCCGGCAGCGCCGGCAATTTGCCGGCCATCAGATCGCGGAACGACAGGCCGGACGCGTCGATATAGGTGTCGCCACGCTTGACGAAATACATCGGCACGTCGAGCGCATAATCGACCCAGCGCTCGAAGCTCATGCCCGGCTCGAACACCCAGGGCAGCATGCCGGCGCGCGCATTGTCGGTGTGGCGCCAAATCTCGGAACGGAACGACAGGTAGCCGTTGGGCTTGCCGTCGGTGAACGGCGAATTGGCGAACAAAGCCGTCGCGATCGGCTGCAGCGCGATCGACACCCGCAGCTTCTTGACCATGTCGGCTTCGGAGGAGAAGTCGAGATTGGTCTGTACCGTACAGGTGCGGTACATCATGTCGAGGCCGAGCGTGCCGACTTTCGGCATGTAGGCGGTCATGATCTTGTAACGGCCCTTCGGCATTTTCGGGATTTCGTCGCGCCGCCAATCCGGCGTCATGCCGAGCCCGAGGAAGCCGATATGCAGCGGCAGCGCCACCTCGCGCACCTGCGCCAGATGCGCCATCAGCTCGCTCGACGTCTGGTGAATGGATTTGACCTGCGCGCCGGACAATTCGAACTGCCCGCCGGGCTCGAGCGAAATCGCGCCGCCGCCGGTCACGTCGAACAGGCCGATAATGTTCGGCCCTTCCATGATCGGCTGCCAGCCGAGCAGATGCTGCATGCCCTCGAGCAGCGCGCGGATGCCGCGCTGGCCTTCATAGGGCACCGGGCGATGGCCTTCGCGGGTGAACACGAATTTCTCGTGCTCGGTGCCGATATGGAATTGCGATTTGGGTTTGACGCCCTCGGCAATCCATTCCACGAGATCGTCGCGCCGTTCGAGCGGCGTCAGGTCGACTTGATCACGTGCCATGCAGGGTCCCGGAGAAAACGGCCGCGACCATACACGCGGCGTGAGGCGGAGAGCAATCTCGCCCCCAAGGCGGGCGACAACCCCTTAGGTAGGATGGGGAAGGCTGATGCAACAGGGCTAACCCTATGCGGCGGGCCTTATGAAAATGAGCATTACGCGGCGGCTTTCCGCTGCGGCGGCGGAAAGCGCCGGTAGAACGTGTCGCCGCTGCCGGCCATGTCGAGCAGAAGGTCGCCCGGTTTGAAGCGCTCACCGCAAGTTGCGGCGAGCTCATTGCAAAGATCGACAAAGGCCTTGGTCCCCATGCCGTCGATATAGGAAATGGTCCCGCCGGTGAAGGGGGCAAAGCCAAAACCGAGGATCGAGCCGACATCAGCCTCCCGCACATCGGTGATGACCTTTTCCTGGATGCAGCGGGCGGATTCCACCGCCTGGATCGCCAAGAAACGCTGCTTCACCCATTCGATATCGACGCTGTCGGGATCGAGTTTTTTCGGCTGCAGATCGGCGAGCCCGGGCCACAACCGCTTCGGTCCGTTCGGCGGATAGTCGTAAAAGCCTTTGCCGTTCTTGCGGCCGAGCCGGCCGCGCTTCTCGACCATCTCTTCGAGCAGCGTCTTCTGCCGCGGATCGACCCCCTGGGCTCCGAGATCGGCCTCGGTGGCTTTGAGGATTTTCCAGGCGAGATCGACGGCGACTTCGTCGTTGAGCGCGAGCGGCCCGACCGGCATGCCGGCCATGCGGCCGACATTTTCGATCAGCGCCGCGGGCAGGCCCTCCATCAGCATCAAATGGCCTTCGCGCAAATAAGTGCCGACCACGCGCGAGGTGTAGAAGCCGCGCGAATCGTTGACGACGATCGGCGTCTTGCGGATCAGGCGGACATAATCGAGCGCGGTCGCCAGCGCCTCGTCGCCGGTTTCCTTGCCCATGATGACCTCGACCAGCATCATGCGCTCGACCGGCGAAAAGAAATGAATGCCGATGAAGCGCGAATGATCCTTGAACGCGGCGGCCAGCGACGTGATCGGCAGCGTCGAGGTGTTGGAGCCGAAAATCGCCTTGTCGCCGATCACGTTCTGCGTTCGCGAAATCACTTCTTCCTTGACCTTGCGGTCCTCGAACACGGCCTCGACGACAAGCTCACAATCCTTCAGTTCGACGAAATCGGCGGTCGGATCGATCCGCGCGAGCAACGTCTCGCGGTCGGCGGCGGATGCGGCGCCGCGATTGACCTGATCAGCGATCAGCTTCTCGGCGTGCGCCTTGCCCTTGGCGGCGGTTTCCGGATCGCGATCGACCAATACGACGTCCAAGCCGGCCAGCGCGCTGACATAGGCGATGCCGGCGCCCATGAAACCCGCGCCAAGCACGCCGATCTTCTTCAGGGTCTTTTGCGGGACCTTTGCCGGGCGGCGGACGCCGGCATTGAGGTCCTGCAGCGACACGAACAGGGAGCGGATCATCGCCGCCGCTTCCGTCGAACGCAGCACCTTGGCGAACCAGCGGGATTCCACGCGCAAGGCCGCGTCCATCGGCAATTGCAACCCTTCATAGACGACCTGCATGATGGCGTGTGCGGCGGGGTAGTTGTCGTAGGTCTCGCGCCGGTAGAGCGCGTTGGCGGCCGGAAAGAAATTCATCCCGGCTTTGGCATAGACCGGCCCACCCGGCAGTTTGAAACCGTCTGCGTCCCATGGCGCCACATGCGAGGGAGTCTTGGCGTTGCCGCCGGTTCTGATCCATTCCTTGGCCGCCTTGATCAGTTCGCCCGGCGGCACCACGGCATCGATCAGCTTGAGCGCCTTGGCGCGCTCCAGCTTGAGCTGCTCGCCCTTGAGCAGGAATTGCAGCGCATCGGTCGGCGCAAGCAAGCGCGCGATGCGTTGCGTGCCGCCGGCGCCGGGAAACAGGCCGATCTTGACCTCGGGCAAGCCGACCCGCGTGCGCGGATTGTCAGCGGCGATGCGGCGATGGCAGGCCAGCGCCAGTTCGAAGCCGCCGCCAAGCGCGGTGCCGTTGATCGCGGCGGCCCAGGGCTTACCGCAGGTTTCGATGCGGCGGTAAAGCTGTGACAGCTTGCGGCTCTCTTCGAACAGCTTCTCGTTCGCCGCCTCCTCGCCTTGCGCGGCGACCAGAGCCTTGAAGTTGCGGCTCACCGTTTCGAGCATGTTGAGATCCGCGCCGGCGCAAAACGTATCCTTGCCCGAAGTGATGACGGCGCCTTTGATCTTGGCGTCGGCGGTCAACTGCTCGACGATGGCCGACAGTTCCGCGATCATGACCGCGTCGATGAGATTCATCGTCGGCCCCGGCGCATCCCAGGTGACAAGCGCAATGCCGTCGCCGTCGATGTCGAGCTTGAATTTGGTGAAGACTTTTTTGGGGCTCTTACTCATAGGGCGAGCCATCCTTGTGGGTGTAGCGGAAGCCTTTGTCGTCGCGCACGACCTTCAGATCGGCTTCCGGATATTCGACGCGCTCGATTTTGGAGCGGGTGCCAACTTCGAGGTAGATCGCGTCGCGCGCCGAGCGGTTGACGAGATGATGACCGTTGCCGCTATTGGCCTTGAACGTCGCCGCATCGCCCGGCTTGAGCACGGTCTCGCCCTCGTCCTCGACCAGCACCAGTTCGCCGTCGAGCAGATAGACGAATTCATCTTCGCGCTCGTGCCAATGCCGCAGCGCCGACGATGCGCCGGGTTTTAACGTCGTCAGATTCACACCGAACTGGTCGAGACCGCCGGCATTGCCGAGGCGCTTGCGCTCCCGGCCGACGACGACGCGATCATAGGGGGGCGGATAACCGGTGCGGGTATCGGTCGGTATCTCGCTGATATCGATCTTGGGCATCAATTCCCCTCTGCTTCGTCGTCCTGAGGTGACGCCGCATAGCGGCGCCCTCGCAGGATCTGCACTGCATTGCCATCCTTCGAGGCTCGCTGCGCCCGCACCTCAGGAGGACGGATCATGGTCACACGCGCTCGACGATGGTCGCGGTGCCCATGCCGGCGCCGATGCACAGCGTGACGAGTCCGGTGGTGAGATCGCGCCGCTCGAGCTCGTCGACGAGCGTGCCGAGGATCATCGCGCCGGTGGCGCCCAGTGGATGGCCCAAGGCGATGGCGCCGCCATTGGCATTGACCTTGGCGGGGTCGAGCTCGAAGGCCTGCAGATAGCGCAGCACCACTGAAGCGAAAGCTTCGTTGACCTCGAACAGATCGATATCAGCGATCTTCATCCCGGCGGCTTTGAGCACTTTGTTGGTCACATCAACCGGGCCGGTGAGCATCAGCGCCGGATCGGAGCCGATATTGGCGAAGGCGCGCACCCGTGCGCGCGGCCTCAATCCGGTCTGCTGCGCCGAGTCCTTGTTGCCGATCAGCACGGCGGCGGCGCCGTCGACGATGCCGGACGAATTGCCGGCATGGTGCACGTGATTGACATATTCCACATCGGGATGGGCCTGGATCGCGACCGCATCGAAACCGCCCAGTTCGCCCATCTGGACGAACGAGGGCTTCAGCGCGGCAAGCGACTGCATGGTCGTGCCTGGACGCATGTGCTCGTCCTTGGCCAGGATGGTGAGCCCGTTGACGTCCTTGACCTTGATCACCGAGCGGTCGAAGCGGCCCTCGTCCCATGCCGCCGCCGCGCGCTTCTGGCTCTCGACAGCATAGGCGTCGACATCGTCGCGCGAAAATCCGTATTTGGTGGCGATGAGGTCGGCGGAGATGCCTTGCGGCAGAAAGTAATGCGCCACCGCGATCGAGGGATCCATCGCCCAGGCGCCGCCCGCCGCGCCGATACCGACGCGGCTCATCGATTCGACGCCGCCGCCGATCGCCAATTGCTGTTGTCCGGACATGACCTGCGCCGACGCGAAATTCACCGCGTCGAGACCCGAGGCGCAGAACCGGTTGATCTGCACACCTGCGACGCTGTCGCCGTAGCCGGCGACCAAAGCCGCGGTGCGCGCGATATCGGCAGCCGCTTCCCCGACCGGATCGACCACGCCCATCACCACGTCGTCGACCAAAGCGGTATCGAGACGGTTGCGCGTCTTGAGTTCGGACAGCGCTTGCGCGGCGAGATTGAGCGCGGTGACTTCGTGCAGCGCGCCGTCCGGCTTGCCGCGACCGCGCGGCGTGCGCACGTGATCGTAGATGAAGGCCTCGGGCATGAATTCCTCTCCGTCCCCTCGTCATGCCCGCGCAAGCGAGCATGACGCCGCTATGACCACGTTAAAACGCCTCCATCGGCAATGCCATGGTGCTCGCCGCACCCGCTTTGACACGCGCCAGATGCATGCTCGAGGCCGGCAACATCCGCTCCATGAAGAAGCGCCCGGTCATCAGCCGCTGCACCATTCGCTCGTCCGCGCCGTCGCCGGCTTTGGCTTTCGCCGCTTCGGCAATCAGGCACCACATATAGCCGAGCGCGACCAGGCCGAAGAGCTGCATATAATCGGTGGCGCCGGCACCGGCATTGTCGGGATCGGCAATGGCTTGCTGCGCGAGCCACATCGTCGCGTCTTGCAATTCGCCGAGCGCCTTGCCGAGCGGCGCCGCGTAGGGCGCCAGCGCCGCATCCCTACTGCGCTCTTTGATGTAGGCTGAAACTTCGCCGAAAAAAGCGCGTAGCGCCCGGCCGCCGTCCTTCGGCAATTTGCGGCCGACAAGATCCAGCGCCTGAATGCCGTTTGCGCCCTCGTAGATCATCGGAATGCGCGCATCGCGCACGAATTGTTCCATGCCGTGCTCGGCGATATAGCCATGGCCGCCGAACACCTGCTGCGCGATAACCGTGTTGGCGAAGCCCCGATCGGTGAGCACGCCTTTGATCACCGGCGTCAACAAACCTAGATGATCATCGGCGGCTTCGCGTTCCCTGGCGTCTTCGGAGCGGTGCGCAATATCGCTCTTCAGCGCGGTCCACAGAACCAGCGCGCGCGCCGCTTCGTTGAAGGCGCGAATGCTCATCAGCATGCGGCGCACGTCCGGATGAACGATGATCGGGTCCGCTGGCTGTTGGGGAAATTTCGCGCCGGTCAGCGCCCGCCCGGCGAGCCGCTCCTTGGCGTAAGCCGCGGCGTTCTGATAGGCGACTTCCGACAGCGCGAGCCCCTGCAGGCCGACATTGAGGCGCGCTTCGTTCATCATCACGAACATCGCCTGCAGGCCGCGATTGGCCTCACCGACCAGCCAGCCGGTCGCGCCGTCATAATTCATCACGCAAGTGGCGTTGCCGTGAATCCCCATCTTCTCTTCAATGGAGCCGCAGCCGACCGCATTGCGTGCGCCGGCCTCACCGTCGGCCGTCGGCAAAAATTTCGGAACGATGAACAGCGAAATGCCCTTGGTGCCGCCCGGCGCGCCTTCGATCCGCGCCAGCACCAGATGCACGATATTGGGCGCGAGATCGTGCTCGCCGGCGGAGATGAAAATCTTGGTGCCGGTGATCTTGTAGCTGCCGTCCGGCTGCGGCACGGCGCGGGTGCGGATGAGGCCGAGATCGGTGCCGCATTGCGACTCGGTCAGGTTCATCGTGCCGGCCCATTCGCCGGAGATCAGCTTCGGCAGATAAAGCGCCTTCAGTTCGGCCGAAGCATGCGTGAACAGCGCCGCGACCGCACCCTGGGTCAGGCTCGAATACATCGAAAACGCCATGTTCGCCGAACAGGCGAATTCGCTGACCGCTTGTGCAATCACTGTCGGCAAACCCTGCCCGCCGAATTCCGGCGGCGCCGCAAGGCCGAGCCAGCCGCCTTCAGTGAATTGCTTGTGGGCCGCTTTGAATCCGGTGGGCGTCGTCACGCTGCCGTCCTCGTGGCGGCGGCAGCCTTCCTTGTCGCCGACGCGATTGAGCGGCGCGACCACGGTCTCGCAGAATTTCGCCGCCTCGCCGAGCACCGCCTCGATCAGATCGGGCGTCGCTTCGGCAAACCCGGGCAGATTGTTGTAGCGCTCGACGTGAAAGACGTCGCCCAAAAGGAACATGACGTCGTCAACCGGAGCCTTGTAGCTCGGCATGAAGTCGTCCTCCCCCCGTTCCGCCCCGCCGGCCGCGGATCAGTCCATAGGCTAGCCGATTCACGACGGGGCGACGACGGTCTGGTTTCGAACCCTCCTATGCGAGTTTCATTGGCAGTGCTTGGGCTTCGTTGGGCCGTCCTTAGGCTGTCCTTGGCTGCCCTTTGGCCGGCGAGCGCCGTTTCTTGACGCGTCGGGAACAGTCTTAACCGCTTGTTTACTCTAATCTTGAAAAGTCGGCGCTCGAGGACGCCGTGCCATCTGCTTCGTCTGTTGCCGAGCAAAAGCGCAAAGATTGGGCCACTCCTCCCGATGTGATTTGGGCGCGCAATGAAATCTGGCGGTCCGTGGAACTTGAGAGGCCTCCGTCCAGAAGCGCGCGAAGCCGCTCGCAGCGCCGCGCGCCAATCGGGCATGTCGGTCGGCGAATGGCTTAACGACGTGATCCAGCCCGAAGACGACGAGGACGACGAAGACCGCCGCGCCGCCGACGATGAGAACGAGCACGACTATGACAAGCGCGACGACGGCCGCGATTCGCGTCGCTCTTCGGCGCGCGAATCAGATGACGCACCGCGCCGCCCAAACCCCCGCCGGCCGCGCTTCGACGATGCGGAACCGGAGCCCGATTCAGAGCGTCGCATGGAGGCCCGCCCGGAGCCCCGCTTTGAATCGCGCCGTGAAGGCCGCAACCGGCGCCGGCATCGCGACCGCAACCATGATTTTCGGCGCGATGTCGATCGCGACTCGGATCACGACTTCGGCCGCGACCGCGACTTGGATCGCGCACCGCCGCCGCTCCCCGAAGCTGCCCGCGCTGCCGTCCGGTCGCGCGAGGAAGACCAGGAGGCGCGCCGCGAACATCAAAATGCGCGCATGCGCGAAGTTGAGCGCATCCGACAGGACGCACGCCTGGATGCCCAGGCGCGCGAAGCGGCACGTGAAGAGCTGCGGCTTGCGGCGCGCGAGGAAGCGCGCGAGGCCGCCCGCGCCGAGGAGGCCCGGCTGGCAGCACGCACCCGTGCCGAAATGGGCGAAGTCCATGCCCGCCTCGACCGTCTGTCGCATCAGATCGAGCGGCTGGCGCTGCCGCCACTTCAACCACAGCCGCAGCGCCTGACCGGCGCCCCGGCGTTACCGCATCGCGAACGCGCGATGACCAATGGCCGAGTGCAGGCCGCGGTACAGCCGAGGAGCCAGCCAACACCCGGCGGCGGGCTGACGGTCGATGATGCGATCGCCGAGATCGGCGACCGGCAGCGCGCGCTCTATGGCGAAACCTCTGCGGCGCCGCTTGCGCCCCGCGCCGCGGTGCCGTTCGTTGGCCCGCAGCCGATTCCGCAAACCGCACCTGAACCGCTGTCGTTCGGCGCCAAGGCGCCGCAGCCGCTCCCTGAAGCCGCCGCGCCGCCAATCATCCCCAGCGCGCCCGTGGCGCCGGCGGCGCCTGCGCTCGACATTTCCAAGCTCGAAGAGCAATTGCGCAAAATCACGTCCCGCATCGAGACATTGCGGCCGGCCGGTGATCTCGAAGAGCAGTTGCGCAATATCACGGCACGGATCGAAACGCTGCGGCCGGCGCAAGACCTCGACCAGGTCATCACCGGCTTCCGCAAGGAACTCGCCGATATCGGCCGCCAGATCACCGAAGCTCTGCCGCGTCACGCCGTCGAATCGCTGCAGATCGAAGTGCAGGCGCTGGCGCAGCGGATCGATCATTCCCGCACCGCCGACGGCGTCGACGCCACGGCGCTCGCCGGGCTCGAACGCGGCCTCGCCGAGGTGCGCGACGTCCTGCGCCGGCTGACGCCCGCCGAGAACCTGGTCGGCTTTGACGACGCCGTCCGTTCATTGTCGCAGAAAGTCGATCTCATCATCGGCAAGGAAGATCCAGCGGCCTTGCAGCAGCTCGAGACCGCGATCTCCGCTTTGCGCGGCATCGTCTCGCATGTCGCCTCCAATGACACGCTGACGCGAGTCGCCGAAGATGTGCGCGCGCTCGCGGCGAAAGTGGATGATTTCGCCAATCAGGCGGCCAGCGGACAGGCGGTTTCTGCGCTCGAAAGCCGGATCGATACGCTCGCCAAAGCGCTCAATGCCTCGACCGAGGCCGGCCATGCAGTGCCGAAGGAACTCGAGAAGCTTTTGTCCGGACTCATCGAGAAGCTCGAATGGGTCCAGCTTACCCACACCGATCATGCGGCGCTCGGCCATCTCGAGGACCGCATTGCGCAGCTGATCAAGCGGCTCGACGCCTCCGACGCACGGCTCGGCAATCTGGAAGCCGTCGAACGCGGCCTGGCCGATCTCCTGGTTCATATCAACGAAGCGCGCGCCCAAGGCGGCACAGTGGCCGGCGCGGTGGGTCTGGCCGCTGCGCCGCCGCGGCCGGCAGGCGTCGATGACATCAAGCGCGAAGTTGCCGCGATCCAGCGTGCCGACCGCCGCACCCAGGATTCGCTCGAAGCCGTTCACGGCGCCGTCGAGCACGTTGTCGACCGGCTGGCCACGATCGAAAGCGGCTTGCACGAGGCCCAAAATCGGGGCACGCAGCCGACCGCGGCGCCCATGGCGACGAAGACTGAGGCGACGAAGACTGAGGCGACGAAGACTGAGGCGGCGAAGACTGAGGCGGCGAAGACCGAGGCGGCGAAGACCGAGGCGACGAAGACCGCGGCCGCGAAGGTCGAAGTCGCAAAGATCGAAACAAGGAAGGCCGAGGCAGCAAAGCCCGAACCGGTAAAGACTGAAGCGACGAAGGCCGAGCCGATTGTCGCCAAGCCGTCGCCTGCCAGCGCAGCCCCCGCGCCGAGCGTGCCGGCGCCGACGACGGTCTCGACGCTCGAGGCGCCGCTGGCGCCGCCCAAGGCCATCGCCTTTGAAGCGGCTCCGCGCCGCATGATGCCGGGCGGCGCGCCCTCGCCGATCGACCCGAACCTGCCGCCCGACCATCCGCTCGAGCCGGGCTCCGCGCCCGGCTCACGGGTCACACCGTCGGCCGCCGATCGGATCGCAGCGTCGGAAGCCGCCGCGGGCCTGGTGCCGCCGCCGGCCGCCATCGAAGGCGGGAAGACGGATTATCTCGCGGCCGCACGGAAAGCCGCGCAGGCCGCTGCCGCCGCCGAAGTGCCGGCCGAGCGCAGCAAGTGGCGCGCCGAAGGCAAAAGGAAATCGTCGCCCTCGACCGGTTCGCCGCAACGTCTGCGCAAGCTTCTGGTCGCCGGCGGCGTTGTCGTCGTCGCGGCGCTGCTTGTTCACGTCGTCCTGCACATGTTCCAGGACAATAGCGGTTCGGCAATTTCGCCGCCGCCGCTGCCGGAACAATCCGACAAGATGCTGGAAAAGGATTCCGCGGTGATGCCGCCGCCCGCGCCTGCCGCGGCGGGTCCGGTCGTCTTGCCGGTGCCGGGCGGCGCGACAGACGTGCCGGCGAGCGCGGCACCAGACGCCGCGCCGATGACTGTGCCGACGACCGCACCGGGTCAGCCGCTCGGCATTTTGCCGGGTCCGCAACTAGACCCGCAACCGGATCAGACTCCGGCCGCTGCGCCTTCTGCGCCGCAGCGCCAGTCATCTGCCCTGCCGGCGTCGTCCGACATCACCGGCTCGCTGCCGCAGCGTGCGCCGGTGGCGAATGCCGCGATGCCATACCAGGCCATTCCGGCCCCTGCTGCCGTCGATGCCGACAAATTGCCGGCGGCGATCGGCGGGCCGACGCTACGGGCCGACGCTGCCGCGGGCGACATGTCCGCCGAATACGAAATCGCCGCACGCTTCGCCGAAGGCCGCGGCGTCGCCCCGAACAACGAGCAAGCCGCGCACTGGCTGCAGCGCGCCGCCGATCAAGGCCTGGCGCCGGCCGAGTTCCGTCTCGGCGGCCTTTATGAAAGGGGCGTCGGCGTGAAGAAGGATCTCGGCAAGGCGCGCGACCTCTACGCCGCGGCGGCCGAGAAGGGCAACGGCAAGGCGATGCACAATCTCGCAGTGCTCTACGCCGAAGGCATCAACGGCCCTGCCGATTACAAGACCGCGGCGCTTTGGTTCCGAAAAGCCGCCGATCGCGGCGTCACCGACAGCCAATACAATCTTGCGATCCTCTACGCGCGCGGCATCGGCGTCGAGCAGAACTACGCGGAATCCTACAAGTGGTTCACGCTTGCCGCCGATCATGGCGACGCCGGTGCCGGCAAGAAGCGCGACGAGATCGCCGCGCATCTCGATCCGCAATCGCTCGCGGCGGCGCAGGCCGCGGCACGGAAATGGACGGCGGTGCCGCAGCCCGAGGACGCGATCGCCGTCAAGACGCCGCCGGGCGGCTGGGATCCGCAGCCGGCGAAGGTGAATAAGCCGAAGCCCGGCGCCAAAGCCGGCGCACCCGAAGCCAAGCTCTAGCGCATGTTCCGGAAAAGCGGAGCCGGTTTTCCGGCAAGGAAAAACGCAAAATCCAAGTTTTAATCTGACAGGCAGCGCGCCGCGGGCACGGCATAGAGCCGCCGCTCGCCCAGCATATGTGCGGTGAAGGCCAGCGCGCCGAACAAGGAGGCGATGGCGCGATGGCGCACATTCAGGCCGCCGGCATAGGCGCCGAAAGCCGGCATCACGAGACGCCGGCCGTCGCCAGCGAAGCAGCGCCGCCGCACCGCGCGGCCGCGCTGCACGATGCAGGCGAGCGGATGCAGATGACCGGCGATTTCGCCATCGACCGGCTCGGCCGAAGGCTCATGCCGGAAGGTGAGCGGACCGAGCGCCAGCATGTCGGCGAATTGCCCGCCGATCTCGCTTGATGGATCGGGATCGTGATTGCCGGCGAGCCAGATCCAGTCGCGGCCGCGCTGCAAGGTCCGCAATGCCGCGCGGCTACTGTCCGCCATGCGCGCCGGCCCGCCGCCGTCGTGAAAACTGTCGCCCAGCGTCACGACGAGACACGGCGCGTAACGCGCGATAAGCCGATGGAGCCGTGCCAACGTCGCCACCGTATCATAAGGCGGCAACAGCACGCCGCGCGCGGCATAGGCCGAGCCTTTTTCCAGATGCAGATCGGCGGCGACCAGCAATTTCTCGTCCGGCCAATACAGCGCACCGGCCGCATCGGCGAGCAGCGTGACGCCGGCGACGACGATCTCGCGCACATGATCCCGCATCGGCGGCGCAGGCACCTCGGTTTCGTTTGCGTGAGGATACGCGGAAGACAGGCTCACTGCATCGCCTCTTTCACCAGTTCTTCCTCGGCTTCGGCCAGAAGGGTCTCGGCCGCCTCGCCATAGACCGCCTCGCGCCCGATCTCCAGCATCACCGGCACCGCCAGCGGCGACACATGGTCCAAAGCTTTATGGACGATTCGGCCCTTGATGCGCGAGAGCATTTCGCCGAGCCGGCGCACGTCAAGGAGCCCGGTCGCGGCATCGGCCCGCGCCGCGCGCAGCAGCACGTGGTCGGGCTGATGGCTGCGCAGCACGTCATAGACAAGGTCGGTCGAGATCGTCACCTGCCGGCGCGACTTCTCCTCGCCGGGAAAGCGCCGCTCGATCAGGCCGGCGATGATCGCGCAATTGCGGAAAGTACGTTTCATCAGCGCCGATTCGGCAAGCCAGGCTTCGAGATCGTCGCCAAGCATATCCTCGTCGAATAACCCGGCGAGCGAGACTTCGCCGCGCGCCAAACGCTGCGCCACATCGCCGAGCCCCCACACCGCGAGCGCATATTCATTGGCGACAAAGCCGAGCGGCCGCAGCCGCGCCCGCTCGAGCCGCCGCGTCAGCAGCATGCCGAGCGTCTGGTGCGCGAGCCGTCCTTCGAATGGATAGCAGACCATGTAATTCTTGTTGCCGCGCGGAAAAGTCTCGACCAAAAGCTCACGCCGGCCCGGCATCTGCGAGCGCCATTTCTGGATTTCCAGCCATTCGCGCACCTGTGCGGGCAATTGCCGCCAGGCTCGCGGATCGGAAATGATCGCGCGCACGCGATCGGCGAGATAGGTCGAGAGCGGAAACTTACCGCCTTCATAGGCCGGCACTTTGGGATCCTCGGACGTCGCTCGCGACACGTAAACCTCGTCTTCGACGATGGCCTCGTATTTGAGGATTTCGCCGGCGAAGACGAACGTGTCGCCGGGCACCATGGTCTCGACAAAATATTCCTCGACTTCGCCGAGAAGCCGGCCGCCGCGCGGAATCATCTTCGAGGCATGCGAGCGAGTGAGCCGCACTTTGAGCATGTCGGCCTCGACGATGGTGCCGACATTCATGCGATAGCGCTGCGCCACGTTGGGATTGGCAATGCGCCAGCGGCCGTCCTTGCCTTCGCGAATGCGGGCAAAGCGGTCATAGGCTTTCAGCGCATAGCCGCCGGTGGCGACGAAATCGACCACGGCATTGAAATCCTCACGCGTCAGCGCGGCGTAAGGCGCCGCCGTCGTCACTTCGGCATAGAGGTCGTCGCTCTTGAACGGCTCGCCGCAGGCGCAGCCGAGCACGTGCTGCGCCAGCACGTCGAGCGCGCCGATCCGCGGCGCCGGCGTATCCTGCGCATTGACCGCGATCGCCTCGATTGCGGCACGGCATTCGAGCACCTCGAAACGGTTCGCCGGAATGAGAACGCCTTCGGATGGTTCGTCCATGCGGTGATTGGCGCGGCCGATCCTTTGCAGCAGCCGCGACGCGCCCTTCGGCGCGCCGACATTGACGACAAGATCGACATCGCCCCAATCGACGCCGAGATCGAGCGAAGAGGTGCACACCACGGCGCGCAACATGCCTGCCGCCATTGCGCCTTCGACCTTGCGCCGCTGCGCGACGTCGAGCGAGCCGTGATGCAAGGCAATCGGCAGATTGTCGTCGTTGAGATGCCAGAGGTCCTGGAAAATCCCCTCGGCCTGGCTGCGGGTATTGACGAAGACCAGTGTGGTGCGATGCGCCTTGATCAGCGCATAGAGCTCGCCGAGCGCATAGCGCGCCGAATGCCCGGCCCAGGGCACGTGCTCGGTGGACTCGAGCATCGCCACATGCGGCGCAGCGCCGCCGTCCGCCATGATCAGATCGGCGCGCGCCGGCACCCCGCCGCGCGCGTGCTGCGGCACCATGAAACGGCAAAGATCGTCCGGCGCGGCGACAGTTGCCGACAGTCCGATGCTGGACAGGTTCGGCGCCAGACGAAACAGCCGCGCCAGGCCGAGCGACAAGAGATCGCCACGCTTCGATGTGACCAGCGCGTGCAATTCGTCGAGAATGACGCGGCGGAGCGAACCGAACAGATAAGGCGCATCAGCAGACGCCAGCAGCAGCGCCAATTGCTCCGGCGTCGTCAAGAGAATCTCCGGCGGGTCGCGGCGCTGGCGCTGGCGCTTCGAGGTCGGCGTGTCGCCGGTGCGCGTCTCGATGCGGATCGGCAGATTCATTTCCGCAACCGGCGCTTGGAGATTGCGCGCAATATCGACGGCGAGCGCCTTCAGCGGGGAAATATAGAGCGTGTGCAGCCCGCCGTCGCGGCGGATATCGCGGCCGGTCGAAAGCAGCCGCCGGCGCTCGGCGAGCGCCGATTGCGCCGATGCAGCACCGCTCAGCTCGACCAGGCTCGGCAAAAAGCCGGCCAGCGTCTTGCCGCCGCCGGTCGGCGCGATCAGCAGCACCGAGCGGCCGGATTGCGCTCTGGCCAGAAGCTCCAATTGATGCGAGCGCGGCATCCAGCCGCGGCCGGCAAACCAGCGGGCGAAGACCTCCGGAAGCGGCGAAATCTTTTCCAGGACAGTCACGATGACAGGTTAGCCGTGGAGACCGCGTAGGGTCGAGAAGCCTTTATGTGGGGTCGCGACGCGCCCGTTGCACAACGTCACTGTGGACGGAGCGGCTGGACCGAGCTAAACAGCCGCGGCATGTCCACAAAGAAAATGGCTGACGCCGCCTCTCCCCCGCAGCGCGGACTGGTTTTCCTCTCGCTGCTTGCTCTCGTCACCGGGCTGATCACCGGCTTCGGCGCGATCTTCTTTCGCGGCCTGATCGCCATGATCCATAACCTGTTCTTCCTCGGCACCTTATCGTTTCATTACGACGCCAATATCTTCACGCCGTCCGGGCCATGGGGTGCTTTCATTATCCTCGCCCCCGTCATCGGCGGCATGGTGGTGACGGCGCTGGTGACGAACTTCGCTCCCGAAGCGCGCGGTCACGGCGTGCCGGAAGTGATGGACGCGATCTATTACAAGGAAGGCGTGATCCGCCCGGTCGTCGCAATCGTCAAATCGCTCGCCTCGGCTTTCTCCATCGGCTCCGGCGCCGCGGTCGGCCGCGAAGGGCCGATCATCCAGATCGGCGCCTCACTCGGCTCGAGCATCGGCCAATACATCGCCATGCATCCCTGGCAGCGCATCACGCTGGTCGGCGCCGGCGCCGGCGCCGGCATCGCGGCGACGTTCAACACGCCGATCGGCGGCGTGATGTTCGCGATCGAACTGATGATGCCGGAAGTGAGCGTGCGCACCTTTCTGCCTGTAGCGCTCGCCACCGGCACGGCGACCTTCATCGGCAACTGGTTTCTGGGGCCGCAACCGGCCTTTGCCGTGCCACAGCTTCCCGCGCTCACTCACCAGCCGTCCGCCATGATCGCGCTCGGCCTTTACGCTGCGCTCGGCGCGGTGATGGGCGTCGCGGCGGCCGCCTTCGTGCGCGGCCTGTCGGCCGCGGAAGACATCTTCGAGGAAATCCGCAATCCCTATCTGCGGCATGCGATCGGCATGCTGATGATCGGGCTTCTGATCTACGCATTGTTCTATTTCTATGGGCATTATTTCGTCGAAGGCGTCGGCTATGCGACCATTCAGGCGATCCTGACCGATCAGCTGACGCCGCTTGCGATCCTGCCGCTGCTCTATGTCGGCAAGCTCGCCGCGACCTCGATCAGTCTCGGCTCCGGCGCCTCGGGCGGCATTTTCTCGCCGTCGCTCTATATGGGCGCGACCCTCGGCGGGGCATTCGGGCTTCTGGTCCAAATGTTCTATCCGCTGCCTGATGCCAATATCGCGACCTTCGCCATCGTCGGCATGGCGGCCATGGTGGCCGGCGGCACCGGTGCCGCCATGACCGCAGTCGTCATGATCTTCGAAATGACCCGCGATTACGCGCTCGTCATGCCGATGATTCTCGCCGTTGCGATGAGCGTCGGCGTGCGGCGCGTGCTGTCGCGGGAGAATATCTACACGATCAAACTCGTGGCCCGCCGCCACCTGATCCCGAAGGCGCTGCACGCCAATATGTTTCTCGTGCGCCATGCCAACGAGATCATGGACAAGGACGTGCTGGTGCTGCCGGCCGATGCCGACTTCGACAAGTTCCTGCGTGACCAGAACAAAGGCCTGATGCAGCACGTCGTTGTCACGCGCAATAACCGGATCTTCGGCGTGCTGCGTGTCAACACCGCGCTGCGCCGCGGCCTCGAAGACGCCTATACCGGCGTCACGCTCGGCGACGTGGCCCAGCGCGATTTCACCATCGCGCGCGAGCACGACGTCGCCTTCGACGTCATTCAACGGATGTGGCGCAAGGGCGGCACCATGGCCGTCGTCGTCGCTGGCAAGGGCGTGCCGACCGATGCCGACGTCCTGGGCATCATCACCAAGGAACACGTCGCCGATTCGGTCGCCGACAACATCAAGGACTACGCATAAGCGCGGGCTCTGCCGTCATTGCGAAGCGAAGATGCGAGTGCATTTACGCCCCGATCGCCACAACGACGAGCCCGTCGACCGGCACGCCCTTTTCGCTCCGCACCGAGGTCTTGGCGAGATGCTGGACCGCAAGCCCGCGCGCGCGCAGCAGCTCGCGCAAATGACTTTCGCCATGAGCAAAGCGCAGCGTCGGCAAAAGCTTCACGCCGTCGCCGGAATGCGTCTCGACCGTGAACGCCAGAAGACCACCCGTCGCGAGGATTTTGCCGATGCCGGCGAAGATCGGCGCGAGATCGCCGACATAGACAAAGACATCGGCGGCGAGAACAAGGTCGTAGCGCGCATGTAGCGCGGCGGCAGCGTCGACAAAATCTTCGATTTTGGCGACATGCGTCTCGTCGTAGACGCCCTTCGCGCCGGCCTTGGCGATCATGGCCGGCGAAAGATCGACGCCGACGAGACGGCCAGCCAGGGAACGAAAGACGGCGCCCGCAAGCCCGGTGCCGCAACCGAGATCGAGCACCTCGCCGAATTGCGGCGGACAGCCCAAGCTGCGCATCACGTGTTGGACAGCCTCGAGCAAGATCGCCGGGCCGCGATAGCGCAGATGCTCGGTCAACGCGGTGTCGTAGCGCCCGGCATATTGGTCGAACAGGTGCCGGACATAAGCCTCCGGCATCGCGAGCCTCGCCTCGCCCGCGCCAAGCCGCGCCAGCGCAAGCCCGGCGCCTTGCCGATCCAGCGCATCTGCGTCGCGTGCCCGGCGAAAAGCCTCGATCGCGCCAGCGCGATCGCCGCGCTTCTCGCACACGTCGCCCAGGGTGAACCAGGCCGCGGCAAAGCCGGGCGCGAGTTCCGTGGTCTGCGCCAGAAGATCGGCCGCGCCGGCCAAATCCCCGCGCGCGATCAGATCGAGCGCCCATCGATAGCGCCGGTCGGCGATCAGGTCGCCGGAAGAGACAAAGAGCGGGCCGGTATCGGTCATTGCACTCGCGCCAATTGCACTCGCGCCTCGAGCAGGAATGATTATTTATAAAGCGCGATGCGTCCTGAAGACATCCTGGCCCCGACCGCCGCCGGCCTGTGCTGCAAGCGCGGCGGCTTTCATATCGATCCGACGCGCATTGTCGAGCGGGCGCTGATCACGCATGCCCATTCCGACCACGCGCGCGCCGGCCATGGCGCGGTGCTGGCGACGCGCGAGACGCTCGACCTGATGCGGCTGCGTTATGGCGAGAATTTTGCCGGCACGGCGCAGGCCATCCGTTATGGCGAAAGCATCGCCATCGAGGGCGTCACTGTCACCTTTCATCCGGCGGGCCACGTGCTCGGCTCGGCGCAGATTGCGGTCGAAGCCCGCGATGCCAAGGGCAATGGCCTGCGCATCGTCGCCTCCGGCGACTACAAGGACGCGCCCGATCCGACCTGCGCGCCATTCGAACCGGTGCCATGCGACGTGTTCATCACCGAGGCGACCTTCGCGCTGCCAGTGTTCCGCCACGGTGACCCCGACGGCGAGATCAACAAGCTCCTGCGCTCGGTCGCGCTGTTTCCCGAGCGCGCGCATCTGGTCGGCGCCTATTCGCTCGGCAAGGCGCAGCGCGTCATCGCGCTGTTGCGCAAGGCCGGCTATGCGGCGCCGATCTATCTGCATGGCGCGATGGAGAAGATCACCAACTATTACGTCGAACGCGGCGTCGCTCTCGGCGAATTGCAGCTCGTGCGCGGCGCGGGCAAGGCCGATCTCGCCGGCACGATCACGATCTGCCCGCCATCGGCGTTGAACGATCTGTGGACGCGGCGCTTTCCGGAGCCGGTGGCGGCGTTCGCGTCGGGCTGGATGCGGGTGCGGGCGCGCGCGCGGCAGCAGGGCGTCACGCTGCCGCTGGTGATTTCCGACCACGCCGATTGGGACGGCCTCACCGCGACCATCGCCGCGGCCGGCGCCGGCGAAATCTGGGTCACGCACGGCCAGGAAGACGCGCTGGTGCATTGGTGCACGACGCGTGGACTGAAAGCGCGGCCGCTCGATATCGTCGGCTATGGCGACGAGGAGGAGGTCGAGGCCGCGGCAGGCAACGGCGAAGAGGCCTCATGAACCGCTTCGCCGAATTGCTCAACCGTCTGGCCTATGAGCCCGCGCGCAATGCCAAGCTGCGGCTGATCACCGACTATTTCCGCTCGACGGACGATCCCGAGCGCGGCTGGGCGCTGGCCGCGCTCACCGGCAGCTTGAGCTTTCCGCACGCCAAAGCCGGCCTCATCCGCAGCCTGATCGCCGAACGGACCGATCCAGTGCTGTTTGAACTGTCCTATGACTATGTCGGCGATCTCTCCGAAACCGTCGCACTGATGTGGCCTGCGTCATCCTCTCTTGCAAACCCTCTTGCAGACGGCGAAGGCGACCTGAGCCTCACCACCGTCGTCGAAACGCTGTCGACGCTCGGCAAGGCGCAATTGCCGCGGCAGCTGTCGCGCTGGCTCGATGCGCTCGACGAGACCGGGCGTTGGGCGCTGATCAAGCTGGTCACCGGCGGCTTGCGTGTCGGCGTCTCGGCGCGGCTCGCCAAAGCTGCTGTCGGCGCGCTCGGCGGCAAGGATGCCCACGACATCGAACTCCTATGGCCCGGGCTCGCTCCGCCCTATCGCGACCTCTTCGCCTGGCTCGAGGGCCGCGCCGAAAAACCCGTGAGCGTCGATCCGGCGCCGTTCCGGCCGCCGATGCTGGCGCACGCGCTGGACGATGCCGACCTGGCCGGCCTTGCGGCGGCAGACTTCATGGCGGAATGGAAATGGGACGGCATCCGCGTCCAGGCGGTGGCCGCCGCACACACCGGCGGCGGCACGATCGCGCGGCTCTATTCGCGCACCGGCGAGGATATCTCAAGGAGCTTTCCCGATCTGCTTGACGCGCTCCGCCTGCCCGGAGCCATCGACGGCGAACTCTTGATCATGCGCGAGCATCGCGTGCAGTCGTTCAACGTGCTGCAGCAGAGGCTCAACCGCAAAACCGTCACGCCGAAACTCATCGCCGAATTTCCCGCGCATCTGCGCGCTTACGATCTTCTTGCCGACGGTGCGGACGATTTGCGCCAATGTCCGTTTGCCGAACGGCGCAAGCGCCTCGAGGAATTCGTCGCGCGGCTCAATGAGGAGCGTGTCGATCTCTCGCCGCTCGTCAGCTTCACGACTTGGGACGAATTGATCGCCGCGCGGAAAAATCCGGCGGCAGCGGGCGCCGGGGCCGATGCCGCCGCGGTCGAAGGCGTCATGCTCAAGCGGCGCGACGCGCTCTATCTGCCCGGCCGGCCGAAAGGCCCGTGGTGGAAATGGAAGCGCGATCCCTTCATCATCGACGCCGTCCTGATGTATGCGCAGCGTGGCCACGGCAAGCGATCATCTTATTATTCCGACTACACGTTCGGCGTCTGGACCGGCGCCGAAGCCGGCGACGAACTCGTGCCGGTCGGCAAGGCCTATTTCGGCTTCACCGACGAGGAGCTCATACAGATCGACCGCTTTGTCCGCCGCAACACCACCGAGCGCTTCGGTCCGGTGCGCGAAGTGGTGCATGAACCGGATCAGGGTCTCGTGCTGGAAGTCGCCTTCGAGGGCTTGCAGCGCTCGACGCGGCACAAATCGGGCCTCGCCATGCGCTTTCCCCGCATCAGCCGCTTGCGCTGGGACAAGCCGCCGCGCGAGGCCGACCGCCTGGAGCGGCTCGAAACGCTGCTGACGCAAATCGAGCGGGGCCTGCTGCAATTGGCGGAAAACGTCAAAGAACGTCAGGAACACGCGTCGCAGGCTTAGCGCCTTTATTCACCTCATCAAGCGGCCAGCGCGCGCGCGGCGCGACCGACAGCGGATCGGTGAGTCCCAAGGCGAGCCGTTCGGCGCCGGCCCAGGCGATCATCGCGCCATTGTCGGTGCACAGCGCCGGCGGCGGCGCGACGAGCTCGGTGCCGACTTCGAAAGCGACGCGGTGCAAAATCTTGCGGATCGCCTGATTGGCGGCGACGCCGCCGGCGCAGACCAAAGCCTTGGGCGTGCCGACCTTGAGTCGGAACATGCGCAGCCCCGAACGCAGGCGATCCTTGACCACATCGACCACCGCCTGCTGGAACGAGGCGCACAGATCGGCGACGTCCTGGTCGGACAGCGGCGCGATCTTCTCCGCCTCGAGTCGCAATGCCGTCTTCAGGCCCGACAGCGAGAAATCCGCATCGCGACGGCCGCTCATCGGCCGCGGCAACATGAAGCGCTGCGGGTCGCCGCGTTCCGCCTCTTTCTCCACCAACGGCCCGCCGGGATAGCCGAGCCCGAGCAATTTCGCCGTCTTGTCGAAGGCCTCGCCGATCGCATCGTCGACCGTGCCGCCAAGACGGATGTAGTCGCCGACCCCGCACACGGCGAGAATCTGGGTGTGGCCGCCGGAGGCGAGGAACAAACAATACGGAAATTTGATGCCCTCGGTGAGCCGCGCGGTCAGCGCATGCGCTTCCAGGTGATTGACGGCGATGAGCGGCTTGTCGTGTGCGAGCGCAATCGCTTTGGCGGTCGTCAGTCCAACAATGACGCCGCCGATCAGGCCCGGCCCGGCGGCGGCGGCAATGGCGTCGAGATTGCCGAACGCGACCCTGGCGTCGGCCAATTTGGCGTCAGACATGGCCTTTTCGATGATACGGTCGAGCGCCTCGACATGGGCGCGAGCGGCGATCTCAGGGACCACGCCGCCGAACTCGGCATGTTCGCCGATCTGCGATAGCACCACATTGGACAGGATGCGGCCGCGGAAGGCCCCGCCCTCGCCGTCGGTGCGCTCGACCACGGCGGCGGCGGTCTCGTCACAGGTGGTTTCAATGCCTAGAACGATCATCGGTATTATATAGGGTCACGCCATTGCGGAATTGCCGTGGCGGAGAATCTGACAGGATGACTGGCTGGTAGCACTTGAAGGCCGCAAGATTCAATCGATGGCACAATCGCTGACACCCATACTCCGGATCGGCTCGCGCGGCTCGCCGCTGGCGCTGGTGCAGGCGCGCGAAGTGCAAAGCCGCCTCGCCCGGGCCTGCGGCCTCGATCCGGCGCGGATCGACATCAAGGTGATCCGCACCACGGGCGACGCGATCCAGGACCGGCCGCTGGCGGAAGCCGGCGGCAAAGGCCTGTTCACCAAGGAGATCGAGGAAGCGCTGCTCGCGGGCCACATCGACCTCGCCGTGCATTCCTCAAAGGACATGCCGACCGTGCTGCCGGGAGGCCTCATCCTGTCGGCATTCCTGCCGCGCGAGGATCCGCGCGACGCCTTTATCGGCCGAAGCGCCAAAGCGCTGCGCGACCTGCCCGACGGCGCCGTGGTCGGCACCGCCTCGCTGCGGCGGCAGGCCCTGGTCAAGCATCTGCGGCCGGATCTGAAAATCGTGCCGTTGCGCGGCAATGTCGAGACTCGCCTGCGCAAGCTCGCGGCCGGCGATTTCGACGCGACCATCCTTGCCGTCGCCGGATTGAAGCGGCTCGGCCTCCTCGCCTCCGCCACGTCATTTCTCGATCCGCAAGAATTCGTGCCCGCGGTCGGCCAAGGCGCGATCGGGATCGAAACGCGCGAGAATGATGCCAAGACGCGCGAGCTCACTGCCGCCGTCAACGACGCCGACACCGCGGCCGCGCTCGCCGCCGAACGCGCCTTTCTCGCCGTGCTCGACGGCTCCTGCCGCACGCCGATCGGCGGGCACGCGCGCGTCAGCGGCGATCATATTCATTTTCGCGGCATCGTCGCCAAGACGGACGGCAGCGCGGTGCTGGACGTGACCGGCGAAGGCCGCGTCGGCGAAGCGGCCAAACTCGGCGCCGAGGCCGGTCATGATCTCAAGGCGCGCGCCGGCGCTGGATTTTTTGTCGGGGCCTGAACGGTGCGCATTCTCCTCACCCGCCCGCAAGCCGATGCCGAACGAACAGCGTCCACGCTGCGCGCGCGCGGGCACGAGGTGATCGTCGCGCCGCTTCTCAAGCTTGAACACCTCTCGGATGCCGATCTCGGCGCCGGTCCTTGGGCCGCACTTCTCCTGACCAGCAGCAATGCCGTGCGCGCCATTGCCGGCCACCGGCGCCGCGATGAATTGCGCGGCGTCAGGGTCTTCACCGTCGGCGACCGGACCGCGCAAGCCATGCGCGATTGCGGCTTCGCCGATGTCACCTCCGCCGCCGGCAATGTGAACGATCTCGCCGCTCTCGTCGCGGTGCGCCTACAGCCGCCGGCGCGTTTGCTTTATCTCGCCGGCGAGGAACGATCCGGCGATCTCGCAGGTCTGCTGCGCGTGAAGAATTTCGTCGTGGATACCGTGCTGGTCTATCGCGCCGTCGCCGCCGCCGATTTGCCGCGCGCGGCCGCCGCGGCTTTGGCCGCCGGGCTCGATGGCGTTTTCCATTTCTCGCGCCGGAGCGCGGAAGCCTATCTCGACGCAGCGCGCCGTTCGGGCCTGCTGCAAGACGCGCTGGCCAAGCCGATCCATTATTGCCTGTCCGGCCGGATTGCCGAGCCTTTGACCGCAGCGGGTGCGGCGAATGTGCGCATCGCGGTACGGCCTGACGAGGCCGCCCTGATCGAACTTTGCCGCTAATTAAGCCTTATTCCACCGTCTCTCGATACCATCCGACATGTTGCCGCTAGGAGCGGCTCGTATTATGCCGTGATGGCGTGCTGGTTTGCGATCTACGCTTAAAGGACACGATGACTGGCGAGGCTGACAGCACCTCCGGCACTTCAGGCAGCGCATCCGGCCGCCCGCCGCCGACCATCGAGCTGACAGCGACAGAGGTCGAACCGTCGGATCCTGCCGCAGCCAAACCCGGCGCGACAGCTCAGACCGGCACGGATGCGCAGGACGCGCCGGAGAAAGAACTCCGATCGAAATTCGGCATGCCGGCGCTGGCGCATGTCATCAGCGCCGCGATCGGCGCCGTGGCGGCCACGCTAGTCCTGCTCGGTCTGTGGCTCGCCGGCTTTACGCTTGCGCGCGATGCCGTCAATTCGCAGCTCGCGGAATCCGCGTCGCCCAATGCCGCCAATGCCGAAATTTCGGCGCGGCTCGACAAGATCGAGCACGCGCTGCAGGCAGCGAAGCCGGAGACCGCAAGTGTTCCGCCCGCGCTCGGCAACCGGCTCACGGCCGTGGAAATGCAGGCCAAGATGCTCGGCGATTCCGCCGCAGCTCTGAATCACCGCGTCGATGACATTGCCGCAGCCGCGCAGGGCGCGCAGCAGCAAGCAGCCAGCGCTGCGTCGGCCGCGGACGCCGCCAAGAGCGCCGGACAAGCGGGCGTGGGGCGCAGCGATCTCGACACCCTGACGACTCGGGTCGCAGCGCTCGAAAACACCGTAAAGGCGCTTTCGGATCAAATCGCGCATCCGACGACGGGCGTCGATCAGACCGTGCGCCTCGCTGTCGCCGCGCAAGCGCTGCGCACGGCCGTCGAAACCGGAGTGCCTTATCAAGCCGAGCTGAAAGCCGTGCAGGCGCTCGGCGCCGCGGCAAGCGCGACCGCGCCGCTTAAGGCTTTTGCCGCGACCGGCGTGCCGCGCGCCGGCGTGCTGGCGCATGAACTTGCGGCGCTGGTCCCGGCCTTGCGCGAGGCTGCCGAGCCGCCGTCCGGCGCAACGACATTCCTGGACAAGCTCAAAGCCAATGCGCGCAAGCTCGTCGACATCACGCCCGCCGAACCGCCGCCGGGCAATGATCCGGCGGCTGTGATCACCCGCATCGATATCGACGCCGACCGCGCCGATATCGGTGCCGCCTTGAACGACATTGCCGCGCTGCCGGATCGCTTGAAGCCGCTCGCCGCCGACTGGGCCAAGACGGCGCACGCCCGCGAGGAGGCCATTGCGGCGAGCCGCAACATCTCGGCCGATGCGCTCGCGGCTTTGAGCAAACCGGCCAGCCCATGATCCGCGTCGTCATTTATTTGATCCTGGTCGGGCTCGCCGCTTACGGCGTCGCCCAATTTGCCGACGTGCCGGGCAATATCGTCGTCACCTGGCAGGGCGTTCACGTCAAAACCTCGCTGGTGGTGATGGGCGCGGCGCTGCTGGCCGCCTTTGTCGTTTTGTACTTCGCCATCGCCATCATCCGCGCCATTTTGCGCTCACCCTATGCGCTGTCGCGCATGCGGCGCGATCGCCGCGGGGTGCGCGCCTACGAGGCCATTTCCAGCGGCCTGATCGCGATCGGCGCCGGCGACATTGCCGCCGCCAGGAGATTTTCCGCGCAGGTCAACCAGCTCGCGCCCAGCGAGCCGCTGGCGCTGCTGCTCAGCGCGCAGGCCGCGCAATTGTCGGGCGACCGCGCCGCCGCCGAGCGTGCGTTCCAGACCATGGCCGGCCGCGCGGAAACCAAGGCGCTTGGCCTGCACGGGCTGTTCATCGAGGCGCGGCGCCGCAACGATCTCCCCGGCGCGCAGGCCTTTGCCGAAGAAGCCGCGCGCACCGCGCCGTCGCTCGGCTGGGCCGCGCGCGCGGTGCTCGAATTCCGATGCGCGACGAATGATTGGGCCGGCGCGCTGACGCTGCTCGAACGCAGCAAGGACACGCTCGACAAAGCGACCTATCGCCGCCAGCGTGCGGTGCTGCTGACCGCACGCGCGCTTGCCGCCGAAGGTAGCGACCGCGACACCGCCAAGGCGCTGGTGCTCGAAGCGCAGCAGCTTGCGCCGACTTTGATTCCGGCGGCGGCAATGGCCGGCCGGCTCCTGGCCGAAGGCGGTTCCTTGCGCAAGGCAAGCCGCGTCATCGAACAGGCCTGGCGCGCCAATCCGCATCCCGATCTGGCGCACGCCTATGCGCAGCTGCGCTATGGCGACGCGGCGCGCGATCGGCTCAAGCGCATCGAAACGCTGGCGCGACTGACACCGGACAATATCGAGGGTGCGCTTGCGCTGGCGCGCGCGGCGCTTGATGCGCGGGATTTCGCCAAGGCGCGCGCGGCGCTGAAGCCCTATCTCGACGCGCCGTCCAAACGCGTATGCCTGCTGATGGCGGCGCTCGAGCGCGCCGAGGGCAATGATGAAGGCCGCGCCCGCGAATGGACGGCGCGTGCGGTCAATGCCGCGCCGGATCCGGCCTGGACCGCCGACGGCTATGTGTCGGATCACTGGCGGCCGGCGTCGCCGGTCACCGGCCGCATCGACGCTTTCGAATGGCGCGTGCCGCTCACCGGAACTTTGAGCGCGCAGATTGTTGAGCCTGTCGTCGAGCCGGTCACCGAGCCGGTAATTGAGCCGACGCCCGAGGCGACGGTGCCCGTCGAAAGCGCCGCGCCCGAAAAGATCGCGCCGCCATCAGCCGCGCCAGCGCCTGCTGCGCCGGCCGCGAGTGAGCCGGCGCAACTGCAGACACCCTCCAAGCCCGAGCGGAAACCCGGCGACAGCGGAGCCGCGCCCGTCATTCCGCTGGTGCACGCCCCAGACGATCCCGGCCCTGACGGCATCGACGAGAGCGAGCCGGCGCCGGAGCAATCCGACGGCGGCTGGCGCAAGATTCTGGGCTGATAAAATCTCGGACTGAATAGCAATTACGGCAGGCATTGATTGGCGGTTGCCACCTCGCCCATATGCATTATAGTGCATAAGCACGTCAGGAGCCCAAAGCGTGGCCACGGCAAAATCCAAAGCGCGACAGAAGCCTGCTCCCGCGGCAGCGAGCGTGCCGGCCGCCACAGCGGCGTTCCTCGCCGCGATCGGCAGCGAGGTGCGGCGCAATCGCGCCAAGCGCGGCATGACGCGCCGGCAATTGGCGCAAGCCTCCGAAACCTCCGAACGCTATCTGGCGCAGATCGAAAGCGGCGCCGGCAATCCTTCGGTGAGCGTGTTGCGCGCGATCGCTTTCGCGCTCGAACTGCCGATCGTCGCGCTGCTGCCGGACAACGCCGCGCCCCATGCCGGGCTCGCCGCCATTCTCGATCTGCTGGCGCAAGTGCCGGACGGCGAATTGCCGGCGCTGACCAAATTGATCGAGGCGCGCATCGCGCGGCCCGAACATGCCGACCAGGCGCGGCGCATTGCGCTGGTTGGCCTGCGCGGCGCCGGCAAGTCGACGCTCGGGCGCAAGCTGGCCGAACGTCTTGGCTGGCCCTTCATCGAGCTCGATCGCGTCGTCGAGGAAGACTACGGCGCACGCATCCCCGACCTGATCGAGATGGCCGGCGTCACCACGTTCCGCCGCCAGGAGCGCAGCGCGCTCGAACGCGTGATCGCGGCAAACGACTCCGCCGTCATCACCACCGCGGGCGGCATCGTGTCGAGCCGCGAAACTTACGCATTGCTGCTGCGACGCGCGCACACCATCTGGATCAAGGCACGGCCCGAGGATCATATGGGCCGCGTCATGGCGCAGGGCGACTTCCGGCCGATGGCGCAGAACCGCGCCGCCATGGCCGATCTCGTCGCCATTCTCGAGGCGCGCCGCGCCGATTATGCGCGCGCGCAGGCGGAGCTCGACACGTCGGACGACACGGTGGAGCAAAGCTCCGCCAAGCTGTTACGGCTGGTCACGAATATGCTGGGATTGAAGGGACAATAGTCGAGCGATGCCTGCGCCGAAGCTGCAAAAGCAAATGCTTCAAGATCAAGGCTTTCTCGACGTCGCGCCGCTGCGGCTCGAATACCGCATGATCGGGCCGCGGCCCGACGAAGCGCCGACCATTGTCATGCTGCATGAAGGTCTCGGCAGCGCCGGGCTATGGAACGCGCTGCCCGGTGATATCGCGGCCGCCACCGGCGCCGGCGTCTTTGTCTATTCGCGCGCCGGCTACGGCAAGTCGCCGCCTGGGAAAATGCCGCGCACCACGGCGTTCCTCAACGAAGAAGCCTGCAAGGTGTTGCCGCGCGTGCTCGATGCGATCGGCTTTCAGCGCGGGCTGTTGCTCGGCCACAGCGACGGCGCTTCGATCGCGGCGATCTATGCCGGCAGCGTTCAGGACCATCGCGTGCGCGGGCTGGTGCTGATCGCGCCGCATTTCTTCACCGAGGAAAAAGGCCTCGCCGAGATTCGCCGCGCCGGCAAATCGTTTGCCACGGGCGCGTTGCGCGAAAAGCTCAAGCCCTGGCACTCCGATGTCGATGCCGCGTTCCGCTCGTGGCACGAGCCGTGGACGCATCCCGACTTCGAAAAATGGGACATCACCGAGGCGCTCGGCTATATCCGCGTGCCGATCCTGGTGATCCAAGGCGATGACGATCAATACGGCACGCTGCGCCAGGTCGAGATCGTCAAAGAGGAATGCTATTGCCCGGTCGAGACCGCGGTGCTTCCCGGCGTGCGTCACGTGCCGCAGCGCGAGGCGCCGGAACTGACGCTGAAAACAATCGCGGACTTTATCAATAGGCTGTTGCGCGACCATCATGAGGCGCAGCCAACGGCGTGTCCGGTATTGCCGTCTCATGAATTATAATGCATAGTCTGCCGCGTCCGTGCGCGCTTGATGCATTATAGTACATAAACACAAGCCGTATCAGGGGTTTGAAGGGCGGAGACGTCGTCATGAGCCAAGCAATGGGCCAAGCAACTGCCGGCGGCACGGATCACGCGCACGACACGCCCACGAACGCCAAATCGAAGAGCGACAAGCTGGCCGGCGGTAAAACCTGGATCGATTTCCAGACCGCGCCCGAACGCTATCGCCATTGGAAGCTCGCCGTCGACGGCGACGTCGCGACGCTGACCATGGACGTCGACGAGAAGGCCGGCCTGTTCGAAGGCTATGACCTGAAGCTGAATTCCTACGATCTCGGCGTCGATATCGAGCTCGCCGACGCCATCGAGCGGTTGCGCTTCGAATATCCCCAAGCGCGTGTGCTGCTGCTGCGCTCGGCGAAGCCGCGCGTGTTCTGCGCCGGCGCCAATATCCGCATGCTGGGCGGCGCGAGCCATGCGCATAAAGTCAATTTCTGCAAGTTCACCAACGAGACCCGCAACGGCATCGAGGACTTGAGCGAAAATTCCGGGCTCAAGTCGATCTGCGCCATCAACGGCACCGCCGCCGGCGGCGGCTACGAACTGGCGCTCGCCACCGATTGCATCATGCTGGTCGATGACGGCACCGCCGCGGTGTCGCTGCCGGAACTGCCGCTGCTGGCGGTGCTGCCCGGCACCGGCGGTCTCACGCGCGTCTCCGACAAGCGCAAAGTACGCCGCGATCTCGCGGATGTCTTTTGCACGACTGAAGAAGGCGTCAGAGGCAAGCGCGCGGTGGAGTGGCGGCTGGTCGATGCGGTCGCGCCCGGCTCGAAATTCGAAGCGGCGATTGCCGCGCGCGCCAAGGAGCTTGCCGCGCAATCGCCGCGCCAGGAGGCAGGCCCCGGCATCAAGCTCACCCCGCTCAAGCGCACGTTTTCGCCCGCTGGCATCGCTTACGATTCGCTCGCGGTGGAACTGGCGCGCGCCGAACGCGTCGCGACCATCACCTTGCGCGGCCCGAAGGCGGCGCCGCCGGCCTCCGCTGACGCGATGGTGAAGGAAGGCGCCGATTTCTGGCCGCTCAAGCTCGCGCGCGCGCTCGACGACGCGATCCTGCACATCCGCCTCAACGAGCTCGATATCGCAGCAATCGTGTTCAAGTCCTCAGGCGATCCGGCGCAGGTTCTGGCCTACGACCAATTCCTCGACGCCAACAAGGATCACTGGCTGGCACGCGAAATCCGGCATCTGTGGAAACGCATGCTCAAGCGCGTCGATCTCACCTCGCGCTCCTTGGTCACGCTGATCGAGCCGGGCTCCTGCTTTGCCGGCACGCTCGCCGAACTGCCTTTCGCCAGCGACCGCGCCTACATGCTGATCGGTTTGCGCGAGGGCGACAATGAGCCAGCGGCAAGTATCGCGCTGTCCGATTTCAATTTCGGCGCCTATCCGATGTCGAACGGGCTGACCCGGCTTGAATGCCGATTCCTGGCGACGCCGGAAAGTCTCGAGGCGGCGAAAGCCGCCCGCGGCAAGACGCTCGATGCGGAGGCGGCGCAAGGGCTCGGCCTCGTCACCTTCGCGCTCGACGACATCGATTGGGAGGACGAAGTGCGCGTGTTCCTCGAAGAGCGCGCCAGCTTCTCGCCGGACGGCCTGACCGGGCTCGAAGCCAATCTGCGCTTTGCCGGACCGGAGACGATGGAATCGAAAATCTTCGCGCGGCTGACCGCGTGGCAGAACTGGATCTTCCAGCGCCCCAACGCCATCGGCGAGGAAGGCGCGCTCAAGCGTTACGGCACCGGCCAGAAGCCGGTCTTCGATACCAAGCGGGTGTAATCAGGAGCGCGGGTGTAATCAGGAGCAAATATCATGAACATCGAGAACGTCGATTACACGACCAAGATTCCGAACAACGTCAATCTCGCCGAGGACCGCCAGGTGCTGCGCGCGCTCGAGAGCTGGCATCCGGGCTATATCGACTGGTGGATGGACATGGGGCCGGAAGGTTTCCAAGAGGCGCTGGTCTATCTGCGCACCGCCGTCTCGGTCGATCCCAAGGGCTGGGCCAAATTCGACTACGTGAAAATGCCCGACTATCGCTGGGGCATCCTGCTCGCGCCCAAGGAAGAAGGCCGCAAGATTCCGTTCGGCCGCCATTACGGCGAGCCGGCCTGGCAGGATATTCCGGGCGAGTACCGCGCCATGCTGCGCCGCCTGGTCGTGATCCAGGGCGACACCGAGCCGGCTTCCGTCGAGCAGCAGCGTCATCTCGGCAAGACCGCGCCGTCGCTTTACGACATGCGCAATGTCTTTCAGGTCAACGTCGAGGAAGGCCGTCACCTCTGGGCCATGGTCTATATCCTGCAGAAATATTTCGGCCGCGACGGCCGTGAGGAAGCCGCCGAACTGCTGCAGCGCCGCTCCGGCGACGCCGACAAGCCGCGCATGCTCGGCGCCTTCAACGAGGCGACGCCCGACTGGCTGTCGTTCCACATGTTCACCTTCTTCACCGATCGCGACGGCAAGATGCAGCTCGAGAGCCTGGCGCAATCCGGCTTCGACCCGCTGTCGCGCACCTGCCGCTTCATGCTCACCGAGGAAGCGCACCACATGTTCGTCGGCGAAACCGGCGTCGGCCGCACCATCCAGCGCACCTGCGAGGCGATGAAGGCGGCCGGGATCGAAGATCCCAACGAGATCGAGAAGATCCGCGACCTCGGCGTCATCGATCTGCCGACCATCCAGAAAAAGCTTAACCTGCACTACTCGCTGTCGCTCGATCTGTTCGGCTCTGAGGTCTCGACCAATGCGGCCAACACCTTCACCGCGGGGCTGAAGGGCCGGTTCCAGGAGACCAAGATTGACGACGATCATGTACTCGAAAGCGCGACCTATCCGGTGCTCAAATTCGTCGACGGCGCGATCAAGCGGGTCGACGAGCCGGCGCTGACGGCGATCAATATGCGGCTGCGCGACGATTACACCGCCGACTGCCAGAAGGGCATCGACCGCTGGAACAAGATCGTGGAAAAGACCGGCGTCGGCTTCAAGCTCGAACTGCCGCATGTCGGCTTCCACCGCAAGATCGGCGAGTTCAAGAACGCCAGGATCACCCCGGACGGCAAGCTTCTCGATGACGCGGCGTGGAATCGCGAACAAGGCCGCTGGCTGCCGTCGAAGGACGACGGCGACTTTATCGGAAGCCTCATGCAGCAGGTCGTCGAGCCCGGCCAATTCGCGACCTGGATCGCCCCGCCGCGCGTCGGCATCGACAACAAGCCCGGCGATTTCGAATACGTGAAGATCGCGGCATAGCGCAGAGTATGGAAATGGGCAGACAGATCGCTGTCGTGCTTTATGTGGTGGCGATGGTAGCCGTGATTGTCGGTGTGGATGTCGCGCTCTTCAGAAACCGATTCTGGGAGCGACTGTCGGTGAATATCGGCATCGTCTTGGTGTTCGCGGCGTTCTATTTCAGATTCCTCAGGCATTCATAGCCTGCGGGCTATCGTCCGCGACGCGCCAATGACAAGCTGACATTTCGTCATTGCGAGCGTTGCGGAGCTTGTCATCGGGCCGGCCATGTCAGGGCGGGCCCGTTGGCTCCCGGCAATGACGAGTCTAACTTTTGACGAACGCCAGCAGATCGGCGTTGATCGTCGCCGCCTGCGTGGTGATCATGCCATGCGGGAAGTCCTTGTAGGTCTTCAGCGTGCCGTTCTTCAGGAGCTTGGCCGACAGGGGTCCGGCGGCAACATAAGGAACGATCTGATCGTCCTCGCTGTGCATGACCAGAACCGGGACATTGATCTTCTTCAGGTCCTCGGTGAAATCGGTCTGCGAGAAAGCGACAATGCCGTCATAATGCGCCTTGGCGCCGCCCATCATGCCTTGCCGCCACCAGTTGGCGATGGCCGCCTCCGACGATTTCACCCCGGGCCGATTGAAGCCATAGAACGGCCCCTCCGGCAGATCGCGGTAGAATTTCGAGCGATTGGCGGCGAGTTGCGCCTGCAGATCGTCAAACACCGCCTTGGGCAGCCCATTCGGGTTGGCCGGTGTTTTCACCATCAGCGGCGGCACGGCGCTGATAATTGCGGCCTTTGCCACGCGGCTTTCGCCGTGGCGCGCGATGTAATGCACCACTTCGCCGCCGCCGGTGGAATGCCCGATATGGATGGCGTTCTTCAGATCGAGATGCGCCGTCACAGCGGCAAGATCGTCGGCATAGTGATCCATGTCGTGACCATCGGCGACCTGGCTCGAACGGCCGTGGCCGCGGCGGTCGTGGGCAATGACGCGATAGCCGTGATTGAGAAAGAACAGCATCTGCGCGTCCCAATCGTCGGCCGACAGCGGCCAGCCGTGACTGAACACGATGGGCTGACCTTTGCCCCAGTCCTTGTAAAAAATCTCAACGCCATCTTTGGTTTTGACAAACATGATCCGCCTTTCCCAATCACGCGACTGCCAAATGCGCCCGCCCGGTGGGCCGATTATACAGCCCGGCACGAAATGACGATGACGAAATGTGTGCTTACTTTGAGGTCAGCGGACCTTTCCGCAATCGCGACAGATCGAAGCGGTCGATCTCGCGCAGCAATTCGACGAAGGCCTGCGCGCCGCGCCCGAGCGCCGCCTCGCCTTTCGCAGATGTGGCCAGCGTCGCATCGCCGACCGCGCCGGTCGAATTGATATCCTGCGTCATCCAGGCGAAGCCCGCCGGCCGATAGGCGCCGAGCCATTTGAACTCGGCCGCCATGGCGATCGTCGCCGGCACTGCATTGGGCGCCTTGTCCATGCGCACGGTGTCGGGCTTGGCCGCAAGCATCAGCGAGGTTTCGACATCGCCGCCGTGAATGCCGTGCTTCTTTTCTTCCGCCGTGAAGGCGCCGTCCGGATAACCAAAACGATGCCAGCCGACGGTGACGGCCAGCATGTCAAGCCGCGTGCGCAATTCGCGCGCCACCACTTCCATCGCCGCGACATTGCCGCCATGGCTCGTCACCAGCACGAGCTTGCGCAGGCCCGCACGCGCCAAGCTTTCGCCGAGTTCGGTCCAGGCGGCGATCGCGGTGGTCGTCGACACTGTCAGCGTGCCGGGGAACGACAGATGCTCGGCCGAGACGCCAACACGCTGCACCGGCAGGAAGGTCACCGGCAGGTCTGCTGGCAGAATCTTGCCGACGCGATCGAGATAGGCTTCCGCGATGAACGTATCCACGCCGAGCGGCAGATGCGGGCCGTGCTGCTCCACCGCGGCGAGCGGCAAAACCGCGATCCAGCGCGCCGTCTCTGCCCCGGCCAAATCCTGCCAGGTCATCTCCATCCAATTGCGCTTCGGCAGCATCGAGATCTCTCACCGCTTCAACCAGCCGTTACAGGGCGCACGATCTTACCCGAAAACCGACCGCCGACGCGTCGCCTGCCCCGGATTCGGGCTTTTTTCGCGATCATGCTTTATGGTCCAGTCGCAACAGAAAACGGGGTCGACCAATGCCGCCTGCCGGGCCTTTTCGTATCGCGCTTGCCGCTCTCGCCGCGGCGCTCGCCGGCTCGCTGACCGCGCTCAGCCCCGCGCACGCGCAATCTCAGTCCCCTGTGCTCGACAAAGTCTCCTTCGGCACCAATTGGCTCGCGGAAGGCGAGCAAGGCGGCTTCTACCAGGCGCTCGCCGACGGCACCTATCGCAAATACGGCCTCGACGTCACCATCGTGCCCGGCGGCCCGAACACCAACAACCGCATCCTGCTCGCGGTCGGCAAGATCGACTTCTTTCTCAGCGCCAATACGCTGCAGAGCTTCGACGCAGTGACGCAAAACATCCCGACCGTCGAGGTCGCGGCGATGTTTCAGAAGGACCCGCAGGTCCTCATCGCGCATCCCGATCAGGGCATCGAGAAATTCACCGATCTGAAGAACCTGACGCTGTTCATTTCCCAGGAGGGCGTCGCCAGCTATTTCCAGTGGCTCAAGGCCGACTACGGCTTCAAGGAATCACAGGTCAAACCCTACACGTTCAACCCGCAGCCCTTTCTTGCCGATAAGAAAAGCGCCATGCAGGGCTATGTGACGTCGGAGCCCTACGCCATCGAGAAGGCAGCGAAGTTCACGCCCAAGGTTTTCCTGCTCGCCGATCAGGGCTTTTCAGCTTATTCGACGCTCATCGAGACGCGGCGCGATCTCATCGAGAAAAAACCTGATCTGGTGCAGCGCTTTGTCGATGCCTCGATCGTCGGTTGGTACAATTACATTTATCACGACAATTCCGCCGGCAATGCGCTGATCAAGAAACAGAATCCGGAAATGACCGACGACCTTCTCGCCTATTGTGTCGCCAAGCTGAAGACTTACGGCATAGTCGACTCGGGCGATGCGGCGACGCTCGGCGTCGGCGCCATGACCGACACGCGCATCAAGGCGTTTTTCGACGAGATGGTTCGCGCCGGCGTGGTCAAGGCCGGGCTCGACTACAAGAAGGGCTACACCTTGCAATTCGTCGACAAGAAAACCGGGCTCGATCTGCGGCCGAAGCAATAGCCGATCCATGCCCGCGCCGGCCGCTTCATCCTCGTCAGTTGTCGCGCTTCGCGGCGTCGCCAAGACTTTTCCCAACGGCACGGCGGCGCTGGCCGGCCTTGATCTTGATGTGCGGCAAGGTGAATTCCTGTCGCTCCTTGGCCCGTCCGGCTGCGGCAAATCGACGGCGCTGCGCATCATCGCCGGCTTGAGCGAGCCGAGCGCGGGCAGCGTCGCCTGGGGCAAGCAGCAGGCCGCCGCGAACGGCAAAAGCCGCATCGGCTTTGTGTTCCAGGAGCCGACGCTGATGCCCTGGACCACCGTCTTCAACAATGTGCGCTTGCCGCTCAAGCTCAAGGGCCTTGCCGGCGCCAAGGCCGATGCCGGCGTCATCGCCGCGATCGAACGCGTCGGCCTGCAAGGCTTCGCCGGCGCCTATCCGCGCGAACTCTCCGGCGGCATGCGCATGCGGGTGTCGATTGCGCGCGCGCTTGTCACCGAGCCGGATCTGCTTTTGATGGACGAGCCGTTCGCCGCGCTCGACGAGATCACGCGGTTCAAGCTCAACAACGATCTTCTCGACGTTTGGCAGGCGCTGCGCACCACCGTGGTCTTCGTCACCCATTCGGTCTTTGAGTCGGTGTTCCTGTCGAACCGCATCGTGGTGATGGCGGCACGGCCGGGGCGGGTCTTCACCGAGCTTGCCGTCGACGCGCCCTACCCGCGCGATCAGTCTTTCCGCACCTCGGCCGAATATGCCGCGCTCTGCCGCCGCACGTCGGAAGCCTTGAGCCAGGCGATGTCCGCGGGAGGCAAGCCATGAGCAACACCATGAACAATTTGCCGTCCTCGGCAAATCGCGATCGCGCTCTGCGCATCGCGCTGCCGATCATCGTGCTCGCGCTCGTTCTCGTCATCTGGGAAGCGGTCGTGCGCATCGGCCAGCTTCCGCCTTACGTGCTGCCGGCGCCGAGCCTGATCCTGCAGACGCTGATCGCCGACTGGTCGCTGCTCTGGCAGTCGCTCCTGGTAACCCTACTGACGACAGTCGAGGGATTCCTCCTGGCGGCGATCGGCGGCGTCGGTCTCGCCGTCCTGTTCAATCAATTCCGGCTGCTCGAATATTCGCTCTATCCCTATGCGGTGATCCTGCAGGTGACGCCGATTGTCGCCATTGCGCCGCTGCTTCTGATCTATCTGCCGCAGCCGCTCGCGGTGCTCGCCTGCGCCTGGATTGTTGCCTTCTTTCCGGTGCTGGCCAACACCACGCTCGGGCTCAATTCGACCGACCGCAACCTCGCCGACCTGTTCTCGCTCTACGGCGCCTCGCGCCGCCAGAAATTGTGGGACCTCAAACTGCCCTCGGCGCTGCCCTATATCCTCGGCGGATTGCGCATTGCCGGCGGCCTGTCGCTGATCGGCGCCGTGGTCGCCGAAATCGCCGCGGGCTCGGCCGGCGCCGGCTCGGGCCTGGCCTACCGCATCGCCGAATCCGGCTACCGCCTCAACATCCCGCGCATGTTCGCCGCCCTGCTGCTGCTGTCGGCCGCCGGCATTGTGATCTTTTATCTGTTGTCGCTGCTGAATTACCTGGCGCTGCGCCGCTGGCACGAAAGCGCGCTGGAGCAGGAACGCTGAGCGCACCCTATCGCCAGCGAGCATCGCGCCAAAATCCGATTTTGGCTCTACGGCAACGCCATCGCCAAAACACGCGCCACATGAACGGCCTCGCGCCCGGCGCCGTCGTGGATCTGATGCCGGCAGGACGTGCCGTCGGCGACGATGAGCGCGTCGTCCGGCGCCTTGCGCACGGCGGGCAACAGGGACAATTCGCCCATGGCGCGCGACACCCCGATCGTGTCGGCGTGATAACCGAACGCCCCTGCCATGCCGCAGCAGCTTGATTCGATTTTCTCGACATCGAGAGCGGGGATGAGCTTCAGCGCCGTCTCGACCGTGTCCATCGTATCGAACGACTTCTGATGGCAATGGCCGTGCAGCAGCGCGCGCTTCGGCAAGGACCGCAGCGGCAGTCTCAGCCTCCCCGCTTTCGCCTCGCGCGCCAGAAATTCTTCAAACAACATCGCGTTCAGAGCGACCTGCCGCGCCGGATCGTTCTTGACCAGCGCCGGAATTTCGTCGCGGAAACTGAACAGACAACTCGGTTCGAGGCCGAGTATCGGCATTCCCTTCGCCACAAACGGCGCGAGCGCGGCCAAGCTGCGTTCGGCCTCTGCTTTCGCTTCGACGGTCTTGCCGATCGAAAGGAACGTGCGGCCGCAACACAGCGGGCGATTACCCCCAGCCTCGGCAAAGTGGACGCGATAGCCTGCGGCCGCGAGCACGGTGGTCGCGGCATCGATATTCTCGCGCTCGAAATAGCGATTGAACGTGTCGGCGAACAGCACGACATCGCCGGCTTCGCCGCCGCCGCGCCGGGCATCAATCTCCTTGAAATGGTCCGCCCGCCATTTCGGCAGCGTGCGGTGCGCGCTGAACCTCGCAACGGCCTCGGATAGTTCGGCCGCGCCCGGCACCACATCGCGCAGATTAAGAAGCCAAGCAAGCCGCGCCGCATAAGGCGCGTAGCGCGGCAGGTAGCCGACCAGGCGGTCGTGCAGCGATAGGCCGAACTTCTCGGCGCGCGCCCGCGACACTTCGATCTTCATCCGCGCCATGTCGACGCCGGTCGGGCATTCGCGCCGGCACGCCTTGCACGACACGCAGAGTTTCAGCGTCTCCGCCATCTCGTCGGACGTGAAGGCGTCCGCTCCGAGCTGCCCGGTGATGGCGAGCCGCAGCGCATTGGCGCGGCCGCGCGTCACGTCGCGTTCCTCGCGAGTGACGCGATAGCTCGGGCACATCACGCCGCCGGCGAGCGCCCGGCAGGCGCCGTTGTTGTTGCACATCTCGACCGCGCCCTGGAATCCGCCACCGGCGCCCGGATAGGCCGACCAGTCCAGCGCGGTTGTCATTTCTTCGGCGGCGTAGCCTGGGCCGAAGCGGAAATTGCCACGGTCATCGAATTTCGGCGCACGCACGATCTTGCCGGGATTGAACAGTCTCTCCGGATCGAAGCGGTCTTTCACCTCTTCGAAGGCGTGAACCAGTTCGGCGCCGAACATGAACTCGTGGAATTCCGAGCGTACGATGCCGTCGCCATGCTCGCCGGAATGTGATCCTTTGTAGTCGCGCACCATCGCAAAGGCTTCCTCGGCAATGGCGCGCATCGACCGCACGTCCTTGTCGAGGCGCAGATTGAGCACCGGCCGCACATGCAGGCAGCCCACCGCGGCATGCGCATACCAGGTGCCGCGGGTGCCGTTCTTCTCGAATACTTCGGTCAGCCGTGCGGTGTAATCGGCAAGATGCTCCAAGGGCACGGCGCAGTCTTCGACGAAGGAGATCGGCTTGCCCGCCTCCTTCATCGACATCATGATGTTGAGCCCCGCGGTGCGCACCTCGGTGATCGCCGCTTGCAGCTTCGCGTCGAGCACTTCGACCACGCCGCCCCATTTGGCGCCGGTGCGGTCCCAGCCGATGCCGAGATCGCCGATCAATTCGGAAAGCCGCTTCAGCCGCCGCAAATTCTCGTCGTCGTCCTCGGCAAATTCGACAAACAGAATGGCCTCCGGATCGCCGCGCAGGAACGCATCCACCGTCGGCTTGAACATCGCGATGTCGCGCGCGAGCCCGAGCATGGTGCGATCGATCAGTTCGACCGCGATCGGGTTGAGCTTGACGATGAATTGCGCCGCCGCCATCGCCTCATGAAAGCTGCCGAAGTGAACCGCGCCCACAGCGCGGCGGCCGAGCTGCGGCGCGAGTTTCAGCTCGATCCTGGTCGAAAATGCCAACGTGCCTTCGGAGCCGACGAGCAGATGCGCAAGATTGATGTCGTTGCGCGAGGGCAGGAGCGCATCGAGATTATAGCCGCCGACGCGACGCTGCACTTTGGGAAAGCGGCGCTCGATTTCGTCCGCCTCGCGCGCGGCGACCGCGAGCAGATCCTTCACCAAGGCTTGCGGCACGTTGACGCCCGCGTCGCCCATGCGCCCGAAATGCGCCTGCGTGCCGTCGGCGAGCACCGCGTCGATCGACAGCACGTTCTCGCGCGTATTGCCGTAGCGCAGCGAGCGAGCGCCGCAGGAATTGTTGCCGACCATGCCGCCGATCGTGGCACGCGAGGCGGTAGAAATATCGACCGGAAACCACAAGCCCGTGGCTTTAAGCTTGCGATTGAGCTCGTCGAGCACGATGCCCGGCTCGACCACGCAGCGCCGGTTGACGGTATCGACTTCGAGCACGTTGTTGAGATGGCGCGAGCAGTCGATCACGACGGACCTGTTGACGGTCTGTCCCGCCTGCGACGTGCCGCCGCCGCGCGGCGTCACCGGCACGCCCGCAGCGCGGCAGATGCCGATCGCCCGATCGGCGTCCTCGATCGTGCGCGGCGTCACGACCCCGACCGGCATGATCTGATAATGCGACGCGTCGGTGGAATAGCGCCCACGCGTGAACACGTCGAACCGCACCTCGCCGGCCAGTTCGGCACGTAGTTTTCTTTCCAGGGCACTCCGGTTTTTTACCATTTACCGCTCCGGCACCTTGTCCTCCCTGGGCGAAATGCCCAAATTCGACGGAATAACAAAGGGCTAACGGTCGCGTCGAATAGACTTGACCGCAATGTCGCATCCGCTAATCAACGCCACAAGCCAACACGATGAGCCACGGCGCTTTCGGACATGCGCCGCCGGGGCCGTTCCGAAAAGTCCGAAGGAGCTTCTTCATGCCGCAGAACACCTCGCGCGCCGCCGGCCGCCATTTCCTGCAGATTCCGGGGCCGACGCCGCTGCCCGACCGCGTCATGCGCGCGATGGATATGCCGCTGATCGACCATCGCGGCCCGGACTTCGCCAAGCTCGGCAAGCGCTGCCTCGACGGCATCAAGACGATTTTCAAGACCGCCAATCCGGTCATCATCTATACCGCGACCGGCACCGGCGCCTGGGAAGCCGCTCTCGTCAACACCCTGTCGCCCGGCGACAAGGTGCTGATGTTCGAGACCGGCCAGTTCTCGACGCTGTGGAAGGCCATGGCGCAGAAGCTCGGGCTCAAGCCGGAATTCATCGCCGGCGATTGGCGCACCGGCGCCGATGCGGCCAAGATCGAAGAACATCTGAAGAAGGACAAGGCGCACGAGATCAAGGCGGTCTGCGTGCTGCACAACGAGACCGCGACCGGCTGCCTGTCGCCGATCGATCCGGTCCGCAAAGCGATCGATGCTGCCGGCCATCCGACGCTGCTGATGGTCGACACCATTTCTTCGCTCGCCTCGACCGACTATCGCCACGACGAATGGGGCGTCGACGTCACCGTCGGCGGCGCGCAGAAGGGCCTGATGCTGCCGCCCGGCATGTCGTTCAACGCCATCAGCGACAAGGCGCTGGCGGCGTCCAAGACCTCGAAGCTGACCAAGTCATTCTGGTCGTGGGACGACATGCTCAATATGAACAAGCAGGGCTTCTTCCCCTACACGCCGGCGACGCAAATGCTGTATGGGCTCGCGGCGTCGATCGACATGCTGCACGAGGAAGGCCTCGACAATGTCTTCGCGCGCCATCATCGGCTCGCGGAGGCGACGCGGCGCGCGGTACGCGCCTGGGGCCTCGAAATCCTCTGCCGCGATTCGCAATATTATTCGCCGACCATCACCGCGGTGCTGCTGCCGGACGGCCATGATGCCGACGCGTTCCGCGGGCTCGCGCTCGACACCTTCAATATTTCCTACGGCGCAAGCTTCGGGCCTTATGCGAAAAAATATTTCCGCATCGGCCATCTCGGCGACGTCAACGATGCCTGGCAGCTCGGCGCGCTGGCCGCGACCGAAATGGCGCTGTCGCTTGCCGGCATTCCGCACAAAAAGGGCGGCGTGCAGGCGGCGATGGACTACATCGTCTCGGCGCATTCCGGCAACGCCCGGGCGGCGGCGGAGTAGCTTTCCGCGTTCATCGGCTTTCTGAAAGTTGCAACGCCGGCTCTGCAAAGATCCGGCGTTTCCTGCGTCAGGACAGCGGCACGCTGCCGACCTGGTCCTTGAATGCCGGGCGCGACGAGATCGCGGCATACCAGCGCTCGAAATTGCGCAAGGGCGGGCGGTCCGGCACGAGCTGGCGATAGCGATAGGCCATGATGGCGACGGGAATGTCGCCATATGAAAACGAATCACCGGCAAGATAGGCGGTCTTGCCGAGCTGCTCGTCCATCATGCCGAATGCCACGGTGGACTTCTTTTTCCCCTCTTCGATCGCGGTGTGATTGCGCTTCTCCGGCGGGGTCCGGATGAGGCCCCAGAACACCGGCGTCAGCGCCGGACCGCAGACCGAAAGCTGCCAGTCCATCCATTTGCTCGCCAGCGCCCGCCCCCGCAGGTCGGCCGGCTCCAGTACGGCCGCTTTGTGCTTGGCGGCGAGATAGCGCACGATGGTGTTGGATTCCCACAACAGGAAGCCGTCTTCTTCCTCCAGCGTCGGCACCAACCCGTTCGGATTCTTGGCGAGATATTCGGCTTCGTTGTTCTTGCCGAACGCACCGCCGATATCGATGCGCTCATGTGCCAGGCCGATCTCGCCGATCGCCCACATCACCTTTTGCACGTTCGACGACGTGTTCCGGCCCCAGACTTTGATCACCAGCTTCCTCCCGCCATCACCGACCGTCATGGCCGGCGTCGCTTCGCTCGCCCATGTTCCGGCCATCTCGTATCATTGAGCACTGAGTGAAACGTATCGGGCCCCCTGGGACAAGCCCGGGCACGACACCTTCAGATATGCGCTAGAGTCAATCGATCCGCCGCGCCTCTTCGGGCAGCATGATCGGAATGCCGTCACGGATCGGATAAGCGAGCTTGGCGGCACGCGAAATCAATTCCTGTTTCGCCGCGTCATATTCCAAGGGCGTCTTGGTCAGCGGACAGACCAGGATTTCGAGAAGCTTCGGATCGACACTGTCGGCGGGACGATCGGCCATGATGAGCTCCAATGACGAAATTCACTGCAATTGCGTTTCGCCGGGCGTCTTGCCCTTGGCGAGTTCGATCTCGGTGACGGCGACCAGGATTTCGGCGCGCGTCTTCAAATCCGGCGCTTCGAGCATCGCCTGCTTTTCGGCGGTGTCATAGGGCGACATCATCGCCAAAGCATTGACCAGAGCCTCGTTCGGCGCGTTCTCGATGCCTTCCCAGTCGGCTTTCAGATTATTGGCCTTGAGAAACGCGGTGAGCGCGCGCAGCAGCGACTTGCGGTCGACTTCGTCTTCGCCCTTGCGCGCGGTGAAGTCGCCCACGAACGGCTGATAGGTCACGCGGCATTGGCGATAGGGCGTCGTCACCGCAAGCTCCTCGGCGATGCGGAAGCGCGAGACGCCGGTGAGCTGAATGAGATAGCGGCCGTCGCCGCTCTCGGCGAATTGCGTCATCCGCCCGACGCAGCCGACGTGAAACAGATGCGGCTTCTCCTTGTCGGGACCGGGATGCGCGGGGTCGGGCTGGATCATGCCGATCAGGCGGTGCGGCGTGCGCAGCGCGTCTTCGACCATGGCGAGATAGCGCGGCTCGAAAATATTGAGCGGCATCTGCCCGCGCGGCAGCAACAGCGCGCCCGGCAGCGGAAACACCGGGATCACGTCGGGGAGCTCGTCCGGCCCTTTATAGCTCGTGTTCATCGGCATGCCGTAGTCCATTTCGCGACGGCATCCAAAATCATTCTTGACGCACGATCTTTATCCGAAAACCGGAACGCCACTTTTCGGGATCATGCTTTACGCGAACAAGATCGACGACAGTTTCCGGCGTCCCTCGATGGTAGCCTCATCGGTCGGGCCCCAGGCATCGAAGAACTGCACAAGCTGCTTGCGGGCGCCGTCATCGTTCCATTTGCGATCGCGTTTGACGATCGTAATCAGGTGGTCGAGCGCATCCTGGCGCCGGCCCTTGCCGTTGAGCGCCAGCGCGAGATCGAACCGCGCCTGATGGTCAAGCGGATTAGTGGCGACCTTCTGTTCAAGCTCGGCGATCGGGCCGAGCGATTTGGCCTGCTCGACAAGGTCGAGCGCCGCACGGGCCGCGGTGACCGCCGCATCGTTGCGCTTTCCTTCCGGAATCATGGCGAGCGTCTGCTTGGCCTGATCGATCGCGCCGGTTTCGACATAGCAGCGTACGAGGCCGGCGAGCGCCGGGACATTTTCGGGGTCCTCGGCGAGAAGCTGCGCGTAAAGGTCGGCCGCACCCGCGGCGTCGCCTTCGGCCAGCGCCGCATCGGCCGCCTTGAGCAGATCCTTGGCCTCGCCGCCGATGCGGTCCTTGGTCAGCCGCTCGAGGAAGGCGATGACCTGGCTTTCCGGCAGCGCGCCCATGAAGCCGTCGGCCGGCTGGCCGTTGACGAAGGCGATCACGGCCGGGATCGACTGGATGCCCATCTGACCGGGAATGGCCGGATGCTCGTCGATGTTCATCTTGACGAGCTTCACCTTGCCTTTGGCGGCCTTCACGGTCTTTTCCAGCACCGGCGTGAGCTGCTTGCACGGCCCGCACCATGGCGCCCAGAAGTCGACCAGCACCGGCTGGCGCCGCGATTCCTCGATGACGTCCTTTACGAAGGCCTGCGTCGTCGTGTCCTTGACGAACCCGTCGGCAACCGCGGTTTGCGCGTCCTGCAACATGTCCCTGCCCTAGCACATGATCCCGAAGAACAACTGCCAGTTCCGGAAAGATCATGCCGAAATGGAAATTCAGCCCCCGTCCGCCCGCTCATGCCGGCAGCCCGGGGCCAGCTCTGTTCGCCCCGTTAAATGGTAAGAAAACGCCGCAATTGCAATCGGCATTTGTCGTGGCGGGCGGGGCCGCGGCCGCGCTGGTTAGGGCATCCTTTCCGGCGCCTCCCCATTCCCGTCGCCGCTGAGGACTTCGATCCGCGGCGGGTGGCCGGTGGCTTGGAGGAACTTGACCAGGTCGGCCCGCGTAATCGTGGTCGTGCCGGTATTGGTCAGCGGATGAAAGTGCAGCACCTCATGCGCCATCATCGCCGCGTCGAGCACCACGGTGACGCGCCGCTCCCTGTCGTTCAGCACCGAAAATGGCGTCACCGAGCCGGGTTCGACGCCGAGAAGTTCGCGCATCAATGCGGCCGAGCCAAAGGAGAAGCGTCCGGAGGCGCCGAGCCGCCGGTGCAGCGATTTGAGCTCTATGGCGGTGTCTTCCAGCGCCGTGACCAGAAAGGGGCTGCCCTTCTTGTCGCGCACGAACAGGTTCTTGGTATGTCCCTCTGCACCCTCGCCGCGCAGCGCCCGCCCTTCCGCCACCGTGAAGACGGGGGCATGCCAGGCGGTCCGATGCGGGATATTCAGGCTGGCGAAATAGGCGAAAAGGTCGTCGGGCGAGGCGGACATTGCGTCGAAATCTGCCGTATCTGTCGGTTTCCCATACGCCGAGCCTGCCCCGGTTGCAAAATGAGACCGGCTTTGGCATAGCTTCGCGCGGTCGGCCCGACTATATGTCGGCTGATCGTAGGGCCTCCGCCGCGGCGGCCGGCCGTTTACCCTTCTCGGATGCGGGTGTAGCTCAGGGGTAGAGCACAACCTTGCCAAGGTTGGGGTCGAGGGTTCGAATCCCTTCGCCCGCTCCAATTCAAATCAAGCTCGGCTAGCTCTTGGTTTTGGGCTTGGCTTTGGCCTTGCTTTTGGACTTGCCTTTGGCTTTGGACGTGTTCAGGGCCACGGCAGCGCGGATGAGCGCCTTCAATGCCGTCGCGTCGATCCTGTCGCCCTGGCGAAAGTCGATGGCGCGCCTTACGTTGCCCTCGAGGCTGGAATTGAACAAGCGCGACGGATCCTTCAGCGCCGCCCCTTTGGCGAAGGTCATCTTCACGACGGCCTTGTAGGTCTCGCCGGTGCAGATGATGCCGTCATGCTCCCATACCGGTACCCCGCGCCACTTCCATTCCTCGATGACGTCGGGATCGGCTTGCCTGATCAAGGCCCGCAGCCGGCCGAGCATCTCGCCCCGCCAGTCGCCGAGCTCCTTGATTCTCGCGTCGATCAGCTGAGATGGAGATTTGCTATGCGGCGACCCGCTCGTCGTCATGACCGTTTCTCTTGCTTTGCCGAGACGTTGGCAGATCGGAAGTTGCCGTAACCGTGCCGATTTTCGACCTGGAGCATAGTGGGACTATATTTTTTGGGCGACTATAATTCTGCCGAAGTCGGGACCGGAGTTCGAATCCCGTCGCCCCGCTCCATGCGGCGCGAAATGTGAGACCAAATACCAAAGCAAAAGCTGATCATGTATATCCCGCCGGCCTTTCGCGAAGACGACATTGCCACCATCCATGCCGCGATCCGCGCAGCGCGGTTGGCGAGCTTTGTCACCGCCACGGCGGACGGCCTGATCGCGACACCGCTGCCGATGATCCTCGACGAGACCGAAGGGCCGCACGGCACGCTCTATGGACACGTCGCGCGCGCCAATCCGCAATGGAAGCTTGCGCCGATCGGCGACGCCATGGCCATCTTCATGGGGCCGGACGCTTACGTGACGCCGTCGTGGTACGCGACCAAGCGCGAGACCGGCAAGGTCGTGCCGACCTGGAACTACGTCGCCGTGCACGTCTATGGCGCGGTCGAATTCTTCGAAGACGCGGATCGATTGCGTAATGTCGTCACGCGGCTGACCAATCTGCACGAAGCGTCGCGCGCCGTCTCCAAAGGCGCCGAGTCCGCACGCGTCGAGCTTTGGGCGGTGACCGATGCACCGGAAGACTTCATCAAGTCGCAGTTGCGCGGGATCGTCGGCTTGCGCATGCCCATCAGCCGTATCGATGGCAAGCGCAAGATGAGCCAGAACCGCAGCGCCGAAGACCGTGCCGGCGTAGCCGACGGTTTGGCCGCGAGCGACAACGCTGTGGATCGCGCCGTCGCCAGGCTCATTCCGAAATGAACAAACCCGCGGCTGAGTGGTTCTTCGCCTTTGTTTCTGAGTTCGCCGAACACCTGCTCCGCCGACGAGTGGCGCAGCAATAAGCGCCGATCCAGTGATCCGCGCAAAACCGATCGCTTGGATGACGGCTTGGGACCGAAGCAATCCGATCGCCTTTTTCGGAGGCCGGCCTTCAGCCGCCGAGATCAGCGCGCCGGCCGCGCTGGATTGCCCGTCACCCAAGCTCCTCGCAATGGCGGGCGTGGATCGCGCGCGCATGCGCCGCGGGCGCATGCAGTATTGCGTCTTTGCCGGATGTGGCGGATCGAAGAACGCTATATCCAGGCGGTGAAAATCGGGGGCGGGCGAACAGCTGGCATGGACGAGCAGGACGAACAATATTGGCGGCGCAATCTCGCCGTATGCCTTGTCGGCTCGTTCACCACGATCGTGGCGATGACGCTGCTGCTGCCGTTTCTGCCGCTCTATATCGCAGAACTCGGCGTCACCGCACCGGCGGCGATCGCACAATGGTCGGGCGTGGCCTTCGGCGCGACCTTCTTCGCCGCGGCTTCGATCGCGCCGTTTTGGGGCTGGATGGCGGACCGTTATGGCCGAAAGCTCATGCTGGTGCGCGCCAGCCTCGGCATGGCGATCGTGCAATCGCTGATGGGCATGGCCCACAACGTGCTGGAACTCGTGGGCTTGCGCCTGTTTGCCGGCTTTGCCGGCGGCTATGCGTCCGGGGCGACGATTCTGGTCGCGACGCAAACGCCCAGGCACCGCTCCGGCTGGGCGCTCGGCATGCTCAATTCCGGCATCATGGCCGGCAGCTTGGCCGGCCCGCTGATCGGCGGCACGCTGCCGCCTTTGATCGGCATTCGCAATACATTCTTGCTCGCCGGCGGCGCGATTTTTCTCACCTTCCTCGCCACCACTTTCCTCATCAAAGAGGAGAAGCGCTCGGCCTCGACCAAAAAGGCCGCGGCCGCGGCACGCTGGTCGCAAATACCCGACAAGCGGCCGGTCATCGCCATGCTGGCGGTCGGGACATTGCTGACCTTCGCCAATATGTCGATCGAGCCGATCATCACGCTCTATGTCGGGCAACTGGTCGAAGCCTCGCGCATCACCTTCGTCTCCGGCCTGACGATGTCGGCGGCGGCTTTGGGCGCCATTCTCTCCGCGGCGCGGCTCGGCAAGCTCGCTGATCGCATCGGGCACTGGCCGGTCGTCATCATCACGGTCGCGATCTCGGCGGCTCTTTTGATCCCGCAGGCTTTCGTCACCGCGGGCTGGCAGCTCGTCGCCTTGCGCTTCCTCATGGGGCTCTCGCTCGGCGGCCTGATGCCCTGCGTCACCAGCATCATCCGCCTCAGCGTCCCCGACGCCGTCGCTGGGCGCGTGCTCGGTTATGCGACGTCGTCGACTTATTTCGGCCAGGTGGCGGGCCCGATCCTTGGCGGCTTTGTCGGCGGCCATATCGGCATGCGCGCGGTGTTCCTCGGCACCGCCATTCTAATGGCGCTCGGCGCCGCCTATGCGTGGCTCGCACAGCCGGACCGCGCATGACGCCTTCTGAAAATTGCACCCTTGCCTTCCGCCAGCGGTGGCGAATGGGCTAAGTTGCGCGCCAATGACAACAAGCGCCGCCGCAAAGCTCCAAAGGCTTTTGCCGCGCAAGAGAGAGCCATTATTCGTTCCGACCTGATCCGATTGGGCCTGCTCTGGCTGTGCGGCGCATGTTTGCGCCTGACCGTGCTGGCGATTCCGCCGGTCGTGCCGCTGTTGCACGCTGACCTGCATCTGTCCGAAACCGCGATCGGCTGGCTCTCGAGCCTGCCGCCGATGCTGTTTGCCATCGCAGCGATTCCCGGCGCGCTCTTGATCGCGCGCTTCGGCATTCTGCCGGCCCTGATCATAGGCCTCTTGATCAATGCGTTCGGCTCGGCCGCGCGCGCCGCTTATCCGGACGCGATCTCGCTCTACATGTCGACCATCGTGATGGCGGCCGGTGTCTCGATCATGCAGCCGTCGCTGCCGCCTTTGGTGCGCGCCTGGTTTCCGCATCGCGTCGGCTTTGCAACGGCCGTCTACACCAATGGCCTTCTTCTCGGCGAGACGCTAACGGTCGCGCTCACCATCCCGCTCGTGCTGCCGCTCGTTCATAACAGCTGGCGCGCGAGCTTCGTCGTCTGGTCGATGCCGGTTCTGCTGACGGCGGTTCTGGTCATGATCTGCATTGGTGCGCTCGGCGGCACCCAACAGACCGCCGTTTCGACCAATCGCCGATGGTGGCCGGATTGGCGGCAGCCTTTGATCTGGCGGCTCGGTACCATCCTCGGCAGCATCAACGCCATGTATTTCGTCGCCAATGCGTTCCTGCCGGATTATGTCACCGCCATGGGCCGCGCCGATCTGATCGGTCCGGCGCTGACCGCGCTGAATTTCTGCCAGGTGCCGGCGTCCGTCATCATGCTCGGCCTTGCCGGCCGCCTGTTGAAGGAGCCATGGGCCTATCGCATCAGCGGCGGGCTCGCGGTGCTCTGCATCGTCGGCATGATCACGATGAACGGTTATTGGATCGTGTTCTGGTGTGGCGTGTTCGGCTTTGTCGTCGCCGTGACGCTTGTTCTTGTGCTGGCTTTACCGTCGGTGCTCGGTGCGCCTGACGATGTGCATCGCACCTCCGCCGGCATGTTCACCATCAGCTACAGCGTCGCGATGGTGCTGTCGGTGCTCGGCGGCTGGCTATGGGATTTGACGCATCTGCCCGTCGCCGGCCTGGCGCCAGCCGTGGTCTGCGGACTTGTCGTGGTGCTGTTGTCCTCAACAGTACGCCACACATACCGACCAACGACTGCCTGATTGCGCACGATCCACTTTTCCGGATCGTGCGCTAATTTCCGATCGCCAGCGCACCGCGGGTGCGCGGATCGGCGGCGCCCATAATGCCTTTCGGCGTCACCATGATCGAATTGGCCGACGTGAACGGCCGCTGCAGAGCGATGGTGTCGCCGTAAGCCTGCAGCGCGGCGACAAGCTCGGGGGCAAGCGCCGGCTCGACATAGACCTGGTCAGGCATCCATTGATTGTGGATCCGCGGCGCCGCCACGGCGGCGGCAATGTCCATGTTGCGGTCGATCGCATTGATGATGACCTGCAGCACCGTGGTGATGATACGGCTGCCGCCGGGCGAGCCGGTGATGAGAACAGGCTTGCCGTCTTTGAGCAGAATCGTCGGCGTCATCGACGACAACGGCCGCTTGCCGGGGCCGGGCGCATTGGCGGCCGCGCCAAGGAGCCCATACGCATTCGGCGAATTGGGCTTGGCGGCGAAATCGTCGAGTTCGTTGTTGAGGAGCACGCCGGTGCCTTCAGCCACGAGACCGACGCCGAAGCTGAAATTCAAGGTGTAGGTATTGGAGACTGCATTGCCGAAACGGTCGATCACCGAGAAATGCGTGGTGTTATGCCCTTCGGGATCGACCGCACCGCCGGCACGGATGGCGCTCGCCGGCGTCGCATGCGCCGGATCGATGGTGGCGCGCCAGGCCGCGGCATAGTCTTTCGAGATCAGGCGCTCGACCGGATTTTGCACCTTGTCCGGATCGCCGAGAAACAGCGTGCGATCGGCATAGGCGCGCTTCATCGCCTCGACTTCCAGATGCAGCAGTTCCTGTTTTTCGACATGGGCGAGATCGTAGCCCTCGAGAATGTTGAGCATCTCGATCAGCCCGACGCCGCCCGACGACGGCGGCGCCATCGAGACCACGTCGTAGCCGCGATAGGTGCCGCGCACCGGCGCCCGCTCGACGGCGCTGTAATCGTGCAGATCGTCGGCCGTCATCACGCCGCCCGCGGCCTGCACTGCGTCGGCGATCTCACCGGCCGTCGGTCCCTCATAGAACGCGCTCGGACCCTCGCGCCCGATGGCTTCGAGCGTGTCGGCAAGATCGGTCTGCACCAGGCGATCGTCGGTGGTGACCGGACTGCCGTCCTTCTTGAAGAAGATTTTCACCGTCGAGGGCCAGCGCACCAGCCGGGCTCGCTCGTTGGGCAGCGATTCGGCCTTGTCGTCCTCGAAGCTGATGCCTTCGCGCGCCATCTTGACCGCAGGCGCGATCAGTTGCGCCAGCGTGAACTTGCCGGAGCCGTATTTGTCTTCGGCGAGCGTCAGCCCGGCGACCGTGCCGGGCACGCCGATGGCGAGCGCGGAATCGCGCGATTTCTGCGGGTCAGCATTGCCCTGCGCGTCGAGAAAGCTCCGGGCATTGATGCCGCGCGGCGCGGTCTCGCGGTAATCGATGGTGGTGTCGGTGCCATTGGCGAGATGAATCACCATGAAGCCGCCGCCGCCGAGATTGCCGGCACGCGGATAGGTCACCGCCAGCGCAAAGCCGACCGCGACCGCGGCATCCACGGCATTACCGCCCTTTTGCAGGATGTCATTGCCGACGCGGGCGGCACGCGCCTCCTGCGCGACCACCATGCCATTCTGCGCCAGCACGCCCTGCGCGGACGATGTCTGGCTGTCCTGCGCCAAAGCGACCGCAGGAAGAAGCAGGCACCAGATGAATGCGGAAAGGCAAAGGCGACGCGGCAAAAGTCTCAAATTCGGCATCGCTTCGATTGCGGCTCCGATTACGGCGTTGAACTTAAAAGCTGGGCACTCACAACATGCTTGGCAAGACGCGATCCGGCGGGCGATGCCCGTCGAGAAACGTTTTTATATTCACGATGACCTTCTCGCCCATATCGATGCGGCCCTCGAGAGTAGCGGAGGCGAGATGCGGCAACAGCACGACTTTGCCGGCGCGCGCCAGCTTGACGAGTTTCGGACTGACCGCGGGTTCATGCTCGAACACGTCGAGTCCGGCGCCGGCGATGTCGCCGCTCTCGATCAAGCGAGCGAGCGCATTCTCATCGATCACTTCGCCGCGCGCGGTATTGACGATATAGGCGTCGGGGCGAACGAGCTTGAGCCGCCGCGCCGAAAGCAAATGATAGGTTGCCGGGGTGTGTGGACAATTGACCGAGATGATGTCCATGCGGGCGAGCATTTGATCGAGGCTCTCCCAATAGGTCGCGTGCAATTCCTCCTCGATCTCGGGCGCAACGCGGCGGCGGTCGTAATAATGGATTTTCAGGCCGAACGCCTGTGCGCGCCGCGCCACCGCCTGGCCGATACGGCCGAGCCCGACAATGCCGAGACGCTTGCCCCAGATGCGATGGCCGAGCATCCAGGTCGGGCTCCAGCCGGTCCATTCGCGGTCGCTGGTGAGCACCTGCGCACCCTCGGCAAGCCGCCGCGGCACCGCAAGGATCAGCGCCATGGTCATGTCGGCGGTGTCCTCGGTGAGGACGCCCGGCGTATTGGTCACGGTGATGCCGCGCTGCACGGCGGTGGCGACGTCGATATTGTCGACGCCGTTGCCGAAATTGGCGATGAGCTTGAGCTTTTCGCCGGATTGGCTGAGCACCGATTTGTCGATGTGATCGGTGACCGTCGGCACGATGACATCGGCGGTCTTCACCGCCTGGATCAGTTCGGCCTGGCTCATCGGCTTGTCGTCGGTGTTGAGCCGCGCGTCGAACAGTTCGCGCATGCGCATTTCGACGCCGTCCGGCAGACGGCGGGTGACCACGACCAGCGGCTTCTTGGGCGGTGCCATAAACGCCTCTTGCCCTGCCTCTTCGCGCAGCCCTTAAGCGCTGCCTCCGACGCGGTGGTTTCCGACATGAGCCGCGGCAATTCAGCTGCAAAATCGCGCTGCCTGCGACGGTTGGTCAGCCCCACCCGCTCATTCAATTCTCTTTAACCCCCCTGGCCGAAACTGCGCCGGGGAGCCGGTGCTTTAAAATCTCTCTAGCAGATGGCCGGGCTTCCGACAAAGCGCGCCGGAACTTTGGCGCGAGGCGTTAATAACGGGGTTTGGGGCGTATCGCGATGATTTTGCGGCGGCAAAAGCTGGCTGCCTATCTGGTGCGGGCGGGGATACCGCTGCTGCTTGCGCTTGTCTGCGCCGCTACAACTGCCGCACCGACGGCGACGAGAGCGCGGGCCGGCACCGACAGCACGAGCGGGCTGCCGGTTCCGCGCTTTGTCAGTCTCAAGGCCGACCGCGTCGCCGTTCGCGGCGGCCCCGACAAGGACCACGACATCTCCTGGATCTATACCCGCGTCGGCTGGCCGGTCGAAATCACCGCCGAATTCGAGAACTGGCGCCGTATTCGCGACGCCGACGGCTCGGAGGGCTGGGTCTATCATTCGCTCCTGTCAGGCAAGCGCACCGGCGCGGTGCAGATGAAGTCGAAAACCGATCTCGCGCCGCTTTACGCCGAGCCGAACGACAAGAGCACGGTGACCGCGCAGTTACAGGTCGGCGTCTTGGGCACGGTCAAGCGCTGCACCGGCACATGGTGCGAAATCTACGGCGACGGTTTCGACGGCTGGATCGCGCAGAACGAGTTGTGGGGTGTTTATCCCAACGAGAAGTTCGACTAGAGCATGATCCGGAAAAGACCGGATCAGGCATTGGAAAGCGCCGGCGCCCTCATTGCGCCTGGACAAGCGCAATCAGGCCTTTGAGTATGGCGATCGGTGCCGGCGGACAGCCGCGGATGTGCAAGTCGACCGGCACGACATCGGCAACCCCACCCGCTACGGCATAGCTGCCGGCAAAAATGCCGCCGTCGAGCGCACAATCGCCGAGCGCGACCACCCATTTGGGATCAGGCGTTGCCCGGTAGGTTCGCTCCAAGGCCTCGCGCATATTTTTGGTGACGGGCCCGGTCACCAAGAGCACGTCGGCGTGACGCGGCGATGCGACAAAGCGCAGACCGAAACGCTCGATATCGTAGAATGCGTTGTTGATCGCATGGATTTCGAGTTCGCAGCCGTTGCACGAGCCGGCATCGACCTCGCGGATCGACAAGCTGCGGCCGAGCCGCCGCCGCGCCGCGCGTTCGAGGCTCGCAGCCAATTCCGCGAGAGCCGCGTCATCGGCCGTCGGCGGCGTTTCGGTGAGCGGCCCGCGGGTAAGGCTCTCGAGAAGAGTTCGGCGCATCAGATATCGTGCCCCGAATACGAGCAATTGAACGACTTATTGCAGAGCGGGAAATCGGCGACGATATTGCCTTCAATGGCGGCCTCAAGAAGCGGCCATTGAAACCACGACGGATCGCGCAGATGGCAGCGGATGACGCGTCCATCCTCGATCCGCGCCGCGGCCAGCACATCGCCGCGGAAACCTTCGGCAAAGCCCAGGCCTTCTCCGGTGCTGCCGCGGCGATCGATTGCGGTGACCGCCGGCCCCCCGGGCAGGCGCGCAATGATCTGCTCGATCAGCGCAAGGCTCTGTTCGACTTCATGGATGCGGATCCACACCCGTGCATTGACGTCGCCTGCCGTCAATACCGGAACGGTGAAGTGGAGTTCATCGTAGGGGGCATAAGGGAGCGCTTTACGCGCATCGAAGTCGCGGCCGCTGGCGCGTCCGACAAAACCCGGCGCGCCGAACGTCTCGGCGTAATCGCTGCGCACGATGCCGGTCGAGGCGGTGCGGTCCTGCAGCGATGCGGTATTGTCATAAAGCTGAACCAGAAGCGGAAAGCGCTGCCGGAACATTTTCAGTGCGGCTTGCAAGATCGGCGGGCCGTCGGCGTGCAGATCGGTCGCCACGCCGCCGGGGACAACGCAGTCCATCATCAGGCGATGTCCAAAACAGGCATCGGCGGCGCGCAGGACCTGCTCGCGCAGGATGCCGCAATGCGCGTGCATGATGGCGAAGGACGCGTCATTGCAGATGGCGCCGATATCGCCGAAATGATTGGCGAGCCGCTCGAGCTCCGCCATCAGCGCGCGCAGATAGCGCGCCCGCACCGGCACCTCGACATCGAGCGCGGCTTCGACCGCATGCGCAAAGGCGATGCCATAGGCGACGGTGCTGTCACCTGATGTGCGTGCGGCAAGTCTCGCGGCGCGCTCGATGTCGGCGCCGGCCATCAGCCCTTCGATGCCCTTGTGCGCATAGCCCAGCCGCTGTTCGAGCCTCACCACCGTCTCGCCGGAACACGTGAAGCGGAAATGGCCGGGCTCGATGATCCCGGCATGAACCGGACCGACCGGGATGCGATGCAGGCTTTCGCCTTCAACCGGGAGAAAGTCGTAGGCCGGACGTGGATCAACCGCCGGCAGGCGCGTGCCGAGCGGAAACTCCACGTCCCAAAAACCAAGATCGAGCCATGGCCGCGCGTCGGACGCGCCGACCGGCTCGAGTCCGTAGAGGCTATGGATTGCACGCTCCAGCCTGATCGCCGGTGGATGCGGCGCGCCGACGGAGGGAAATGTCTGCAGCGGGCATTCCAGCGTCACGACCGCGATATCGGCGCCGTTCCGGGTCATTGCCGCCAAATGCACCAGGCCCGGCGTGCCGGATTCACCCCAAAGTCCAAGCAGCGTCGCACGTCCGGCGGCAAGCTCGCTGACGGCCGCGCGCCAGCCGTCTTCAGTCACGACGACACGCGGCCATGGCCGATGCGCCTCGATCCGGCGACCCTGTGCAGCGATCTCGCGCAGTGAAGCCATACGGTTCATCCCAGAAGCTTCGCCACGTTCTCGAACCAGGCGACGAGTGCAGGCGGCAGATAGATGCCGGCCATCAGCACCAGCGCCAGATGCGCGAACATCGGGACGTAAGATGCGTCGGTCTTGCCGTTCGGTCCACGCGGCTCGCCGAAGGCGATGCTGTTGAGGCGCAGAAACAAAGCGGCAAGGGCGACCAGCAGTCCGAACACCAGCACCAGGGCCAAGAGCGGCGCGCGCGCAAAGGTTGAACTCACCACCAGGAACTCGCTCATGAAAATGCCGAGCGGCGGCAGGCCGGCGATAGCCACGACGCCGAGGATCAGCCCCCAGCCAAGCACCGGATGCGTCTCGGTGAGGCCGCCCATATCGGCGATGCGCTGCGTGCCCTTGACCTGCGCGACATGACCGACAGCGAAGAAGATCGCCGATTTGGTCAGCGAATGCATGGTCATGTGGAGAAGGCCGGCGAAATTGGCGAGCGGCCCGCCCATGCCGAAGGCGAAAGTGATGATGCCCATATGCTCGATCGAGGAATAGGCGAACATGCGCTTGATGTCGCGCCGGCGGTACAGCATGAAGGCGGCGAAGACGAGCGACAGCAGGCCGAGCGTCACCATCAGCGGACCGGGCGCGAGCGCCGCCGGATTGGCCGCGAGCAGCATCTTGAAGCGCAGCAGCGCGTAGAGCGCGACATTGAGCAGCAAGCCCGACAGCACTGCCGAAATCGGCGTCGGTCCCTCGGCATGTGCGTCGGGGAGCCAGGCATGGAGCGGCGCGAGCCCTACTTTGGTGCCGTAGCCGAGCAAAAGAAAGACAAAGGCAAGATCGAGCAACGCCGGATCGAACTCGCGGGAGCGGGTCACCAACACGGTCCACACCATGGCGTCGAGACCCTCGCCGACCACCGGCCGCGCCGCCATGTAAACGAGGATGGTGCCGAACAAAGCCAGCGCGATGCCGACGCTGCCGAGGATGAAATATTTCCAGGCCGCTTCGAGCGCCTCATGGGTGCGATAGATGCCGACCATGAGCACGGTGGTCAGCGTCGCGAGCTCGATCGCCACCCACATCAGGCCGATATTGTTGGCTATCAGTGCGAGATTCATCGCGAACATCAAGAGCTGATACATCGCGTGATAGAACCGCACGAAGGGCGGCGTCAGCCGCCCGGTCTCGAGCTCGTGGCCGATATAGCTGGCGCTGAACAAGGCCGTGGTGAAGCCGACAAAGGTGGTGAGCACGACGAACGTGCTATTGAGGTCGTCGACCAGGAGATAGGGGCCCGGCGCCGGCCGCCGAAAGAACAGCGACAGGGCGCAGACGAGCGTGAGCGCCGTCGCCAGCACGTTCAACCGCGCCGTCAGTCGATAGCCGGGAAGCAGCGCGAGCAGAACGGCGGCGACGGCCGGGATCGCCAGCAGACCGGCCATTGCGTTAAAGGTGACGGCGTCGCTCATCGGCGTTCCCCGCGGAAACGATCAAGCGCCTGGACGTCCACCGTGTCGAAACGCTCGCGGATGCGGAACAGGAATATCCCGATCACGATGAAAGCGATCAGGACCGAGAAGGCGACGCTGATCTCGACCACAAGCGGCATGCCCTTGGCGCCGGTCGCCGCGAGCACAAGCCCGTTCTCAAGCGACATGAAGCCGACCACCTGGCTCACGGCGTTGCGCCGCGTCACCATCATCAACAGGCCAAGAAGGATGACCGAGAGCGCGAAGGCGAGATCCTCGCGCGCCAGCGGATCGGCCTCCTGCGTCACGCGCAGCATCACGACCATCGACAGCGCGACCAGCCCGATGCCGGTGAGCATGACCGGACCGACGCCGATCGCCTTCTCGATCTCGCGGTGAATGCCGAGCCGCACGATCATGCGATGGAGCGCAACGGGAATCACGATGGCTTTGAAGACGAGCGCGATCGCCGCAGTGATGTAGAGATGCGGGGCATCCTGAACGAATGCCTGCCAGGCGACGGAAGCCGCAAGCACCAGCGCATGCAGGGCATAGACGTTGAGCAGCGCGTAAAGCCGATCCTGATAGAGCTCGAGAAAGCTGACCAGAACCAGCGAGCCGGCAAGCAGATGGGCGATGTCGAATTCGATACCGTGCATCAGAAGCTCGCCGACACGAACCGCAAGAGCGTCGCCAGCAGGCCTAGCATCAGCGCTGCGCCGAGGAATTCCGGCACCCTGAACACCCGCATCTTGGCGATCGAGGTCTCGAACACGGCGAGCAGAAAACCGCCGAGCGCGAGCTTGCCGAGATAGGCGAAGATTCCGAGCGCGAGCGTCGGCGCCGAAGCACCCGCCGACTCGATGTCCCAGGGCAGGAAGATGCAGGCCAAGAGCGACACGTAAAGGAGAAGCTTGAGCGCCGCGGACAATTCGATCAGCGCCAGATGCCGGCCCGAATATTCGAGCACCATGGCCTCGTGCACCATGGTCAGTTCGAGATGCGTCGCGGGATTGTCGATCGGGACCCGGCCGTTCTCGGCGAGAGCCACCATGACGAGGCCGAACAAGGCAAGCCCCAGCGACACGCGCAGGCCGACCTGCGGCGAGGCCATGAACTCGGCAACGTTCGAAAGCTGGGTCGAGCCGGCGATCAAAGCCAGCGTGAAAACCACCATGATCATCGCCGGCTCGGCGAGCGAAGCGATCATCGCTTCGCGGCTCGAGCCGATGCCGCCGAAACTGGTGCCGACGTCAAGGCCGGCAAGCGCGATGAAGAAGCGCGCGCTGCCGAGCAGCGCGATGATGGCGATAAGATCAGCCGACCAGGAGAACAACAGGTCGATGCGGAACGTCGGAATGAGCGAGGCCGCGACCCAGGTGGCGGCAAAAACCAGATAGGGCGTGGTGCGGAACAGCCACGACGCCTGATCGGCGAGCACGACTTCCTTGCGGCTCAGGCGGACGAGATCGCGATAGGGCTGGATCAGCGGCGGCCCTTGCCGGCGCTGCAGCCGCGCCTTCATCTTACGCACAAAGCCGGTGAACAGCGGCGCCAGCACGAGCAGCAGCAACATCTGGCCGCCCTGAATCAGGAGATCGCGGATCAGGGCCATAGCGCGAGCACCACAAGCAGAATCACCAGCGCGCCGAACACCAGACTCAGAAACTGGCGAATGGTCAGGAATTGCAGCGGATTGAGCCGATCGGCAGCGGCATCGACAGCGTCGGCGATCGGAACGTAGAGGAAGTCCCAGATCAGGTCGCGCATGCTGACTTTCAGCTGCGCCGGACGCATGTCGCCTGGCGGCGGCATCTCGACAATCTCCTCGGCACGAAACAGCGTCGCGCCGAAGACCCGGCGAATCGGCTCGGCCAAGCTCATGGCCGTGTACTGCGTCGCCGGGCTCGAATCGGGATAGCCGCAGTCCCAGGCCGGAGCGCGGCGCAGCCGATCCGAGGCAAGCCGATGGATGGCCGAAGCAGCCAGCGACCCCGAGATGATCATGAACAGGAAGACGAGCAGGCCGTCATAGGAACTACGGCTCGCCGCGACCGGCACGATGGCAAGCCATTGCGTGCCGGCCTGCCGCGGCATGTGCGCACCGATCAGCGCGCTGTTGACCGGCGCCAAAGCGTCAATGAACAAGCCCGGCAGGATGCCAGCGATGAGACAGGCGACCGACAGCAAAATCATTGCGGCGAGCGAGAAGCGGTCGGTCTCGGTCGCGGCCTGGGCAGCGCCGCTGCGCGGGCGACCGAGAAAAGTGATTCCATAGGCTCTGATGAAACAGGCGGCAGCGAGCGCCGCCGACAGCGCGAGCAGGGCGCCAACCGCCGGCACCACGATTTTCAGACCCCACGACGGCAATTGCGGGCTGAGCAGGATGGCCTGAAAGGTCAGCCATTCGGACGCGAAACCGTTGAGCGGCGGCAAGGCCGAAATCGCCGCGCAACCAACCAGGACGACAAAGGCGGTCTGCGGCATACGATGAATGAGCCCGCCGAGATGCTCCATGTTGCGCTCGCCGGTTGCGGTCAGCACCGCGCCGGCGCCGAAGAACAGGAGACTCTTGAACAGCGAATGGTTGAAGACGTGAAACAACGCGGCGGTCAGCGCCAATGCCGCCGCGGCCGGCATGTCATAGGCGCGGAAGGCAAGCGCCAGACCGACCCCGACGAAGATGATTCCGACATTCTCCAGCGTCGAATAAGCCAGCAGCTGCTTCAGATCGTTCTGCATCAACGCGTAGAGCAGCCCCATCACCGCGGTGATTCCGCCGACCGCCAGGACGACAATGCTCCACCACCAGGCCGGCGCACCGGCAAGCTCGAAGGCGATACGGACAAAGCCATAGACGGCGACCTTGGTCATCACGCCGCTCATCAGCGCCGAGACATGGCTCGGCGCCGCAGGGTGCGCGAGCGGCAGCCAGGCATGAAGCGGCACGAGCCCGGCCTTCGAACCGGCGCCGACCAGCGCCAGGAGCAGCGCAAGCGCTGCAAGACCTGCCGCAGGATGGGCCGCGCGCATCTGGGCGAATGTGTAAAGCCCGTCGGGACCGGCCAGCAGACCGAAACCAAGCAGCATGGCCAGCGTGCCGAAAGTCGCCATGACCAGATAGACGTAGCCGGCGCGCACGTTCTCCAGGGCGCGATGGTGCGACATCACGAGCGCCCAGGACGAAAGCGACATGAATTCCCAGGAGAATAGAAAGGTGAAAGCGTCGTCGGCGAGAACGACGAGCGTCATGCCGCAAAGAAACGCCGGATAGAACGGCAGCACGCGTTGCGGCGTCATCTCGTGTTCGCCGTAACCGAGCGCAAACAGGCTCGCGCTCAGTGCGCCAAGATCGACCACAATAAGGAAAAAGGCGGAAAGCGCGTCCAGGCGGAAATGCGACCCGAGCCAGGGCACGCCCAGCGGCAAGGCAAGGCTTTCGGGCGCTGCCGCGCTCAGGAGATGGACCGTTGCAGCCGCCAACGAGACCGCGGCCATGGCCATGCTGGCGCCGTAGACAAGGCGCGTTGCACCGGAAAAACGCGCAATGACGACGGCGAGCACTGCCAGGACGAGGAGCGCCGCGGCGCATGCGAGAACGACCGTCAGCGTCACGGCGCGGGCCTCTTCAAGCGCACGCCGCGGCCGCCGGTCTGGCTCGGGGCATTATCCGAGATCAGCTCGATGCCGAGCGCATCGAGTGCGGCGACAAGCTTCATCAGCGAGTCGACATTGCCGCGAATGACGCCGTCGCTCGCTTCCATTCGCTGGATGGTCGGCAGCGACAGTCCGGCCGCCTCAGCGAGCGTGCGCTGGTCAATGCCGAGAAGGGCGCGAGACGCCCGGAGCTGACCGGCCGTAATCATTTCGGTCCATCAATTATGATGTTTTATACATCATTATTTGTCATTTTAGATAACATTATGATTCATGAATCGTCAAGCGAGCGCGGGCGCTGCCTCCGACCCTGGCCGGGCTTGTTCCCGGACGAACTGGCGTGGCCGCGCGGCTGCCGGGCTCAGCACGGCACCGTGAGGAAGAAGACAGCGAGGAAGAAGACAGCGAGAATGACTGCCGAAGATGGGATGAAGCGCCGGCGACGACGTGCGCGATCATGCCGGCGGTGTTTCGGCCGCGGCTAGACCTTCACAGGTGCCGGCACGATAACGCCCGACCGCAAAAACAGATGTGCGACTGCTTTAGCCTTGCTTGCGCCGCAGGCGGACCACGACGTCGATGCGCGCGATCTCATAACCTTCGGGCGGCATCGGCGGCTTGCCGAAGACAACATCCGTTGCGGGGATGTCCATGAGATCGTTCTGATCTTCGACGTAGAAGTGGTGGTGCTCGGAATTGTTGGTGTCGAAATAGGCTTTCGACCCGTCCACGGCGACCTGCCGCAGCAAACCGACTTCGGTGAACTGATGGAGCGTGTTGTAAACCGTCGCCAGCGAGACCGGCACCTTGGCGCGGGTCGCCTCTTCGTACAGCATTTCGGCCGTCACGTGGCGGTCGCCCTTGGCGAACAGGATCCAGCCGAGCGCCATGCGCTGCCGCGTCGGACGCAGCCCCACATCGCGCAACTTCGACTTGACGTCATGCCACGGGCAGCCAGTGAGGTTGCCGTGTTCGGGCTGCCCCTGGTCCGTAATCATGGTGACGCTGGAAGCCGGCACGGAAGACTTCGGCATATTCGGCCTGTAGCCGTAGGTAGTGCCGGGGACTCGACGCGTTTCTGTCATAGCAAAACCAGTATTTTCATAGCAAACGTGTGGCCCAAGCCGGACCACACCCGTTGCATCTTGTTTTATTATACGCCACCTTGCGTCCGCTGCAACTGTCTCAGCCATCGCGCCGCGGGGCTCATTGCCCGCCGCTCAGACGCGTTTGCATGGGTGTGGCTTTTGCGCTTTCACCCGATATGTTAGGAAATCAGCGAAAGCCGCCCAAAACGCGAAGTCTGGCGGCGGAGTGGATGGGCATGCCGCAACGGCGTTCAAATTTCGAATATGAGGACCTCTTGGCCTGCGGGCGGGGCGAACTGTTCTCCGAAGGTCCGCAATTGCCGCTGCCGCCGATGCTGATGTTCGACCGGATTTCCGAGATCGCGGAAGTCGGGGGCGAATATGGCAAGGGCCTGGTCCGCGCGGTCTTGGAACTCAAGCCCGACCTGTGGTTCTTTCCTTGCCATTTCAAGGGCGACCCGGTGATGCCGGGCTGCCTCGGCCTCGACGCGCTCTGGCAGATGCTGGGATTCTTTCTCGGCTGGCTCGGTTCGCCGGGCCGCGGCCGGGCGCTCGGCATGGGCGAGCTCAAGTTTTCCGGCCAAGTCCTTCCGACCATGAAGAACATCGTCTACGGCATCGACATCAAGCGCGTAATGCGCTCGAAGCTCGTGCTCGGCATCGCCGACGGCTGGCTCTCCGCCGACGGCTCGGTGATCTATCGCGCGCTCGATCTGAAAGTCGGTCTGTTTCGCGACGCCGAGCCGCAGACGACCGGCGCCTAGGCGCGCCGGCGCTGCGAAAAATCGTGCCGCGACAGGATTACCAAGCTTGATCCCGAAATCCGGGGACTTATTTTTCGGGTAACATCGCGCCCAAGCCAAAATTCAAACGCTCAAAATTCAAACGCCAAATATCCGAACGAGGGACCAATGAAACGCGTCGTTGTCACCGGGATGGGCATCGTCTCGTCCATCGGCAACAATACGCAAGAGGTGCTGGCGTCGCTGCGCGAAGCCAAATCCGGCATCGTGCGCGCCGACAAATATGCCGAGCTTGGCTTTCGCTGCCAGGTGCATGGCGCACCGACACTCGATGCCAATGAAGCGGTCGACCGTCGCGCCATGCGTTTTTTGGGCGGCGGCGCCGCTTGGAATCATGTCGCCATGGAACAGGCGATCCGCGACGCCGGCCTCGAGGAGACCGACGTCTCCAACGAACGAACCGGCATCATCATGGGCTCGGGCGGCCCGTCGACGCGGACCGTCGTCGAGAGCGCCGATATCGCGCGCACGAAGGGACCCAAGCGTGTCGGCCCCTTTGCCGTGCCGAAGGCGATGTCGTCGACGGCCTCCGCGACGCTCGCGACCTGGTTCAAGATCAAGGGCGTCAACTATTCGATCTCATCGGCCTGCGCGACCTCGAACCACTGCATCGGCAATGCCTATGAGACGATCCAGGTCGGCAAGCAGGATATGATCTTCGCCGGCGGCTGCGAGGAACTGGACTGGACGCTGTCGGTCCTGTTCGATGCCATGGGCGCCATGTCGTCGAGCTTCAACCAGACGCCGGACAAGGCATCGCGCGCCTACGATGCCGATCGCGACGGCTTCGTCATCGCCGGCGGCGCCGGCGTGCTCGTGCTCGAAGAGCTCGAACATGCCAAAGCGCGCGGCGCAAAAATCTACGCCGAACTCGCCGGTTATGGCGCTACCTCCGATGGCGCCGACATGGTGGCGCCATCCGGCGAGGGTGCCGTGCGCTGCATGAAGATGGCGCTCGCGACCGTGAAGCCGCCGATCGATTACATCAATCCGCATGCGACTTCGACGCCGATCGGCGACCTCAAAGAGATCGAAGCGATCCGCGAAGTGTTCGGCGCCAAATGCCCGCCGATTTCGGCGACGAAATCGCTGACCGGCCATTCGCTCGGCGCCGCCGGAGTCCAGGAGGCAATCTATTCACTGCTGATGATGGGCTCGGGCTTCGTCTGCGAAAGCGCCAATATCCAGAAACTCGATCCGGCCTTTGACGACATGCCGATCGTGCGCGCGCGCCAGGACAATGCCAAGCTCGGCTGCGTCCTGTCGAATTCCTTCGGCTTCGGCGGCACCAATGCCTCCGTCGTGTTCAAACACGTGGACGCCTGACGCATGACCGGGTTGGTGTCGGGGCTGATGCAAGGCAAGCGCGGCCTGATCATGGGGGTCGCCAACGATCATTCCATTGCCTGGGGTATCGCCAAAGCGCTGGCGGCGCATGGCGCCATGCTCGCCTTCACGTATCAAGGTGACGCGCTGGGCAAGCGCGTGAAGCCGCTGGCCGCTTCGGTCAATGCCGATCTCGTTCTGCCCTGTGACGTCGAGGACATCGGCTCGGTCGATGCCGTGTTCGCCGAGCTCGGCCGCCTTTGGGGCTCCGTCGATTTCCTGGTGCATGCCATCGCCTTTTCCGACAAGACGCAGCTCACCGGCCGCTATGCCGACACGACGCGCGAAAATTTCCAGCGCACCATGCTGATCTCGTGCTTTTCGTTCACTGAAGCGGCCAAGCGCGCGGCGGCATTGATGCGCAACGGCGGCGCGATGGTGACGCTGACGTATAACGGCGGCGAGCGCGCCATGCCGAATTACAACGCCATGGGCGTCGCCAAGGCGGCGCTCGAGGCATCGGTGCGTTACCTCGCCGTCGATTTCGGCGGCAACGGCATCCGCGTCAATGCCATTTCATCCGGGCCGATCCGCACCTTGGCCGGTGCCGGCATCGGCGATGCGCGGGCGATGTTCGCATTCCAGCAGCGGCATTCGCCGCTGCATCGCGGCGTGACGCTCGAGGAGCTTGGCGGCGCCGGGCTTTATCTGTTGTCCGATCTCTCCACCGGCGTCACCGGCGAAATTCACTTCGTCGATTCCGGCTATAACGTCATCGCCATGCCGCACCCCGATGCGTTGCGGGCGGACCACAATCAGGCCACGGAAGACGCGGCGAAGTAGCTGGTGTCGCCAATACCCGCGGGTGGCCGTTCGAAGAACGGAGTCGCTGCGGCTGTGACGTGGACGGCCGGAACAAGCCCGGCCATGACGCGTCAGAGTTTCTCCAGATGCGGCATCACTTCGGCGGTGAACAGCTGCAGCGAGCGCAGCGCGTCCGGCAGCGGCATGTTGCCGAGGAACAGATACGTCAAAAGATAATTGATGCCGAGTTCCTCGGCCTGCCGCTCGATCTCCGCGCGCACGGTCCGCGGCGAGCCGGCAATCACGGTGCGGTCAGCGACGCAGGCCTCGAAATCGGCGCCGCGCGCCACGTTGAGCCGCGACGTCAATCCGGTCTGGCCATGCATCCTGCGCAGCCAGTTCAGGTGCGCAAGATGGATGTCCATGGCCGGCTTGCCGAAGCGCACGGCTTCGGCATCGGTATCGGCAACGAAGATGTGCCGCTGCACGCCGATCGCGGCGCCGCCGGGAAAGGCCGCTTTCGGCTGCGCCGGGCCGCCGCGCTTCTTCAGCGCCGCTTTGTAGGCGTCGATATTGGCCTTGGCGGTGGCCATCGGCCCCAGCGTGACAAAATGCAGGCCCTGCTCGCCGGCAAAGACCGAGCCGATCTCGTTGGACGAGCCGTACCAGAACGGCGGGTGCGGTTGCTGCAGCGGCCGCAATGCGATCGGGACGTTCTCGTAGACAAAGTGTTCGCCGGCATAGCTGAGCTTGTCGGTGACAAGGCCGGCGCTGACGCATTTGAACGCGTCGATGAAGATCTCGCGCGACTGGTCGTGCTCGACCTTGTGGAACTTCAGTTCGTAGGGCGACACGCCGCGGCCGACCCCGACGTCGAGACGGCCGGAGCTGAGATGATCGAGCATGCAGATTTCCTCGATCAGCCGCAGCGGCGAATAGAGCGGCAGGAGATAAACCAGCGGCCCGAGCCGCATCCGTTTGGTGGCGCGCGCAACGGCGCCGAGATAGACGCCCGGCACCGGCACCATATTGAGCGGAGTCGCGTGATGCTCGGCGACATGCAGGCAATAGAAGCTGGCGGCATCCGCCGCTTCGGCGAAGCGCAGCCGCTCGTCGAATAAGGTGGCCAGCGGCCGCTCGCCGTGTTCGACGTGATCAAAGAGCCCGATCTTCATGATGTCACTTCAGTGTGTTACGGATGCAGAATCATTTTCTCGGCAACAGGCCGATCAGCCGGCCCATGCCGCGGCAATCTTCGTCGGTTTTCAGCCCGGCGGCATGAATGCCATGGATCGCAAGCTCCTCGTCGCGATCTTCCGTATCGCCGGTGACGCCGACCGCGCCGATCACTTCGCCGCCGTCGTTGCGGATCAGCATGCCGCCGCCTTCGGGGAAGATCTGCTCCTCGCTCGCCGCGATCACGTAACGCATGAAAATCGGACGCTCCACCGCGCGCTCGCGCACCAGCTTGGAGCTGCGGCCGAGCGACAAGGCCGCATAGGCTTTGCCATAGGCCATTTCGAAGCGGATCATGGAGGCGCCGTCTTCTTTCTTGAAAGCTTTCACCTTGCAGCCGGGCTCGACGACGATCACGCTGATCGGCCGGCAATTCATTTCGGCGCCGCGGGCAATGATCGCGTTCATGATGATATCGGCTTGCGCCATCGTAACGATCGTCATGCGACGGTTCTCATGTGATGTGGTTCTCCCGCCGATGTTTCTGCCAGTTTCGGCGGCACGAAACCAGAGCATGGACGCGCGGGCCTGCCGCGCCGCCATGCGCTCCCCGCGAAGCTCCTCTTGCCTTGGACAGCCAGCCGCGCCACATGTGCGCGATGCCGGCTGCCACGCCTCCCCCGATCGAAGTCGACCGCCTCGTCAAGATCTACAAGACGGTTGCGGCCGTCGACGGCATTTCGTTCACGCTGAAGCCGGGTTCGGTGACCGGCCTGCTCGGCGGCAACGGCGCCGGCAAGACCACGACCATCGCCACCATCATGGGCCTGGTTCTGCCCACATCCGGCCGCGTTGCGGTGCTCGGCGCGGAGATGCCGAAAGAGCGCTACCGCGTGCTGCACCGGATGAATTTCGAAAGCCCCTATGTCGAAGTGCCGATGCGGCTGACAGTGCGGCAGAACCTGAAAGTGTTCGGCATGCTCTATGGCGTCGCCAATATCGGCGAGCGCACTGATGAGCTGGCGCGGCAGCTCGATCTCGTCGATCTGCTCGACCGTCCCACAGGCCGCCTGTCGGCCGGGCAGAAAACCCGCGTCGCGCTCGCCAAGTCGCTGATCAACAATCCCGACGTGCTGCTGCTCGACGAGCCGACCGCCTCCCTCGACCCCGACACTGCCGACTGGGTGCGCGGCCATCTCGAGCGTTATTGCCGCGACCGCCACGCCACCGTCCTGCTCGCCTCGCACAACATGAACGAGGTCGAGCGATTATGCGAACGCGTCATCATCATGAAACGCGGCCGCATCGAGGATGACGACGCGCCGCAAAAGCTCCTGGCGCGCTACGGCCGGCGCACGCTGGAAGAAGTCTTTCTCGATGTCGCGCGCGGCGAAGGCATTCATAGCGAGGCGGCGCAATGACCGGCAGCATCGAGAGCGCCTATGCCATCTCGCCGCGCCGCATCGCCGCGATGATGCTGCGTTATTGGTATCTCTTGCGTTCATCCTGGCCGCGGCTGCTTGATCTCGTTTATTGGCCGACGGTGCAAATGGTCACCTGGGGCTTCCTGCAATATTACATCGCCAACAATGCCGGTTTTTTCGCGCGCGCCGGCGGCACCTTCATCGGCGCGGTGCTGCTGTGGGACATCTTGTTTCGCGGCCAGCTCGGCTTTTCGATCTCGTTTCTCGAGGAAATGTGGTCGCGCAATATCGGCAACCTGATGATGAGCCCGCTGCGGCCCGCCGAATTCATCATCGCGCTGATGGTGATGAGCGTGGTGCGGCTGTCGATCGGCGCCGTGCCGGTGACATTCCTCGCCATCGCCTTCTTCGGCTTCAACCTCTACGGTTTGGGCTTGGCGCTGGTCGCGTTCTTTTTCAATTTGATGCTGACCAGCTGGGCGATCGGAATTTTTGTGTCGGGCCTCATTCTGCGCAACGGCATGGGCGCGGAGAACCTCGCCTGGTCGATCATGTTTCTGTTCATGCCGCTCACCTGCGTTTATTACCCCGTGACCACGCTGCCTGTCTGGCTGCAGCCGATCGCCTGGGCACTCCCGCCGACCTATGTCTTCGAGGGCATGCGGGCACTGCTGATCGACAAGGTCTTCCGTCCTGATCTGATGCTCGACGCGCTGGCGCTGAACGCCGTGTTTTTTGCCGTCGGCGTTTTTGGATTTCTCAAGCTGCTGCAGAGTGCACGCCGGCACGGCACGCTGATGCAAACCGGCGAATGAAAATTGCATTCCTACAAAACGCGACAGGCGCTGCGGCGGTTTGGTAAGGGCTCTTACGTATGGGCGCCCATGTGTGAAACGAATGGCAGGAAAGCGTTGACTCTCCTACGTAACGCTTATGGAAAGTTTTCCTTGTATATTGACGCGATGACATACAACAGTCACAATGCTGCACTGCAGCAGTCCGGGCAAGGTTACTAATGGCTATCGGTGAGTTTGGCGGCGCGCCTTCCGTTCCAGGCGGCGAAGGCGGCGTTCTATTATCGACGCCGCTCTACTGGTTCTATGAGATGAGCCACGCTGCGCTCAATCCGTCGCGCGCAATGGCCGACGCGACGCGGCTGTTCTTCAAGAATCCAGTCAATCCGCTGTCGTTCACGACCTACGGCAAATCCATCGCCGCGGCGTGCGAATTGTTCGAGCGCTCGACGCGCCGTTACGGCAAGCCGGAATGGCGGATCTCTTCGACGCTGGTCGGCGGCGAACGGGTGCCGGTCAACATCACGACCGCGTGGGAGCGGCCGTTCTGCCGCTTGTTGCATTTCGAGCGCGTCTTCCGGCATCCGCCCAAGCGGCCGCATCCGAAGCTGCTGATCGTCGCTCCGATGTCGGGCCACTATGCGACGCTGCTGCGCGGCACCGTGGAAGCCTTCCTGCCCAATCATGACGTCTACATCACCGATTGGACCGACGCGCGGATGGTGCCGATGCAGGAAGGACTGTTCGATCTCGACGATTATATCGATTACGTGATTTCGATCCTGCACGCGCTTGGCGGCGACGCCCATGTGGTTGCGGTGTGCCAGCCCTCGGTGCCGGTGCTGGCCGCCGTCGCGCTGATGGAGGCGGACGAGGATCCCTATGCGCCGACCTCGATGATCCTGATGGGCGGCCCGATCGATACCCGCGTCAATCCGACCGCCGTCAACGATCTTGCGCAGAAGCGCGGCATCGACTGGTTCCGCACTCACGTCATCACCAAAGTCCCGTTCCCGAATCCGGGCTTCATGCGCGACGTCTATCCGGGCTTCCTGCAGCTCAACGGCTTCGTCAGCATGAACCTCGACCGCCATATCGAGGCGCATAAGCAATTGTTCCTGAACCTGGTGAAGGGCGACGGCGATTCCGCGCTCAAGCACAAGGAGTTCTATGACGAATATCTCGCCGTCATGGATCTCGCGGCCGAGTTCTATCTGCAAACGGTCGACACCGTGTTCGTCAAGCACGCGCTGCCGAAAGGCCAGATGACGCATCGTGGCCGGCCGGTCGATCCGAGCCGGATCACACACACCGCGCTGCTGACAGTGGAAGGCGAGTTCGACGATATTTCCGGCGTCGGCCAGACCGAAGCGGCGCATAAGCTGTGCGTGAATATTCCGCCGCAGCGCAAGGCGCATTGGCTGCAGCACGGCGTCGGCCATTATGGCGTGTTCAACGGCTCGCGCTTCCGCTCCGAGATTGCGCCGCGTATCTCCGATTTCATCCTGTCGATGGGCGAGTCGCGTCCGGCGTCGCTCAATGGCTCGAGCAAGCGCTACGCCGGGAACGGCGCTGCGCTGCATACGGTGTAAGGCGGCAAGCGCCGTAATCTTCCCGCACTCTCCCCGTAGGCTCGGCGATATGGCACTATCATGTGATTCATGTCGCGTTCGGCGTTGTGTTTTCTCTAGCCGTTCGTTCCGGTGCTAGCCGCCATTCACATCGCGCGGGAGTGACCTCGCCATGTCTTCAGAGAGAGCGCCGCAAGAGAGAGCGTTGCGCGCGCTGCTCTATCGCCGCTCAAGCGAGCCGCAGACGATCGAGATCGCATTCGCCGGCGCGATCTATCCGGTGCAGTTGCGCCGGCACCGCCAGGCCCGCCGCTACACGCTCCGCATCCAGGCGACCAACCGCGAGGTCATTCTGACGATCCCGCCGCGCGGCACGGTGAAAGAGGCGAGCGCCTTTGCGCAGAAGCACGGTGGCTGGATCGCGGCGCGGCTCGGCCGGCTGCCGGAGGCCACCCCTTTCGCCGACGGCATCGTGGTGCCGCTGCGCGGCGTGCCGCATCGCATCACCCATCGCCGAAGCGCCCGCGGCACGGTGTGGACCGAGATCGGCGACAGTGGCGAGCCGCTACTGTGCGTTGCAGGCCTTGAGCCCCATGTCGACCGGCGCATCGGCGATTTCCTGCGCCGCGAAGCCAAGCGCGACCTTGAAGCGGCAAGCCGGCGCTATGCCGAGGCGCTCGGCCTCACTTTCAAGCGCGTGACCGTCCGCGACCAATCGAGCCGCTGGGGCTCGTGCTCGACCGCCGGCATGCTGTCGTTTTCCTGGCGGCTGATCCTGGCGCCGAGCCAGGTCCTTGACTACCTCGCTGCACATGAAGTGGCGCATCTCATCGAAATGAACCATTCGCCGAAATTCTGGCGCCTGGTGCAGCGCATTTGTCCGCATCATCAGAACGCCAAAACTTGGCTCGACGCATTTGGCGCCGACCTGCACCGCTATGGTCTGCCGGGATAACTTTCAGGATATTTTCTTGCGCTCGCATTCCGGTCGGCGTTCCAAATAGCGCGTTCCAGGTAGCACGTTTTAGGTAGCGCGGTTCCGCTGCAGCGCAGGTCCGTCTTCGCACCGCAGCTGGATCTTTCGTGGCCGCCCGATCGCTCCTAAAAGCCGGTTTCAGCTTTCAGGATTTGGCCCGGGACATGCGCCTTTTGACGCAGCCTGAAAACACTAAACCGTGATCTGCGTTGTTTCCGCGGGGCAGCTACATATCTGAGGATCGTTAGGCCGACTGGGCGGTTCCCCATCCCCCGACACCCCGCCGTCCGGTCAGATAAGCCTGAGTTGAGGCAACAACTGAAGGGCCCCAAGCGCGTAGACTGCTTGGGGCTCTTTTCTTGTTTGGAGCCTGACCGCGGCGGGCTGCTGCAGTTAAGCTTAGTTCTTTACCAGATCGCCCAACAGGCTCGCCGCCACCGAGAGCTTCGAAAGCGTAAGGCCGGAACTCGCAATTTCTTGAACGGCAAGCCGAATGCGCTCGACCTCGGCCTTGCGCGGCGCAATCCAGGCCTCGACGGCGCCGGCGCCGGCCGTACCGTTCCCGACCATTGCAGCGGTGAGCCGCCGCTCGGCATCGCCGATCGAGTCGCGGGCGCGATCGAGCGCCAGCCGGTCGAAATAATCGGTAATGGGAATCGTTTCAGCGGCCGCCGCGATCCGGTCGAGACGGAAGAAGGCACCCGCGGCGAAGTAGGTGGCGGCGACTTCGCCGACTTGCCGGCGGGTACGGTCAGCAACCAGGACGATATCGGGAGCCGAGGCGAGCACGCGCAGGTCGGCGATGCGGCCGGCCAGATCCGCAGGGACGCCGCCATCGGCGAACGCCTGCCGGCGTGCGGCGCGCGCGTCCGACAGATCCTGCGAGACCGCACCATCCAAAGCCGCCGCCACTGCGGCAATGCCGTCGCGATAATGCGCGACGACGTCGGCCAGCCCCTTTGACAAATCGACATTGCGCAGGAACCAGACGATGCGGTCGAGCAGGAGATCTTGCACCGCAGCGTAGAGATCGAGCTGAAGCTTGCTGGAAATCTTGTTGTCGAGGCCGTCGATCGCCGTATTCAACGCCGTCATGCCGTAGCTGTCGCGCACGATGGCGAAAGCCTGGGCGATGGCCGCAGGCGCGGCGCCGGTCTGATCAGCGATGCGCACGATCAGCGACGGCCCGCCGCGATTGATCATCGAATTGGCGAGTTGCGTCGCGATGATTTCGCGGCGCAGGCGATGGTGTTCGAGCGCGTCGGGATAGCGTTCGGCGACGGCTTTCGGGAAATAACGGCCGAGCTCGCGCCCGAGATAGCGTTCATCGGGCACGGCGGATTCCAGAAGATCATCGTAGAGCGTGAGCTTGGCGTAAGCGAGCAGCACCGCGAGCTCCGGCCGGCAGAACGGCTGCGCGCGGCGGCGGCGCTCGGTGAGCGCCATGTCGTCGGGCAGATATTCGACGGCGCGATCGAGCAGACCGCGCGTTTCCAAGATCTGAATGAGCCGCTGCAGGAAGCCGAAATCCTCCATGCCGCGCCGCTGCGCCAGCGACAGCGCCAAAGGCTGCAGATAGTTGTTGCGCAGCACGAGGCCCGCGACCTCGTCGGTCATTCCGGCAAGCATCACATTGCGGGCTTCGCGCATGAGCCGGCCGTCGCGCAGCGGAATGGAGAGCGCGATCTTGATATTGACCTCCATGTCGGAGGTGTTGACGCCGGCGGAATTGTCGATGGCGTCGGTATTGAGCCGGACGCCGCGGAACGCCGCCTCGATGCGGCCGCGCTGGGTCATGCCGAGATTGGCGCCCTCGCCGATCACCCTGCAGCGCAGGTCCTTGCCGGCGATGCGGATAGCATCATTGGCGCGGTCGCCGACGGCATCGTCGGTTTCGTCGGAGGCGCGGATATAGGTGCCGATGCCGCCGAAAAAGATGAGATCGACCTGGGCCTTCAAGATCGCGCGGATGAGATCCTGCGGCGTCACGTGTGCGCTCACACCAAACAGCTTCTGCGCTTCGACCGAGAGGCTGATCTCCTTGGCGCTGCGCGGATAGACGCCGCCGCCCTCGGAAATGATCGACTTGTCGAAATCCTGCCAGCTCGAACGCGGGAGATCGAACAAGCGCCTGCGCTCGGCAAAGCTTCGTTCCGGATCGGGATTCGGGTCGATGAAAATATCGCGGTGATCGAAAGCCGCGATCAGCTTGGTCGTCGTCTCACGCAACAGGCCGTTGCCGAACACGTCGCCCGACATGTCGCCGACGCCGACGGTCGTGAACGGCGTCACGCCGATGTCGACATCCATTTCGCGGAAATGCCGCTTCACCGATTCCCAGGCGCCGCGGGCGGTGATCCCCATCTTCTTGTGATCGTAGCCGGCCGAGCCGCCCGAGGCGAAAGCATCGTCGAGCCAGAAGTCATGCGCGATCGCGAGCTCGTTGGCGATGTCGGAAAATGTCGCCGTGCCCTTGTCGGCCGCAACCACGAGATAGGGATCGTCGTCGTCGTGACGCACGACATCGGCCGGCGGGACGACGCCTTTGGTGCCCACGCCGATATTGTCGGTGATATCGAGCAGGGTCGAGATGAACGATTTGTAGGTGGCGACGCCTTCGGCCTGGATGGCTTCGCGCGAACCGCCCGCCGGCAGATATTTCGGTACGAAGCCGCCCTTGGCGCCGACCGGCACAATCACCGCGTTCTTGACGTTCTGCGCCTTCACCAGGCCTAAGACTTCGGTGCGGAAATCCTGCGGCCGGTCGGACCAGCGGATGCCGCCGCGCGCCACCTTGCCGAAGCGCAGATGCACGGCTTCAAGCCGCGGCGAATAGAGAAAGACTTCGTAGAGCGGCCGCGGCAACGGCATGCCGTCGACCTTGCGGCTGGAAAATTTGACGGCGATCAGCTCCTTGCCGAAGCCGTCGCTGCCGATCTGATAGAAGTTGGTGCGAATCGCGGCGCGGACCGCGTTGACGAAGTGGCGCAGGATGCGGTCCTCGTCGAGGCTCTCGACCGCCTGCAGCGCGTTTTCGATTGCGCCTGCGATCTCGGTCTCGCGCGCGGCGCGCGCATCCCGCGTAATCGCCGGATGCGGGCTGAACCGAGCCTGGAACAACGACACGATCTGCGCGGCGATGCCGGCAAATTTGCGCAGCGTCGTCCACATATAGTCTTGTGAATAAGGCACGCGGATCTGGCGCAGGAAGCGCGAAAAGGTGCGGATCAGCGCGACATCACGCCAGCCGAGGCCGCACGCGAGAACAAGCGCGTTGTAACCGTCGCTCTCCGCCTTCTTGCCCATCACGACCAGGAAACAGGCTTCGAGCCGCTCCTTCAGCACGGCAAGGTCGAAATCGCCGCCCAGCGCGCTTTCGAGCACCATGTCGTGGAACCAGATCGAGTCACCGCCTTTGGGCTGAAGGTGATAGGTGCGCTCGTCGACGACGCGGAAGCCCATGTTTTCGAGCACAGGCACACGCGCCGACAGCGCGATCGGCCGGTTGTGGCTGAACACTTTCAGTCCGGCGCTCTGCGGGCCGCCGCCTTGCTCGCGGTAAAACGCAACGCCGAGCGGACGGTCCGGCTTTAGCGTCTCGATCAAGCCGATATCGGCGAGCGCCACCGGCGGCGCATAGACCTCGCGATAGTCGATCGGAAAGGCGTCGCGATAGCGCGCGAACAACACGCTGCCGCGCGCCGCACCGGAGCCGGCCGACAGCGCCTCGTAGAGGTCATCGGTCCAGCTGCGCACAATCGCCTGAACATCGCGATCGAGCCTGGCGCGATCCGGATCGGGCGCCTCGCCCCGATTGCGGCCGATGATGAAGTGCACCCGCACCATCGGCCCTTCGGTGAAGAACGGATGATAGGCGCTGACATGGCCGTTGAACGCCGCGGCGAGATAATTGCCGATCGCCGCTCTCACCTTGCTGTCGTAGCGGTCGCGCGGGACATAGACGAGCACCGAGATGAACCGGTCGAAGCGGTCGCGCCGCGGCAAGACGCGCGCACGCGGCCGCTCGTCGAGCTGCAGGATGGCGAGCGCGAACTGATAGAGCATGTCCTCGTCGATCTGGAACAGCTCGTCGCGCGGGTAATTCTCAAGCACATTGACCAGCGCCTTGCCGGAATGGCTCGCCGGATCGAAGCCGGCACGGCGGATGACGCCATCGATCTTGCGGCGCAGGAACGGAATGCTGCGCGGCGGGCGCGTATAGGCCGTCGAGGTGAACAGGCCGCAGAACCTGCGCTCGCCGACAAGCTTGCCTTGGCGATCGAAGCGCTTGATGCCGATGTAATCGAGATAGACGCGCCGATGCACGCGCGAGCGGATCGTCGCCTTGGTGACGATGAGGAGCTTCGGCTGTTCGAGAAAGGCGCGGATTTCCGGCGTGATCGTCAGCGGCTGGTTCCAGCGCTGCAGCAGCCGCACGCCGTGCGAGCGCAACAAGCCGAGCCCGGTTTCGAAGGACGGCGCGAGCGCGTCACCGCTTTCGTTGAAGGAATAATCGCGCGCGCCAAGCAGCGTGAAATTGTCGTCCTCGATCCATTCGAGAAATTGTATCGCTTCGGCAATCTCGTCGACCGGCAGCGGCGGCGGATTGCTGCGCAGATCGGCAATGATGCCGTTGATGCGCGACAGCATCGGCTTCCAGTCCTGCACGCTGATACGGACATCGGTGAGGATGCTCTCGATCTCGCGCACCAGATCGGCGCGTTGCTCGGCGTCGTCGAGGTCGTCGAGGTGAATATGAATGAAGCTCTCGCGCTCGCCGCCGACGTTGCGGCCGCCCTTGAAATTGACCAGCCGGCCGGAGAGATCGCGCTCGACGACGAAGACCGGATGAACGAACAGGCGGATGTCGAGGCCGCGCTGGTTGATCTCGCCGACCACGGAATCGACCAGAAACGGCATGTCGTCGTTGACGATGTCGAGCGCCGCACCGCCGTTTTTGCCCGGCAACGGTTCGAGACTGATCTTGGCGGTACTGGCCGGCCGTTCCTGCAACAGCGACCAGGAGCGCTCGGCGATGCCGACAAGTTCATCCGCGCTGTAGCGCTCGAGGTCCTGCGGCACCGCAAGACCGAACAGCTTGGCGATGAAATCGTCGGGGATGTCGCGCCGCCGCTGCGCCAGCAGCGCGCTCGCAGCGCCGATCAGCGCAACGCTGGCATAATCGCCGTCGTGCTCACCATTGGGGGGAGTATCGCCTCGGGGTAAATCTTGGACGTTCATGGTCCCCCTCCTCGATTCGTTGCGATACTAACCGCTCAAGATACGGATGCGCTACCATTCGCACGCGACCTTTTGCGCCCTGCCCCCCGCCATTTGATATAGTCGTCCCATCAGCCGCGGAACGGCGCAGCTGCAGCGCCCGCCGGCTCGAAGAGTTCCGCCAACCCGAGAGAGCGCCAATGGCCAATGCCAGCAAAAAGACCGCCGCCAAACCGGCCAGAACCGCGCGGCCGAGCGCCGTCGCGGGAGACGATACCGAGATCACGGCGCTGGATCTGGCGGCCGCGCCGCTGACGCCGCACATGGCGGCCTATTTCCGCAAATGCGAGGAAAAACTCGGCTTCGTGCCGAACGTGCTTAAGGCCTATGCCTTCGACATGGCCAAGCTCGAGGCTTTCGTCGGCATGTATAACGACCTGATGCTGGCGCCCTCGGGCTTGAGCAAGCTCGAACGCGAAATGATCGCTGTCGCGGTGTCGGCACATAACCGCTGCTACTATTGCCTGGTCGCGCATGGCGCCGCGGTGCGGGAATTCTCCGGCGATCCGCCGCTCGGCGAGCTGATGGCGATGAACTACCGCGCCGCGCGGCTCTCCAAGCGCGAGCGCGCCATGCTCGACTTTGCCGTCAAGCTGACGGCCGAGCCCTGGTCGGTCGAAGAGGCGGACCGCGAACAGCTGCGCCGCGCCGGTTTCTCCAATCGCGACATCTGGGACGTCGCCGCCGTGGCCGGCTTTTTCAACATGTCGAATCGGGTTGCCTCGGCGACCGATATGCGACCCAACAGCGTGTATCATCGGCAGGCGCGCTGACGCGTCATGAGAATTCATGAGAATCATGTGCCTCGGGAGAACCCGATGCAGGTTCCACCTGGAGCAAATAGCTCTGACATCTCCCGTCAGTGCGGGGGAGCAAAGCAACGAAGCAATCTGCGCCGTCAGCGCCGAACTGGATTGCTTCGCTTACGCTTGCGGTGACGAATTTGCTATTTGTGCACTGATAAGTCGCGAATGCTCGGTTTCCCGCCTGACAGCGGATTGTCCGGATCCCAGCCGTAGCGCAGCGTCTCGAAACGCATTGCGCGCGCGTCGAACATCACAAGCCGCCCGACCAAATTCTCGCCGAAGCCGACAATCTCGCGGATCACTTCGAGCGCCATCATTGATCCGATAATGCCGGCGAGCGCACCGAGAATGCCCGCCTCGGCGCAGGCCGGCACGGTGCCGGGCGGCGGCGGCTCGGGAAACAGACAGCGATAGGTCGGATTGGGCTTGCCGTCGGCGCCGTGCTCGTGCGCCCGGACCGTGGTGAGCGTGCCGTCGAAGGCGCCGAGCGCGGCCGTCACCAGGGGCTTCCTGGCAAAGTAGCAGGCGTCCGCCACCAGATAACGCGTGGCGAAATTATCCGAACCGTCGGCGACGATGTCGTAGTTCTCGATCAGAACGAGCGCGTTTTGCGCTGTGAGCCGGACAGAATGCGGTTCGACCGCGACGTGCGGATTGAGCCGGCGGATGGCGGCCGCCGAGCTCTCCGTCTTCGGAAGGCCGACCTCGGGCGTGCCGTGAATGACCTGCCGCTGCAGATTCGACAAAGCCACCACGTCGTCATCGACGATGCCGAGTGTGCCCACGCCTGCGGCGGCGAGATACAGCAGCGCCGGCGCGCCAAGACCGCCGGCCCCCACCACCAGCACCCGGGCACGGCCAAGCGCCGCCTGTCCGGGCCCGCCCACTTCGCGCAGCACGATATGGCGCGCGTAACGTTCAAGTTCGTCAGCCGTCAGCATGGGAGCAATATAGGTCGTCATTTACGATTGGGCGACTGCGCTCAGGGACGGCACCTCCGCACAGCCCTCGCACATTGGACTCCCTTCGCCGTTCGGCTAGGCTTGAGCCGCCAGCTAGGTGCGACGATGACGGCGAAGGGCATGATGATTGCTGTCGCCGCCGTGTTTTCGGCGGGTGTGCTGATCTTCGCGCCGCCGGCAGCGGCGAAGCCGGCCAAAGCCGCCGAGGCCGCCAAGGCGGCGCATGGCAAAGCCGCCGCCAAATCGGATACCGGCGTGAACACCCATAATGCCGCGCCGCCCGGCGCCGAGACCGGCGTGTCCGAGGCGCAGCGGCTCGCCATCCAGGCAGACTTGGTCTGGCTGTTCGGCTATGGCGAAATGGGCGCCGAGGAAATCAACGCCCACCTGCTCGATCAAATCAAAGCCTTCCAGCGGCGCAACAACGATAAGGATACCGGCATCCTCACCGATCTGGAGCGCGCCGCGCTTGCGGAAGCCGCCAAGCCGAAACAAGCCGCCGTCAACTGGCGTGTGATCGACGATGCCGCGACCGGCGCGCGGCTTGGCGTGCCGGAAAAGCTCGTGCCGAAGGCCACCGCCGCACGCACCGGCAGCCGCTGGTCGTCAACGGGAGGCCAGGTCGTCATCGAAACCTTTCGCCTGCGCGAAGCCTCGCTTGTGGCTTTGTTTGATCAGGACAAGCGCGTGGCACGGCGCGAGATCGGCTCGAGCAATCTCGAGCCGAACTCCTTCATCATCACCGGCCAGCAGGGCCTGAAGAAGTTCGTCGAACGGGCGCAATCGAGCGGCAGCGAAGTGCGCGGCGTGACCGTGCTTTACGATCAGGCGACCGAAGGGACCATGGCGCCAATCGCGCTCGCCGTCGCCGACACGTTCGAGGGCTTTCCCGATCCGGCAGCGCCGCCCATGGCCGAGCGGCGGCGCGGTGTCGATTATGGCAGCGCCATCATCGTAACTGGCACCGGCGATCTCCTCACCACGGCGCAAATGACGGATGAATGCCGCGCCATCACGATACCCGGTTACGGTCATGCAGTTCGCGTCGCCGCCGACAAAGCGAACGATCTTGCGCTGCTGCGGCTCTATGGCGTGCGCGGCCTTGCGCCGATGTCCTTTGCCGAGGATGCTTCCGCGGCAAACGTGCTGACGCTGCTGGGAATTGCCGACCCGCGGAGCGACGGCGGCGACGAAGTGACGAGATCGACCGCGCAACGCACCGATCAGGGGCTCGATCCCGTGCCGGGGCTCGGCTATTCCGGCGCCGCGGCAGTGGATGCGCAGGGCCGGTTTGCCGGCATGGTGACGATGAAAGCGCCCGTCGTCGCCGGAGCTGTCGCGATCCCGCGGGCAACGCTGGTGTCGGCCGCCGCGGTGCGGGCCTTTCTGCAAAGCCAAGGCGTTGCCGTGAGCGCCGGCCAGGAACCCGGCCCCGGCGCCACCGCGCGATCGATCCTGCGCGTAATTTGCGTCAGATGACGCGCGGCACGCGCGACTATTTGTTCTGGAAGTTCGGCGGACGCTTCTCGACAAAGGCGTTCATGCCTTCCTTCTGGTCCTTGGTCGCGAACAGCGAGTGGAAGATCCGCCGCTCGAAGCGAATGCCCTCGGCCAATGAGGTTTCCAGCGCGCAATTGACCGCCTCTTTCGCCGCCAGCACCGACGGCAGCGACATTGCGGCAATCGTGGCTGCAACCTTGAGCGCTTCTTCAACGAGGCTCTGCGCCGGCACGACGCGGGCGACGAGACCGGCGCGCTCTGCCTCCGCGGCATCCATCATGCGGCCGGTCAGGATCAGGTCCATCGCCTTGGCCTTGCCGACGGCATGCGTCAGCCGCTGCGTGCCGCCGATGCCGGGAATGATGCCGAGTTTGATCTCCGGCTGGCCGAACTTCGCGTTGTCCGCAGCAATGATAAGATCGCATTGCATGGCCAGTTCGCAGCCGCCGCCGAGCGCGAAGCCGGCCACCGCGGCGATGACCGGCTTGCGCACCCGCGCCACGCGGTGCCAATCGGCGCAGAAATCATCGAGATAGACGTCGATGAATTCCTTGCCCGACATTTCCTTGATGTCGGCGCCCGCGGCGAACGCCTTCTCCGAGCCGGTAATGACCATGCAGGCGATCGTGCCGTCGGCCTCGAAGGCGTCGACGGCGAGCGCGAGTTCGCGCATCAGCGCCCGGTTGAGCGCATTGAGCGCCTGCGGCCGGTTGAGTCGGATCAGCCCGATTTTATCGCGGGTCTCGACGATAATATTCTCCGTGCCCATCGGCTCATCTCCCGGATCATTCCTGGCAATCGCGTTCGTCGCTCATTTCTGGCACGTTGGACAGTAAAACGTCGAGCGCCCATTCTGCACGATGCGCTTGACCTTGCCCTTGCAGCCCTTGGTCCGGCACGGTTCGCCTTCGCGGTCGTAGACTTGGAAATCGTGCTGGAACATGCCGAGCTCGCCGTCGGTCAGCCGGTGATCGCGCAACGACGAGCCGCCGGCTTTGATCGCCGCCTGCAGCACCGCCTTGATCGCCTCGACCAGATGCTCGGCGCGCGCATTGGGCCCGCCGTTGCGCGTGGCGATGGTCGAGGCCATGCGCCTGGGCGACAGATGCGCGCGAAACAGCGCCTCGCAGACATAGATATTGCCGAGCCCGGCGACCAGCCGCTGATCGAGCAGGGCCGCTTTCAGGCTCGTCTTCTTGCCGTGGCAAGCGCGCGCCAGCATGGCGGCATCGAATTCATTGCCGAGCGGCTCGGGACCAAGCCCTTTCAACAGCGGCTCAGCGTCGAGCCTGTTGCGGGCGACGAGCTTCATCGAGCCGAAGCGGCGCGGATCGTTGAAGGTCACGCTGGCGCCGGACGACATGTGAAATACGACATGATCGTGGGCGGTGTGCTTGGCGCGCTCGTGATAATAGCTGCTCAGCTGCTTGCCTTCCTCGCCGCCATTGTCCTGAAAGACATGAAACGAGCCGGACATGCCGAGATGCATCAGCAACACGTCGCCCGAAGACAGATCGGCGAGCAGATATTTGGCGCGCCGGCCGAGCCCGGTCACGGTCTTGCCCTGCAGCCGCGCGGCGAAATCCTTCGGCAGCGGCCAGCGCAGATCGCCGCGATGCACGTCGACCTTGACGAAGCTCTTGCCTTCCATGGCAGGCTCGAGCCCGCGGCGCACGGTTTCGACTTCGGGCAATTCAGGCATCTAGCGACGGACTTTCATGCGGTGGGAATATCATGCGGCAGCCGGCGCGGTCGGCTCGCCAAATCTGATGTGATTGCCGAACGGATCGGTCACCCAGACCTCGATCATGCCCCAGTCCTGCCGCTGCAGGCCGGGCCGCATATGCCGGTATGTCTTGGCATTCAATTCGCGATGCAATTCTTCGACGCCGGTCATGTAGACATAGGCCGTCGAGCCGGGCGTGGCGTCGCCGAAATGCTCGCTCAGATGCAGGGCTAGCGCTTGCCGCGAGACCTGCATATAGACCGGAGCATCCGGCGCGAAACGGGCCGCCCAGTCGACCTTGAAGCCGAGGAAATCGAGATAGAATTCGCGAGCCTTTTCCAGCGAGAAAATCCGGAATATGGGAACGGTGCGCTGAAACCGAATGGTCATTCTGAACCCCTTTAAGGCCCGGATATGCGTCCCCTAAACCATGACAGCCGGGCTTTGTAGCGCGCAGGCGCCCACCGCGCTATCGTCGAAATGAAGGACAGCAATGACTAACCACAACGAACAGCCGGCCGATTTCGGCTATCGCCAGGTGCCGCTCGACGAGAAGCAGGAGCTCGTCGACGACGTCTTTCACAGCGTCGCCGGCCGCTACGACCTGATGAATGACCTGATGTCGTTCGGGCTGCACCGGGCGTGGAAAGATGCGCTGGTCACCGCGGTCAATCCGCCGAAGCACACGCCCTTTGCGCTGCTCGACATTGCCGGCGGCACCGGCGATGTCGCCATGCGCGTCATCGCCGCCGGCGGACCCCAAACCCGCGCCGTCATCAGCGACATCAATGCCGGAATGCTCGATGTCGGCCGTGCCCGCGTCGCAGCGCAGGCGCTCGACGACGTCATCACCTTCGCCGAGGCCAATGCCGAGGCGCTGCCGTTCGCCGACGGGAGTTTCGACGCCGCCACCATCGCGTTCGGCATCCGCAACGTGCCGCGCATCGAGCGCGCGCTGGCCGAGGCGTTTCGCGTGCTCAGGATCGGCGGCCGCTTCTGCTGCCTGGAGTTCTCCGCGGTCGACGTGCCCGGCCTCGACCGCGTCTATGATCTCTATTCCTTCAATGTCATTCCGCGGCTTGGCCGCATGGTCACGGGCGACGCCGATTCCTATCGCTATCTCGTCGAATCGATCCGCCGTTTTCCCAAGCCGCAAGTGTTCGCTGCGATGATGCGGAAGGCAGGCTTTGCCCGCGTCTCGGTCCAGCCGATGACCGGCGGGATCGTCACGCTTCATTCCGGCTGGCGTTTGTGATTTACGGCCTCGCGCAATTATTCCGCCTGAGCCGCGCCGGCTTCGTGTTCGCGCGCGAGGGCGTGATCGGCGTCATCGACCCGGCCATGGTGCCGGTGCCGGCGCGGCCGCTTTATCGCATGGTGCGGCTGTTCGAGCGGCCGTCGAGCGACGCTTCCGAAGCACGGCTGTCGACGGCACTGGCCAAGCTCGGGCCGACTTATGTCAAGCTCGGCCAGTTTCTGGCGACGCGGCCGGATGTGGTCGGTGAAGTGCTCGCCGCCGATCTCGGGCGGCTGCAAGACAAGATGCCCCCGTTCCCTCAAGGCCAGGCCGAAGCCGCGATCGCGGCATCATTCGAAAAGCCGGTCAGTGCGGTCTATGCCAGTTTCGGCCCGCCGATCGCCGCAGCCTCGATCGCGCAGGTCCACAAGGCCGCCGTCGAAACCGCAAGCGAGCCGCGCGCCGTCGCCGTGAAGGTGCTGCGGCCCGGCATTGAGCAGCGCTTCCATGCCGATCTGGCCGCTTTCGCTTATGCGGCGCAGCGCGCTGAGGACATGTCGGCCGAAGCGCGGCGGCTGCGGCTGGTCGAAGTCGTCGAAACGCTGCGCCGTTCGGTTCTGGTGGAAATGGACTTCCGTCTCGAAGCCGCGGCGCTGTCGGAAATGGCGGAGAACACCAAGGACGATCCGGATTTCCGCGTGCCCAAGATCGATTGGGACCGCACCACCAAGGAAGTGCTGACGCTGGAATGGATCGACGGCATTCCGCTCAACGACCGCGCGCGGCTCGAGGCCAAAGGCTTCGATCTGCCCAAGCTCGGCCACGGCCTGATCCAGAGTTTTCTGCGCCACGCGTTGCGCGACGGCTTCTTTCACGCCGACATGCATCCCGGCAATCTGTTTGTCGATGACGACGGCCGGCTGGTCGCCGTCGATTTCGGCATTATGGGCCGGCTCGGCGCCAAAGAGCGCCTGTTCCTTGCCGAAATCCTGCACGGCTTCATCACGCGCGATTACTACCGCACAGCCGAAGTGCATTTCGAGGCCGGCTATGTGCCGCCGCAGCATTCGATCGAGGATTTTGCCCAAGCCATCCGCGCCATCGGCGAGCCGATCCACAATCGCACCGCGGAAGATATTTCGATGGCGAAACTGCTGACGCTGCTGTTCGAGGTCACCGGCCTGTTCGACATGCGCACGCGACCTGAACTGCTGCTGTTGCAGAAGACCATGGTGGTAGTCGAAGGCGTGGCGCGCTCGCTTGATCCCAAGCTCGACATGTGGACGACGGCCGAGCCCGTGGTGCGCGAGTGGATGACGCGCAATCTCGGACCCGCCGGAAGGCTCGAAAGCGCCGCTCACGGCGCCGCCGATATCGGGCGCTTCATCGGCTCCGCGCCGGGCCTGCTGACTCGCGGCGCCCGCGTGCTCGACCAGGTCGATGACATGACCCGTGACGGCCTGATCCTGTCGCCGCAGACGATCGCCGAGATCGGCAAAAGCGAACGCCGCCGTACCCATTGGACCACGGTGGCGCTGTGGGTCATTGCCGCGCTTTTGGCCCTGATCGCCCTCAGGCAGTTTTGATTGCATTGATTGCATTGCAATCAATGCCGTGCTAGATTGGCCGTTTCCAAGCGGGGAAACGCCATGGCGAGCCTCACCGTCCGCCAGCTCGACGACAAGCTGAAACGGCTATTGCGGTTGCGCGCGGCGCGCCACGGCCGCTCGATGGAAGACGAAGTCCGTGTCATCCTGCGGCAAGCCGCCACCGAGACTGCACGCGAGGACCTCATCGGTCCGCCCAATCCTGCGGACGAACCGCAGGCACGGCCGCAAGTCAGCGCACCGACGCCGCCGCGGCAAGACGTCGGCGCGCAACCGGAGTTGCGGCGACCGCAGGTCATTGCCGACCAGCGCCCGCGCGTTCTGCTCATCGTCGGCGGCGGTATCGCCGCCTATAAATCGCTGGATCTCATTCGCCGTCTCCAGGACCGGGGCATCCATGTGCGCTGCATTCTCACTGCCGCCGCGCAGCATTTCATCACACCGCTCGCCGCCGGCGCGCTGTGCGGCGAACATGTTCATACCGATCTGTTCGATCCGCGGAGCGAATTCGATGTCGGTCATATCCGGCTGGCCCGCGACACCGATCTCATTGTCGTTGCACCGGCGACCGCCGATCTGATGGCCAAAACGGCGGGCGGCCATGCCGACGATCTGGCAAGCGCGGTGCTGCTGGCCACGAATCGGCCGATCCTGATGGCTCCCGCAATGAATCCCCTGATGTGGGCGGCCCGTGCGACCAAGCGCAATCTGGCGCAGCTGATCGCCGACGGTGTTCGCATCGTCGGTCCCAATACCGGCGAGATGGCCGAACGTGGCGAAGCCGGCCTCGGTCGCATGGCAGAGCCCCTTGAGATCGTCACCGCCGCGGAACCGTTGTTGCGCGCACCGGGTCCCCTGACGGGACGCCGCGTGCTTGTCACTTCGGGGCCGACCAGCGAGCCGATCGATCCGGTCCGCTTCATTGCCAATCGCTCGTCCGGCAAGCAGGGTCATGCCATTGCCACGGCGGCGGCGGCCGCCGGCGCCGACGTCGTTTTGATCAGTGGTCCGGTCAATCTCCCCGATCCGCCCGGCATGACTGTAATCAAAGTCGAGACGGCGCGGCAAATGCTGGAAGCCGCGGAAAAGGCGCTGCCGGTCGATGTTGCCATCTTCGCCGCCGCCGTCGCCGACTGGCGCACCGAGCGGCCAAGCGACAGCAAGATCAAGAAACAGCAAGGCCAGGCGCCGGTGCTCAAGCTCGTCGAAAATCCGGACATTCTGTCGACTATCGCTCATCGCAAATCCGGCCGGCCGCGGCTGGTCATCGGCTTTGCCGCGGAAACCGACGACGTCATCGCCAATGCCCAAGCTAAGCTTGCCAAGAAGGGCAGCGACTGGATTCTTGCCAATGACGTATCCCCGGAGACCGGCATCATGGGCGGCGACAGCAATACGATCCATCTGGTCTCGGCCGCCGGTATCGAAGACTGGCCGCCGCAAACAAAAGACGACGTCGCGCGCAGGCTGGTGCAGCGGATCGTCAACGAGCTCGGCAAGCCGTCGGGGAGCAGCAAGCCGTGAGCACAGAAGTGCGGATCGTGCGCCTGCCGCATGGCGCCGACTTGCCGTTGCCGGCCTATCAAAGCGCGCTCGCCGCCGGTCTCGACCTTCTCGCCGCGGTGCCGGCCGATGCGGCGGTCGCACTCGCGCCCGGCCAGCGCACGCTGATCCCCACGGGGGTCGCGATTGCACTACCGCCCGGCCACGAAGCCCAGGTGCGGCCGCGCTCTGGACTTGCCCTGCGCCATGGCGTCACGGTGCTGAACTCGCCGGGCACGATCGACGCCGACTATCGCGGAGAAATACAAATCATCCTTGTAAATCTCGGTGCGGAGCCCTTTGTAATCAATCGAGGAATGCGTGTCGCTCAGCTAGTAATCGCGCCGATATTACATGTAAAACTTGTTGAATCTACAAGTTTAGATTTGACCGAACGAAGCGTTGGTGGATTTGGCTCGACAGGAACGACAGCGAATATTGTCAATAAGCCCGACTAAAGCAAAGATCATCTGGACCGGATGCTGATTGTAATATAGCACCATCTCCATGAACTGATTTCAGTCAGGTGACGTCCCCCCCACCGCAATGCCTCTGCTCCCCCGCAAAGGAGTCCTCGCGATTGCTGCCGTGATCGACGTGGCAATACAAGAGCAAGGACAGCCCGTTTCAGCAAAGACGCTCGCCGCACGTCACGGCCTGCCGCCGCGGCATTTGGAACCCGTGTTGCAGGCACTGGTGCGCTACGGCATCTTGAAAGGGATCCGCGGCCCGCGCGGCGGCTATGAGCTGGCGCAGGACCGCAGGCGGGTGACCGCAAACGACATTTTGCGCGCCGCAGGAACGGTCGATGAGGCCGACGAGGCGGAGGTCGGTTCCGAACTTCTGACCAAGATCGTGCTTCCGGCCATGGCTCATGCCGAGCAGGAGTTTGGCACCGCGCTGGCGCGGATCAGCCTGGAAGATCTGGCGCGCGACGCTCAAGCGCTTAAATCGGCAAATAAGGCCGCCGCGCGGAGCTGAGCGACCCGGGCATCGCGCTCGTGTTCACGATCTGGACTCTTACGGCGCGATTCCGCTTGAGAGTAAAGTCGTCCGATTCGCGGGGCTCGCTTCCCCCTCCCTTCCTTCAGCCTTGTGGGAGGGACAGGAGGAAGCTGGCAGTACGGCGGTGCGAGCCAGCAGAGGCGAAGGGGCATGCCGGACACGATCCGGGGGAGCCGCGTTCAGCGGCATCGGTGGCACGCGCAAGGAAGGCGCCGTTGCCTTGCGGCTGTTTGCGCTTCGTCGCCGGTCATATTGACCCCGGTTGCGGCACGGGCTGCCGGACCGCCATCGGCGACATTCCACGAGCTTGTCCTGACCGCGCAATCGAGCATCGATCAGCATCAGATCGCATCCATTACCGTGGTCAGCGGCGTGGTGCTGTTCGCCGTGGTCTCCGCGATCATGCTGGTGCATGCCTGGGCGCGCGCCGCGCGCATCGAACGGCGGCTGCGCAAGGACAATGCGCGGCTGCGCGAGGAGGTCGATCGCGCCAATGCGCTGATGCGTTCCGAGCCGCAGGTCGTTGTGATTTGGCCCGCCGGTTCGAACGAGCCGAAGATCGACGGCGATCCAACCGCGGTCGGTGTCGCCATGCCGCACCAGGTGCTGGCCTTCGGCAGCTGGCTCGACGCCGCCAAAGCAACGGCGATGGAGCGGGCCGTCGAGGCGCTGCGCGGGCGCGGTGAAGCCTTCACCATGGCGCTGACCACGCGCGCCGGCGATCCGATCGAAGCGCTGGGACGCGCCATCGGCGGCCGCGCCGTGCTGCGGCTGAAGAACGCCAGCGGCACCAATCGCGAGCTGGTGGAACTTGCCACCCGGCACGACAAATTAGCCGCCGAAGTGGCGCCGCTGCGGGCGCTGATCGACGCCATCTCGTCGCCAGTCTGGGCGCGCGATGTCGAGGGCCGCCTGATCTTCGTCAATGCGGCTTATGCGCGTGCCGTCGACGCCAACACCGCCGCCGATGCGGTGCGCCAGCGGACCGAATTCCTCGACAGCGCCGCCCGGGCCGGCGTCGCGCAAGCCCATATGAGCGGCTCGGCCTATGCCGGCCGGTTGCGCGCCGTCGCCGCCGGCACCCGGCGCATTTTCGATGTGCTTGATATCATTACCGACAGCGGCTCGACCGGCATTGCCATCGACGCATCGGAAGCCGAAGCGATGCGGGCGGCACGCGATCACCTTGTCGACGCGCATCGCCGTACGCTCGATCAGCTGCCGATCGGCGTTGCGATGTTCGGCCCGGATCAGCGGCTGACATTCTACAATGCCGCCTACCGCGCGCTCTGGGATCTCGATGCCGCCTTCCTCGACCAGAACCCGACCGATTCGGCGGTGATCGAAACGTTGCGCGCCGCACGCAAACTGCCGGAACAGCAGGATTTCCGGCAATGGAAGGCACAGCTTCACGAGACCTATCGCGCCGTCGAACCGACCGAACATACCTGGCACCTGCCGGGCGGCCGCACATTGCGCGTCGTCACCACGCCCAATCCGGACGGCGGCCTTACTTACCTCTTCCACGATGTCACCGAAGGGCTCGACCTGCAGCGCCGTTTCCAGGAGTTGATCCGCGTTCAGGGCGAAACGCTCGACAATCTGGCCGAAGGCGTTGCCGTGTTCGGCAGCGACGGAAGGCTGCGGCTGCACAATGCCGCCTTTGTCAGCATGTGGAAGCTCAATCCCGGCGACCTCGCCGACCGGCCGCATATCGAACGGATCACGGCTTTATGCCGGCCGCTGCACGGCGGCGCGCCGACCTGGCAGACCTTGCGCCGCGTGATCACCGCCATCGACAACCGCGAAGCGACGCGGGGACGCATCGAACTGCGCGACGGCAGCGCCGTCGATTCCATCACCGTCCCGCTCCCCGACGGCGCCACATTGGTGACATTTCATGACGTCACCGCCTCGGTTAACGTCGAGCGCGCCTTGCGCGAACGCAACGAAGCGCTTGAAGACGCCGACAAGATCAAGATCGATTTCGTCCACCACGTGTCCTACGAGCTGCGATCTCCGCTCACCAACATCATCGGCTTCGTGCATCTGCTCGGCGATCCGGCAACCGGCCCGCTGGGGCGCAAGCAGCGCGAATATCTCGACTACATCACCGTCTCGACCAATTCGTTGCTGGCGCTGATCAACAATATTCTCGACCTCGCCACCATCGATGCCGGCCGCATGCAGCTCAATCTGGGCGCGGTCGACATCCGCGAGACCATGATGGCGGCGGCTGAAGGCGTGCAGGACCGGCTGGTCAGTTCGGGCCTTACGCTCGATATCGCCGCGACCGAGAATATCGGTAGCTTCATTGCCGACAAACTGCGGGTGCGGCAGATTCTGTTCAATCTCCTCGCCAATGCTGCGAGCTTTTCGCCGGGTGGCGGAAAGATCGTGCTGCGCGCCGAGCGCCGTGCCGAGGCGATCGCCTTCTCGGTTACCGACCAGGGGCCGGGAATTCCGCCGGATGTGCTCGGCAAGGTCTTCGACTGGTTCGAGACCTACCCGCTCGGCTCGGCCCATCGCGGGCCCGGGATCGGGCTGTCGCTGGTGCGCTCCTTCGTCGAGCTGCATGGCGGCACGGTTGCAATTGCCTCCGAGGTCGGGCACGGCACTACGGTGACCTGCACCTTCCCGCTGGCCACGGGCGCGGCCCTCACCGCGGCCGAGTAGCCGTTGCCGGCGAAATCGATCATGCTTGGGCTGGATATCTGTAGATCCTGCGCATGTCCTTTCTGGAAAACCGGTATCGCCCTCGGATCAAGTCCAAGGGTGTGCTTTTCCGGGCCATGCGCTAAGCGGAGCGCCGCATGCTGCTGACCACGCCCGGTGGCGCAAGCTTCAATGCGACATTGGCGGACGAAAAGGCCACCTGGCGCTTCATGACCGACATCGCGGCAGCGCTCGAGCCGGGCGACCTGGTCACGCTGTCGGGCGATCTCGGCGCCGGCAAAACCACTTTCGCACGCGCCTTGATCCGCCATCTGGCCGGTGATGAGACGATCGAGGTGCCGAGCCCGACCTTTACGTTGATCCAGAATTACGACCTGCCGCGCTTCCCGCTGGTCCATGCCGATCTCTACCGGCTATCGGGCGCCGCCGAGCTCGCCGAGCTCGGCTTTGACGATCTGCCGGAAGGCACCGTCGTCTTGATGGAATGGCCCGACCGCGCCGCCGGTTTCCTGCCGCCCGATCGTCTCGACATCACCTTCACGCTGGCGCCGCAGCTCGGCCCCAATGTCCGCAACGTCCGCTATGTCGGCTACGGCAGTTTCACCGAGCGCGCGGAACGCATCGCCATGGTGCGCTCCTTCCTCGACGAAGCCGGCTTCGGCGAGGCGCTGCGGCTGCGCATGCAGGGCGACGCCTCGACGCGGATTTTCGAGCGCCTGAAGCTCGACTGCCAGGCGGCCATCCTGATGAACGCACCGCGCCGGCCGGACGGGCCGGCGGTGCGCGACGGCAAGCCCTATAGCGCCATCGCCCATCTTGCCGAAGACATCGCGGCTTACGTGGCGCTGGCGAACGGCCTGCGTGGGCAAGGCCTCTCGGCGCCCGCCATCTTGCATGCCGATCTCGATCACGGCCTGCTGGTGATGGAAGATTTGCACGAGGACCGCATCGTCACCGGCAATCCGCCGGCGCCGATCGTTGCGCGCTACGCCGCGGCGGTCGACCTTCTCGCCTCGCTGCACGCACGCAAGTTGCCGGACACGCTGCCGGTCGCGCCGCATCTCGACTACCGCATTCCGCGCTACGACATGTCGGCTTTTCTCATCGAGGCCGAGCTGTTGCTGGACTGGTATCTGGCGAAAGCCCGGACCGGTGGCAGCGCCGGTGCGCGCAAGGAATTCGTCGCGCTGTGGAGCCAGGCGCTCGAGCCCACGCTCGATGCGCCGCCGACCTGGGTGCTGCGCGATTATCACTCGCCCAACCTGCTGTGGCTGCCGGACCGCGACGGCATTGCGCGGATCGGCGTACTCGATTTTCAAGACGCGCTGATCGGACCCGCAGCCTACGATGTCGCCTCGCTGTTGCAGGACGCGCGCGTCGACGTGCCGGAATCTTTGGAAATGACCTTGCTCGGCCAATATGTCCGCGCGCGGCAAGGCCATTGCGCAAAACCCGGCGAGGAATTCGATACCGCGAGCTTCACGCTGCTCTATGCAACGCTCGCGGCGCAGCGCGCCACCAAGATTCTCGGGATCTTTGCCAGGCTGGACCGGCGCGATGGCAAGCCGCAATATCTGCGTCACATGCCCCGCCTATGGAACTATCTGCAGCGCTCGCTGGCGCATCCCGCGCTCGCTTCCCTCAAAGACTGGTACGCGGCCAACGTTCCCGCACCGGATGCTCCCGCACCGGATGTTCCCGCGCCGGATGGGCTATGATGCCGCGAATCGCACATCCACGGCCGGTGGGGCTGACACAGCGATGATGCCGAAAAGCGCGATGGTCTTGGCGGCCGGGCTCGGCACGCGAATGCGGCCGTATAACGGCCAGATCCCGAAACCTCTGGTGACCGTTGGCGGCAAATCGCTGATTGATTACGGCCTCGACCGCCTCGCCGAAGCCGGCGTCGAGCGCGCCGTGGTGAATGTGCATCATCTCGCCGACGCCCTGGAACAACACCTTGCCGCGCGCAAACGCCCGCAGATCGTCATTTCCGACGAGCGCACGAAACTCCTCGGCACCGGCGGCGGCATCGCCAAAGCGCTGCCGCAGCTTGGCGATGCGCCGTTCTTTCTGGTGAACTCCGACACGCTGTGGCTTGACGGCGTGCGGCCGAATTTCACCCGCCTCGGCGAGGCCTTCGACCCGAAAACCATGGACGCGCTGCTGCTGCTGTCGCCGACCGCCGGCAGCATCGGCTATTCCGGACGCGGCGATTACATGATGCTGCCGGACGGCCGGCTGCAGCGCCGCGGCGAGCGCGAGGTGGCGCCGTTCATCTATGCCGGCTCGGCCATACTCGCGCCCGAGCTGTTTGCCGGCGCGCCGGCCGGGGCCTTCGCACTGACGCGGCTGTTCGACTGCGCCGCCGCGCAAGACCGCCTGTTCGGCCTGCGCCTCGAAGGCGTGTGGATGCATGTCGGCACGCCGGAAGCCGTCGCCGCCGCCGATGCGGTGCTGGCGGCGGCAAACTAGAACGGGCTAGAATCTTCCACGAATCCGGCAAGCCCCCGCGGCAACCTTCGCGATTCCGACATGAGACCGCGCGTTTTCACCATTCCGGCGTCGGCGCCGTTCTTGCCGACGCTGATCGACGAGTTGAAGAACGGCAGATTCGGCGCCGCTCATGGTGCTGCTTTTGGCGACGATCCGCTCGCGCTGGCCGCGGCGACGCTCTATCTGCCGACGCGCCGCGCCTGCCGGCTGATGCGCGATGCCTTTCTTCACGCTTTTGATGCGGCGATTCTGCCGCGCATCGTTCCGATCGGCGATATCGACGAAGACGAGATCGCCTTTGCCGACGCCGCCGCGGGCGATATCGCCGCCGACGCGCTGGCTTTTCCGGAAGCCCTCGGCGGTCTCGACCGCCGGCTGCTGCTGACGCAACTCATCAGCAAATGGGCGCAATCGCCCGAGCTGCACGGCGCGAGCGGCACACCCTTGGTCGCGCAAACCGCGGCCTCGGCTTGCGCGCTGGCCGACGATCTCGCCCGCCTGATCGACGACATGACGATGCGCGGCGTGCCGTGGGACCGCCTCGACGAACTCGTGCCGGACAGATTCGACGTCTATTGGCAGCTGACCCTCCGCTTCCTGCACATCGCGCACAAGATCTGGCCGGACGTCTTGCGCGAACGCGGGCGCCTCGAGCCCGCCGAGCGCCGCGACCGGCTGATCAAGGCCGAGGCCGCGCGGCTTGCGCGCAAGACCGATGGCCTTGTCATCGCCGCCGGCTCGACCGGATCGATCCCGGCGACGGCGGAACTGATCGCCACCATCGCCCACATGCCGCACGGCGCCGTGGTGCTGCCCGGCCTCGATACCGATCTCGACGAGGACTCGTGGAAGCTGATTGCCGGCGACGAGAAGAAAAACATCGCGCCGGCGCCGGCGCATCCGCAATTCGCCATGCAGGGCTTGCTGACCCGCATCGGCATCACACGAGCGGACGTCGAGCCGCTCGCCGTACCGTGCGGACGCGAGCGCATCGTTTCCGAAGCGCTGCGTCCGGCGGCGGCGACCGATCGGTGGCGGCAGACGTCGGCCGACGCAACTTTTGCCGCTCACGCCGACGCCGCAATCGCATCGCTGACCGTGATCGAGGCGGCCAATCCCGAGGACGAAGCGTTGGCGATCGCGGTGGCCCTGCGCGAAGCGGTACACGACGGCAAGACCGCCGCGCTGGTGACGCCGGATCGCGCACTCGGCCGCCGCGTTTTGACCGCGCTCGCGCGCTGGAACATCGCTGCGGAAGATTCCGGCGGCGCGGCGCTGACCGACACGCCTGCCGGCATATTTGCCCGGCTCGCGGCGGATACCGCGCTCGGCGGGCTTGAGCCGGTGCCGCTCCTGGCCCTGCTCAAGCACCCGCTGGCGCGGCCGCCCGCGAGCCCGACCCTGCGCGACAAAGACCACGCCGTCGCCGCGCTCGAACGCGCGATCCTGCGCGGTCCGCGTCCGCGCGCTGGCAGCGCCGGGCTCAAAAGCGCGCTGGACACGTTCCGCAAGGTCAAACAGAGCCTGCACGCCTCCGATCCTCGCAAAACCCTGACCGATGCCGAATTGAATGCGGCGGCGAATCTTGTTGCCTGGCTTGCCGATTCACTCAACCCGCTGGAACAGGTCGGCGGCGGTCATCGGCCGCTTAGTGAATTCGCCGCGCGCCATCGCGAGGCGCTTGCGGCCCTCTCCTCGGAAGGCGGCAGCGAACTCGCGCTGTCCGGCGCGGATGGAGCGCGCCTTGCCGACGCGCTCGACGAACTGGCCACCAGCGATGCCGCGGCGGGACTGGCCGTTGCCAAAGCGGACTATGTCGAACTGTTCTCGGCCACACTCGCCGGCCGCGTGGTGCGCAAGCCGCCGCGACCCGGGTTGCAGGTGCGCATTCTCGGCCCGCTCGAAGCGCGTCTTACGGCGAGCGATCGCGTCGTGCTCGGCGGACTGGTCGAAGGCACCTGGCCGCCGGAGAGCAATACCGACGCATGGCTGAGCCGGCCGATGCGGCTCGCGCTCGGACTCGATCTGCCGGAGCGCCGCATCGGGCTTTCCGCGCACGACTTCGCTCAGCTTCTCGGCGCGCGCGAAGTGATCCTGAGCTATGCCGCCAAGATCTCGGGCACGCCGACTGTGACGTCGCGCTTCATACAACGCCTCGCCGCCGTTGCCGGTGAGCGCTGGGCGGCGGCCGTGACGCGGGGTGAAAATTATCTCGCCTGGGCGCGCGAGCTCGATCGCCCGCTGCGGATCGCGCCGGCGCCGCAGCCCGCGCCGGCGCCGCCGCGTGCGGCGCGGCCGAAAGGCCTGTCCGTCACCGAGATCGAACATTGGCTGCGCGATCCCTATACGATCTATGCCAAGCACATTCTGCGCTTGCGGCCGCTCGATGCGGTCGATACCGCGCCCGGCGCTGCGGAGCGCGGCACGATCATTCACGCCGCGGTGGGCGATTTCACCAAGCTCTATGCGAAGAATCTCCCGGCCGAACCGGTGCGCGAACTTATTGCGCTCGGCGAGCCGCAATTCGCGGCGCTGGAAGACTTCCCCGAAGCGCGCGCGTTCTGGTGGCCGCGCTTTGTGCGCATCGCGCATTGGTTCGCGCGCTGGGATGCCGAGCGCCGCGGTGCGATCGCGGCCATCGACGCCGAAATCCGCGGTGAAATTCCCATTCCGCTCGACGACGGCGCGTTCAAGCTGAGCGGGGTCGCCGACCGTATCGAGCGCATGGGCAACGGCTGCTATGTCATCCTCGACTACAAGACCGGCTCGGCGCGCAGCGAGAAGCAGGTGCGCACCGGGCTTGCGCCGCAGCTCACGCTCGAAGCCGCGATGCTGCGCCATGGCGGCTTCAAGGAAATCGCCGCCGGGGCTTCGGTCGCCGAAATCGCCTACGTGCTGCTCAAAGGCGGCGAGCCGGCAGGCAGATATGAGCCGGTGAATTTCAAGGACGGCACGCCGGACGGCCATGCCGACCGCGCGCTGCAGAAGCTCACCGAGCTTGCCCGCCGCTTCGACAATGACAGGGAGCCATATCGTTCGCTGGTCCATCCGATGTGGACGACGCATTACGGCGATTACGATCATCTCGCCCGCGTCAAGGAATGGTCGAGCGGACGCGACGATGAGTTCGGGGGCGGCGAATGAGAACGGCGGACGATATCCCGCCGCAAGTGCGCGACTTGCAGCGCGCGGTCGCCGCGCCGGACGTTTCGGCCTGGGTCGCCGCCAATGCCGGCTCGGGCAAGACTCACGTGCTGGCGCAGCGCGTGATCAATCTTCTGCTTGACGGCGTCGCGCCGGAAAAGATCCTCTGCATCACCTTCACCAAGGCGGCTGCGGCGAACATGGCGAAGCGCGTCTTCGACACGCTCGCCGCCTGGACGACGTTGGACGACGCCGCGCTCGACAAGGCGATTCGCGAAGGTTCGGGCCTGCCGAGCGACGCCCGGCGGCGCACGATGGCGCGGCGGCTGTTCGCGCGCGCCTTGGACACGCCGGGCGGGCTGAAAGTGCAGACCATCCACGCCTTCTGCACCCAGCTGCTGCACCAGTTTCCGTTCGAGGCCAATGTCGCCGCGCGCTTCACCGTGCTCGATGAAGCGCAGCAGACCCAGCTTCTCGAACAATTGACGCTGCACGTTCTGCTCGACGGCGCGCGCGAGCCGGACGGCGATCTTGGCCGGGCGCTGGCGGTGGCGATGACCTCGGCCGCCGATCAGACGTTTCGCGAGGTCATCCGCGCCGCCATCAACCGCCGCGATGCCATCGCGCAGCGGCTGATGAAGGACGGCGACGTGCCAAGCGCAATCGCTGCGCTGTCGCGCGCGCTCGGGCTTGACCCGTCGACGAACCGGCAAGACGTCGAAGAAGAGTTCTTCGCCCATTCGCTCATTGCGCCGGATGAATGGAGCAGGATCGCCGCCACTTTGGCGCGCGGCGGCAAGACCGATGCCGAACAGGCCCGCCGTTTCGGCCTCTTGGCGTCGCTGCCGCGCAGCGACCGTGTCGAATGTTACCTCGATATTTTCTGCAGAACGGATGATCGCGCGCCGCGCAAGACCATCGCGACCAAAGCCGTCAAAGATGAGGACCTCATCGAACGGCTGACCGCGGAGCAAAGCCGCGTCGGCGCCCAGCTCGAGCGGCTGCGCGCCGTCATCTGCCGCGAGCGCTCGGCGGCATTGCTGACGGTCGCCCATTCCGTGCTCACGCGCTATCACGGCGAGAAGGAGCGGCGCGGACTGCTCGACTATGACGACCTGATCGACAAGGCGCTCGCGCTTCTGATCAATGTCGACGCCGCCTGGGTGCACTTCAAGCTCGACCTCGGCGTTGACCATCTTTTGATCGACGAGGCGCAAGATACCAGCCACAAGCAATGGCAGATCGTCCGGCAGCTGGTGGCGGAATTCACCGCCGGCGCCGGCGTGCATGCCGGCACGCGCACGATTTTCGCCGTCGGCGACGAGAAGCAGTCGATCTATTCGTTCCAGAATGCGGCGCCGCGCGAGTTCGCGCAGATGCGCAGCTTCTTCGAGCGCACGCATTCCCACGCCGAAATGAAGTTCGTCTTCAGGGAGTTCAAACACTCGTTCCGTTCCGGCGCGAGCGTGCTGGCTGCCGTCGACGAAGTGTTCAAGGACAAGCTTGTCGCCGCGAGCGTCTCTTCGGATACTGATGGTTTTCCGCCGCATATTGCGCTGCCCGACGCACCGCCGAGCCTGGTCGAAATCTGGGAACCGGCCGAACCGGACGCCCGCAAGGAGATCGAGGGCTGGGATGCGCCGTTCGACACCGTCAGCGAGACGAGCCCGCGCGTCAAACTGGCCAGGCGTATCGCACGCGCGGTGCGGCGCCTGGTCGAGACCGGTGCACCGGTCGGTCTCGCACAACGCCCTGCGCGCTACGGCGATATTCTCGTTCTGGTGCGCCAGCGCGGTGAACTGTTCGAGGCGGTCATCCGCGCGCTGAAGAACGAGCACGTCGAGGTGGCCGGGGCCGACCGGCTGATCCTCACCGAACATATCGCGGTGATGGATTTGATGGCGCTCGCCGACGCACTATTGCTGCCGCAGGACGACCTGGCGCTGGCGACCGCATTGCGCAGTCCGCTGTTCGGCTTCTCGGATGAAGACTTGTTCGCCGTCGCCCACGACCGCGGCCGCGTGTCATTGCGCGAGGCGCTGGCGCGCAAGGCCGGCGTGGGCGAGTTGTTCGCAGCGGCGGCTCACGCACGGCTCGAGGCGTGGGACGAGGCGGCGCGGCGCGAGACGCCGTTTGCATTCTATGCCGGGATTCTCGGCGCGGACGGCGCGCGGCATCATTTTCTGTCGCGCCTCGGCGCCGAGGCCAATGACGCGCTCGACGAGTTTCTCAATCTCGCCATCGACTACGAACGGCGTGAAACACCTTCGTTGCAGGGCTTCATGGCTTGGCTGCGCGAGGCGCGCGCCGAAGTGAAGCGCGACATGGAAATCGCCCGCGACGAAGTGCGGGTGATGACCGTGCATGGCGCCAAGGGCCTCGAAGCGCCGATCGTGTTCCTTGCCGATACGATGACGCCACCGGCGGGCCCGCGGCCGCCGCGGCTTCTCGAACTTCCCGGCAAGGCCGTGATCTGGGCCGGGCGAAAGGCCGACGACCCGACCGCCGCGGCTGCCGCACGGCAAGAGGCACAGCGCGAGGCCAGCGACGAATATCGCAGGCTGCTCTATGTGGCGATGACGCGGGCAGCGGATCGCCTGATCATTTGCGGCGCCGAAGGCGAAAGGCGAAGACCCGAAGGCTGCTGGTACGATCTGATCTGGGAGCCGCTGAAGCCGTTCTTGGTCGAAGAGAGCGACGGCGACGAAAAAATCTTTCGCTATCGAACGGCAGCAAGCCCAACCGGCGTGCCGGCGGCGCCGGCTACGGCCGCGGTTGAGCCGGATCAGACGCCGTTTCCCGCATGGCTTCGTCAACGGGAAACATCGCAGACGACGCGCAACGCGCCGATCGCGCCGTCCGCGGCCTTCGATGAAGATTTCGCTCCGGCCGCACAACGCGGCGTCAGTGCTGCCGCGCGCCGCACGGCACTGGAGCGCGGCCGGATCGTGCACCGGCTGATGCAGTCCCTGCCGGACATTCCAGCGGAGCGGCGTGCGGACGCAGTCGTGCGCTTTCTCTCGCGCAACGCCAGGGATTTCTCCGATACGGAGCAGGGAGAAATCGCCCGGCAAGTCACCGCGATTCTCGAGGATCGACGCTTCGCCGAAATCTTTCGGCCCGGCAGCCGACCCGAAGTGCCGATTGTCGGCCGTATCCCACGTTCCGGGGCTGAACCGATTGGCGTTGCCGGGCAAGTGGACCGCATGTCCGTCACCGGCGACACGGTTCTGATCGCGGACTACAAGACCGACAGTGCGATCCCGCAACGGCCGCACGATGTGCCGCGTTACGTGACCCAGCTTGCGCTGTATCGGGCTGTGCTTGGCCGCCTCTATCCGGGCAAGATCGTGCGCGCGGCGCTGATCTTCTCGGCCGGCCCGGTTTTGCTGGAGATCCCCGGCGCCGCCATGGACACAGCGCTTGCCGCCGAACTTGACAAAGAACTCGGCAAAGTCCCTGCCTAGATCGTCTTAACCCGGACATGCGAGAACTCGGTCGGTCGGGTGCCGGCGAGGGTGCCTTGACGCTTCAACCACCCGTTCCTACGTTTACCGGCTCCGGGTTGCCGATTCTCCCGAAAAGACGAGGTTTTTCATGGTCGATAAAACAACGGATGCCACGTTCGACCAGGATGTGCTCAAAGCGAGCGGCCCGGTTGTCGTCGATTTCTGGGCGGAATGGTGCGGCCCCTGCCGCATGATTGCACCGGCCTTGGAAGAGATTTCCAATTCGCTCAACGGCAAGGTCAAGATCGTCAAGCTGAACGTCGATGAGAATCCCGGCGTCGCTTCGAAATACGGCATCATGTCGATCCCGACGCTGATGCTGTTCAAGAACGGCCAACTCGCGTCGCGCCAGGTTGGCGCCGCGCCGAAGCAGAAACTCGAGCAGTGGATCACCGCTTCGGTGTGATGCCGCTTGGACAGGCTCTTGGAACGTCATGGCCGGGCTTGTCCCGGCCATCTTGTTTTCGCGTGTGTGTAATCATTTCTTTGGAGCATGATCTTTTCGGAAAACCGGTGCCCACTTTTCCGGATCATGCTCTTCTGTGGAGCATGATCTTTTCGGAAAGCCGGTACCCCTTTTCCGGATCATGCTCTTATTTGGAGTATGATCTTTTCGGAAAACCGGTACCCACTTTTCCGGATCATGCTCTAGTGCCGGAAGTGCCGCGTCCCGGTGAGGACCATGGCGATGCCATGTGCGTCGGCGGCCTCGATCACTTCGTTGTCGCGCATCGATCCGCCGGGCTGGATCACGGCCGTGGCGCCGGCCTCGATGGCGACCAGCAGCCCGTCAGCGAACGGAAAGAACGCGTCCGACGCGACCACGGAGCCCTTGGTCGCGGGCTCCTTGAGGCCCAATTCCTTCGCGGCGTCCTGCGCTTTGCGCGCGGCGATGCGGGCGGCATCGACACGGCTCATCTGGCCGGCGCCGATGCCCACAGTGGCGAGATCCTTGGCATAGACGATCGTGTTCGACTTGACGTGCTTGGCGACGCGGAACGCGAAACGCAAATCGCGCAGTTCGGCATTGGTCGGCGCGCGCTTGGTGACCGGCCGCAAATCCATATCGTCGACCACCGCATTGTCGCGGGTCTGCACCAGAAGGCCGCCGGCCACGGTTTTAGCGGTGAGGCCAAAGCCGCGCGGATCGGGCAGGCCGCCGGCCAGCAGCAGCCGCAAATTCTTCTTGGCGCCGATAATGGCGATGGCTTCTTCGGTGGCCTCGGGCGCAATGATGACTTCGGTAAAGATCTCCGTGATCGCGCGCGCAGCTTCCGCATTCAGCGTGCGGTTGAGTGCGACGATGCCGCCAAAGGCCGAAGTGGCGTCACAGGCCAGGGCCTTGCGATAGGCCTCGGCCAACGTCTCGCCTTCGGCAACGCCGCACGGATTGGCATGCTTGATGATGGCGCAAGCCGCGGCGCGCGCCGGATCGAATTCGGCAACGCATTCGTAAGCCGCGTCGGTATCGTTGATGTTGTTATAGGACAGCTGCTTGCCCTGCACCTGGCGTGCGGTCGAGACGCCGAAGCGCGGCTCCGGCGTGCGATAGAACGCGGCAGACTGGTGCGGATTTTCGCCGTAGCGCAATTTCTCGATCAGATGGCCGCCGAAGGCGCGATAGTCGGGCGCGATGTCGCCGAGCTCGCCGGCGAACCAGTTCGAGATCGCCGAGTCATAGGCGGCCGTGCGCGCATAGGCTTTGGCGGCAAGCCTGCGCCGCAAGGCGAGCGTCGTCATGCCGTCATGCGCCGCGAGTTCCTCGAGCAGCGCCGCATAATCGTTGACGTCGACAACCACAGCGACATCGTCATGGTTCTTGGCGGCGGCGCGGATCATCGCCGGGCCGCCGATATCGATATTCTCGATGCAGGCCGCGAAATCCGCCTTGCGCGCCACCGTCGCTTCGAACGGATAGAGATTCACCACCAGAATATCGATCGGCTTGATGCGATGCGCCTGCATCGCCTCGACATGCAGCGGGTTGGCGCGGATCGCGAGCAGGCCGCCATGCACCGCCGGATGCAGTGTCTTGACCCGGCCGTCCATCATTTCCGCAACGCCGGTCAGCTCGCTGACATCAAGCACTTTGAGCCCGGCATCGGCGAGCGACTTGCGGGTTCCGCCGGTCGAGACCAGTTCGATGCCGAAGCCCGCCAGCGCGCGCGCGAATTCGACCAGTCCGGCCTTGTCGGAAACGGAAATGAGGGCGCGCATGGCGCGGCGGAGATGTTCGGTCATGTTGCTCCGAGGCTCGATACGAAGTTGGACGCGAAGTTCAAAACGTCACGGTCATAGTGGCAGTCGCGGCTCCTCCTCGCGGGCGCGCCGCGCCGGGCCCGTGCTTACCAGCGCTCCGGGCGGCGCCTGCTGCAGGCTCCATTGCACGCGCGACGCCGTGCGGGCGCGGCCGCGGATGACGATCTGCGCGGTGCGGCGCGGGCCTTCGCTGCCGGCAAGATAGACGCTGTCCTCGAGCTCCACTTGGTCCTCATAGGCGCTGAATGTCCAGACTTCTTTGTTGGGCAGCATCAGCATGACGCCGTGGCCGTCGGACAGCCGCGTTGCTTTCACCGTGGGATGCAAATGAAAGCGCACCGCGAAAGCATCTTTTGTCGTCCGCACCTGGGGGCTGCCGCCGGCGTCGAGGAACACGTCTTCGCCGTCCAGCCGCGTGCCGTCACTCGCCAGTATCAGCGCGCGCTCGTGAATGATGTCGAAGCGGTCGGCATAGCCGTCATGCGCGGCCCGCAGCACGACGGCGTCCGGCCTGTCTTCGCGCGTCACCGCCACATGACGCGGCCCGCCGAGCATGGGTGAGCCGCCGAGCATGCGCTTGAGGGTCGCCATCTCGACAAAACGCGCCGAGGAGACATTGTTGAGCGTGACCGCGGAATGCGCCGCGGTCGAGCGCGCGAACTGCCGCCAGTTCTCGCGCCCGGTGGCCGGCATGCCGCAATTGACGATGATCAGGCTTTGCTTCGGCGAGGAAAATTCGAACGCAAGGCAGCCAGCATGGGCGTCGAGGCTCACCTCGATCGGCGGCGCGCGCCCGGTATCCACGATCAGCACGGCGCCATGCGCTTCGAGCCGCTGATAGGCCGAATGCGGCGCGTTGGAGAGCGGCATGCCGTGGGTTTCGTCGTAGGCCAGCAATGTCGAGAGCAGGCCTCCGGGCGTCGCGCCCATGCCGTTGAAATGCGCGAAACTGCCGTCCGAATGGCGGAAGAAGCGCAGCATCGGCATCATGCGATCAATGGCGTTGAGCAGCGCGCGGGGCGGCGCGATATTGCGCGCGGTGAATGTCTGCCGCAGCGGCAGGAACTCGATCAGAATTTCGATGATCGCGCTCGGATCGCGGCTGACGTGACCGCCGTCGGGGAGAATTTGCCGCTCGATCTCTTGCGAGAGCCGGTCGGTCGCCGCTTTGATGTGGCGCGCCTGGCCGGCGATGCACAAAGCGGCATAACACAGCGCCACCACCGCCTGCATGCGATCGACGCCGCGGCGGGCGTCGCCCGCGGTGTGGCGCAGATAGCGCACTTGACGGACCAGGCTGCGCAGAAAACGGCGATAGAAGCGCGCGTCGGCGTCCTGCAGGATCAAGGTCGATTGACTGAGCCAGGAAATGATGCGGCGCGACAGCACGCCGGGACGCCAGGCGATCGGATGCCAGGTGCCTTGCAGCGCGATCCACTCGTCGACCAGCGCACGCGCGTTGGCACGGGTGATGGCGGAATCCGCGGCGCGCAGATGGCGCAGCCAGCCGAAGCCGAGAAGCGCTGCCCCCCAATCGTCCGACGGCGGCTCCATTTCGAAGATGGAGCGGCCGTCGCAGATCACCACCTTGCCGGCGAACACAAAGCGGCCGGAATAGATCTCGCTGGCGCGTGTCGCGTCGGCAGTGCGCAGATCCGGCGGCGCGATCAGAAGGCGGTCGCTGCGCAGGGCCGGCAGCGGCCAGCGCAGGAAGGGATGGCTGTTGGCACGGCCGGTCACCCGGCGCATGGCACCGCGAATCAGAAGCCACGACAGCTTCGCATGGTTCGCGACTGCGATGCGCAACATCGACCCGGTTGCCCCCTATTGCTGACGCTGGCACGAAATTGCCCCGCGCGCCGGACCATAACGAAATGAAGGCACAACGACCAACCAACGAATCGCTTTGATTTCCTTACCGTTTTAGCAGCCGTGCGGCGTAGAAGCCATCAAGCCCGGCGAATCGCGGATCGGCGTCAGGAAGCTGGCAGGGCAACGTTCGCAGGTCGCCGTCCGCGGATATAAGCGCGCTCTGGCCGGAAAGCTCTGCCGCCGTGACCCGCCCGCGCTGCATATCGGCATGCTGCGCAAGAAATTCGGCGATGACGTTTGCGTTCTCCTCGGGCTCGAGCGAACAGGTGCAATAGATCAAAGTGCCGCCAGGCTTGACGAGCGCGAGCGCGTACTCAAGCAGGCGGCGTTGCGCGCTGGCGAGCGACGTGACGTCGTCTTCGCGCTTGAGCCAGGCCACGTCGGGATGGCGGCGGATCGTTCCGGTCGCCGAACACGGCGCGTCGAGCAACACCGCGTCGAACGGTTCGGCGCTCCATTCCGCGACATCGGCACAGACCAACTCGGCTTGCAGCGACAACCGCGTGAGATTTTCCTGCAACCGCTTGAGCCGCGCCGGCGCCCGATCGACCGCGGTGACAAAAGCGCCCGTGGCGGCAAGCTGCGCGGTCTTGCCGCCGGGCGCGGCACAGAGATCGGCAACGCGGCGCCCGCGAATATCGCCAAGGAGGCGCACCGGCAGCGCCGCCGCTGCGTCCTGGACCCACCAGGCACCTTCGGCGAATCCGGGCAACGCGGTCACGGCGCCGTGCGCAATCGTCCGCACAGTGCCGGTCGGCAACACGCGCCCGCCGAGCGTGCCGGCCCAATGTGCCGGGTCACCTTTGACTGTGAGATCGAGCGCCGGTTCGTGGCTGTGAGCAAGGGCGATGGCATGCGCGGTCGCGGCGCCATAGTGCTGCGTCCAGCGCGCCAACAGCCATTCCGGCGTGTCGAGCGCGGGCCCATCGAGCGCCGTGAGGAGGTTCGCGCCCTCGCGCGTCAGGCGCCGCAACACCGCATTGACCAGGCCGGCGAAACGCGCCGCATGCCGGTCGGCTTGCACCAGCCTGACGGAGAGATCGACTGCCGCGTGATCGGGCACATCGAGAAACAGGATTTGCGCCGCGCCGATCAACAGTGCGCTTTCCACGCGGGGCGCTTGCGGCGGCGGGCCGTGATCGAGGCAGCGGCCCAGCAGATGGCGCAAGGTGCCGAGCCGGCGCAGCACCACGGCCACCAGCGCCCGGGTCAGCGCGCGGTCGCGATCCTCGAGGCGCGCGAGTGCACTTGATCCGTCGAGGAGTTCGTCGAGCGAGCGGCGGCGGCGCAAGACGCCGTCGACGATGTCGGCCGCGGTCCGGCGCACCGCGAGGCCCGGCACCTCGCCGGTTTGTCGGTGCGAGTTCGTCGAATTGGATTGCGGCCGGCGCGCATGCGTCATTGCGAAAGAATTCCTCCTTGAATATCGCGTTGGGCTACGCCAAGTCAGGTCTCATGCCAATCGACCAGATACCGACCCCACCCGACGCCACGAAACGTCCATTGCCGCCGGCGGCCGAACGGGCGCTTGCCGAGGCCGCCGCGCGCCGCGCCGCGGCCGACCGCGAGCAGAAGCACGTGCCCAACGAAGTCGCCGGGCGCGGCGGGCTCGATCCGGCCCGCTATGGCGATTGGGAGATCAATGGCCTCATATCGGATTTCTAATCTAAGTCTTTCTTCCTAACAATGGAATAAAGTCCTTGATCTGACTCCGGACTATTTCCTCCCGATGTCCGCGCCCCGAACAGGCAGTGACGTGTGATGCGCTACATCACCTTCTCGGCACTGGCCCATCCGCGCCGCGGCAACATGCTCGTCGGCGCCGGCGCGTTGTTCGCGATTGGATTGACCGCCGGCATTCTCGTCAGTTCGAGAATGCAACTGCAGTTGGCACCGCTGCTCAAATCGATCGGCGTCCCGCAGCACGCCTTCGTCGCGCCGGCCGGCAACGCCGCGGGCAGGTTCAGGGGCAGCTTTGGCTTCGCCGGGCCGGCGCCGATGAACGCGATGCTCGTGCAGCGGCTCGATCCCGGGCTTGTCTATCCGGTGGATGTGCTGCGCATCATCGACGGCGATACATTCGTCGCCCGCGTGCGGGTCTGGCGCGGTCTCTACGTCAATACCAGCGTGCGGCTGCGCGATATCGATGCGGCGGAACTGCACGCCCGCTGCGCCCGCGAATTCGCCAAGGCACGAGCGGCGCGAACGGCGCTGACGATGATTCTCGCCGACGGTGGCGTGACGATCTCCCGCATCGGCCGGGACAAATATGGTGGCCGCATCGACGCCAGCGTTGCGACGCGCCGGACGCCGGACGTGTCGGCGGCCTTGCTCAGAGACGGCTATGCCCGCCGCTATGACGGCGGCCGCCGCGGCTCGTGGTGCTGGTAGCAAACGCCGCCGTCAATCGGCTTTTGACGCGGAGCAGCCCGCTCCGCGCCTTTCCGGCAGTTAAAGACCAATTGCCGATTACTGCGTGACCACGACCCGCGTGCCGACCATGACGCGGCTGTAGAGATCCTGGATATCCGCATTATGCATGCGGATGCAGCCGTGCGACACGAAATGGCCGATCGAGGCCTCGTTATTGGTGCCGTGGATGGCGTACTGGCCGCCGCCCGACAATGTCATCGCGGCGACGCCCATCGGGTTCTGCGGCGAGCCGCCCGGAATGACCGCCGGCAGCCTGCTGTAATCCTTGCGGATCGAAGCCGGCGCGGACCAGGCCGGACGGATATATTTGCCGTCGATGAAGGCGGTGCCCGACCATTGCATGCCGAGGCGGCCGACGCCGACCGGATAGCGCAGCGCCTGGCCCGGACTGACATAGTAATAAAGCGCCCGCTGGTTGGTGCGGATGACGATGGTTCCCGGCATGTAGCCGTCTCGCACCGAGACGAGATCGCCATGAGCCTGCGCCGCCTGCGGCGCGATGGCGAACGAGCCGATGGCCGCCAGCGCGGCCGCGATCAAAGTTTTCCCTCGCATGATCAATTCCCTGCTGCGGAAGCGCCCTCAAGAAACGCCCACGTGAATGCCCACTTCACCCCGCCCCCGACGGGCCACCAGCCGAATTCGATTTTAGCGAAAACAGCGGCTAACCCTCAGTACTATGGGGCCGTCACGGTGAACTTTTCGCAAATTTTTCGACAAGTGTGGTCTGCCGGCGACAGCGACCAAGCCCATGACAAACCGATGAATTAACACGGAAGTTACGCGCCGGCGCGGCCGCATCCGGACTCGCGGCAATTCTGTCGCACCCAAGGCGGCGTCGCCGCGCTGTGATTCAATCCCGGCGCGGGCTTTTTGGAATCACGCGCTCTCTTTGCTCTTGTTCTGGCGGTTGTCGACGAGGTCATTGACCACGGCGGGATCGGCCAGCGTCGAGGTGTCGCCAAGATTGCCGAACTCGTCCTCGGCGATCTTGCGCAAGATGCGGCGCATGATCTTTCCGGACCGCGTCTTCGGCAGACCGGGCGCGAACTGAATCAGATCTGGCGCCGCAATCGGCGAAATTTCGGTGCGAACCCATTGCACCAGTTCCTTGCGCAAGGCTTCGGTCGGCTGCTCGCCTGCCATCAAGGTGACATAGGCATAGATGCCCTGGCCTTTGATGTTGTGCGGATAGCCGACGACGGCGGCCTCCGACACTTTCGGATGCGCGACCAAGGCCGATTCCACTTCGGCGGTGCCGAGCCTGTGGCCGGCGACATTGATCACGTCGTCGACGCGGCCGGTGATCCAATAATAGCCGTCCTGGTCGCGCCGGCAGCCGTCGCCGGTGAAATACTTTCCGGGATAGGCGCTGAAATAGGTTTCAACAAAACGCTGATGATCGCCATAGACCGTGCGCATCTGTCCCGGCCATGAATCGGCAATGCAGAGATTGCCGGAGGTGGCACCCTCGAGCACCTTGCCTTCGGCATCGACAATTTCGGGGATCACGCCGAAGAACGGCTGCGTCGCCGAGCCCGGCTTGAGCCGCGTCGCGCCGGGCAACGGCGTGATCAGAATGCCGCCGGTTTCGGTCTGCCACCAGGTATCGACGATCGGGCAGCGGCCGTCGCCGACGACGCGGTGATACCATTCCCAGGCTTCGGGATTGATCGGCTCGCCGACCGAGCCCAGAAGCCGCAGCGAAGCACGCGAAGTCTTCTTCACCGGCTCGTCGCCGGCCTGCATCAAGGCGCGGATCGCGGTCGGCGCGGTGTAGAAGGTGTTGACCTTGTGCTTGTCGACCACCTCCCAGAACCGCGAATTGGTCGGATAGTTCGGCACCCCCTCGAACATCAAGGTCGTCGCGCCGTTGGCGAGCGGACCGTAGACGATATAGCTGTGGCCGGTGACCCAGCCGACATCGGCGGTGCACCAATAAATATCGCCGTCGTGATAGTCGAAGACATATCGATGCGTCATCGCGGTGTAGAGCAGATAGCCGGCGGTCGTATGCAGCACGCCCTTCGGCTTTCCGGTCGAGCCCGATGTGTAGAGGATGAACAGCGGATCCTCGGCGTTCATTTCCGCGCACGGACATTCCGCCGTCACCACCGCCTTGGCCTCGTGGTACCAGACGTCGCGCACCGGATCCATGTCGACCGGCGCACCGGTGCGCTTGACGACGATGACATAATCGACGCCGCCGACTTTGGCGATCGCCGCGTCGGTATTGGCTTTCAGCGGCACTTTGCGGCCGCCGCGCACGCCTTCATCGGCGGTGACGACGACGTTCGACTTGCAGTCCTCGATGCGGCCGGCGAGCGAGTCCGGCGAGAAGCCGCCGAACACCACGGAATGGATGGCGCCGATGCGCGCGCAGGCGAGCATCGCGTAGACCGCCTCCGGGATCATCGGCATGTAGATGGTGACGCGGTCGCCCTTCTTGACGTTGCGGGTGCGCAGGATATTGGCGAAGCGGCAAACCTCGTCGTGCAATTCCTTATAGGTGATGTGCTTTGAGTCCTTCGGGTCGTCGCCTTCCCAGATGATCGCGGTCTGGCTGCCGCGGCTGTGCAGGTGGCGGTCGATGCAATTGTACGCGACGTTGAGAAAGCCGTCCTCGAACCACTTGATCGACACGTGATGCCGGTCGAACGACGTGTTCTTGACCTTGGTGAAATGCTTCATCCAGTGCAGACGCTTGGCCTGCTCGCCCCAGAAGGCGTTGGGATCGGCGAGCGACTGCGCGTACATCTTCTTGTATTCGGCTTCGTTGATATAGGCGCGCTTCGACCACTCGGCAGGCACTTCGTAAATCTTGTCCGACATCTCGTCCTCCGCGCACACGCAAGCCGATACAGCAGATGGCCGCTGCCGCCGGCCGTCGATTGGGAATGAACTGTCCTCGAGCCGGCAATGACCTGAATCAAGACACGTTGCGAATCACGTCCAGGAGGCCGGTCCGGGTCATGCTCAAGGCGTTTCCTTGATGCCATTATGCGACGCGAAGCCGATCTACGACAAGATCGGCTCGGTCATTCATTTGTCGTATCACGGCGACCGATTTCCGGCGTCAGCCCTTCACGCCGCCCATCTTGCAGACGAGCTTCCACTGCTCGGACGTCACCGGCTGCACCGACAGGCGGGCGTATTTCACCAGGGCCATGTCCTTGAGTTTGGCTTCGGCCTTGATCGCCGCAAGCGTCACCGGCTTGGGGAACGGTTCGAGCGCCTTGGTGGTCACGGCGACCCAGGGCTCGCCAGCTTTTGCCGTCGGATCGGCATAGGCTTCCTTGATCACTTCGCCGATACCGACCACCTGTTTTTCGTCGCCGGTGTGATAAAAGAAAAACGTGTCGCCGCTCTTCATGTCCTTCAGGTGGCGCCGCGCGGTGAAATTGCGCACCCCGCTCCACGTCTCGCCCTTCGCGCCGCGCTTGACCTGAGCGTCCCAGGAGAATTCCTCGGGCTCCGTTTTCAACAGCCAGTGCGCCATTTGCGTCCTCCGCCTATTGTTCCGCCTTCAGCGGCCGCGCCAGCAGCGACTCGATCGCCGCATCCACGCTCATCTTTTCGGCGATGACGGCCGCAACCGCCGCCGAGATCGGCATGTCGACGGCGCGGTCGTGCGCCATTTCCAGCAGCACCGGCGCGGTGAATGTGCCCTCGGCAAGGCCGGTGGTGCGGTGAATGTCGCCCGGTCTCCTGCCCTGGCCGAGATTGAGGCCGAACGTGAAATTGCGCGACTGCGGACTGGTGCAGGTCAGAATGAGATCGCCGAGGCCGGACAGGCCCATCATGGTTTCGGTCTTGCCGCCACAAGCTTTGCCGAAGCGGACCAGCTCGGCAAAGCCGCGCGTGGTCAGCGCCGCGGTCGCGCTATAGCCGAGGCCGCGGCCCGACACGATGCCGGCGGCAATAGCGAGCACATTCTTCGCGGCGCCGCCGATTTCGACGCCGCGCAGGTCGCTCGCATGATAGGGCCGGAACGTCGCCGAGCTCACGGCCTGCGCGAGTTCGGCGGCGAGCCTGCCGTCGCTCGCCGCAAGCGTCACCGCGGTCGGCATGCCGAGCGCCACGTCGCGGGCAAAGCTCGGACCCGACAGGATCGCCGGCACCGCATCCGGGGCGCATTCGGCGATCACTTCGCTCATGAATTTCTTGGTGCCGCGCTCGATGCCTTTGGCGCAGACGATCAGCGGCGTGCCCGGATCCAGCAGCGGCTTCAGGACCGTCGCGACCGAGCGCACATGTTGCGCCGGCACGACCAGCAACAACGCATCGGCCCGCGCCGCATCGGCGAGATCGCGCACGACGGCAATGCCGTCATCCAGCCGCACGCCGGGCAGGTAGAGGCTCTCGCGCTTCTGCGCGAGCTGCGCGGCATTGGCAGCGTCGTGCTCCCACAGCGAGACCTTGCGCCCGGCGCGCGCGCATGTCAGCGCCAGCGCGGTGCCCCAGGCTCCGGCACCTATGACCGCGATATGATTGAATGCCATCTGTGATGCACGCAGAGAAACGGAAAACCGGGAGGGACTATAACACTTCGCCGCGCAGCAATTTGGGGACATCCCCGACCAGTCCCGCCGCTTCGCGGATCAGAAGCCGCTTCAGGTTGGGAATGCGCTCGACCAGGCCGAGACCGACATCGCGGAAGACCCGCAACATGTCGGAGCGATTGGAGAACAGCCGGTTGAGGCCGTCGGTGGCGAAGCCCATGGTTATGGTGTCGAAGCGGCGCCAGCGCTGATAGCGCTCGAGCACATCGGCGGCGCCGGGATCAAGCCCGAGCCGCGCCGCATCGACGACGACCTCGGCAAGCGCGGCCACATCCTTGAGCCCCATATTCAAGCCCTGCCCCGCGATCGGATGAATGACATGGGCGGCGTCGCCGACGAGCGCGAGGCGCGGAGCGATGAACGAGCGCGCGACAAAGAAGCCGAGCGGATGCACGCGGCGCGCGCCGAGCACCCTGATCTCGCCGAGCTTGAGCTTGAAGCGCTGTTCGAGCTCGGCATGGAAGTCGTCGTCCGGCAGTGCGGCAATGCGCTCGGCATCGCGGGTGGTTTCCGTCCAGACGATCGAGCAGCGCCGGCCTTTGAGCGGCAGGATCGCGAACGGGCCGGCCGGCAGGAAATGCTCCTCGGCGCGCCCTTCATGATCGCGCTCATGGCCGACATTGAGGACGATCGCCGACTGACCGTAATCCCAGCCATGGGTGGCGATGCCGGCGTTTTCTCTGATCGCCGAGCGCGCGCCGTCAGCGGCCACAACAAGCCGCGCCTGCAGCACCGTGCCGTCGGCAAGCTCCGCGATCGCGGCATCGCCGCCGTGGCCCACCTTGCGGACGGCCGACGCGCGCAGATCGATGCCACAGCTCTTGGCTTGCTCGGCGAGGATTTCGACGAGGTAACGATTCTCGATCATATGTGCGAAAGGCTCGCCCGGCTCGACGTCGCCGGAGAAAGCGAGAAAGACCGGCCGCACCGCGTCGCCGACTTTGCTGTCGGTGACCACCATATCGAGGATCGGCTGGGCCTGATCGGCAACATCGTCCCAGACGCCAATGGCGGTATAGAGCCGCCGCACGCCGGCAACGAGCGCCGACGCGCGCTCGTCACTGGCATAATTGGCGACCAGCGCCGGATCGGCCACCGTCACCGCAAAGGACGGCCCCAATGCCTTGCGCAACGCGATGGCAAGCGTCAGCCCGGCAAAGCCGCCGCCCGCGATCAACACATCTGCTCGGTTCCCGGTCATGGCAATTTCATCCTAGCACGGTTGCGCGCGGGGTCACCGATCCCGTATGCAAGGCTGTCATCAGCCGGTTAAGCCGTGGCGCGCGGTTGTGATATCGAGACAAAGGTTGTGACATCGAGACAAATATGGCCTCTGCCGTCCAAGACCTGATCGACATCCTCGACCTGGAAACTCTCGAGCTGAATCTGTTTCGCGGCCGCTCGCCGCAATCGAGCTGGCAGCGCGTGTTCGGCGGCCAGGTGATCGGCCAGGCCCTGGTCGCCGCCTGCCGCACCGTCGAGGATGTGGCGACGCGGCCGCCGCATTCGCTGCACGCCTATTTCCTGCTCGGCGGCGATCCCAAAGTGCCGATCATCTATGAGGTCGACCGCATCCGCGACGGCCGGAGCTTCACAACGCGGCGCGTGATCGCGATACAGCACGGTCACGCGATCTTTTCCATGTCGGCCTCGTTCCAGACCATCGAGCATGGCCTGTCGCACCAGTTTCGGATGCCGGACGTGCCGAAGCCGGATTCGCTGCCGAGCGATGCCGAGATGCGGCAGAAAGTGCTGCCGCTGATGCCGGAACCGGTGCGGCGCTATTACGAACGCGAACGGCCGATCGAACTGCGGCTGGTCGAATATGGCCGCTATCTCGGCGAGGCCACGCCGGACGGCAAGTTCAATGTCTGGTTCCGCGCCACCGGACGGCTGCCGGACGAGCCGGCGATCCACCAATGCGTTTTGGCCTATGCCTCCGACATGACGCTTCTGGATTCGGCGCTGATCCCGCATCAGCGCAGCGTCTTCAGCGACGACGTCATGGCCGCAAGCCTCGATCACGCGCTGTGGCTGCACCGGCCATTTCGCGCCGACGAATGGCTGCTCTATACTCAGGACAGCCCGAATCTCAGCGGTTCCCGGGGCTTTGCGCGCGGGCTCATCTTCGCGGCCGACGGGACGCTGGTGGCTTCGGTTGCGCAGGAAGGCCTCCTGCGCCTGCGCACCAGGAAGCCGGGATAGGGACCGCGCCGGGCCTGGAGCAAAGGGCGGCAAAAAATCACGAACGGGCTTAAATCCCGACGGTAATGCCGCTAAAGTATGGATCCCACCTTGGCCAACCCCCGGTCGACGACATCGGCGACCTGAAATGGCCACCCGACTTTGACCGCGCGACCCGGAACGCCTCATGAAGCTCGTGACCGCCATTATCAAGCCGTTCAAGATCGACGAAGTCCGCGACGCGCTGCTCAAGATCGGCGTGCATGGCATGACCGTCACCGAGGTGAAGGGTTACGGCCGCCAGAAAGGCCACACCGAAATTTATCGCGGCGCCGAATATGCCGTGAACTTCCTGCCGAAACTGCGCATCGAAGTCGCCGTCGCGGGCGACCAGGTGGACCAAGTCGTCGCCGTCATGAGCGGGGCGGCGAGAACCGGCAAGATCGGCGACGGCAAGATATTCGTCACGCCGATCGACCAAGCCGTGCGCATCCGCACCGGCGAAACCGACGCCGACGCCCTGTGACGCGGATTAAGGCATATCTCCGACTATCTTGTTTTGATCCCCCGATTCTTGGTCTAAGAATTTGGCCTAAGAATTAGGCACTTCGTTTGATAATTGGGCTGCGCCTTATGCAATTTCGTCGCGCCGTGCCTTCCAGAACCCATCGCGGACCAGGCGGCAGCGTCCCGTTACTGTCAATGCCGGCCGATTCGGCATCGAATCGCCGGCTTTTCCTGCAGCCGGCCCGCCGTTCCGAGCAGCACTTGGCACGGCCTTTGATTACATCACGGCCTGCGGACCGCGACGGGGGACGGATTCCAGGGCGGTCATCGCTTGGTTGTGTCGGCCCGGTCGGCGCTCCGATCGGGTGACAGGGAGAACAGATCAATGAAAATCGTCATGGCGATCATCAAGCCATTCAAGCTGGATGAAGTTCGCGATGCTCTGACCAAGATCGGCGTCCAGGGACTGACTGTGACCGAGGTGAAAGGCTACGGCCGGCAAAAGGGCCATACCGAGATTTATCGCGGGGCGGAATATGCCGTGAGCTTCCTGCCCAAGATCAAGATCGAGATCGCGGTGCCGTCCAATCAAGTGGATCGGGTCATCGACGCGATCAGCGCCGCGGCGAAGACCGGACAAATCGGCGACGGCAAAATCTTCGTATTCGGTCTCGATCACGCCGTGCGCATTCGCACCGGCGAGACCGATGCCGCCGCGCTTTAAGAAATGCAGCCGAAGGCCGCAAGAGGGACAGGAGTGAGGCAAATGCTTTTGAAGAGATTCTCCCGCGTAGGACTGATCGGAGTTGCAGGCGCGATCCTGCTTGGAATCATGTTCAGCCTGCCGACCTATCACGCGTCCTTTGCACAGACAGCGAGTGCACCGGCGGACGCCGCCGCGGCAGCAGCGACGCCGCCGGCCTGCAGCGCCACGGTTCTCGAAAAGTGCACGCCCAATTCCGGCGACACCGCCTGGATGCTGACATCGATGGCCATCGTGCTGATGATGACCATTCCCGGCCTGGCGCTGTTCTATGGCGGCATGGTGCGCAAGAAAAACGTCGCTGACACGGTGATGACGAGCTTCGCCATCACCTGTCTCATCAGCATTCTCTGGTTGTTGTTTACCTACAGCATCGCGTTCCGCTCGGGCTCGGCGTTCATCGGCGGCTTCGACCGCGCCGGCCTGCAAGGCATCTTGAGCGATATCACCAACGGCATCGGCAACCCCAATCCGCTGGCGCCGACAATTCCGGAATCCGTATATTCGATGTTCCAGCTGACATTCGCGATCATCACCGCGGCGCTGATCGCCGGCTCCTTTGCCGAGCGCATGAAGTTCTCGGCGATGCTGTGGTTCATCGGATTGTGGGCGATCTTCGTCTATTCGCCGATCGCGCATTGGGTGTGGGGGCCCGACGGATTTCTCAACTCCACCAACAGCAATGCCTGGGTCAAGGTGCTCGACTTCGCCGGCGGCACGGTGGTGCATGTCAATTCCGGCACCGCCGGGCTGATGGCCGCCCTGATGCTCGGCAAGCGTAAGGAAGCCGGCCCGCCCCACAATGTGGTACTGACCATGATCGGCGCTTCGCTGCTGTGGGTCGGCTGGTTCGGCTTCAACGCCGGTTCGGCGGTTTCGGCCGGCATGCAGGCCGGCATGGCCATGCTGGTCACGCACACCGCAACCGCGGCGGCGGGCTTCACCTGGATGCTTCTGGAATGGATGATGCGCGGCAAGCCGACCCTTCTCGGCGTTTGCTCCGGCGCGGTCGCAGGCCTTGTCGCGATCACGCCGGCCTCGGGCTTCGTCGGCCCGATGGGCTCGCTCGCCATCGGCGTCGCCGCGGGCGTCATCTGCTATTGGGGTTGCACCGGGCTCAAGCACATGTTCGGCTATGACGACGCGCTCGACACTTTCGGCGTGCACGCCGTGGGTGGCATGGCCGGTGCGATACTGACCGGGGTGTTCGCGGTCAGCGAATACGGCGGCACCTCCGGCGCCATCGAAGGCAATTGGGGCCAGGTCGTTAATCAGTGCATCGGCGTCGGCATCGTCTTCGCTTACGACGTCGTCGTGACGCTGATCATCTTGAAGGTTGTCGATCTCGCGATCGGGCTGCGCGTCTCGGAAGAAGTCGAGCGCGACGGTCTCGACCTCGCGCTGCATGGCGAGACGATCCAGTAACGCGCATTTTCACAGCGCCATTCCGAAGAGGCCCCGGCGCAAGCCGGGGCTTTTCATTTGCACTTCGTCATTGCGGGCGAAGCGAAACAACCCGTGGCGCCTGCACCGCGTTGGATCGCTTCGTCGCTGCGCTCCTCGCCATGACGGCAACACCGGGGGATGAACACCCCGGCAAAACCTGCTAAGTCACTCGCCAAGAACTTCCCCCCGAAGCTGCCCAGCTTGGAACGCCAGCGAGGATACGCCATGTACGCCAATCTTGAGCTTTACATCGACGGCAAGTGGACGCCCGGCAATGGCCGCGGCGAGGACGTCATCAATCCGGCAACGGAAAAGCCGCTGGCGCGCCTGCCGCATGCAAGCAAAGCCGAACTCGACCAGGCGCTGGAAGCTGCCAAAAAAGGTTTTGCCGTCTGGCGCGCGACATCCGCCTATGACCGCGCCAAGATCATCCGCAAGGCCGCCGACCTGATGCGCGAGCGGCATGACATGATCGCCAAAGTCCTGGTGCAGGAACAGGGCAAGGTCTACCCGGAAGCGCGCGCCGAGGTCATTACGTCGGCGGACATCATCGACTGGTATGCCGAGGAAGGCCGCCGCGCCTACGGGCGCATCGTGCCCGGCCGCGGCAAGGGCCTGCGCCAGATCGTGCTGCAGGAACCGGTCGGCGTGGTCGCCGCCTTCACGCCGTGGAATTTCCCGACGCTGACGCCCGCCCGCAAGATCGGCGGCGCGCTCGCCGCCGGCTGCTCGCTCATTCTCAAGGCGTCGGAAGAAACGCCGGGCGCCTGCATCGAGATGGTGCGCTGTTTTGCCGATGCCGGCGTGCCGGCCGGCGTGCTCAATCTCGTCTTCGGCGTACCGTCGGAGATTTCCGAACACCTGATTGCCAAGGATGACGTCCGGAAAATCTCATTCACCGGCTCGATCCCGGTGGGCAAGCACCTGGCGCAACTCGCCGCCAAAGGCATGAAGCGGGCGACCATGGAGCTCGGCGGCCATTCGCCGGTCGTGGTGTTCGCCGACGCCGATCCGGAGAAATCCGCCGAGACGATTGCGGCGTTCAAATTCCGCAATGCCGGCCAGGTCTGCATCTCGCCGACGCGCTTCTATGTTCAAGAGCCGGTCTACGACCGCTTCCTGACGCGCTTCACCGAATATGCCAAGTCGGTCAAGGTCGGCGATGGCCTGGAAAAAGGCATCACCATGGGTCCGATGGCCAATGCGCGCCGCATCGATGCGATGGAGAGCTTCGTGCGCGACGCCAAGGACCGCGGCGGCAAGGTCGCGACCGGCGGCAATCGCCACGGCAATCAAGGCTATTTCTTCGAGCCGACCGTCGTCACCGACGTGCCGGACAATTCCAAGATCATGACCGAGGAACCGTTCGGTCCGGTGGCGCCGGTGGTGCGGTTCAAGACCTTTGATGAAGTCGTCGAGCGCGCCAACTCGTTGCCGTTCGGGCTTGCCTCTTACGCCTTCACCAGCTCAGCGCAGACCGCGACCCTGATCGGCGACGCCTTGCAATCGGGCATGGTCGGCGTGAACTCGATCGCAATCTCGACGCCGGAGACGCCGTTCGGCGGCATCAAGGAATCAGGCTATGGCAGCGAGGGCGGCCTCGAAGGCCTGCAAGCCTATCTCAACACCAAGTTCATCTCGCAGATGTGAGACGCGCGGCCCGCCGCAACCGGCTTCTCCGAGATTTTCAGGAAGGCGCAATGCCCGGCTCCGAGCCGGGCATTTGCTTTTTAGGAAGCGCCAATCGCATCCCGGCCGCTTCTTTGAACCGGAGAATGGTGACCAAGCGACAAATCCGAGCCACCCGAATCGCGCCTTTTCTGGAACGGAATCCACAGACGAAGCATTGTAAAGCGGGCGGGTGGTCAGGGTTGGTTGTTCAAATGGATATCTTGGCGCCCGTATTCGCGTACCTCACTTGCGTCGCCGGCATCATCGGCGCGCTTGTTGTGTCGTTTTTTGTTGTGTTTTCTGCGCCCAAACAGCCGGTCATGGCCGATCGCAGCGAGATGATCGCGAGCGTCAACGCGACCAAATCGGCGCCGCTGGCCGATCTGAAAAAGCCGGTTCTGCGCGACGCCGCGGCAGATAATCCAGCCGTTAACCATGTTTCGCCGGCTACACAAAAACGTGAAGAGGCGCCGCAGCGCGCCGCCGCACAGGCCGCACCCGCGCAGACGTCCGGGCCGGCGATCGCGTCGCAAAAGCTCGCCGCCGGCAATCTCCGCCCGAAGAGCAAGATCACTCGCGCGCAGTGGCGCGAGATGGTCCAGCAGGAGCGCAGTCGCCGCCTCGCTTATCGGCAGAACGCAGATTTCGAGTCGCGGTTCCTCGGCTACGCGGATTAGAGCATACCCTGAAAAGCATGCCCTTGGACCGAAAGCGGACACCGGCTTTCGGACAAGATCATGCTCCAAGGAAAATCCAGCCTGACCTGAAAAATCCAGCTTGATCTGAAAAGTGTCTGTGCGCGGGACCCGGATTCCAGATCACGCGTAGGACTGCTGCAAAAACGTCACGGCATCGTCGGCAAGCTTGCGCGGATCGAATTCGCCGCGCTGCGCCGTCTCGATAATTCTCTTGGCGAGAATCTCCTGCGCCGCGCGTTTGTAGCCCGGCGAAGCGAGCTTGCTTCCCGACTGCTCGACTTTCTGCCAGGCATCCTCGAATACCGAAACCAAAGCTTCGATCGTTTCCGGCTCGAAGGCGGATTGCGCAAGAATTGGAATGATCGACATGACACCGTTCCGCGTTTGCAACTTCGCTTCACCGCCCGGCAATGCAGCACTTCGGCATGGTCGCTCCAGCAGACTTCAGCACGGGCGGGCCGCCGGATGCGGTGACGCGACACGCGGCATCGCCGCGGCCCTCACCAATTGCGGACCGCGGGCAGCCATCCCACGGCGCCCGACGACGCCGTCACCATTCCGGGTAAGCCCTCCATGATTCCGGGTAAGCCCTCCATGCCCCCTAATAACGCGCAAGCGGGCGATGTGATCCCTTCGGCCCGGTTCCGCGAATTTCCCGGTTTCATCGGCGGTCGGCGGCGCAGGCCGGGATGGCGGAGAGGGAGGGATTCGAACCCCCGATACGGTTGCCCGTATGCCGCATTTCGAGTGCGGTGCTTTCAACCACTCAGCCACCTCTCCAGAAGGGCAAAGCCTGAGCGACGCGGCGCGATATGTAACGGCCGCGCGCCGCCGAGACAAGGTGTGAATTTTGGCCCGCATCTCGCTCCTGGCGCAGGTCCCGGAAAAGCAGATCCCGGAAAAGTGGTCACCGGTTTTCCGCCGCGGACATGCGCCAAATCAATATACCGCTTCGCCCGAGCTTGCGAACGCGCGCATAAGGTCCGCCGCCGCGCGGAGCGATGGCGAAGCACCCCGGCTTGCTAGATCGCGAGTCAATTCGTTTTGAGGAACGAAGCCGTCTATTTCGTCGGCACCACCAGCGAATAGCGCTCGTCGGCGGCGAGACATTCGGCCAGCGGGAAGCCCAGCTCCTTGCGCACGATATTGGTGCCGAGCACGATCGAGACCATCTTGTAGAACGCATGGCGGCGGCTCATGCCCTCGCGGCCCATGCCGCAATCGGTCGAAATCACCAGCCGCTCCGGCGGAATGAATTTGAGGGCGGCGCGGATCTTCTCGGCGACCTCGTCCGGGCTCTCCACCTGCAGCGTGTGATGATCGATCACGCCGATGGCGATCTTCTTGTCGGTGATGGTCTTGCCGATCGCTTCGAGGTCGATGCCGCCCGAGCTTGACGATTCGAAAGTGATCACGTCCGCGTCCACCGTATTGTAGGTCTCGAGCGCGGGCTTGTAGCTCTGCACCTGCGCGAACATGCGCTGCTGGGACGGATTGCCCCAGCAGGAATGCGCCCACACCTCGGTCTTGGCGCGCAGGCCCTTTACCGTGCGATTGAACACTTCCACCATCAATTGCGGCGTGATCACCTTGTCCTGGATCTTGCGCACCGCGATCAGATGGATCTGCGGCTCTTCGATCTGGATCACCGGACAGCCGGCATCGGCAAGTTCGTGATATTCCTCGTTGAAGGCATCGGCGATGGCGAACATGCGATCCGGCAAGCTCTTGTAGTGCCGGTCCTGCAGCGCAAAGGCGACGATCTCGGCCGAGACCGCGCCGAACTTGACCGGCTTCTCGGTGAAGCGCTGCGCCGCTTTCCACATCGCGGTGTATTGCAGGTTGCCGCGGCCGACCGGTCCGGTGATGATCGGCATCACGCGCGATTCCAGATAATCGTGCAAAATGTGGCCGCGCGGAAACCAGATGCCGCCGCGGCCGGCCGGCGTCGCTACGGGATGTTCGACGTCGAGACCGGACATGTGGTTCGGCGGATAGGCGGTCCAGCTCTGGCCGCCGACATCATCGTCGAACCGGCAATCGCCGTCGGTGACGATATCGAGCCCGGCGACCTCCTGGTCGCGCAAATAGCAGGTCAGCGCGTCTTCATATTGCTCGCGGAAGCGGCGGCTCACCATGGCTTCGAGAAAATGCCGCGTGCCGAGATTTTCGGTGTACCAGCTCGGCCGCGGCAGCGAACCGGTGATCGTCGTCGGCAATTTGATGTCTTTGGTGGCCCGAAACATTCCACTCGCCCTCCCCGCTCGGTGCTGCGAGTCATTAATGCGCTCGCACTTTTCGTACGCAGCTTAGCAAGCTGGACTGGATGCTGATAAGCCCCCTTTGCCGGCGCAACGCGCGCGCGGACGCGCCGCTTCCCCGACGCGGTGGGCAAGAGTGGGCAGCGCTTCGGCGGGTTCAGCTCATTTCGGCTGCAGCGGACTTATCCATTGATTGCCCGCTCAAGCGCCGCCCGGCTGCTTGTCGCCGGACCATGGGCAAGCGAAACCGCACGGCCCACGCCTACGACCCGGTAAACACCGGCTTGCGCTTTTCCATGAACGCGGTGCGGCCTTCGGTGTAATCGCGGCTCTTGAAGCAGGCCTCGACCAGCTCGGCCGAGCGCGCGAGGTTGCGCTTGGAATCCTCTCTGAGCACCTCGCTCACGGTGCCTTTCACCGCCTTGATGGTGAGCGGCGCGTTGGCGCAGATCATGTCGGTGATGCTTTTGACGTAGGTTTCGAGCTCGGCCGGCGGCACGACGCGGTTGACCAGCCCCATATCCGCCGCCTCCTTCGCGTCGAACTGCCGCGCGGTATAGAAGATCTCCTTGGCGAAGGCCGGCCCGACAATGTCGACCAGGCGCTTGAGCCCGTTATAGCCGTAGCCGATGCCGAGCTTGGCCGCCGGCACTGCGAAGCGCGAATTGTCGGTGCAGATGCGCAGGTCGCAGCAGGTGGCGAGCCCAAGCCCGCCGCCGATGCAATAGCCGCGGATCATGGCGATGGTCGGCTTGGGAAATTCGGCAATGCTGGTATAGGTCGCGTCGGTCTTGGCGTTATAAGCGCGCTGCGCTTCGACCGTGGCGCGCTCGTTTTCGAATTTCGAAATGTCGGCGCCGGAAACGAAAGCCTTGCCGCCGGCGCCGGTGAGCACGACGACGCGGATGTCGTTGTCGGCGGCGAAATCGTCGAGGATGCGCTTGGCCGCTTCCCACATATCGAGCGACACCGCGTTGTGCCGCTCCGGATTATTGAAGATCACGAAGCCTGTGCCGCTTTCCTTGCGCGACAGCATCTTGTCGGTCTGAGACATTTACGACTCCTTGAATTTCCCGACGCGGACCAAACCGCGCCGCTCACACAGCCTTGGCCTTATGCAGCGCCGCGATGTCGCGCTTGCTGAAGCCGAACTCCTTGAGGACCGCGTCGGTGTGCTCGCCGAGCGCCGGCGGCCGCGCAACGAGTCGCGACGGCGTGCGCGACAAGGTCACCGGCTGGCTGACGAGCGTCATCTTGCTCTTGTCCTTCTTGGTAACGCTCTGCGCGATGCCGAGATGCTCGACCTGCGGATCGGCGAAGACCTGGTCGATGGAATAGATCGGCCCGGATGGCACCCCGGCCTCGTTGAAGCGCTCGACCCATTCGGCGCTGGTGCGGCCGGCGAGCAATTTGTCGATCTCCGCATTGAGCACATCGCGGTTCTTCGAACGCGATTCCGCGGTTTCGTAATCGGGGTTTTTCAAAAGATGCGGCGCTTCGGCGGCCTCGCAGAAGCGCTGCCAGATGCGCCCGCCGGTCGTCGCGATGTTGATGTGCCCGTCCTTGGTCTTGAACACGCCGGTCGGAATGCTGGTCGGATGATTATTGCCGGCCTGCTTGGCCACTTCGCCGTTGACGAGGTAACGCGCGGCCTGGAAGTCGAGCATGAAAATCTGTGCCTGCAGCAGCGACGTGCTGATGTGCTGGCCCTTCTTGGATTTCTCGCGTTCGAGCAATGCGACCAGAATGCCGGTCGCCGCGAACAGGCCGGCGGTCAGATCGGCGATCGGGATGCCGACGCGCACCGGGCCATTGCCCGGCAGGCCGGTGATCGACATCAGGCCGCCCATGCCTTGGGCGATCTGATCGAAGCCCGGACGATTGGCATAGGGGCCGTCCTGGCCGAAGCCGGAAATGCTGGCATAAACGATCTTGGGATTGATCTTCGACAGGACCTTGTAGTCGATGCCCAGCCGCTTTTTCACGTCGGGCCGGAAATTCTCGACCACGACGTCGGCCTTCTTCACCATGCGCTTGAAGGCGGCGAGTCCTTCCGGCGCCTTCAGATTGAGCGTCATGCTGCGCTTGTTGCGGTGCAGGTTTTGAAAATCGGGCCCTTCGCGCGGGCCACCCATCTGATCGTCCATCCCCGGCGGTGTCTCGATCTTGATGACGTTGGCGCCCCAATCGGCAAGCTGACGCACGCAGGTGGGCCCGGACCGGACGCGGGTGAGATCGAGAACAGTGAAACGCGCTAGCGCTTTGGAGGCGCGGGGGAAAGCCATGCTGATTTCTCCGACCTGCGGCGGTTGGCGCATAATCCCGAAAAGCATGCCCTTGGAGTTGATCCGAGGGCGGCAACTTCCCGAAAAGATCATGCTCAAACGAAGATCTGGGCGCCGCTTGGGGGGCAGAACTTCCCCGATATTGCCGGACTTGTCTACCGGTTGCTGCACGCTTGGCGGGCAGTCGTTTCACGGCGGCTGATCGGATAAAATGAAAGCGGAAACGGTCATTTTTCCGGCACTTTCACGAGGCGATCATGAACGAGGATGTACTCAATGTGAGCGTGCGCAAGTTTCTCAAGAAAGTCGGCATCACCTCACAACGCGAGATCGAGCAGGCGGTGCGTCAGGCGGTGTCAGCCGGCCGCCTGAAAGGCAATGAGGCCTTGCCGGCCAAGATGGTTTTGACCGTCGGCGGTATCGGGCTCGCGGTCGAGATCGAAGGTGATGTCGAGCTCGAGTAAGGCGCGCCATCCGTTCCGCAAAGGCCGCAGTTCCAGGAAGGTTTCATGCTTGATTTACGCCGTGCTCTCGCCGCCGCCCTTCTTGTTGTCGCCGCCACGAGCGTCGCGCTGGCGCAAGATCACCCCGGTCGCAATGGCGAACGGCCCGGCGCCGAGCGGCCGAGCGGCCAGCCGCAGAGTGTCGCCAACATAACCAGCCAGGACAACGGATCGGGCGTGCTGTCGTTATTGCCCGCCGATTCCGTCACCGAACATAGCATCAGCCTGCCGTCCGGCAGGCTCGCTTATACGGCGACCGCGGGCACCTTCTCCTTGTTCGATACGTCGGGGCAGCGTTCGGCCGCGATTTTCTACACGGCCTTCGTCGCGAAATCCGACAGCGCCGCGCCGCGCCCGGTCACCTTCGTCTTCAACGGCGGGCCGGGCGCGGCTTCGGCATTTCTCAATCTCGGCCTGGTCGGACCACGCATCGCCGAATTCGGCATGGACGGCCGCGACGGTTCGAAGGTCAAGCTCGTCGACAATCCCGACAGTTGGCTCGCCTTCACCGATCTGGTCCTGATCGATCCGGTCGGCACCGGCTGGAGCCGGGCCGCCAAGCCCGACGGCGCCAAGGCCTTTTGGGGCGTCGACGAAGACGCCGAGTCCATGGCCAAGGTCATCGCGCTTTATGTCGCCAAGAACAGCCGCGCGGCCGCGCCGAAATTCATCCTCGGCGAGAGCTATGGCGGCTTTCGCGCCGCCAAGGTCGCACGCGTCCTGCAGAGCGACCAGGGCATCATGGTGTCCGGCATTGTGATGCTGTCGCCGCTCCTGGAAGGCGCATTTCAATTCGGCGGCGACCGATTCGCGCTTGGCGCGGCCTTGCAACTGCCCTCACTCGCCGCGGCCAAGCTCGAGCGCGACGGCAAGTTCAGCACCGAGGCGCTGGCGCAAGCCGAGCACTTCGCGCTCACCGACTACCTGACGACGCTTGCCGGACCGCCGCTGCAGGGCGATGCGGCCAAGGCCTTCTATGCACGCGTCGCCGGCTTTACCGGGCTGTCGCCCGATGTCCTCGCTGAAACGCGCGGCTTCATCCGCAGCAACTATGTGAAGAATCTCTATCCCGGCAGTCACAAAATCGTCAGCCACTATGACGCGACCTTCGCCTCCGACGATCCATTTCCGGAATCGCCGGCGCCCAGCGGACCGGATCCGATTCTCGACGGCGTCATCCGCGGCTATGGCAGCGCCTTCGTCGGCTACGCCCGCGACGAACTCGGCTTCAAGACCGATATGACCTACAATCTGCTGGCCTCGGAAATCTCTCACCGGTGGGACTGGGGAAGCGGCGGCCGCAACCCGCCGAGCGTCGCCGACGATCTTCGCGTCCTGCTGGCGCTGACGCCGTCGTTCCGGCTCCTGATCGCTCATGGCTATAGCGATATGGTGACGCCCTATTCCGGCACGCGCTACGTGCTGCAGCACTTGCCGCGGTTCGAGGGCCAGGAAGGCCAGGCGATTTCAGAGCGCGCGGAATTGAAACTCTATCGCGGCGGCCACATGTTTTATCTGGATCCGGCCTCGCGCAAGGCCTTCACCGCCGACGCGCGGAGCATTTATGCTTCGCCCTGAATGATCGCGGCACGGAACTTCGACGCAGCACAGAGGCCGAACATTGGATGCGATGACGGAGATCTCACAGCCGGCCGCGAACGAGGCAGGCGACAAATTCATCCCGGTTCGCAAGGAAGATCTTCTCGGCACCCTGGTCAAACAAGGCGCTTTCGTCGACGCGGACGAATGCGCGCTGTTTTGGCGCTTTGCCCGCACGTTCCGCACGATCTGCCACTACAGATATTCCACGACGCTCGATCGCCTGCGCGACGATTACTACTATTTCAGCCCCGATGTCGCCGGCCTCGCCACCACCGACCGGGCCAAGAGCGATTGCGCCTATGACGATCTGATCCGCTCGCTCGACCAGGTTCTCAAAGACGCGAATTTCAAAGAGCTGCCGCACGAAGACGTCGCCGACGCGCATCGCAAACGCACCGTGCCGGTCGAGGTCAAGGCCGAGCACGACGATTTCCGCGAGGTGCGCTTTTATCGGCGCGGCCACCATGTCGAGCAGTTCGAGGTCAGCGAATGGTTCGGCTGGCGGCGGCGCCAAGTTGAAATCGAAGTGTTCGACGACCTTGTCCTGTTAGTGGCGATGAAGACGCAGGCCGAGATCGGCTCGCGCCGGGAGCTGCGCAACCTGAAGCGGCGCAAGATCGTGCCAGGCTCGGTGCTGCTCAAATATTTCCGCAACATCGCCTGCGGCGATCTCTACGCGCTGTTTCCAAATGCCCGCGTCGTCATGAGCAATTTCGACAAGGCCTTTCTCAGCGTGCCGGCGATCGCCGGCGGCATACCCATCGTGGTCAAGCTCTATGCCACGATTTCCGTGCTGTTCATCGTGGCCGGAATTTATCTCGGCGGATCCGGCAAGATCGCGGACGCGGATTTGAAGACGGCGCTCGCCGCGCTGATGGGGATCGTGGCGCTCGGCGGCTTTGCGATGCGCCAGTGGTTCAAATATCAGCATCAGTCGCTGAAGTATCACATGGAGCTCACCGAAAATATCTACTACCGCAATATCAATAACAACGCGGGCATCTTCGACTATCTGATCGGCACGGCCGAGGATCAGGAAGCCAAGGAGGCGCTGCTCACGTATCACTTTGCCCGCACGGCGGACACGGCGCCGACCACGAGCGAAGTCGCGGCCCGTATCGAAGCGTGGCTTGCAAAAAACTTCGGGGTTAACGTTGATTTCGACGTTGCCGCCGGGCTTGCGACGCTCGATCGCCTTGGCCTTTTGCGCCGGGAGGGGGAGCGGCTCTTTGTCCCACCGATCGAGCCTGCCATCGCCCAATTGCACGAGGCCTGGAACGGGTTTTTCCAGCGCGAGCAGGCGGTTGAGTGCCAATAAAGCCCGCCGGCGGGCGGCAGTGCGTAAGAAATAGGCGGCGCAGCGGCTTCAGGGGCCGGCCACCCCGCCGCAAGCCTTGGCGCCTTGTGCCGGGCCCCGCCGTGCTACATTCGTTTGATTGAAAATCGTCGGTCATTTATGGATAGATGACCGACCACAAAAGACAATCAACAGAGCTTCAAGGGGAGAACGTGATGTCTAAGGAGATTATCGGCGCCCGAATTCCGCGCCGGACGGTGCTCAAGGCCGGTCTTACGATCGGCGCACTGCAAGTGGCGAGCCCGTTCGTGGTCAAATCGCTCGCCGACGAGCCGGTCAAGATCGGCCTCGACAATCCGCTGACCGGAACCTACGCCGCGCTGGGCAAGAACGAATTGATCGGCGCCCAGCTCGCGCTCGACCAGATCAACGCCAAAAACGGCATTCTCGGGCGCAAGGCCGAGCTTCTGGTCGAGGACTCCACCAGCGCCGATGCCGCCACGGCGGTGCAAAAAGCCAACAAGCTGATCGAGCGCGACAAGGTCAACTTCCTTCTTGGCAACATCAACTCGGGCCTGGCGCAGGCGATGGCGAACGTCTCCTTCGAGAAGGGCGTCTTCCACATCGTCCCCGGCGGTCACACCGACAGCGTCACCGGCACGCAGTGCCACTGGAACGTATTCCGCGTCTGCAACACGACGCGCATGGAAACCAACTCGGTGTCGAAGCTGCTGTTGGATAAGTATGGCAAGAAGTGGTACTTCATCACGACCGACTATGCCTTCGGCCACTCGCTCCAGCAGGGCTTCGAAGCCAGCCTGAAGGCGGCTGGCGGCACTGAGGTGGGCTCCGATCAGGTGCCGCTGCAAAGCACCGATTTCTCGTCCTATCTGATCAAGGCGCAATCAACCAACCCCGACGCGCTCATCCTTCTGCTCGCCGGCGACGATATGATCAACTGCCTCAAGCAGGCGGTGCAGTTCGGCCTCAATCAGCGAATCCACATCGCGGGCGCGCAACAAGAGCTCGAAGTCAACAAGGGTCTGCCGCCGGAGGCCTTGTTTGGCGACTGGGTCTTCGAATGGTACTGGAAGCAGCCCGGCGTGCCGCATGTTGCGGAGTTCGTCGCCGACGTCCGCAAGCGCTCCGGCGGCAGCGTGCCGACGGCGCGCACCTGGTTCGGCTTTGCCTCCGTCCATACCTGCAAGCTCGCGGCCGAGAAGGCGAAATCGCTCGACCCGGTCAAGATGGCCAAGGCCATGCAGGGCCTGGTGCTGCCGCCGGAAGTGGCGCTGATGCCGAACAATCCGTACTACCGTGTCGGCGACAACCAGCTGATGCCGACATTGTTCGTCGGCCATTCGCAGCCGGCGCCAAAAGGCGGCGATCCGGAAGATCTGTTCAATGTCACTCAGCTCGTCAAAGGCGACGAGGCGGCGCTGCCCGTCGACCAGACCGGCTGCAAGATGACTTGGCCGGCGTAACTTTGTGCGGCATAGATTCGGCCGGCATAAGCGTCGCCGGCCTGAATTGAGTCCGATTGCGACGTGACGCCGGCCAGATGGCGGCCGGTGCAATCGAACGAGAGATAACCAGGCGCCGTTGGGAGCGGCGCCTGGGAATTCCAGAGCAAGTGGGGGTTTAATGAGGCTTGTGGAAGCTAACCGCGCTCGTATCGGCAGTCGTGACTGCGCGGGCGGATGGCCGGCTATGGCATTGGGTCGCGTAGGGACCTCGCTGCGCAAATGACACAGCTTGTTCTGTTCAATGTCTTCAACGGCCTCATCATCGGCGCGTTTTATGCGTTGATGGCGCTTGGCCTCTCGCTCATTCTCAACCTGTCGGGCGTGATCAATTTCGCCCATGGCGGGTTCCTCGCCATCGGCGGCTATCTCGCCTATACGCTGATCCCCTATCTCGGATTCTGGGGGGCGCTGATCTTGTCGCCGTTCCTGGTGGCGGGCATCGGCGTCCTGGTCGAACGCGTCCTGATCCGGCGGCTTTACGGGCGCGATCCGCTCTACAGTCTGCTCCTGACATTCGGCCTAGCCTTCATGATCGAAGACGGCACGCGGTTTATCTGGGGCGCGCAGAGCCTGCCGTTCTCGATTCCGACGTGGCTGTCGAAGCCGCTCAGCTACCAATTTTTCTTTCTTACCGGCTACCGCGTGTTCATGGTGGCGCTGGTGGGCGCGGCCGTCGCCGGGCTGTTTCTGATCCTCAATTATACGCGGCTCGGGATCCGCATCCGCGCCGGCACGCTCGATCTCGAAACCGTGTCGGTGCTCGGCGTGAATGTGCGCGTGCTGCGCAACCTCAATTTCGGATTGGGCATTTATCTCGCCGGACTTGCCGGCGTGCTTGCCTCCGGCATGCTCGGGCTGCAGCCGACAGTCGGCGACAATCTGATCATGCCGAGTTTCATTGCCATCATCGTCGGCGGCCTCGGCTCGCTGCCCGGCACGCTTTTGGGAGGACTGCTGATCGGCGTCGCGTCGGGCGTCACCAGCGTGTTCTTTCCGTCCGCCAGCGAGGCGGTGATCTACGTGATGATGGCTGCAGTGCTCATTGTGCGGCCGCGCGGCCTGCTGGGTGAAGAGGGACGTTTCTGATGCCGAAACTTGACAAGGGCGCTGCCGACGCCTTGGTCTGGGCGCTGCTGCTGACGGCACCGTTCTGGCTGCCGCATGTCGGCGGCTATGTCGAACTGGGCAGCCGCGTCGTGATCTACGCGCTCGCCGCCATGGCGCTGAATTTCCTGCTCGGCTATACGGGCGTGCTGTCCTTCGGACATGCCGCCTATTTCGGCTTGGGCGCCTATGGAACCGCACTGACAATCAAGCTGCTGTATCCAAGCACGCCGTTCGGCATGCTGGTCGGCGTTGCCGTCGCTACGGCGGCGGCCGCGATCATCGGCCCGATGATCGTGCGGCTGCGCGGCGTCTATTTCGCCATGTGCACCATCGCCTTCGGCCAGGTGTTCTACTTCATCGCCTTCCGATGGTTCTCGCTCACGCATGGCGACGACGGCGTCAGCGCCTGGCATCGCATGCCGATCAATCTGGGCTTCACCACTGTCGACATCCTCAACGACAACAAGGCATTCTATTATTTCGTGCTCGCCATATTCGCGGTCTGCGCCGCGGCAATGGCGTTCCTGTTGCGATCGCCGTTCGGCCGCACGCTGCTCGCCATCCGCGAGAACGAGCGCCGCGCGCGATTCTTGGGGATACCGGTGGACCGGCACATCTGGATATCGTGGGTCATCTCTTGCTTCTTCGTCAGCGTTGCCGGTTCGCTCTACGCACTGCTGAATGACTTCGTCGATCCGCGCGCCTTGCGCTGGGACCAATCCGGCAATTTCGTCATCATGGCGGTGCTGGGCGGCATGCGCAGCTTCTGGGGCCCGCTGATCGGCGCCGCGATCTTCCTGGTGCTGCAGGACTATATTTCGAGCGAGACCGAGAACTGGATGTCGTTCATCGGCTTGTTCTTCGTGCTTGTGGTGTTGTTCTTCCCGCGTGGCGTGCTTGGCATCATTCGACGAAAGGCCGTGTCGTGAGTCTGCTCCAGGTCAAAAACGTCTCGAAGCATTTCGGCAGCCTGATTGCCGTCAACGACATCTCGATGACGGTGGAACCCGGCGAGTTGCGCGCCATCATCGGTCCGAACGGCGCCGGCAAGACGACCTTCTTCAATCTCATCACCGGCTTCTTCACGCCGACCTCGGGCAGCATCATTTTCGACGGCCAGGATGTGACGCACCTGTTGCCGGCGCGTCGGGTGTGGTGCGGCATGGCCCGCACCTTCCAGATCACCGAAGTCTTCCCCGAACTGACGGTGCGGGAGAATCTGCGCATCCCGACCGAGGTCGCCTCCGGCCTGCGCCTGCGCGCCTGGCTGTCGCAGGCCGACGACGTGAAAATCCGCGACCGCGTCGCCGAATTGCTCGTCATGGGCAATCTCGCCGACAAGGCCGACCGGCCGGTCGGCGAACTGTCGCACGGCGACCAGCGCGCCACCGAGATCATGATGGCGCTGGCGCTCAAGCCGCGCCTGCTTCTGCTCGACGAGCCGACCGCCGGCATGGGCGATCAGGAAACCTATGACATCACGCAGCTGATCCGGAAACTGCACAAGGACTCCAAGCTCACGATCGTCTTGATCGAGCACGACATGCGCGTGGTGTTCCACCTCGCTGACCGCATCATGGTGCTGGATCAGGGCAAGTTCCTGGCCGAGGGAACGCCGGCGGAAATCGCCGCCAACACGGCGGTGCAGACCGCCTATCTCGGACAGGCAGCGTGAGCATTGCACCGGCCGACGAGGGTTGACAGCATGACCGCAGCTTTGATCGCCGACGGGCTTCACACCTATTACGGCAAGAGCCACATCCTGCACGGGGTCAGCCTTGAAGCTGCCGAGGGCCAGGTGACGGCGCTCCTCGGCCGCAACGGCGCCGGCAAGACCACGACCTTGCGCAGCTTGATGGGACTGACCCCGCCGCGCGAAGGACACGTGAAGATCTTCGGCGCTGAAACCACCGGCTGGCCGTCGTTTCGCGTTGCCGCGCTCGGCGTCGGTTATGTGCCGGAGGGGCGCAAGATTTTTCCGAACCTCACGGTTGAGGAAAATCTCCTGGTGCCGATGGAGCGGCCGGGACCTTGGACGTTGGCGAGCATTTACGCGCTGTTTCCGCGGCTCGAGGAGCGCAAGTCCAACAAGGGCCGGCAGCTTTCCGGCGGCGAGCAGGAAATGCTGTCGATCGCGCGCGCGCTGTTGCTCAATCCGAAGCTGCTCATTCTCGACGAGCCGTCGCAAGGTCTTGCGCCGCTGATCGTGCGCGAAGTGTTTCGCATCGTCACCAAGATGCGCGCGGAGGGCATTACCGTGCTTTTGGTCGAGCAGAACGTGCGCATGAGCCTTGAAGTCGCCGACCACGCCTATGTGCTCGACGACGGCCACGTGGTCTATTCCGGGCCGGCCAGAGAGCTTGCCGCCGACGAGGCGCGGGTGCAGTCGCTCGCCGGCGCCAGCGCCGAAGAATGGACGCCGCAGGCTTAGGCCTTTTTGCCCGAGCGCGATCTTTTCCGAGATCCGTTTCCGCTTTCGCGATTTTGCTCCAGCTTGCGCGGGAGCCGGCGGGCGAAGATCGCCGACGCTTTTTGCTCAGCTCGATTTCTTCGGGTCGAGCCCGTACTTCGCGCACATCTTGCCGACGATTGCGAAGTCCTTGCCCCCGGCGATGAGTCCCATCGTAGCGCCTGTCACGCGGCCGCCCGACACATCGGCCTCGACGATATAGGCCTGCGCGCCGTTATACGCGGGATAAGGGCTTTGCGCGTCGACCACCGCGCAATAATTCACCGTGTTCTCGGTAACGATCATCGGGAACTTCGCCCATTTGTAGCGGGCCGAGCCCGGATTGCGCAATGACGGCGCGACCGCGTCCATGATCACCTTCTTTTCTTGCACCGTCAGATCGCGTTGCGGGCCGGCAGGCGTCGTTGCCTCCGAAAATTGGCCCGACATCGGATTGTCCGGTGAAGAACTCGGAGGCGGCGACGAGCGTGCTGTTGAAACCGGAGCCGCGGCGCAAGCCGAAAGAAGCAAGCCGGCCGCCAGCGCGGCAAACGCTGTAAGTCTTGATTGTGTCACGGGTGTTCCGTCTTTAGCGCGAAGGCGCGGATGCGGTCGTTTTGCTTGATACCCGCACGGCGCCGATGGTGACTTTCGTCGTCGGTGCCGGCTTCGGCGGCGGCGACGCCGCGGCCACATCCGTCACCGGCGTGCCATCGGGGTGGATAGCGTGAACGCCGCTCATGATCATCGCCCGGCCGTCGCGGGTCGGGTTGCTCATTTCCTTGACGTTGTCGCTCACCAGCGTCGCGTCGGCATTCGGATTGGTGGTGTTCATCAGGCGCAGGTGAGTAATGAATATCTTCGGATAGATCAACGTCGAAGCCGGCACTTTCATGCCCATCTCGCGGGCGATGTCGGAGACGAAAGCATTGCAGTTATAAAGCTCCGCGCTCCAGACATGCGAGCGACCCTGCAAGTCGCGGACATAAGCCATCACGCGATCATATTGTTCTTTGCTCATCAGCACGCGATAGCGCGCGGTGACGTACTTGTCTTCGAGATCGCCGTCGGTCCAGCCGGTTTCGGCGGGCACCGGGACGTAATGTCCGATCACCCAGGAAGTGGAATCGTCGCCGACCGGCGACAGTCCCGCGACGCTGGCGTGGGTCGGCGCCTCGCCGACTCTGCCGTGAACGATGTAGGTGTGGCCGTAATCCCACGAGAAGCGTGAGCGGAATTCGATGTAGTACGGGCCCGACCCGCTGGTGTAGAGCGTCGCGCCGGGACCCTGCCGCACGATCCCCGACGGCTTGGCGTTGCTGTTCTGCGCATAGGCCGACTGGAAGCTCAAGCTTGCCAAAACCGCCGCGGTAGCGATGCCAGCCAGCCGGACAGAACAGAATCGATCGATTCGCTTGTGCCGCATGATCCCCTCCACATGACCCAACGAGCCGATGAGGTCACGGATTTGGTGCTGTCCCGGATTGTCCGCCAGTTCAAGCGGACGGGTCTGGGTCCATCGCGTCCGTTGCCTCAATGCTAGCGCTAATTGGCCCTTCCCCCGTGGCAAATGTTCGGCACGGCATCATAGATTCTTGCACTGCGTCATATTTGCAACGTTTGCGAGTCAAGCCGTCGCTGCACCCGGAATCAGACAGGTTCGAACCTCGGCCTCCGCCATTTCGGGAATATCTTGGAGGTTTGATGGGCCAGAGGCCGACCGCATCGTTTCTGCGGTGCCGACCTACCTTGGGACGCCGAAAAATGCCGCATGGAACTGAAAACACAATGCAATCAGATCGCGAGTGTGTCTTTTCAGCACTAGAGGACTTGCGGCATCCCGCGTATGGTTAAGCGTGTCATGACAAGGGGGAGTTCTCTTCATGAAAAAGCTCGCTCTAGCAACAGCCGCGGTGTTGGCTCTCCTGAGCATCGCCGGCTGCGCTCAAGTCGGCAAGGGTAAGGCCCCGCCGCCGGTTGTTACCAAGGGGTAAGTTGC